>JBEKRP010000005.1:0-112909 GCA_049518595.1 Steroidobacteraceae bacterium
CGGTGCCATCGTGAAAGGTGAAGACCATGAAAGCGACGATCGAAGAGAGGATACAGGGAATGATGGCCTCGAACTCGAAATCCTCTCTCCGGTAGAGAACCTCGGTCGCGAAGAGGGCCGCACCCAAAGGGGCCTTGAAGATGGCGCCGATTCCTCCGGCTGCCCCGGCAAGGAGCATGATCCGTCGTTCCCTGTCGCTAACCTTCAAAACGTCAGCCAAAAATGAGCCAAACCCCGCGCCTATCTGGGCGATTGGACCTTCCTTTCCGGCAGACCCTCCCGATCCTATCGTGATTGCGGACGCTATAGTCTTGATTATCGGCACCCGCCTTCTGATGACTCCTTTCTTACGGTGAAAGCTGTCGATCATCGCATCGGTCCCATGACCCTCCGCCTCCGGGGCAAAATTGAATACGCGCACTCAACGACCTCGCATTTACGATAAAGACTACGGCCAGCACGGGATTCTAACAGAGCAACACTCGGCGCCTTAGGCCCGAACCACGGCGCCAGAACTACGGCGGGCTGACCTCGTCGCTGCCGCCGTCGCCGCTCGTGGAGCCATCACCACTCGCGGCGCTGTCTGGGTTTTCGTCGTTGTCGTCGCTGTCGATTGCGGCGGCATCGTCACCGACCTCGAGACCGGCCACGCGCTCGACACCGGTCAGGCGTTCCGCCTCGCCCAGTCGTATCAGCCGCACCCCCTGCGTGTTGCGCCCGACCACGCAGATGTCGGCCACCGGTGTGCGCACCAGCGTGCCGGTCGAGCTGATCAGCATCAGCTCGTCGCCAGGTTGCACCTGCAATGCCGCCACCGTGGCGCCGTTGCGATAAGTGGTCTGCAATGCGATCACGCCCTGAGCGCCGCGACCATGGCTGGGAAAATCCTCGAGAGATGTGAGCTTGCCGTAGCCATTCTCCGAGGCCGTCAGCACGTAACCCTCGCCGAGCACCAGCAGCGCGATGACGCGTTGAGCCTCCCCTAATTTGACACCGCGTACGCCAGCCGCTTCGCGACCCATCGGCCGCACCTCTTCCTCGTGGAAGCGGATCGCCTTGCCGCCGCTGGTGACCAGCATGATCTCGCGCGTGGCGTCGGTGAGCGCCACGCCGACCAGATGATCATCGCCGCGCAGATCCAGCGCGATGATGCCGCTCGGGCGCGGCCGCGAAAACGCCGCCAGCGGGGTTTTCTTCACGGTACCGCTGCTGGTGGCCATGAACACGAAATGCTGCTCGTCGAACTGCTTGACCGGCAGCACGGCGCTGATCTTCTCGCCTTCCTCGAGCGGCAGCAGATTCACGATCGGCTTACCGCGCGAGCCGCGCCCGCCCTGCGGCAGCTCGAACACCCGCAGCCAGTAGACCTTGCCGCGATTGGAAAAGCACAGCAGCGTGTCGTGCGTATGGGCGACGAAGAATTTCTCGATGAAGTCCTCGTCCTTGACCGCGGTGGCGGCTTTGCCGCGGCCGCCGCGCCGCTGCGCCTGATAGTCGGACACCGGCTGCGCCTTGGCATAGCCGGCGTGCGTCAGCGTAACCGCGACATCCTGTGGTTCGATCAGGTCCTCGGTGCTCAGATCGAGGTGATCACGGCTGATCTCGGTACGGCGCGCATCGCCATAATTGTCGCGAATCTCGACGATCTCGCCACGCACCACTTCAGTCAGACGCGCAGGCAGCGCGAGGATTTTCGACAGGTCGCCGATCTCGCCCAGCAGGGTCTGGAATTCCTCGACTATCTTGCCCTGTTCGAGCCCCGTGAGACGGTGCAGGCGCATATCGAGGATCGCCTGCGCCTGCGCCTCGCTCAATCGATAGACGCCGCCGGACAGGCCATACTCCACCGCCAGTCCATCCGGTCGCGTCGAGGCCGCCCCGCTGCGATCGAGCATTTCCGCGACCGCCCCCGGCGGCCAGCCGCGCCCGAGCATCGCCGCGCGCGCCTCGGCCGGCGTCGCCGAGGCTTTGATGAGCGCGATGACCTCGTCGATGTTGGCCAGCGCCACCGCCAGGCCTTCGAGGATATGGGCGCGCTCACGCGCGCGGCGCAGCTCGAAGATCGTGCGGCGCGTGACCACTTCGCGCCGATGACGCAGAAAAGCCTCGAGCATCTCGCGCAGCGACATCAGCCGCGGCTGGCCGTCGAGCAGCGCCACCATGTTGATGCCGAACACCGTTTCCATCGGCGTCTGCGCGTACAGATTGTTGAGCACGATCTCGGCGACTTCGCCGCGCTTGAGCTCGATCACGACCCGCATGCCGTCCTTGTCGGACTCATCACGCAGCTCGGAAATGCCGTCGATCTGCTTGTTGCGCACCAGCTCGGCGATGCGTTCGAGCAGGCGGGCTTTGTTCACCTGATAAGGCAGCTCGGTGACGATGATCGCCTGGCGACCGCGATCGTCGAAATCCTCGAAATGGGCCCGCGCCCGCACCGACAGTCGGCCGCGGCCGGTTTTGTACGCGGTGACGATTTCCTGTGCGCCGTTGATGATGCCGGCGGTCGGAAAATCCGGACCGGGCACGTGCTGCATGAGCCCGGCCAGCGTCAGTGACGGCTCATCGATCAGCGCCAGGCAGGCGTTGGCGATTTCGATCAGATTGTGCGGCGGGATATTGGTCGCCATGCCCACGGCGATGCCGGAGGAGCCGTTGACCAGCAGGTTTGGAATGCGCGTCGGCATGACCGACGGCTCGTGCTCGGATTCGTCGTAGTTCGGGACGAAGTCAACCGTTTCCTTGTCGATATCGGCCAGCAGCTCGTGCGCGAGCTTCGACATGCGTACTTCGGTGTAACGCATCGCGGCCGGCGCATCGCCGTCCACCGAGCCGAAATTGCCCTGGCCATCGACCAGCAGGTAGCGCATCGAAAACGGCTGCGCCATGCGCACGATCGTGTCGTAGACCGCGACATCTCCGTGCGGGTGATACTTGCCGATGACATCGCCAACTACGCGCGCCGACTTCTTGTAGGCCTTGTTGTAGTCGTTGCCGAGCTCCCGCATCGCGTACAACACGCGCCGGTGCACCGGCTTCAGGCCGTCGCGCACGTCCGGCAATGCGCGTCCGACGATCACGCTCATTGCATAGTCGAGATAGGACTTGCGCATCTCCTCTTCGAGGTTGACGGGCACGACTTCGCGGGCTATTTCGGTCACTCTTCTAAGTCTTCGCGCGTTGAATATTTAGCGGGAAATCATAGCACAAGGCGGCACCTCGCCGCCGCTGTTACCGCGGCGCCCGGCGGCGCCGCGGCAGGTGCTGCAAGACCCCGCCCTGCGCCCGCGCGGCTATACTGGCGACATGAACACCCCGGCCACGGCGGCGGCGATGGACGCGGAAGTACGCAAGTTCGACGCGCTGGCGCATGAATTCTGGGATCCGCGCGGCGCCTTCGGGCCGCTGCACGCGCTCAATCCGCAACGAGTCGCGTACGTGGCGCAGCGCTGCGCCCTGTCGCAGCGGCGTGCACTCGACATCGGCTGCGGCGGCGGCCTGCTCACCGAAGCCCTCGCGCGCCACGGCGCGCACGTCAGCGGTATCGACATGGCGCCAGCGATGATCGAGGTGGCGCGGCTGCATGCGCACGAGAGCCAGCTGCAGATCGACTACCACCTGTGCTCGGCCGAGCAATTCGTAGCCCAGGTCGCCAGCCCATTCGACGTGATCACCTGCATGGAGCTGGTCGAGCACGTGCCGAGCCCGGCGGCGCTACTGGCCGCTACGGCCAAGCTGCTGCGGCCGGGCGGCGACCTGTTCGTCTCGACCATCAATCGCAATCTGCGCTCGTTCCTGCTCGCGATCGTCGGCGCCGAATACCTGCTGCAGCTGATCCCGCGCGGCACGCACGAATATGCGCGGCTGCTGCGCCCGGCCGAGCTCGCGCGTCTGGGGCGTGCCGAGCACCTGACACTGTGCGATGTCAGCGGCATCGACTACAACCCGTTCAGCCAGGCCGCGCGGCTGACGGGCGACGCCAGTGTGAATTACCTGGCGCATTTCCGGCGCGAGGCCGAAGCGGCGTGATCCCCGCCATACCGCTCGCGGCCGTGCTGCTCGATCTGGATGGCACGCTGCTCGATACGGCACCGGACCTGGCGCACGCGCTCAATACGCTGCGCACGCAGCAGCAGCTGCCGCCGCTCGCCTTCGCCAGCATTCGGCCGCATGTCTCGAACGGCGCCAATGCGGTGGTGCGCGTCGGCTTTCCCGACGCCGACGTGGCCCAGTTCGAAGCGCTGCGCGCGCGGTTTCTGGATCTTTATCGCGCGCAGCTCGTGGTCGAGACACGGCTGTTCCCAGGTTTCGATGAAGTGCTCTCGCAGCTCGAGGTGCATCGCATTCCCTGGGGCGTGATCACCAACAAGCCGCGCTGGCTGACCGAGCCGCTGATGCAGCAGTTGGGCCTGTTCGAACGTGCCGGCTGCGTGCTCTCGGGCGACAGCCTGCCGGCGCGCAAGCCCGACCCGTTGCCGCTGCTCACCGCCGCGCGGCAGCTCAGCATCGAGCCCGCGCGCTGCCTGTACCTTGGTGACGCGCTGCGCGACGTTCAGGCCGCGCGCGCGGCCAACATGGTCGCGCTCGGCGCAAGCTTCGGCTACATCGGAGTGCACGAGGATGTGAAGGACTGGCCGGTCACCGCCTGGATCGACGAGCCGCTGGAACTGCTCGCCTGGGTGGGCTTGCGCCGCGCCGCTTCGCCGCTCGCCCCGCACGCGGGAGCCTGAGCGGGCGCGTCCGACAGGTGTCGTTGATGCAGATTGCGCTGGCCGTGCTGGGTGGGCTGTTGCTGGGTCTGGTCGCGGTCCTGGCGGCCTCGCGGCTGTTGTCGCGGCGCACGGCGCGGCAGCTCGCCGACAGCGAAGCACGACTGCGCGCCAGCGTGCAGGAGTTCGCCGCAGCGAGCCTGCGCGACAATGCCGATGTGTTTCTCAAGCTCGCGCGCGAAGCCTTCGGTCGTGAACAGGCGAGCATTCAAGGCACCTGGCGCGAGCGCGAGCAGGCGTTCCAGGCGCTGGTCGAGCCGATCCGCAGCGCGCTCGAGAAAACCGAGGCCCAGGTGTCGGCGATGGAGCGCGAGCGTCGCGAGGCTTTCGTTAGCCTGCGCTCGCAGATCGAAACGCTGGCGCAGGGGCAATCGGCGCTGCAGCGCGAGACCCGCAATCTCGTGACCGCGCTGCGCCGGCCGGAAGTGCGCGGCCGCTGGGGTGAGCTGACGCTGCGGCGGGTGGTGGAGCTCGCCGGCCTATCCGAGCACTGCGATTTTACCGAGCAGCCGAGTGTCGGCGACACCGGCGGCATGCTGCGCCCCGATCTGGTGGTACACATGCCCGAAGGGCGCAAGCTGGTGGTGGACGCCAAGACGCCGCTCGAGGGCTATCTCGATGCGATCGACGCCCCGACCGACGAGCTGCGTGCGCAGGCGCTCGCGCGCCACGCGCAGCAGGTCGAGGCGCGGGTGCGCGAACTGGCCTCCAAGGCCTATTGGGCGCAGTTCGAGCACAGCCCGGAATTCGCCGTGCTGTTCCTGCCGGGCGATCAGATCCTGAGCACGGCGCTGGCCGAGCGGCCCGAGCTGCTCGAGCACGCCTTGCGCACCGGAGTCATCGTCGCCACGCCGTCGACGCTGATCGCGCTGCTCAAAGCCGTAGCCTATGGCTGGCGGCAGGCGGCCGTGGCCGAGAACGCCGCCGTGATCCGCGACCTCGGGCAGGAATTGCACAAGCGACTGTCGAGCTTCGTAGCGCATCTGGCCAGGACCGGTCGGGCGCTCGGCGGCGCGGTGGATGCCTACAACAGCGCCGTGGGCTCGCTCGAGCGCCAGGTGTTGCCCGGAGCGCGGCGTTTCACCGAGCTCGGCGCCGCGCCCGGTGAGCCGATCGCGAGCCCCGAGCCGATCGAGCACCTGGTGCGCGATCCGCCGGGCGACGGCGGCGCAGCGCCGTGAGCCAGCTGCCGTGAGTCAGGCGCCACCGCCATCGCTCCCGCTGCCACCGCCGCCGGCAGCCGGGTCGCCGCGCTATTTCGCGCTGCTCTACAGCCCGGCCGCGGTGCGCGTCACGCTGACCACCCTGCTGGCGCTGGCCGATCAGATCAGCGCCGGTGCCGCGCGCGGCCTGGACCACTCCGTGGCTCACGTACGGCTTGACTGGTGGCGCGGCGAAGCCGAGCGCTACGCGCGTGGCGAGCCGCAGCATCCGTGGCTGCGCGCGCTGCTGGCGCAGGAGCCGGAAGGCCGCCGCTTGAAATTGCAGCCCCTGGTCGAGGCCGCTGCCGTGGATCTCGCGA
This sequence comes from Steroidobacteraceae bacterium, assembly GCA_049518595.1. Lineage (GTDB taxonomy): Bacteria > Pseudomonadota > Gammaproteobacteria > Steroidobacterales > Steroidobacteraceae > FEN-1191. Next base: position 6,292 of record JBEKRP010000005.1, read on the forward strand.
CCGAGACGCTCAGCGCCCAGCCGGGCGCGGCACTCCAGCGCGCCGTGTTCGAGCTGGCGGCGACTGCGCTGCGCCCGGATCAGCGTCCGGACCCGCCCTCGCCGCAGCTGCAGCGCGCGCTGAGCGACCTGGGTGAGCACGCGCTCGAACTCGAGCGTTTCGCGACCGGGCGCACGCAGCCACCGACCGCGCTGGCCGGACCGGGCGCGCCAGCCGCGCCAGCGGCACCGGCCGCCGCCCTCGAGGCGCTGCGACGGCAAGCCCAGGCGATCGACAGCGCGCTGCAGCCGCGGCTCGCGCCGCTGCTGGTCTGGATTGCCCTCGCCGCCAGGCAAGCCCAGCGCCGCCAGCGCCGCCCGGGCAGGAAAAGCGGCTCGGGCCTCGATGGTTTCGCCGACAATCTGGTCGCCTGGAACGCCGCGCGCCGCGCCGCACGCGGCCGCTTTCGAATCGACTGACTGCGCCGGACCTTTAAAACACAGTTGAGCGCCATGGCAGAGCCCTTGTCCGCATCCACCTTGGCCGTACACCAACGCTATCAGGCGGGACCGGACGAATTGCGCGGACGCGTCATCGCCGTCACCGGCGCGAGCGACGGCATCGGGCGCGCAGTCGCGCTGGCAGCGGCGGCACACGGTGCCGAGCTGGTGCTGATCGGCCGTTCGGTAAGCAAGCTTGAAGCCGTGCATGCGCGCATTGCGGCGTTGCATAAGGCTGAGGCCAGCATTGCGCCGCTCGATCTCGAGCGGGCCCTCGCACGCGATTACGACCAACTGGCCGAAGCGCTGCAGCGCCGCTATGGACGCCTCGACGGCCTGCTGCATAACGCCGGCATTCTCGGCGTGCTGGCCCCAATCGAGCACTACGACGTGCCGACTTGGTGTCGTGTGCTGCACGTGAATCTGACCGCGGCGTTCGCACTCACCCAGGTGCTGTTGCCGCTGCTGCGCTGCTCACAGGATGCGTCCATCGTATTCACCAGCAGCGGCGCCGGCCGTCACGCCAACGCCTATTGGGGCGCCTATGCGGTGTCGAAATTCGGCATCGAGGCCCTGACCCACGTTCTGGCGGAGGAACTCGAACGCAGCGGCAACCCGCGCGTCAATGCGCTCAATCCCGGACCGGTGCGCACCCGCATGCGCCGCCAGGCCTTCCCAGCCGAAGACATCACCAGGTTGGCCGCTCCCGAGGACATCGTGCAGCCCTATCTATGGCTGCTCGGACCCGCCAGTCGCGGCGTCAACGGCCAGAGCCTGGACTGCCAAGCAAAGCGGTGACTTCCGTACCCTCGAGCTCGCGCCAATGACTGCGTGCGAGCGTGCGCGGCAGCGCCAGTGTACCGATGCGCGTGCGCAGCATGCGCACCAGCGTTACGGCCTGGCGTTCGATCAGCTGGCGGATGTCGTTGCCGCTGGCACCGGCGGCGAGCAGGCGATACCAGCGATTGCTGCCCTCGCCGCCCGTGGGCTCGAGTTGCAGTACCCGCACTGCGGAGCCCCCGTCGAGCATGCCCTCACGGATTGCCTGCTGCTGTCCGGCGGACAGCTCGCCGCGGATGCGCAGACTAAATTCCATCTCCAGCGAACGCACCGCGCGCTGCAGGCGCGTAGCCAGGAAGCCATCGGCGGTCAGCAGTTCCAGACCGCCATCGACGGTGGGCATCGGACTGATGCTGATGAAGCGGCGGCCGGCGCGGCGCGGTAATCGCTCGGCGATGCTCGCACCCGGCGCCGTGCCGGTGCCGGTGTCGGCGCCGCGGGCGGCCGTGCGCGGCGGCAGCAGCGGCTCGCCCGGTGAGCGGTGACACATAAAAACCGGCACGTCCTTGGTGACTTGCCGGCGGATGGGGCGGCCATCGAGCTTGAGCTGATCGTCAGCAGCGACGCGCATGCCCAGCACCGCCGCCTTGCCGTTGACCGTGACACGGCCGGCGCGAATCCAGGCCTCGGCTTCTCGTCGCGAACCGAGCCCAAGCTGCGACAGCACCTTCTGCAGGCGCTCGGCTGCGCTCACGGCCGGCATGCTGCGTCTTCAGGAATCGTCGGGCGGAGAGGCGACCAGACCCGGTGCGGCCAGCGGAGCGGCGCCGGACTCCTCCGCCTCGCTCGCCTCGGCGTCGTTGGGTTCCTCGTCGATCTGACCGCCGACGGCCGCTGATGCCGGCTCGCTGGACGCGCACGCGCTGTCGGCCTCCCCGGCTACCCGCAGATCGAGCTGTGGATCGAGCTCTCCGAGGGAGCGCAGCGCGGTGAGCGCTGGCAAGTCGTCCAGGTTCTTCAGTCCGAAGTATTCCAGAAATTCACGGGTGGTACCGAGCAGCTCCGGCCGGCCCGGCAGGTCACGGTGGCCGACCACGCGGATCCACTGCCGCTCGAGCAGCGTCTTGGTGATGTTGGGATTGACCGCAACGCCGCGCACCGACTCGATCTCGGCCCGCGTGATCGGCTGCCGATAGGCGATCAGCGCCAGCGTCTCGAGCAGCGCGCGTGAATAGCGCTGCGGCCGCTCGGGCCACAGTCGTGCAACCGTGGCGCCATAGGCACGGCGCACCTGAATGCGCCAGCCCGCGCCGGTCTCATTGATCTCGATCGGCCGCGCCGCATAGTCCGCGGCCAGCGACTCGATCGCGCCCCGGATGGCGGCCGGATCGGGGCGCTCCTGTTCGTCGAATAACAGCGACAGCTCGTTGAGCGTCAGCGATTTTCCCGCCGCCAACAGTGCGGCTTCGATGATATTTCTCAGTTCGCTTGCGCTCATTCCAACACTCCGCTGTCACCCCCGTCCGGCTCAGCTGTGCTCTGGTCGGCCGGCGCCGCCGCGACAGCGGCCGGCTCCGGCCGCGTATTGTCGGCGACCAGATGCAGTGTACGATTTGCGGCCGCCGCGCGCACGTGCAGCGGCGCGTAGGCCGCGGTCTGCATGATGTCGATCAGACCCTCGCGCATGAGCTCGAGGATCGCCACGAAGGTGACGGTCACGCCGGCCCGGCCCTCCTCGGGCGCGAACAGGCGACCGAACTCCAGAAAGCTGCCCTGCTCCAGAGCGGCCAGGATGTTGCTCATGCGCTCGCGCACCGACAGCGGTTCGCGCCGCACGTGGTGATGCGCGAACATGGCCGCACGCACGGCGACTTCCTTGAAGGCGAGCAGCATTTCCTGCAGCGTCACCTGTGGCAGGCTGCGTGCAGCGGGTTTGTCGCGCAGCTCGGCGCTCGCCTGCCAGACGTCGCGTTCGAGCCGGGGCATGGCATCGATCTCCGCCGCCGCGCGCTTAAAGCGTTCGTACTCCTGGAGCCTTCGCACCAGCTCGGCACGCGGATCGTCCTCACTGATGTCACCCTCGCCCGGCGGCCGCGGCAGCAGCATCCGTGACTTGATCTCGGCCAGGGTCGCCGCCATCACCAGATACTCGCCGGCCAGCTCGAGCTGCAGATCCTGCATCAGCTCGATGTACTGGGTGTACTGGCGCGTGATCTCGGCGATCGGAATATTCAGAATGTCTACGTTCTGCCGGCGGATCAGATAGAGCAGCAGGTCGAGCGGGCCTTCGAAGGCCTCGAGGAATATCTCCAGCGCCTGCGGCGGGATGTACAGATCCCGCGGCAGCTGCGTGATCGGCTCGCCGTTGACCACGGCAAACGGCATCTCGACCTGCTCCGGTGAGACTGGCACCGGCGCCGGTGGCAGCGGATTGGACGCCACGATCTTGAGGTCCGGCTTCACGATCTTAAGCCTCCCAGGTCGCGCCAACGCGATGGCAAACCTTATAGATCATTGCGGCCGCAAATGCATGGCGCGGCGCACCTCGTCGAGCGTGGCGCGCGCCGCCGCGCGCGCCTTCTCGCCACCTTCAGTCAGGATGTTCGCGACCATCTCGGGATTTTCCTGAAATTCCTGCGCGCGCTTGCGCATGCCGGTGACCTCATCGACGATCCGGTCGATCAGCGGCTTCTTGCAGTCGAGACAGCCGATGCTCGCGGTACGGCAGCCCTGATCCACCCACTGTCGTGTGGCTTCATCCGAATACAGCTTGTGCAGATCCCATACCGGGCATTTCTCCGGGTCGCCGGGGTCGGTACGCCGCACCCGCGCCGGATCGGTCTGCATGGTCTTGAGTTTCGCCGCCACCGAATCCGGGTCCTCGCGCAGCAAAATGGTATTGCCATAGGACTTGGACATCTTGCGGCCATCGAGACCGGGTACCTTGGGGCTGGCGGTCAGCAGCACCTGCGGCTCGTGCAGGATGCTGACGTAGGAGCCCTCGAGATAGCCGAGCAGGCGCTCGCGATCGGCGAGGGTGATGCGCGTGTTGCTCTCCACCAGCGCCCGTGCCCGTTCGATCGCCGCCACATCCCCGGATTCCTGGAAGCGGCGGCGCAGCTGGCGATAGAGCGTGATGTTGCGTCCACCGAGTTCCTTGATCGCGCGCTCCGCCTTCTGCTCGAAGTCGGGCTCCCGGCCGTACAGATGATTGAAGCGTCGCGCGATTTCGCGTGTGATTTCCACGTGCGCGACCTGATCCTCGCCTACCGGCACGAAGCTGGGCCGGTACAGCAGGATGTCGGCGCTCTGCAGCAGCGGGTAGCCGAGGAAGCCATAGGTCGCCAGATCCTTGTCTTTGAGCTGTTCCTGCTGATCCTTGTACGTGGGCACGCGCTCGAGCCAGCTCAGGGGCGTGATCATCGACAACAGCAGATGCAGCTCGGCATGCTCGGGCACCTGCGACTGCACAAACAGGGTGGCGACGCCGGGGTTGAGGCCGGCGGCCAGCCAATCGATCAACACCTCATGGACCGCCTGCGGCAGTCCGGCGGTATCCTCGTAATCGGTGGTCAACGCGTGCCAGTCGGCAATGAAAAAGTAACATTCGTACCGGTACTGAAGCTCGACCCAGTTGCGCAGCGCGCCGTGGTAGTTGCCCAGATGCAGCTGACCGGTCGGGCGCATGCCGGACAGCACGCGCTTGCCTTGAGGGACGGCACTCATCCTTGCGGTCGCTCCCCGCGCGAGCGGCGGGCCCCTGATTGAACAGAGTTGATTATACGGGGTTCCCGAGCACTTCCCAGCCGACGCCGGCCAGCTTGCCTTTGCCGGCACGCACCAGGACCGGCGGCGACACCGCCAGATCGACCACCGTCGTCGGCTCGATGCCGCAATGCCCGCCATCGAGGATGGCATCGAGCTGGTGCTCGAGTCGGGCGCGGATCTGATCGCCGTCGGTCAGCGGCAGCTCATCGCCCGGCAGCAGCAAGGTCGAGCTCATCAACGGCTCACCGAGCTCGGTCAGCAGCATTTTCGGCACTGGGTGGTCGGGCACTCGGATACCGATCGTGCGGCGCTTCGGATGCTGCAGCCGCCGCGGCGTCTCGCGCGTAGCCGGCAGCAGAAACGTGAACGGGCCGGGCGTGGCCGCCTTGAGCAACCTGAACTGCCAGGTCTCGATGCGCGCATAGCGCCCGATCTCGCTCAGGTCGCGGCACACCAGCGTGAAATGATGGTGCCGATCGGCGCCGCGAATGCGTCGCAGACGCTCGAGCGCCGCCGCGTCTCCGATATGGCAGCCGAGCGCGTAGCAAGAGTCGGTCGGATAGGCGATGACGCCACCGTTGCGTACGATCTCGGCCGCGCGGCGGATCAGGCGCAGTTGCGGATTCTGGCTATGCAGCTCGAAGTATTGGGCCATGGCCTGCGCCGAAGGGGGCGAATCCGCTATCATAGCGGCCCTGATAACTGCCCTGTCTGGCGACCCGATTCACGGATGCAAGCCCTGTTTGATCTTGCGCCACTGGTGGCGTTCTTCGTGGCCTACTATCTGGGCGGCATCTACGTCGCCACCGCGGTGCTGATGATCGCGATGGTCGCGCTGCTGCTGGCCGATCTGCTGCGGCTGCGGCGCGTACCGCCGATGCATCTGCTGAGCGCGGTGCTGGTGCTCTCGCTCGGCAGCGCCACGTTGATCCTGCGCGATCCGCGGTTTCTCAAATGGAAGCCGACCGTATTTCTGTGGCTGGTCGCGCTCGCTAGCTTCGTGAGCCCGTGGGTAGGCCGCGTTCCCCTGGCGCAGCGACTGCTCGCGCCAATGGTCAGCCGCAGCGAGACCGTGCCGCGCCGCACCTGGCTCAAGCTCAATCTGCTCTGGGTCGGGTTCTATGCATTGCTCGGGGGCCTGAACCTCTGGGTCGCCAACAGCGCGAGCGAACGTACCTGGGTCAATTTCAAGGTATTCGGTCTCAGCGTGGCGTTCGCGTTGTTCGCGATCGCTCAAGCCGTCTGGCTCGCCGCGCGAACCGAGGCAGTGGCCGCCTGACTGTCATGCGCGCCCCACCGAGCCCGACTGCCGTGCATATTCAGAGGCTGCTGCAGCAGCGCCTGCAGCCCGCGCACCTGGAAGTGCGTGACGACAGTGCCGCGCACGCCGGCCATACCAGCGCCGGTGGCAAGGGACACTTCCGGCTACGGATCGTGTCCACATGCTTCGAGGGATTGAAGCCCCTGCAGCGTCACCGTCTGGTCAACGAGGCGCTGGCGCCGCTGTTCGAGACCGAACTGCATGCCGTGGCGATGGAAACCCTGACTCCTGATGAGTTCATAAAGTAATTAACGTAACCTAATGAGATATCTGATGAAAATTTTCAAAGCACTCCCGTTCGCCGCGCTGGCGCTACTGGCCGCCTGCTCCAAAGGCGGTCCCACGGCGGACACCACCAAGCCGGCCGACAAGCCGGTGGCAACCGTCAACGGCACCCCGATCAGCCGCGCGATGTTCGAGTACTACGCGAAGAACACCGCCGGCAAGCCGGCTACCGAGCTGACGGCCGAACAGCGCACGCAGTTGCTCGACAACCTGATTCGTGGCGAGATCATTGCCGAAGAAGCAATCAAGCAAGGCCTGGACAAGACCACGGATACCGCCTCGCTGCTGTCGCTCTCGCGCCTGGAGATCCTGCAGCAAGCCGGTGCCACGCATTATCTGGAGGACAAGAAGCCTACCGATACGGAACTGAAGGCCGAATACGACGCGCAGGTTGCGGGCATGCCCAAGATGCAATACCACGCGCGCCATATTCTGGTGTCGAGCCAGGACGCGGCCCAGAAAATCATCGACGAGCTCAAGAAAGGCGCCAAGTTCGAGGACCTCGCCAAGAAGGACTCAACAGATTCATCCAAGGAGCAGGGCGGGGAACTGGGCTGGTTCACGCCATCCAACATGGTCAAGCCGTTCGCGGACGCCGTGGTCCAGCTGAAGAAGGGCGAGGTCACGCCGACGCCGGTGCAGTCCCAGTACGGCTGGCACGTGATTCAGCTACTCGATACTCGCGACACGCCGGTGCCGCCGCTCGAGCAAGTCAAGGATCGGGTGAGCCAGCTGGTGGAGACCAAGAAGTTCAGGGCCTATCAGGATGAATTGCTTAAGACCGCCAAGATCGAGAGGAACCTCTGAGGGCTCACTTCCGGCGCAGTAATTCCTCGAGGCCCCGCTCGTCCAGCACCGGGATGCCGAGCTGCTGCGCGCGCGTGAGCTTCGAGCCGGGATCGGCGCCGGCGATGAGATAACTGGTCTTCTTCGACACCGAGCCGCTGACTCTTGCGCCGAGCGCCGTGAGCCGTTCGGCGGCGGCATCGCGGCTTAAGGCCGGCAGCGTTCCGGTGAGCACCACGGTCAGCCCGGACAGCGGCAGCGCAGCTGTTTCCGCCGCCGCCGGCCCCTCCGGCCAATGCATGCCGAGCGCTCGCAGACGCTTGAGTTCGTTGCGATGGCGTGCATCCTGGAAGAAACTCTGCACGCTGGCGGCAATCACCGGCCCGATATCGCTGACCTCGAGGATCTGTTGCATCGAGGCATTCTCCAGCGCCCCGAGCGATCCGAAGTGCTCAGCCAGCGCTTTGGCCGTACTCTCACCGACGCCGGCAATTCCGAGCCCATGCAGCAGCCGCGGCAATGTAGTGCCCTTGCTGTGCTCGATCGCCGCCACCAGATTGGCGGCCGACTTCTCGCCCATTCGTTCCAGTCCGGCGAGGCTCCCGGCCTCGAGCGCATAGATGTCGCTCGGGTTCCGCAGCAGCTCCTGCCCGACCAGCTGATCGATCAGCTTTTCTCCCAGCCCCTCGATATCGAGTGCGCGCCGGCTGGCGAAATGACGCAGGGCTTCCTTGCGCTGTGCCGCGCAGCTGAAGCCGCCGCTGCAGCGCGCGGCGGCCTCGCCTTCGACGCGCACCACCTTGGAGCCGCAGATCGGGCATTTATCCGGCAGTTTCGGCCGCTGCGCGCCGCGCCGCCGACGCTCGGGCAGCACACGCACGATCTCGGGAATGACATCGCCCGCCCGCCGCACCACTACCGTGTCCCCGCGGCGCACGTCCTTGCGCTCGACTTCATCCATGTTGTGCAGTGTCGCGTTGCTGACCGTGACACCGGCCAGCTGCACCGGCTCGAGCCGGGCCACCGGCGTGAGCACGCCTGTGCGCCCGACCTGGAATTCGATGTCGCGCACCACCGTGAGGGCTTCGTCTGCGGGAAATTTGTGCGCGATCGCCCAGCGCGGCGCGCGCGAGACATAGCCCAGCGCCTCCTCATCGGCACGCGAGTTGACCTTATAAACCACGCCGTCGATCTGGTATGGCAGCGCCGCGCGCCGAGCGCCGAGCGCATGAAAGTAATCCAGACAGCCCGCGGCTCCGGCTACGGCGCGAATCTCGGAATTGGTGCGCAGGCCCCAATCCGCGAGCTGGCGCAGCAGGCTCGTCTGGCTCGGCGGCGATTGAGCTGCCCCTTGCCAGCGACCGACGGCATAAAAGAATACGCCCAGCGGCCGCGCTGCCGTGATTCGCGGATCGAGCTGGCGCAGGCTGCCGGCGGCGGCGTTGCGCGGGTTGGCGAACACTTTCTCGCCTGCGGCCATCGCCGCCGCATTCATGCGCTCAAATCCCGCCACTGGCATGAATACTTCGCCACGGACTTCGACTTCGTCCGGCGCCCGTCCACGCAGCATCAGCGGCACGGCACGAATGGTGCGTATGTTCGCCGTGATGTCCTCGCCGCTGCTGCCGTCGCCGCGCGTGGCCCCGACCACCAGGCGGCCGGCACGATAGATCAGCGACACTGCCAGGCCGTCGAGCTTGGGCTCGGCGCAGTACTCAATCTGCTGATCGTCACGGCCGAGACGCTCGCGCACCCGCCGATCGAAAGCGACGATGTCGTCGTCGCTGAACGCATTGTCGAGCGAGAGCATCGGCACGCTATGCCGAACCTCGGCAAAACCGGCGGCAATCTGGCCGCTCACGCGCTGCGTCGGCGAATCCGGCGTCACCAGTTCGGCATGCTGCGCTTCGAGCTCGCCCAGCTCGCGCATCAGGCGGTCGTATTCGGCGTCCGGCACCGCCGGATCGTCGAGCACGTAGTACCGGTAGTCGTATTGGTGGATCAGCTCACGCAACTCGGCGGCGCGCCGCCGCGTTGCGTCCTTCACGCAGTTGGCTCCGCGCGCAGCGCCACCGCGGTCAGATCCTGCACCGTGCGCCGCAGATTCTCGAGCTGTGCCGCGCCGAGCGTCAGCCCTTGCTCATCCTGCAGACGTGCCCGCAACCGCTCGGCCAGATCCTGCGCAGTATCGAGCAGGTGATCGAGCGCTGCCGCCGGCGGCAGCGGTCCCGGCAGCACGGCGAACAGACTCAAACCCGAGAAGCGCTGAAAGTCCATATTGGGCAGATCGAAAATGCCGGGCTTGGTGAGGTTAGCGGCACTGAGCAGTGCCCGGCCATCAGCGCCGGCCTGATGAAAAATGCCAAAGCGCCCGTGCTCGAAACCGCAAGCCCCCAGGGCCTGGCGCACGAGGCGGCCGGACAGACGCTCGTGGCTCAGCGCAGCGATCCGCAGCGAGAGGATCTGGCGCTCTGCTTCCGGCGGCCAGTCGACCACCAGCGACCGTGGCAGTTCGCCGGCCAGCGGCTGCTCGACCACGGAGGCGCCCTCCGGCGCATCGGCGAGCGTGTCCGCGTACGGCTCGCCAGCGCCCAGATCGTTCACAAGCTCCGGCCCCAGGGCACGGATCGGCTCATCGATGCTGATCGCTGAACTCGCGCTCTGCGTTCCGCCGCCGCCCGCAGCCGCGCTCGGCTCGAGCGGCTCCAGCGGCGGCAGATCGATGCGCGGTGGCGGCTCGGCCCGCGTGCGGCCGCTGCCGAGGCTGGCTCCGGCATAAATTCCCGCGGCCGATGCCGGCGGCTCCCCGGCCATCGGAGCCATCGGTCCCGTCTGGCCCATGGGGTCCATCGCGCCGATCTCCGGCTCGCTGCGCTCGGATCGACCGGCGCCATCGCGACGCGCCTGTCGCGGCCGGCGCAGCTCCCAGGCGGCCAGCCCCGCCAGGAACACCAGACCGGCCAGCAACAGTATCCAGCGCAATGCCTCCATGAGTCCTTCCGCGATCAGACCGCTGCCAGCTTCATGGCCTCGTCGATATCGACCGCGACCAGCCGCGAGACGCCGGGTTCGTTCATGGTCACGCCGATGAGCTGCGAGGCCAGCTCCATCGTGACTTTGTTGTGGGTAATGAAAATAAACTGCACCCGGCTCGACATCTCGCGAACGATCTCGCAATAGCGGCCGACATTTTGCTCATCGAGCGATGCGTCCACCTCATCGAGCAGGCAGAACGGCGCCGGATTCAGATCGAAGATCGAGAACACCAGCGCCACGGCGGTCAGCGCCTTTTCGCCGCCTGAGAGCTGCGCGATGGTGCTGTTGCGCTTACCCGGCGGACGCGCCATGACCGCGACACCGGCCGCGAGCGGATCCTCCCCGACCAGTTCCAGATACGCGTGGCCGCCGCCGAACAGCCGTGGAAATTTTTCCTGCAGCCCGGCGTTGATACGGTTGAAGGTATCCTCGAAACGGGTGCGCGTTTCGCGGTCCATCTTGTGCATTGCCTGATCGAGCGTAGCGAGCGCGTCGTTGACGTCGGCGAACTGCCGATCGAGGTAGTTCTTGCGCTCGGTCTGCTCCGCGAGCTCATCGATCGCGGTGAGATTGACCTGGCCGAGCTTTTCCAGGTCCTCGCGCCGCTCGGCGAGCCGGCTGTCCCAGACCTTGATGTCGGCCTCGGGATCCATTTTGTCCAGCACGGCACTGAGCTCGCATTGCGTGGCCGCGAACTGCTCGAACAGCGACTCGCGCCGCACGCGCGACTCCTGCGCTGCCAACCGAGCCTGCTCCATTGCCTCGCGCGCCGCCGCGACGTGTTGTTCCGCCGACAGCCGGCGCTGCTCGAGTGCCCGCAATTCGCTGTCGCAGTCCTCGAGCTGCCGGCGCGCGCTCGCGAGCTCGGCCTCGACTTCGAGCCGCCGCGCCAGATGGTCCTGCAGCCGCACCTCGAGTTCGGCGACCGGCGCATCGCCATCGGCGAGCGAGCGCTCCAGACTCTGGGCCTGCGCTTGCAGCGCGGCACGCTGCTCGAGCAGGCGTGAGAGCGCGCCCGCCATCGAGCCCTGCGCCGAGCGCCGGCTCTCCAACCGGATCAGGCTGTCGTGCAGATCGCGCTGCGCAGCCTGCGCCCGCTCGCGCGTGAGCGCGGCCTGTTCGCGCCTGAGCTCGCGTTCGCTCTCGAGCTCGAGTTGCTGCTCATGCAGCCGGGCCAGGGCCTCCATCGCCTCACCGTGGGCGGCGCGCGCACGGGCCAGGCCGTCCTGCGCGCGGGTCATGTCGAGCGCGACCTCGGCCTGCTCGGCCTCGATGCGGGCTCGGCGCAACGCCGCCTCTTCCAGTCGTGCCTTGAGCGCTTCCAGCCGGCCGCGCAGCTCGGCGTGCTCGCGGTGCACGCCGTGGATGCGCGCTTGCGTGGCGTCGCGATGTTGCTCGGACACGCCCAGCTGCGCGCGCAGCGACACGATGTCCTGCTCGAGCCGCCGCACTCGCTCATCGGCAGTGATGCACAGCTCGCGCAGTGCCTTGAGTCGATGCTCGCGTTCCAGCACGCCGGCGTGCACGTCGCCACCGCGGTTGACTCGCAGCCAGTCGCGGCCGACCCATTCCCCGGCCGCGGTGATCAGGGATTCGCCGTCCGCCAGCTGCGAGCGCTGCCGCAACGCCACGGAGAGCGACTGCGCGGTTCGCACCGGCTCGAGCAGCGAGCGTACCGCCTGCGGTCCGCGCACCCACGCCGCCAGCGTCCCTGCACGCCCGGCGGCACCGGCCGCCGCGTGTTCGAAAAACGTCACGCTACCGCCGTCGAGCCCCGGCAATGACGATTCGAGTTGGTCGAGCGCGGCCACGCCGACGGCCTCGAGGTAATCACCGAGCACCGTTTCGACCGCGCGCTCCCAACCGGCTTCAACGTCAAGCGTCTCTGCCAATCGCGGCTGCCTGGCGGAAACCGCCAGCGCCGACAACCAGGCACCCGCGCGCGCGTTCTTCTCCCGCAGCGCCGCCTGCTGCAAGGCTTCGAGCGACATCAGTTCGGCGCGCGCCTGCTCGCGTTCCTGCCGCAGGGCCTCGAGCCGGCCATCGGCGCTCTGCTGCGCGCTGCGCAACTTCTGCACCTGCGTCAGCGCCGCCTCCAATTCGCGCGCCAGCGTGTCGGCCACCGCGCGCGCCGCCGCCTCGCGTTCGGTGAGCCCGTCGATCGGCGCGTCGGCTCGCTGCGAGGTGAGCGCATCGAGCTCGAGGCTCAGCCGGTCAGCTTGCGCCTGCAAGCGGTGGCGCTGGCTTTCGAGCTGCTCAATGCGCGCGGACTCCACCTCGGCGCTCTGTCCGGCGGCGCCGAGATCGCGGTTGAAGCTCTCCCAATGCTGCTGCCAGGCAGCCAGTTCGGCCTCCGCGTCCGCGAGCCCGCTCGTGGCCAGCTGCTCGCTTGCGCGTCGCGCATCGACCAATGGCTCGAGCTCGGCGATTTCGGCACGCAGCGCCGCCAGCTGCTCTTCATCGCGCACGATCTGCTGCGCGATCGAGCCGAGGTTGTCGTTCACCTGGGACAGGTCATTGCGGGCACGCTCGCGCAGCTCGCGGGTATAGCGAATGTTCTCCTCGGTCCGGGTCACTTCCGCCCCGAGCTCGTAGTAGCGGCCCTGCACCTGCGCTGCCGCTTCGCTGAGCTCGGTGTGGCACGCGCGCTGCTTCTCAATCGCCGCTTCCGCCGAGCGCTGCTCCGCCAGCGCCTGCTGCATGTCCAGCTCGCACTCGCGTACGGCGCCGTCCTGCACCGCGGCGCCGCTGTCGAGCTCGCGTAGCCGCAAGGCCAACAGCTCGGCGGTCAGGGTACGCTCCTGCGCTTTGAGTTCCTGATAGCGACGCGCGATGTTAGCCTGGCGCTGCAGGTGGCGGATCTGCTTGTCGATCTCGTCGCGCAGATCCTGCAACCGCGCGAGATTCTCACGCGTCTCGGCCATGCGCATCTCGGTCTCGCGGCGGCGCTCCTTATAAAGTGAAACGCCGGCCGCCTCTTCGATGAACAGGCGCATGTCGTCATGCCGCGCCTCGATCACGCGCGAGATCATGCCCTGTTCGATGATCGCATAGCTGCGCGAGCCCAGGCCGGTGCCGAGAAACAGCTGCGTGATGTCCTTGCGGCGGCAGCGTCCGCCGTTGATGTAGTACGCCGAGGTGCCGTCGCGCGACACCGTGCGCTTGAGCGAGATCTCGTTGTAGCTCGCATAGGCGCCGCCGATCTTGCCATCGCTGTTGTCGAATACCAGTTCGACCGCGGCCGTGCCGACCGGCTTGCGCGCACTCGAGCCGTTGAACACCACGTCGCTCATCGAATCACCGCGCAGGTGCCGGGCCGACAGCTCGCCCATGACCCAGCGCACCGCATCGATGATGTTGGACTTGCCGCAGCCGTTGGGACCGACTACACCGATCAGATTCCCCGGCAGATGCACCGAGGTTGGATCGACAAAAGATTTGAATCCGGCGAGCCTGACTTTGTTGAGCCGCATTAAAGTCCCGGAATACTCATGGAGCTGGAGTGACTAATCTTCGCGAGCTGGCGCGCCGCTAGTGTAGATTATCCGGGCGCCGCTTTCGACGCAGTTTATCCGCCCCCGATGCCGACCCAGCCCGCCACCGAGATCGAGACCTTCCCCAATCCAGCGCCCGGGCAGGACTACACGATCCGCATGAGTATTCCGGAGTTCACCTGTCTGTGTCCGAGGACAGGCCAGCCGGACTTCGCCACGCTCGAGCTCGAGTACGTGCCCGATCGGCTGTGCATCGAACTCAAGGCCTTCAAGCTCTACCTCTGGTCATTTCGCGACCGCGGCAGCTTTCACGAGGCCGTGACCAACGAGATCATCGACCATCTGGCCGGCTCGATCTCACCGCGATTCATGCGACTGAGCGCCCGCTTCAACGTTCGCGGCGGCATCTACACCAGCGTCATCGCCGAGCGCCGTGCGCCGCAGTGGCGCGCCCCGGAAGCCGTCAACCTGCCCTGAAGAGCGTAACGCCCTGCCACGGCTAAAGTTTTTCACCTCTGTACAGCCCGCCACGCGTCGGTATAATCGCGCGTTCTCAAATGACCGGTGATGTCAGGAGCGCGGCGATGCCCGGCAAGAAGCCCGGATCCAAGACCAGCAAATTGAAGAAGGCGCCAAGCGCGAAGGCCGCGCCGCGCCGCGCCGCGCCGAGCCGCGCCGAGCCGCGCAAGACGGTAGTCGCAAGCCGCAAGGCCGCGCCAGCGCCAGTGACAGCGCTCAAGCCGGAGGCGAGATTCTCGAAGAAATCCGCCAGCGATCTGGAACGCATGGCGCCGCGGCGCGCGGCGCCGATCATCAGCACTCTGTCCAGCGACCGACCTGCCAGCGCTGGCACCAGCTCCATTACCGGGCGTACGCGCCTGCTGCCCGACGCCGAGGAAGCCGACGGCGAAGGCGACGGCTCGGATACCAGCAGCCTTCTGGCCGGGCCGCGCAACGTCAAGCCCTATGTCGCCAGGCGTGGCGAGCAATACATGAGCAAGCAGCAGCTGGCGCATTTCCAGCTGATCCTGCTCAGCTGGAAGCGCGATCTGATGCAGGAAGTCGATCGCACGGTCTCGCACATGAAGGATGAGGCCGCGAATTTTCCCGATCCCAATGACCGCGCGACCCAGGAAGAGGAATTCAGCCTCGAGTTGCGCACGCGTGATCGTGAGCGCAAGCTGATCCGCAAGATCGATGAAGCACTGAAACGCATCGAGGACGGCACCTACGGCTACTGCCTCGAAACCGGCGAAGAAATCGGCATCAAGCGTCTGGAGGCGCGGCCCGTGGCTACGCTATCGATCGAGGCCCAGGAACGGCGTGAACGCCGCGAGCGCCAGTACGGCGATCGCGACGACCGCTACCGCTGACGCGGCCATCGCCCCGCTAGGCCCGGGGGCCGCCCCGGTGACGCCGCGCCCCTGGCCACGGGCGCCGGCGCTGGCGCTGGCACTGGCACTGGCACTGGCACTGGCACTGGCATGATTTTCACTTATTCCGGCGTATTGTCCCAGATTTGGGTTCCGCCAGCGCTTGGACTATGGTATGCCATGCTGCATGGTTGTAAGGGTCTAGGCGCCTTGAAAACACGAGGGCTTCCTCATGAGCGAGCTGCGCGTCATCAAGAAATACCCCAACCGCCGTCTCTATGACACCGTCGAGAGTCGTTATATAACCCTGGATGATGTGCGGCGGCTGGTAGTCAAGCGCGTCGAGTTCTGCGTCATCGACAAGCGTAGCCAGCAGGACATCACGCGGCCGGTGCTGCTGCAGGTCATCGCCGAACAGGAACAACGCAACGGCACCATCCTGAGCCAGGACTTTCTGGCCGAGCTGATCCGCAGTCATGACGTAGGCCTCGAGGGCATGCTCTCGAGCTACCTGGAGCAGATCCTGCGACTGTTCCTGAGTCAGACTCCGCCGGCCGGCGATCCAGCAGCCGCAGCCAGTCATCTGGCGCACCAGAACTATCAGCGCTGGCACAGCGCCCAGGAAGAGATTTTTCGCACCCTGATGAAGGCCGCGAACGCGGCCCCCACCTGAAGCCGCTCATTCAGGCGGCGTCGACGTTGCGCATCGACAAGCGAATGCGTCCCTGGCGATCGACCTCGAGCACCTTGACGCGGATCTGATCGCCTTCCTTCAGCTTGTCCGATACGCGCTCGACGCGCTCATCGGAGATTTGCGAGATATGCACCAGCCCGTCGCGGCCCGGCAGGATCGTGACGAAGGCGCCGAAGTCCATCAGCTTCACGACTTTGCCTTCGTAGATCTGGCCAACCTCGACATCGGCGGTAATCAACTCGATGCGCCGCTGCGCTTCGCGGCCGGCGGTAGCGTGGACCGAGGCGATCTTGACCGTGCCGTCGTTCTCGATGTCGATCGTGGTGCCGGTCTCTTCGGTGATCTGCCGAATGACCGCGCCGCCCTTGCCGATGACATCGCGGATCTTCTCGGGATCGATCTTCAGCGTGATGATCGATGGCGCCCACTCCGACATCTTGGCGCGCGGTTCGCGGATGACCTTCGCCATCTCATCGAGTATATGCAGCCGGCCGGTGCGCGCCTGCGCCAGCGCCACGCGCATGATCTCCGGAGTGATGCCCTCGACCTTGATATCCATCTGCAGCGCGGTGACGCCCTCGCGCGTACCGGCGACCTTGAAATCCATGTCGCCGAGGTGATCTTCATCGCCCAGGATGTCGGTGAGCACCTGGAAGCGTGGGCCTTCGAGCACCAGCCCCATGGCCACACCGGCCACCGGTGCCCTGATCGGCACCCCGGCGTCCATCAGCGACAGGCTGGTGCCGCAGACGCTCGCCATGGAGCTCGAGCCATTGGATTCGAGAATCTCCGATACGACGCGGATGACGTACGGGAACGTGGTCATGTCCGGCATCACGGCGCTGACGCCGCGACGCGCCAGGTTGCCGTGCCCGATCTCGCGGCGCTTCGGTGATCCCATCATGCCGGTCTCGCCGACCGAGAACGGCGGGAAGTTGTAGTGCAGCATGAAGGGTTCGCGCCGCTCGCCCTCCAGCGCGTCGATGATCTGCGCATCGCGCGTCGTGCCGAGCGTCGTGGTCACCAGCGCCTGGGTCTCGCCGCGCGTGAATAGGCCGGAACCATGCGTGCGCGACAGCACTCCGACCTTGACGGTGATCGGCCTCACCGCCCGGGTATCGCGCCCATCGATGCGGGGTTCACCGGCCAGAATCCGCTCGCGCACGATGTGGCTCTCGAGCTTGAACAGCTCGATGCCGATCGCCTCGGCAGTCCATTGTGCGTCGACCGCGCTCAACGCGTCGGTGGTTTCCTCCTTGATCTCGCTGAGCCGGGTCGAACGCCGCTGCTTCTCGGTGATACGGTAAGCTTCCGCCAGGGGAGCGGTGGCGCGCGCGGCCACAGCTTGCACCAGCGCGGCATGGGCCGCGGTTGGCTGCCAATCCCAGCGCGGCTTGCCGGCCTCGGCGCTGAGCTCGCGAATGGCGTTAATCGCCACCTGCATCTGTTCGTGGCCGAACACCACGGCGCCGAGCATGGCCGCCTCACTCAGAATCTTGGCTTCGGACTCGACCATCAGCACCGCCGGCCCGGTGCCCGCGACCACCAGATCGAGCTGGGAATTCGCCTGGTCGGTGCGCGTGGGGTTGAGCAGGTACTGACCGTCGCGATAGCCGACGCGCGCGGCGGCGATTGGGCCGTTGAACGGCAAGCCGGCGATCATGAGCGCCGCGGACGCGCCCAGCAGCGCCGGGATATCGGCATCGACGTCGGGGTTCAGCGAGATGACGGTGGCAACCACCTGCACCTCGTTGGCGAATCCATCCGGGAACAGCGGACGTATCGGCCGGTCGATCAGACGCGAGGTCAGCGTTTCGCGTTCGGTAGGCCTGCCTTCGCGCTTGAAGAAGCCGCCCGGAATGCGTCCGGCGGCATAGGTCTTCTCGATGTAATTGACGGTCAGCGGGAAAAAGTCGCGGCCCGGCACAACGGCTTTGCGGGCGCAGGCGGTAACCAACACGACCGTCTCGCCCATCGTGGCGAGTACGGCGCCATCGGCCTGACGCGCCAGCTCGCCCGTCTCCAGAGTGACGGTATGTGGGCCATAGGGAAAAGTCTTCTTGAAGACAGTCACGCTTCAAACCTCGGGAAATGGTTGCTGCAGATGGTGGAAGAGGCCGCGCTCTGGTGGGATGTACGCGGCCCCGAGAGCATTAGCGGCGAAGGCCCAAGCGTTCGACGACTTCCTGGTACTTGGCTGGGTTGGTCGACTTGAGGTAGTCCAGCAGCTTGCGACGCTGATTGACCAGCTTCACCAAACCGCGGCGCGAAGAGTGATCGCGCTTGTGCGCGCTGAAATGTCCGCCCAATCCGTTGATGCGCTCAGACAGCAGCGCGATCTGGACTTCGGGCGATCCGGTATCTTTGGGATCGCGGCGATATTGCGCGACCACACCGCTCTTTTGTTCGGTGGACAAGGCCATTGCGTGCGAAACCTCTAAACTAAAGTATGTCGAGTGCGTCATTTTGAAGGCCGCGCATTCTAACCGCAGACCCTCGTTGTCTCAAGCGGAACAGGGAGTTACCGCCGCGGGCCTTCTGAGCGCGGCTGGCGCGCACTGCTGAACAGGCGCCGCACGCGCAAGGTGTCCGCCGCATCGCTTTCGCCGAGGCCCAGAAAGCGCTCGCCGGAATCATACAGGCGCCAGACCGCGGCGCCGGACGCAGCCCCGTGCACCGGCTGGCCGTGCAGCAGCGCGCTGAGCGCAGGCGGGGTCAGCCGCAAGGCGGGCAGATGCATCAGCGCACGGTCCGCAGGCAGCAGCGGCCAGCTCTCGACCGGCTCATTGGCGGCCTCGAGCTGCTCCAGGCTCAGCAAGCGCTCGCCCGCAAACGGCTCGACATATTCGCGCCGCAGGCTGTAGAGCCGCCCGCAAGTACCCAGGGCGCGCGCCAGATCCTCGGCGAGTACGCGCACGTAGGTGCCTTTGGAGCAAAGTACACGCAACTCGAGCCGATCCTCCTGCAGCGTCAACAGCTGCAGGCTATCGATCACCAGCGAGCGCGGCGCCCGCTCGACCGTCAGGCCCCGCCGCGCCAGGCGATACAACGGCTCACCCTCACGCTTGAGCGCCGAATACATCGGTGGAATCTGCTGCTGTTCACCGTGGAAGCGCTCGAGCAGTGCCGCGACCGCCTCGCGCGTCAGCGGCGGCACCGGGCAGCGCTCGACGATTGCACCTTCTGCATCCCCGGTTTCGGAGCGTTCCCCGAGCTGGACCCCGAAGTGATAGCACTTGCGCCGCGCGAGCATCTCACCGGCGAGCTTGGTGGCCTCGCCGAGGCATATCGGCAGCATGCCGCTCGCCAGCGGATCGAGACTGCCCGTATGCCCCGCTTTGATGCCACCGGCGAGCCGGCGTACGCGCTGCAGCGCCGCGTTGGAGGACAGTCCGAGTGGCTTGTCGAGCAGCAGTACTCCGATCGGCGGCCCGTTCAAGCGTCCTCGTCGGCTGGCAGATCAGGGTCGCCGTGACCGTGCGCCTCGCGGCGCCCGTCCGCCTCGCCCGCGCCGCCAGCCTCGCCCGCGCCGCCAGCCTCGCCGGCGCCGTCAGCCTCGCCGGCGCCGCGCGAGCGGTCGGCCTGCACCGCGCTTTCGATCAACTGCGTCAGGTGCTGGGCGCCTTCAATCGCGGTGTCGAGCCGGAACTCGAGCCGCGGCGCATGCCGCAGTTTGAGTTCGCGCGCGACCTCCCCGCGCAGGAACCCGGCTGCACTGCGCAGGCCCGTCAACACCTGCTCGGCGGGGTGCTCCCCGGCAAACGGCAGCACATGGATACGCGCATAGCTCAGATCGTTGGCCACGTCCACGGCCGTCACCGTGACGTTGCCAACGCGTGGATCCTTGACGCCGCGGCGCAGCAGCATCGAGAGCGAGCGCTGCATCTGCGCCGCGATGCGCGACGTCCTGGCGGTGGCTTTGAGCATGCGGCATCCGCGGCACGACCGCTCACTGGATCGTGCGCGACACCTCGACGCGCGAGAAGCACTCGATCTGATCCCCGACACGCACGTCCTGGTAGTTCTTCACCCCAATGCCGCACTCGGTGCCGGCCCGGACCTCGTTGACGTCATCCTTGAAGCGGCGCAGCGATTCGAGTGCGCCCTCGAAGATCACCACGTTGTCGCGCAGCACGCGGATCGGGTTATTGCGCCGCACGGCGCCCTCGGTGACCAGACAACCGGCCACGACGCCGAACTTGCTCGAGCGGAATACCTCGCGCACCTGGGCGATACCGACGATTTGCTCCTTGATCTCGGGGGCCAGCAGACCGCTCATCTTCTGCTTCACGTCGTCGATGGCTTCGTAAATGATGCTGTAGTAACGCACCTCGACGCCGGTCTCCTTCATCGCCTCGCGGGCCGCGGAGTCGGCGCGCACATTAAAGCCGATCACGAACGCCTTTGAGGCCGCGGCGAGCTGGATATCGGAGGCGGTGATGCCGCCGACACCACTGGCAATCACACGCACCTGGACCTCGTCGGTGGACAAATTGATCAGCGCATCTCGCAGCGCCTCGGCGCTGCCTTGGACGTCGGTTTTGATCAGTACCGGGATGATGCCCGCCTTGGCCTCGCCCATGGTCGAGAACACGTCCTCGGCCCGCGTCGCCGCCCGCGCCAGTTTGACGTCGCGGAATTTGCCCTGCCGATACAGCGCCACCTCGCGCGCCTTGCGCTCGTTCTCCACCACCAGCAGCTCGTCACCCGCATTTGGTGCGCCGGACAGACCCAGCACTACGGCCGGCGTCGACGGTGGCGCTTCGGCGATGACCTGCCCGTTCTCGTCGAACATGGCTCGAACCCGGCCGAACTCGCTGCCGGCGAGGATGGCATCGCCGGTCCTGAGCGTGCCGCGCTTGACCAGCACGGTCACGACCGCGCCGCGACCTTTCTCCATGCTCGATTCGATCACGACACCGGCCGCAAATCCGGTGCGCGGCGCCTTGAGCTCGAGCACCTCGGCCTGCAGCAGAATCGCTTCGAGCAGCTGATCGATGCCCTCGCCAGTGCGTGCCGAAACGCTGCGGAACATATTCTGCCCGCCCCACTCTTCGGCGATGACGTCATGTTTTGCGAGTTCGGTGCGCACGCGCTCCGGATCGGCATCCGGCTTGTCGATCTTGTTGACCGCGACCACGATCGGCACACCGGCCGCCTTCGCGTGCTGGATCGCTTCGATGGTCTGCGGCATCACGCCGTCATCGGCGGCCACCACCAGCACCACCACGTCGGTGGCCTTGGCGCCGCGCGCCCGCATCGCGGTGAACGCGGCGTGACCCGGCGTGTCCAGAAAGGTGATCGAGCCGCGCGGCGTCTCGACGTGATAAGCCCCGATATGCTGCGTGATGCCGCCGGCCTCGCCGGCCGCAACCTTGGTGCGACGCATATAGTCGAGCAATGAAGTCTTGCCGTGATCGACGTGCCCCATCACCGTCACCACCGGCGCTCGCACCTCGAGCTGTTCGGTCGCGGCCTCGCCGCCCTGCAGGCCTTCCTCGATCTGATTCTCGCGCAACAGCTTGGCGGTGTGGCCGAATTCCTCGACCACCAGCACCGCCGTGTCGCGCTCGATCGGCTGATTGATGGTCGCCATGACGCCGAGGTTCATCAGCACCTTGATGACTTCGGTGGCTTTCACCGCCATCTTCTGCGCCAGCTCCGCCACCGTGATGGTCTCGCTGAGCGCGACCTCGCGTTTGACCGGCGCCGTCGGCATCTCGAAGGCGTGCTTGGCCTCGCCGCCGCCGACCGGCATGGTGCGCGTCTTGAGCCGCTTCTTTTTCTTGTGGCGCGCGCTGACGTCGCCGGCGATATGCAGCTCCTCGCGGCCATAGCGCGTGCGCTGCTTGTCGTCGACTTCCTCGCGCGCCGCGGGCGCCGGGTGCGCGTGCGGCGCGTGCGCTTCGCGCGCCGCCTCGGCCGGGCGTCGCTGCCGTTCGCGCTCGGCTTCTTCCGCCGAACGTTGGTCAGCCAGCCGCCGCGCCTCGTCCTGTGCCTTTTTGCGCGCCTGCTCTTCCTCGACGCGACGCCGATTCTCGGCCTCGACGCGTTCGCGCTCGCGCCGCTCGGCCTCGGCCTTCTCGCTCAACGCCCGCTGCGCCTCCTCGGCTTCGCGCCGCTGCGCATCGAGCTGCTCCTGCTGGGCCCGCGCCTGGCCCTCGAGCACATCACGCTTTATATAGGTGCGCTTGCGCCGGACTTCGACATTGACCGTGCGCGCCCGGCCCTGGTTGCCGGCGAGCTTGAGCTCGCTCTGGGTCTTGCGCTTGAGCGTAATGCGGCTGGGCGCCGACCCCTCGCCGCCATGACCGTGGCTGCGGCGCAGATGCGTCAGCAGCTCGAGCTTGGCTTCCTCGCTGATCATGTCTTCCGGGCTGGACACGGTGATGCCGGCCTGATCGAGCTGCGCGATCAGCCGGTCCACCGGGACCTTCAGTACGTCGGCAAATTGGGCAATCGTTACGTCAGCCATTTGTCTTCACCTTAAGCTCCGCATCACCGCTCGCTGCCGCGAGCGTCAATGCTGCGCCTCGAACCAATGGGCGCGCGCCTTCATGATCAGGCTGCCGGCCTCATCGCTCGACAAGCCTTCGATGTCGGAAATATCGTCGATCGCCTGTTCGGCCAGCTCATCGCGCGTGCGCACGCCGCGGCGCGCGAGCGCCAGCGCCAGATCCGGCCGCATGCCCTCGAGCGTCAGCAGATCGTCGGCGGGCATCGACTGATCGAGCGATTCCTCGCTCACGATGGCCTGCGTCAGCAGCACGTCGCGGGCGCGATTGCGCAGCTCCTTGACGATGTCCTCGTCGAATTCCTCGATCGCGGCCAATTCTGCGGCCGGCACGTAGGCCACCTCCTCGACCGTCGAGAAGCCCTCCTGCACCAGGATGTTGGCGACGTTTTCATCCACGTCGAGCTGCTTCATGAAAGTCTCGACCAGCGCCCGCGCCTCGGTCTCGCTCTTGGCCTCGGCATCCGACTCGGTCATGACATTGAGCTCCCAGCCGGTCAGCTGGCTGGCGAGACGGATATTCTGGCCGCCGCGTCCGATCGCCTGCGACAGCTTGTCCTCGGCGACCGCGATATCCATGCTGTGCGAGTCCTCATCGACCACGATCGACTGCACCTCCGCCGGCGACATCGCGTTGATCACGAACTGCGCCGGATTCTCGTCGTGCGGAATGATGTCCACACGCTCGCCCGCGATCTCATTCGACACCGCCTGCACGCGCGACCCGCGCATGCCGACGCAAGCGCCGACCGGGTCGATGCGCGGATCCTGGCTGCGCACTGCGATCTTGGCGCGAATTCCGGGATCGCGCGCGGCGCCCAGAATGTGGATCAGTCCCTGGCCGACCTCGGGCACTTCGAGCTTGAACAGCTCGATCAGGAACTCGGGAGCGTTGCGCGTCAGGAACAGCTGCGGACCTCGCGGCTCGGCGCGCACTTCGCGCAGGTAGGCCTTGACGCGATCCTGCGGCTTCAACTGCTCGCGCGGAATCATATCGCTGCGCGGCACGAAGCCCTCGGCGTTGCCGCCCAGATCGACATAGATGCCGTTGCGGTCGATGCGCTTGACCACGCCGCTGACCAGGGTATTGACGCGGTCTTTATATGCCTCCACGACCTGCGTGCGCTCGGCTTCGCGCACTTTCTGCACGATGACCTGCTTGGCCTGTTGCGCGGCGATGCGGCCGAAGGCCACCGACTCCATAGGCTGTTCGACGTAGCCGCCAGGCTCCGCGTCGGGGCTGACATCGTGACCGTCTTCCAGCCGCAGCTCGGCCGACGGGTTCTCGAGCTCCTTGGAATCGTCGGCGAACACCTTCCAGCGCCGAAAGGTTTCGTAGTCGCCGGTTTTGCGATTGATTGCTACGCGCACGTCCCAATCTTCGCCATGTTTCTTGCGGGTAGCCGACGCCAGCGCCGCTTCCAGCGCTTCGAAGATGATCTCCTTATCGACGCCCTTCTCGTTCGATACGGCATCGACGACCATCAGAATTTCTTTGTTCATCGACAGCTCCTCAAAGCCCCTCAAGACCACAGCGGCGCAAGCCGCGCGCGGCCGATTTCGGCAAACGACACCGATACCATGGCGCCGTCCACATTCAATTCAATACCCTCGGCATTGAGCGCTTCGAGCCGCCCAGTGTAGCGTCGCCGCCCGTCGCGGGCGATGCGCAGTTCCAGCCGGACGCGTTCTCCGACAAAGCGCTGAAAATGCTCCGGTGTGCGCAACACCCGATCCAATCCGGGCGAGGACACTTCCAGCGTGTAACCCGTGGACACCGGATCTTCGACATCGAACAGCGCCGAGATCTCGTGGCTCACGCGCTCACAGTCGTCGAGCCCGACACCCTCCGGCCGATCGATAAAAATGCGCAGCAGCGCGCGTGCGCGACCCGGCGCGTATTCCAGATCGACGAGCTCGTAGCCCAGCTGCCCGAGCAACGGCTCGGTTAGCGCAATCAGCTTCTCGCGCAGCGGCGCTGCCATGGTGAGTGCCCGATACCCGGAAAAGGCCCCGCAAAAAAATAAAAGCCCCATGTGGGGCTTCTGAATCAAGCACTTGGCCGCAGTACCTGCAGCTTTACGGCATGTTGGCACACGACCAACACCGTCCACCGGCGGCCGCGATTCTAGTGCTTTAGGTCAAACAAATTCAACCATCTGCGGAAAGTCCGCCGCCGGCAGGGCTATCCCCGCCGGCAGCACGCGCCCCGGCGGCCCGGGCCGCCTGGCGCAGCGCGCCGGTCAGCTCCTCGAATTCGCCGCTCTTGACCACCAGGGCGTCGGCGCCCGCGCGCAGGCAATGCTCCTTCAATAACTCGTTCCTGTGGCCTGTAAAGACGACAATCGCCGCGGTGGGCAAGCGCTCACGCAGCATCGAGATCAGCGGTAAGCTCGGGCCGTCATCAAGCGACAGATCGAGAATGAAGGCATTGGGTGAATGCTCGTCCACCGCCGACAGCACCGCGCTGGCTGAACCGCCGGTAGCGACGCAGAGCATGTCCGGTTCGGCATCAAGCAGCAGACCCAGCGTCAGAGCCAGGTCGGCATTGTTCTCGCCGATGACGATGCGCAGCGATTGCGACTCGCCACTGCGAGCACCAGCGTCAACCAGTCGTTCAGCCATCTTGGCCGCAGCGCTCCCGGCGGTGGCTATCGTCGGCAGGCCGATGATGGGGCCGCGCACATTTTCTGTAAACGCCCGGCGCTGCCGCCGGCATCATGGTTCGACCTGGCTCGCCGCGGCGATCATCCCCTGGCTGATGCTCGGCGCCCTGCTCGCCGGCTGCGTGCACATACCGAGCATCCCCGAGCCGTTATCGATCGATAGCGGCGCCGAGATTCAGGTGCAGGGTGCTAAGGGGCCATTATCCAGGCGGGCAACCGCCGCGCTGCTCAAGCGGCTCACCGCCGAGGTTCCAGATGCCAGCGCGCTGCAGCGCCACCTGGCCGTCGAGCAGACCGTGTCCGGCAGTGCGCTCTATACCGGCAATCGCGTCAGCGTCCTGCGTGACGGCCCCGAGACCTTTGCGGCGACGTTCGCCGCCATTCACAGCGCGCAGCACTACCTGTACCTCGAGTACTACATCTTCGAGGATGTCAGCTATAACGGCGAGCAGCTGGCCGATCTGCTGATCGCACGCCGGCAGCAAGGCGTGCAGATCGACGTGATCTACGATGGCATCGGGTCGCTGATGACGCCCGGTGAGCTGTTTGACCGGCTCAGGACCGCCGGCATTCACGTCCGGCAGTTCAACCCGATCAAGCCCTTGACGTCGCCGTTCTCGATCAACGACCGCGATCATCGAAAAATTCTCATCGCCGACGGTCAGGTGGCGATCATAGGCGGGGTCAACCTCAGCACGGACTACCAAAGCGGTAGCGCCCCCGATGTGGCCGACGCGGCCGCCACGCCGCCGGGCCCCCAGCAACATGAGCGCTGGCATGACGTCGATCTCCAGATCGATGGCCCGGCGGTACGGGAACTCAAACAGCTGTTCGAGCAGCATTGGCTGGATCAGGGCGGGGCTGCCGCCGAGCTGAGCACCGACGTGGAGGCGCTGGTCGCGCGCGGCGATGAGGTCGTGCGCATCATCGGCAGCGAGGGCGGCAAGCTGAAACCGCGCTACTACGCTACGCTGCTGTCGGCGATCCGCAGCGCCGCCACGCATATCTGGGTCACCGCTTCCTATTTCGTGCCGACCCATCAGGAGAAGAAGGCGCTGGCCGGCGCCGCCCGCGGCGGCGTCGATGTGCGGCTGCTGCTGCCCTCACACAGCGATTGGTCGGCGGCGTTGGCCGTGCAGCAGTCGCATTACTCGGATCTGCTCGAGGCCGGAGTCAAGATCTACGAGCGCGGTGAGGGCATCCTGCACTCGAAGACCGTGGTCGTGGACGGGGTCTGGTCGATCGTGGGCTCCTCGAACTTTGATCATCGCAGCGTACTATTCAATGACGAGGTCGACGCCGTGGTGATCAGCGTCGCTACCGGCGCGCAGCTCGATCAATATTTCCAGCAGGATCTGCAGCACGCGACCGCCCTCGATCTCGCGGCCTGGAAGCGACGACCGCTCACGCGCAAGCTGCGCGAGCATTTCTGGCGGCTGTGGGAACAGCTGTTGTGATCAGGCGCCCTTGGCCGCGGCCGCCGGCGCAAACACATCGAAACCGAGGCTGAAGTTCGAGCCGCTCTCCTGATGTGGCACGCAGCTGACCTGGTTATTCAGCTTGCGCGTCACGAACATCGGCAGCAGCGTGTCGCGGAACTGCTCGACCAGCTCGCAATCACCGAGTTGGAGCTCGAACGGGTGCTGCGGCGCAAGCTCGACATGGCGCCAGACGCCATCCACGCTCTTGGCCGCGGTCGGCGAAGCGCCGGGGCTGGTCGCCTTCGCCAATTGCAGCGTCGAAAACACCACCTTGGCCTGCGCCAGCTCGTCCGGCACGCCGTAGCCGCGAGTACACAGCGGAACCACCTTGGCATCCGCGCGTGCCCCGGCCAGACGCAGCAGCAACTGCAGCTTGTCGGCCAGGCCGTCGCACGAATAGGTCGAGGTAAACCCCATGTAATGAAACTCATAGGAGTGCGGTTGCCAGCTGCCCGCTTGGGTCGCAGGTGTCCCGCCTTGGGCGCCGGGGCTGGGGGTTTCCGCGGCGGAGACCGCGAGCGCCATGCCGCTCACGAGCACAGCGGTGCACACCCGGCCTAGGGACGATAGCTGCTTGTGACGAGCGAACATGGCCCACCTCACGCGCCGTCTTAAAGACAGCCCGGTCGAACGATATGAGCATAACGTGTCAGTGGCTTCGACCGATGACGCGCCGGCCACGGGTTCCTGCGAATCGGAGCCGGTCCACGCCCGCCGCGCGCGCCTAAGGACAGCGCGCCAGGCCGGCCGCCAGGTCGGAGCGCAGATCTTCGACCGCCTCGATGCCAACCGACAGTCGCAGCAGGCCATCGGTCAGACCGGCGGCACGGCGGGCCGATTCCTGCATGGCGGCGTGGGTCATCGACGCCGGGTGCGCGATCAGACTCTCGACGCCCCCCAGTGACTCGGCCAGCGAGAAATATCGGAGGCCGGCAACGAAGGCTTTGACAGCCGGGATACCGCCAGCCAGTTCGAAGGTCACGATGGCGCCGAAGCCCGACTGTTGGCGCAGCGCGATCTCATGGCCCGGATGCGTCGGCAGACCGGGATAAAATACCTTCGACACGGCAGGCTGTTTCGCCAACCAACTCGCCAGCTCCAGCGCATTGCGTCCGTGTACCGCCAGCCGCGCGTTCAAGGTGCGCAGCCCGCGCAGCGTCAGGTAGCTATCGAAGGCTGAGCCCGTCAGCCCCAGGCAGTTGGCCCACCAGCACAGCTGCTCGTTCAGCTCTTTGCGGGCGGCGATCACCGCCCCGCCGACCACGTCACTGTGCCCGTTGATGTACTTGGTGGTCGAATGCACGACCAGATCGGCGCCAAAGCTCAAAGGTCGCTGCCAGCTGGGCGACAGGAAGGTATTATCCACGGCCACCAGGGCGCCCGCCGCGTTAGCGAGCTTCGACGCCGCCGCGATGTCGGTCATTCGCAGCAACGGATTGCTCGGAGTCTCGATCCACAGCAGCGCGGCCGGTTGGGACAGCGCGGCGCGCAATGCCGCATCGTCGGCGAAATTCACGAAATCGACCTGCAGATCGCCGCGCCGATGCAGCGCATCGAACAGCCGATAGGTGCCGCCGTAACAATCGTGCGGCGCCACCACGCGCGCGCGCGCCGGCAGTATCTGCAGGCACAGCGTCACCGCCGCCATGCCGGTCGCGGTGATCACTGCGCCGGCACCGCCTTCAAGATCGGCAAGCGCCGCACCGAGCAGATCGCGGGTTGGGTTGCCGGAACGGGAATAATCGTAGGCGCGCTTCTGGCCGTAGCCGCGAAAAGCGTAGGTCGCGCTCAGATGAATGGGCGGCACCACCGCCCCGGTCACCTCATCGCTCTCGAGACCCGCGCGTACGGCGCGCGTGGTTGCATCGGCTTGATCGCTCACTCAGGGCACTCCGTACAAGGTCGCAAAAACAGGCTGCAGGGCTCCAGCCTCTTTCAGAAAGGCATCGTGACCGTGCGGCGAGGACAATTCATGCAGGCGGGCACGCGGCAGGCGCGCGGCCAGCGCGCGCATATCACCGAGCGGCACCAGCTGGTCTTCGCGCACCGCCACCACCGTGGTCGGCGTCGCCACGCGGCCGGCATCGATGGCATGCAGATCGATCGACTCCGACAGGCAAAGGAACGATTCCGCCCGATGGCGCGCGGCATAGTCACGCCCGCGCGCGAACAGATATTCCTCGACTGGAAATACGAATCGGCCATCGATTTGTCGCGGCGCATGGCTAAAGCGCGCGGCAAACTCCTCCGGACTGCGGTAGGTCGCCATGGCCAGCGCTCGCGCCAGCTCCACGCCGTCGGTGGCATGCCCGGCCGAGAGCGCGAAGCGCACCATGCGCCGCTGCACGCTGCGCCACGCCGTGGCCATGGGATGGGCGCGATCCGCGGCGCTGATCACCAGCAGTTGCTCGACCCGATCGCCGAAGCGCTCGGCGAATGCCAGCGCCACCATGCCGCCGTAGGACGCCCCGACGATCGCGCGTAGCCGCGGGATCTTGAGATGGTCGAGCAGCCGCCGCAGCGCTTCCGCCTGGTCGTAACTCGACAGACTTGGAAATACGCCCCCGGCCGTCGGCCCGGTGGACTCGCCGCTGCCGCCCAGATAGTCGATGCCGAGAACGCGCACCCGCGTACTGTCGAGCGCGCGCCTCGGCCCGGCGATTTCGCACCACCATCCGCCGCGAGCCTGTTCGGCATCGAATACACGCCGGCTTGCCGAGATGCCGCCGAGAGCGACGATGACGGGAGCGCCGGGCTTACCGGCGAGTCGCCAACCCAGGGACGGCTGGTCGAGGCTGCCGCCATGCTGCAGCGACAGCCGATCGGGCAGCTGCAAAACGCCCTGGACCGCCTCGGGCGAGGCGATTTCGGGATCAGCGCCGGTTAAATTCGTATGTTGTGGGGCCAAACTCAACAAACGCTCCGCAGTGCCTGTGGTCATGCATCCTGGCACTCCTGCGGACCGCCCGCCTGGACAGCCTCGCGCCGGCTGATTTAACTCGCGGCGCTCCTCTGTCGGCCCTCATCTATCGGCCATAGCTGTCGCGCTTTGGGCCGCAGGAGTTGGCACCATGTCGGATATCCGACGGTTGCCCCGGCGTCTAAGGGCCTTTCCCTCAGCCGGTCTCGATGAGTGCGGATCAGTCTAGAGGCCGCTCCCGCGAGGGTCAAGCGCCCCCGTGCGCCGTGCCGGCGCCGCGCGCGCGGCGCCGGCCAGCTTGCCCCGCCAGTAGCAATATGCTAATGTACTAATGCGTTAATACACTTGATCGGACGACCTGTCCCCGAAGGCAATGAAATCCCACCGGCAGCTTTCCGCGCGCCAGGAAGCCCTGGCCGAGCGCAACCTGGTGGCGGCCATCGTCACGCTGCGCAGCGTCGAGGAATGCCGCGCCTTCCTGCGCGACCTGTGCACGCCGGCCGAATTGCAGGCGATGGCCGACCGCTGGGCGGTGGTCGAGTGTCTGCGGCGCGGCCTGCCGTATCGCGAGATTCATCGTCAGACCGGCGTCAGCGTCACCACCATCGGCCGCGTGGCGCGCTATCTGGCCCAAGGCAATGGTGGCTATGCCCTGGCGGCGCAGCGCATTGATGGGGCGCAGCATGGATAGGCGTGGCTATGCCCTGGCGGCGCAGCGCATCGATGGGTCGCAGCATGGATGATGGGTCGCAGCATGGATAAGGAAACACGCATCAAACTCGCGGTGCAGAAGTCCGGCCGGCTCACCGAGCCTTCGGTCGACCTATTGACGCGCTGCGGGCTCAAGCTCTCGCGTGGCAAGGATCAGCTCCTGGGTTATGGCGAGAACATGCCGCTCGATGTGCTGTTCGTGCGCGACGACGACATTCCGGACCTGGTGCAGGAAGACGTGTGCGATCTGGGATTGGTCGGGCTGAACGTGCTGGAAGAAAAGCGCCTGGAACTCGCCGCCCGTGGCGCGCCGGCCCGCTTCGAAGCCCTGCGCACGCTCGACTTCGGGCGCTGCCGGCTGTCGCTGGCGGTGCCGCTCGAGCACGCTTACGAGAACCCGCAGTCCTTGCAGGGCAAGCGCATCGCCACCACCTACCCTCACCTGCTCGGCGTGTTCCTGAAGCAGCGCCATGTCGAGGCCGAGATCGTCATCCTCTCCGGTGCCGTAGAGATCGCTCCGCGTCTCGGTCGCGCCGATGCGATCTGCGATCTGGTCTCCACCGGATCGACGCTGCAGGCCAACCACCTGCGTGAAGTCGAGACCGTGCTGGAAAGCCACGCCGTGCTGATCCGCACGCCGGTGCCGCTGTCGCCCGAGAAGAAGGAATGGGTCGAACGGCTGTTGTTACGCGTCGAGGGCGTGCAACAGGTGAAGGAAAGCAAGTACATCATGCTGCATGCGCCGCGCTCGGCCCTTCCGGCTATCCGGCGCTTGTTGCCCGGCAGCGAATCGCCGACGATCATTCCGCTCGAGGGCTCGCCCGATCGGGTCGCGGTCCATGCCGTCTGCCGCGAGAATGTGTTCTGGGAGACGCTCGAGAGTCTGAAGAAGGCCGGCGCCAGCGCATTACTGGTGCTCCCGGTCGAGAAAATGCTGGCCTGAGCCCATGCAGATTCTCGATTGGCAACAGCTCGATGCCGCGGGCCGCCGCGCCGCCCTGGCGCGTCCCGCCGCGGCGCTGCAGCCGCGCACGCTGCAGCAGGCGCAGGCCATCATCGATGCCGTTCGCAGCGAGGGCGCCGCCGCCGTACGCCGCTGCACGCTTGAATTCGATGGCGTCGAGCCGACCGATTTCAGGGTCAGCGCTGCCGAGTTCGCCGCGGCACGCGCCGAACTGCAGCCCGATCAGGTGGCCGCACTCGAAAAAGCCATCGCCAACGTCGACAGCTTTCACCGCGCGGGCATACCGACCGCGCTGTCGCTCGAAGTGCAGCCCGGCGTGCGCTGCGAGCGGCTCATCCGCCCGATCACAGCCGTCGGGCTGTATGTGCCGGCAGGTGCCGCGCCCCTACCTTCCACCGTCATCATGCTGGGGGTGCCGGCTCGCATCGCCGGCTGCGCCCAACGCGTGCTGTGCACGCCGCCGCAGCGCAGCGGCCTCGCCAACGCCGCCGTGCTGGTGGCCGCGCAGCTCTGCGGTATCGAGCAGGTGTTCAAGATCGGCGGCGCGCAGGCGATCGCAGCCATGGCCTATGGCAGCGCCGGCGTACCGAAGGTCGCCAAGATCTTCGGTCCCGGCAACGCCTGGGTGACCGCGGCCAAGCAGCTGGTCGCCGCCGACCCGGAAGGTGCCGCATTCGACATGCCCGCGGGCCCATCCGAGGTACTGGTCATCGCCGATGACAGCGCACGCGCCGAGTTCGTCGCCGCCGATCTGCTGGCCCAGGCCGAGCACGATCCGCTGTCCCAGGCACTGCTGGTCACCACCAGCGCGGTGCTTGCAGCCCAGGTGGCAGAGGCGGTGCAGGAGCAAATGCAGAATCTATCGCGACGCTCGATCCTGCAGCGGTCCGTGGCCAGCTCGCGCATCCTGATCGTGCCGGGCCTGGATGCAGCGCTCGCGGTCTCGGACAGCTACGCGCCCGAGCACCTGATCATCGAGACGCGCAACCCGCGCGCCCTGCTCGAGCGTGTGCAGCACGCGGGCTCGGTATTCCTCGGCAGCTGGTCGCCCGAGCCGATGGGTGATTACTGCTCCGGCACCAACCATGTGCTGCCCACCTACGGCTACGCGCGCGCTTACAGCGGCCTGTCGGTACAGGACTTCACGCGGCGCATGACCGTGCAGGAGCTCAGTGCCGAGGGTCTGCGGGATCTGGGCCCCACCGCCAGCACCCTGGCGCGGCTCGAGGGGCTCGATGCCCACGCCGCCGCGGTCGAGCTGCGGCTCGCGGCATTGCGCCGGGAGCGCGCCGCATGAACTGGCTCACCGACATCGCACGGCCGGAGATACGTGCCTTGAAAGCCTACGAGCACGCGGTGTGGGAGCCCGGCCTGATCCGCCTGCACGCTAATGAACTGCCCTGGCGAGCCCAGGGCGACACCTCGATCGCCGGCCTCAACCGCTATCCCGAGCCGCATCCGCACGAGCTGACCGCGGCGCTGGCCCGGTTCTATGGGGTCAGCCCGACGATGCTGCTCGCCGGCCGCGGCAGCGATGAATTGATCGACCTGCTGATCCGCAGCTACTGCCGCGCCGGTCAGGACGCGGTAATCATTTGCCCGCCGACTTTCGGCATGTACGGCGTGGCCGCGCGCATTCAGGGCGCGAGCGTGCTCGAAGTGCCGCTGCAGCGCGGCGACGGCTATCGCTTCGATCCGCAGGCGCTGCGCGCACGCTGCGACCCGAGCGTCAAGCTGGTCTTCCTGTGCTCGCCCAACAACCCCACCGGCAACCGCCTCGACAGCCAGGCCATACTCGAACTCGCGCGCGAGCTCGAAGGACGCGCCCTGGTGGTGGTCGATGAGGCCTATGTCGAATTCGCGGATGGGCCTTCGCTCACGGCCGGCGTCGTCGACCGGCCGGGCATGGTCGTGCTGCGCACCTTGTCGAAGGCTCACGGCCTCGCCGGCGCGCGCTGCGGCGCATTGATCGGGCATGCGGATGTGGTGGCGCTGCTGCGCAAGGTCATTCAGCCCTACGCGGTCACGCAATTGACCATCGAAGCCGTGTTCCAGTCGCTCGAGCCGGCGGCGCTCGAGCAGGCGCGCGGCCGTGCCGCGACGCTCAAGGCCGAACGCACGCGCGTCGCCGCGGCGCTCGGTCACAGCCACGGCGTGCTCAAGGTCTGGCCTAGCGACGCCAATTTCCTGCTGGTGGAATTTCAGGACGCCGCCGCGGCATTGCAGCGAGCACATGCCGCGGGCCTGCTGGTTCGTGATATGCGCGCCGCTCCCGGCCTGTCGCGCGCGCTGCGCATCAGTATCGGCAGCCCCGAGCAGAACGATCGGCTGCTCTCGAGCCTGCGATGAGCGCGGCGCCGGTCCTGTTCGTCGACCGCGACGGCACGCTGATCGAGGAGCCGGCCGACAATCAGGTGGATCGTCTCGACAAGCTGCGCCTGTTGCCCGGCGTGTTCGCCGCTCTCAGCGAGTTCAGGCGCGCCGGCTATCGCCTGGTGATGGTCAGCAACCAGGACGGCCTGGGTAGCGAGCGCTATCCGCTGGAGCATTTCGAGCAGGTTCAGGGTTTCCTGCTGCGGCTGTTCGCCTCGCAGGGCATCGAATTCGACCAGGTTTTTATCTGTCCGCATTTCGCGCACGAGCAATGCATCTGCCGCAAGCCGCGCACCGGGCTGGTGACCGACTACCTGCA
This sequence comes from Steroidobacteraceae bacterium, assembly GCA_049518595.1. Taxonomy (GTDB): domain Bacteria; phylum Pseudomonadota; class Gammaproteobacteria; order Steroidobacterales; family Steroidobacteraceae; genus FEN-1191. The sequence goes on from JBEKRP010000005.1 coordinate 40,256, forward strand.
ACGGCGGCCGATCGACCGTGAGCGCAGCGCTATGATCGGCGATCGCGACACCGACCTCGAATTTGCGCGTGATCTCGGGATCCGCAGCTTACGCGTCAGCGCCGACGCCGAGCCCGGTGCGCAGGAGAGCTGGCCGGCGATCACGCGCGCGCTGCTCGCGCGCCGCGCGCAACTGCGGCGTCAGACGCGCGAAACCGATATCGAGCTGCAGCTCGAGCTCGACAGTGCGGCCCCCAGCCGCATCGAGACCGGCATCGGATTCTTCGATCACATGCTCGAGCAGCTCGCCAAGCACGGCGGCTTTCAGCTGCAGCTGCGCTGCCGCGGCGATCTGCACATCGACGAGCACCACACGGTCGAGGATTGCGCTTTAGGCCTGGGCGAAGCGCTGCGCCAGGCGCTCGGCGACAAGGCCGGCATCGGCCGCTACGGCTTTCTGCTGGCGATGGATGAGAGCGAAGCGCAGGTTGCGATCGACTTGTCCGGCCGCCCCTATTTCGTGTTTGAAGGACGGTTCGGCCGCGAACAGGTCGGCGAGTTGCCGAGCGAACTGGTGCCGCATTTCTTTCGCTCCCTGGCGCAGAGCCTCGGCGCGGCGCTGCATCTGTCGGTGCGCGGTGAGAACACGCATCACATGATTGAAGCCTGCTTCAAGGGGGTCGGCCGCGCCCTGCGGCCGGCGCTGCGCCGCGACGGCTACGACCTGCCGACGACCAAGGGCACGCTGTGAGTATTGGCGCGCCATGAGCGACGGCATCGATGTGGCGATCATCGACAGCGGCGGCGCCAATCTGGCCTCGCTGCAATACGCGCTCGACCGCCTCGGCGCCCGTTCGATCGTGAGCAGCGATGCCGGAGTGATTGCGGCCGCGCCGCGTGTGCTGCTGCCGGGCGTCGGCGCCGCGGCCGACGCCATGCGCCGACTGCGCGCCACGGGTCTGGATCGCCTGATTCCGCGGCTGCGCGTACCGCTGCTCGGTGTCTGCCTTGGGATGCAACTGCTGTTCGAGCATTCGACCGAAGGTGATACCGCCTGCCTCGGAGTCCTCGGCGGCCGCGTCGAGCGCCTGATGGCGGCGCCGAGCATGCCGGTACCGCACATGGGCTGGAATACGCTCGAGCTCATCGTCGACGATCCGCTGCTCCGAGGCATCGAGGCCGCCAATTACCTCTATTTCGTACACAGCTATGCCGCACCCGTGGCCGACAGCACGCTTGCGGCGGTACGCTACGGTCGCGCACTCGCCGCGGTGGTACGGCACGAAAACTTCCGTGGTGTGCAGTTTCATCCCGAGCGCTCGGCCGCGGGCGGCGCGCGCATTCTGCGCAATTTTCTGACGCTATAGAGGGCGGGCGGTTGCTGCTGATTCCCTCGATCGATCTGCGCGGCGGCCATTGCGTACGCCTGCTCAAGGGCGATTTCGCAGCCGAGACGCGCTACGAGTTCGCGCCGCACGAGTTGCTGTCGCGCTATCAGCGGCTCGGCGCGCCCTGGCTGCACATCGTGGATCTCGACGGCGCCCGCGACGCCACGCTGATCAATCGCAGCCTGATCCACCAGCTCGCCTCGCAGCGCGCGGTGCGGCTGCAGGTCGGCGGCGGCCTGCGCGACCGCGGCGCCGTCGATGATCTGCTCACGCGCGGCGTCGCGCGCGTGGTCATCGGCAGCGCGGCCGTCGAGCAGCGCGAGCAGGTCGCGGGCTGGATGCACAGCTTGGGTCCCGAACGCATTTGTCTGGCCTTCGATGTGCGGCTCGACGCGCAGGCGGTGCCGCGTCTGCACACTCGCGGCTGGCAGCATCGGACCGCGCTGTCGCTGTGGGACGCGGTGGCGGCATTTTCCGAATGCGGCTTAAGGCACGTGCTCTGTACCGACATCGACCGCGACGGCGCGCTGGCGGGCCCGAACCTGGCGCTCTATAGCGAAGCGCTGCAACGCTTTCCGCAGATCCAGTGGCAGGCATCCGGCGGCATCAGCAGCGGCGCCGACCTGGCGGCGCTGGCCGCGCACGGCGTGCCGGCCGCCATCAGCGGCAAGGCGCTGCTCGAGGAGCGCATTTCTCTGCAGGAGTTGCGGCCATTCTTGCCAAACGCATAATCCCCTGCCTCGACGTGCGCGACGGCCAGGTGGTCAAGGGTGTGCGCTTTCGCGATCATCGCGTGGTCGGCGATATCCTCGAGCTGGCGGCGCGCTATCGCGACCAGGGCGCGGACGAACTGGTGTTCTATGACATCACCGCCAGTCCCGAAGGCCGCTCGGTCGACCGCGCCTGGGTGAGCCGTGTCGCGCGTGTGCTCGATATCCCGTTCTGCGTCGCCGGCGGCATCAGCTCGGTGGACGATGCCGAGCAGGTGCTCAACGCCGGCGCGGAGAAGATCTCGGTCAATTCCCCGGCGCTGCAGAATCCGGAGCTGATCGACCAGCTCAGCGAACGCTTCGGAGCCCAGTGCGTGGTCGCCGGCATCGACAGTCAGACCACCGCCGAAGGCTATCGGGTATATCAATTCACCGGCGATCCCGCGCGCGCCCGCGACACTCGTCGCGACACGCTGGCCTGGGTCCGCGAAGTGCAGCAGCGCGGCGCCGGTGAGATCGTTCTGAATTGCATGGCGTCGGACGGCACCCGTCACGGTTATGACATCGAACAGCTGCGCCGCGTGCGCGCGCTGTGTTCCGTGCCGCTGGTCGCATCCGGCGGTGCCGGCGCGCCGGAGCATTTCGCGACCGCGTTCCGCGACGGCCAGGTCGATGCCGCCCTGGCCGCGAGCGTGTTTCACAGCGGTGCAATTCTGATTCCACAGCTGAAACGCCAGCTGCACGCCCAGGGCATCGAGGTGCGACTGTGAAGTTTACGCCGGCGGACATTGAATGCATCGATTGGAACAAGAACGATGGCCTCGTACCCGCGATCGTGCAGCATGCCGGCAGCGGCAGCGTGCTGATGCTCGGCTATATGAATCGCGAGGCGCTGGCGGCGACACTCGAACGCTCTCGCGTCGTGTTCTTCAGTCGCTCGAAGCGGCGCCTGTGGGAAAAGGGTGAGACTTCCGGAAACTTCCTGCAGCTCATCGAGCTACGTGCGGACTGCGACGCCGACACGCTGCTGGTCATTGCCCTGCCGGCGGGTCCGGTGTGCCACAGGGGCACCGCGAGCTGCTTCGGCGATGAGCCGCTCACGGCGGCCGCGCCCTTGAGCTTTCTGCTCGATCTCGAACGGGTGATCGCCCAGCGCATCGCCGAGAGTCCCGAGGGCAGCTACACGGCGCGCCTCTACGGCCGCGGTGTACGCCGCGTCGCGCAAAAGGTCGGCGAGGAAGGTCTCGAGGTCGCGCTGGCCGGCGCCGGTGAAGCCGATGACGCCTTGCTTGGGGAATGCGCCGATCTGCTCTACCACCTGCTCGTGCTGCTGCGCTGCCGCAGCCTGCGGCTCGAGACGGTGATCGAGGAACTGCGCCGGCGTCACGACGGACGCGGGCCGCCTTAGCTTTGCTGGAGCACGAACTCCTGCGCCGGTTCGCGCAGGTTGTAGCGCGAGCTCATGGCGCGGCCGTAGGCGCCGGCATTGGCAATCAGCAGCACATCGCCCTCGCGCGTGGGCGGCAGCAGGCGGTCGTGTCCGAGGAAGTCGGCGCTTTCGCAGATCGGTCCGACCACGTTCACGATCTCGGTGGCCGGCTCGTCGAGCCGCGTCAGATTGACGATCTCATGCCAGGCACCGTAGAGCGCCGGGCGGATCAGCGAGTTCATGCCGGTCGCGATGCCGACGTAACGCACATCGTCCTTGGACTTGGTCTGCGTCACACGGGCTATGAGCACGCCGGCCGCAGCCACCAGATAGCGCCCCGGCTCGATCCACAGCGCGACGCCGGGCCGATTCTGCCGCACCGCGAGCAGCGCGGTGTTGAGCTGAGTCAGATCCAGCCCGAGCTGATCTTGCCCGTCGGGTACCCCGAGTCCGCCACCGACATCAATGGTGTGCAGCTGCGTGAATCGGCGTGCCATGTTGAGCAATCGGGCTGCCACTTCCGCCCAGTTGTCGGCATCGAAGATGCCGCTGCCGGAATGCGCATGCAGTCCCACCACCGTCACGCCGTAGCGCTCGGTGAGCAGCGTGAGCTCTTCGATCTCCGCCATCGGCACGCCAAACTTGGCGTGCGCGCCCGCGGTGCGCACGTGATGATGGTGGCCGCGCCCGGCGCCGGTGTCGATGCGAATGAACACGCGCTGGCCGCGAAACAGCTCACCCCATTCGCGCAGGATGTAGAGGTTGTCGATCGTGAGCTGGATTTTCTGCTCGAGCGCCCAGGCATATTCGGCGCGTGGAGCGAAATTCGGCGTGAACTGGATACGGCCGCGATCCAGACCGGGCACGCTCGCGAGCAGGTGCTCGATCTCACCGGGCGAGACGCACTCGAAGCCCAGGCCCTCGCCGGCGAGCAGCCGCAGGATCTGCGCGTTCGGATTGGCCTTCATCGCGTAGAGCACGCGATCGATCGACGCGAGACCCTGCACTGCCGCGGCGGCGGCGCGCACCTCCTGCGGATCGTAGACATAGGCGCAATCATGGCTGGCCGCGAGCGCGAGCAGCGCCTCGCGCCGGCGGCGCCACCAGGCCGAAGCCGGCGTCGCCGCCGGTGTCGGTGGGGCGAACAGCTGTTGCCACGTGGGGCCGAGGATCGAGCCCTCACGCACCGGCACGATCAGGCGCTCGTGCAATTCGTTGACCAGCCGATCGCCCTGGTCTTCGTCCACCACGAAGGTGAAATTGAGATCGTTGGCGGCCTGACTCACCAGATAGATTCGCTGCTCGGCGAACAGCTCGAAGGCCTCGCCCAGCTGATGCAGGATCGCGCGGATGTTGCGGCCGACGAGGCTCACCGAAGCGCAGGGGCCGATCACCTGCGCTCGGCACAGCTGTGACAGATCGGCCGATAGCTTCTCGATCACCTGCGGGTCGAGCGAGTTCGCCGCCGGATCGAGCGACACCGTGACGTTGGTCTCCGAGGTCGAGATCAGATCCACCGACAGGCCATGACGCTTGAACACCTGGAACGCGTCGGCGAGGAAGCCGACCTCGTGCCACATGCCGGGAGTGTCGAGCGAGACCAGCGTGATGCCCTTTTTCATGCACACCGCCTTGACCTGGGCCACGCCATCGCCGCCGTCGGCGCTGATGTGCGTGCCTTCGATCTGCGGGCACTGCGTCGCGTACACCACGATCGGAATCTGCTGCGATTTGGCCGGCAGGATGCAGCGCGGATGCAGTACTTTGGCGCCGCTGCTCGCGATCTCCTGGGCTTCGTCGTAGTGCAGCGAGCGCAGCAGCCGCGCCTGCGGCGTGTGGTGCGGGTTGGCGCTGAACATCCCCGGTACGTCGGTCCAGATTTCGAGCTGTTGCGCGGCAAGCTTGGCGGCGAGGTAGGCCGCCGAGGTGTCCGAGCCGCCGCGACCGAGCAGCACGGTGTCGCCGGCGCCGTCGCTGGCGATGAAGCCCTGGGTCACGACCACGCCCGAGCACGACGCGAGCTGCCGCTGCAGTGCCGGGTCCGGAGCGAACTCACAGGTCGCGGACAGAAAATTGGCGCGCGCCGAGGCGGCCGCGCGCGGCTGCGCTTTCAGGCCGGTGCGCGCATCCCACCAACTCGCCTCGATACCCTGCGCGTTGAGAAAGCGTGCGCCGAGCTCGGTGGCCATCAGCTCGCCGCTGGCCAGCACGCGCGCACGCGTGCGGTCGCTGACCTCACTCATCAACGCGATCCCGGAGGCCATCTGCCCCAGCATGGCGAAATACTCTTCGAGTTCAGCACTGACGCCGATGCCGAGCTCATCAGCGAGCGCGCGATGGCGCTCCTCGATCGATCTGAGCACTGGCTCATGCGCACCGCCGAGCGCGGCGGCCAGCAGTTTTTCGAGCCGGTCAGTGACGCCGCTGACCGCGGAGTGAACCACCAGCACGCGCGCCCCGGTGACCAGCCGCGCATGCACGACGGTGGCGATATTGCGCCAGGTGTCGAGGGAGGAAACGCTCGTGCCGCCGAACTTGAGCACGATCCAGGAAGACCCGCGGCGTGGCAGCATAGACGTTCCGTGTGTGAAGCAGCCGCCTTATCCGGGCCCGGCGTGCCGGCGGCGAGGCCGCCGGTCAACCGCAGTCAAACGTCTTCGTCGTCGAAGACGTCGCGCAGGTCTTTTTCGAGTTTGCGGTCCGCCAGCACTTCTTCGAGGCGGCTCCAGGCCGCCTTACCGCGCTTACCCTGCGCACGCACGCGTTTGTCCACGCGGGCCAGCAGACCGTCGTAATCGGTGCTGTCCTCGGACTCGACAATGAATTCCTCGTCCAGATCGAAGCTCTCGTTATCGCGTTCAGACATCGTATTTTCGCTAACAAAATGTCACAAATATCAAAAACTTGCGCACTTATAGGCGCCATGCAGGCAGCGAACTATAGCTGATTTACGCCGCGGTTCAACTCTCCGCGGCAATTGGACAGCTCTACCCGATAGACCGGCCGGGCGGCCCGAATGTTCCACGCCCGCGCCACGCCGGTCCGCCCTGGCGGCCCTGGCGCGCGCTACCGGTCTGCGCTGCCATCCGTATTGAGCGCCTTCAGGTCGGCCTCGAGGCCGACGGTCGCGAGCACCCCATCGGCCTTCTGCAGCACTTCGCGGGCGTAGTCCCAGTGGATCGCGACCGTGCTGTCGCCGACCGCGGTGCGCAGCAGGTCGGCGAACTGATCGACGTCCGGCTCGAAGCTCTGCCCTTCGGCGTCGACCGGCGGATGCGCCTCGAGCAGCAGTTGACCATCGACCCAGGCCACCTTCACCGGCTGATTGATGATGCGCACCGGCATGCCGACCGGAATCATCGGGAACAGCTGCGCGACATCCTCGGGATACAGGCGAATGCAGCCATGGGTGACCGGTAGCCCGACCGCAATGGGGTTATTGGTGCCATGGATCATGTAGGTGCCATTGCCGGCCGCGAGTCGCATCGCGAACAGACCGAGTGGATTGTCCGGCCCCGACGGCACCCGCGCCGGCAGCGGATCGCCAGCGGCCGCATGTTCCTTACGCACCGATTCGGGTGGATACCAGACCGGATTCTTTTCCTTGGCGATCACATGGGTTACGCCGATCGGCGTCTGCCAATCCATCTTACCGATACTGATCGGGTAGGTGATCACCTGGCCCGGCTGGCCGCGCTGCGGTTTTGGATAGTAGTAGAGCCGGTGCTCCGGCAGATTGATGACGATGCCCTCATGCGGGGCCGGCGGCAGGATATGACGACCCGGAATGATGATCTGCTTGCCGGCACCGGGCAGCCAGGGGTCGACACCGGGATTGACGCGAATGACTTCCTCGGAGCCGAGGCTGAATTTGCGCGCCAGATCGTACAGCGTGTCCTCATAGACGGTCTGGACGGTCTGATCTTCACCGACGACGACATCCTCGGGCGTGGCCAGCTGGTAGAGCGTCGCCTGAGCCGGCTCAGCGCTGACGATTGCCAGCAGCACTGCGAGCGGGGCGAGCGTGGCCGTCAAGCCGCTGCATTGACCATAACGGGCCATTCCGGTGCCAAAACCGACGTATCTCACGCTTTTAGCGTAGCACGTCGCGGTGCGATTCTCAGGCCGGGTTTTCCGAGGGGAATTGGGCACTTGCAGTGCCCGGGACCGCTCGAGACGCTCAAGTCCGGCCTTTCAAGGCCGATATCTACGGCATGCAGAACGAGGCAGCTCGAAGCGTGCAGGCATTGTGCTACAGCGGGCCGGCCACCTGGTGTCTGGAGCTGCGCAGCGGCGAGCTGCATTCGAGCGCGACGCGCGCCCAGATGATGGGTTACGCACCCGGCGCCGGTGGTTCGAGTGCCGAATGGTGGGACGCGCTGCTGCACCCCGATGAGCGCATCGCCGTGCACACCGCGCGCGCGCGCCACCTCCAGGGTGCGGGCAGTGGATACAAGAGCGAATACCGCGCACAACGCAGGGATGGCAGCTGGGCCTGGCTGCTCGAGATCGGCTGCATCGAGCGCGACAGTGCCGGCCAGGCCATCCGGGTCAGCGGCGTATTGCTCGACATCACGGTCGAGCGCGAAGAGCAATTCCGGCGGCAGCAGCGCCTCGAGCGCCTGCGCACCGTGTTCGACTACACGTATCAGTTCGCCGGACTGCTGTCGCGCGAGGGCGTGCTGCTCGAGAGCAATCGCACCGCGCTCAAGGCGGCCGGCGTAACGCTCGACGACGCCGTCGGCAAGCTGTTCTGGGAGACGCCATTCTGGACACAGCAGCCGGCCGTGGAAATTGCGCGCCTGCGCGACGGCATCGAGCGCGCCGGTCGCGGTGAATTCGTGCGCTTCCAGTATCAGACCGAACAGACGCGCGGCTCGGCCCGGATTGTGGATTTCTCGCTGCTGCCGGTGCTCGACGACGAGGGTCAGGTGCTGTGGATCCTGTCGGAAGGACGCGATGTCACCGATATCGTGAACGCGCACAAAGCGCTGCGCACGCTCGAGGACCGGCTCGCGGTGGCCACCAGCAGCGCCAATCTCGGCCTGTGGGACGTGAATCTGCAGACCGGCGACGCCTGGCTCAACGATCGCTGGTGGACCATGCTCGGCTATGAGCCGAACGAGCTGAGCCGCAGCTACGACGTGTGGCGGGAACTGCTGCATCCGGACGATCTGCTGCCGGCGCTCGCGGTGCTGCAATACCGCACCGGCACGCAAACCGAGTTTCGCATCGAGTACCGCATGCGCAGCAAAGACGGTTGCTGGCGCTGGATCCACTGTTGCGGCCGTACCGTCGCCACCAACGAGCTCGGCGAACCGCAGCGCGTGGCCGGCGTTCATCTGGACGTGACCGAGCGCAAGGAGGCGCAGATCCGGCTCGCCGCGGCGGAACGGCTCGAATCCGTGGGCAAGCTGGCCGCCGGCGTCGCCCATGAAATCAACACGCCGATCCAGTTCGTCAATGACAGCATCTATTTCATCAGGGACGCGGTGCATGAGTTGCTGCAGCTCACCGACCGCCTGCGCGCGATGGCCGCGGCTGACCCCGGCAACGCCGGCGCCGTCGCGGCGATGAGCGGTGACCTGCCCTATCTTGCGCAGCAGCTGCCGAAAGCTCTCGAGCGTTCGCTGGACGGTTTGAAGCGCGTCGCCGAAATCGTCCGATCGATGCGCGAGCTGGCACACCCCGATCGGCCCGAGATGTCCGAGGTCGACCTCAATCACGTGATCCGCAACGCGCTGGTGGTCGCACGCGCGCAGTACAAGTATGTCGCCGAGGTCGAAACCGATCTGGCACCGCTGCCGCCGGTGTGCTGCCATGCGGGCGAATTGAACCAGGTGATGCTGAATCTGCTGATCAATGCCTCGCATGCAATCGCCGACGTCGTGGCCGGCACCGGCAACAAAGGCGTGATCACTGTTTCGACCCGGATCGACGGCGATGCCGTCGTGATCAGTGTCGGCGACACCGGCGGCGGCATCGCCGAGAATATCCGCCATCGGATCTTCGAACCCTTTTTCACCACTAAGGAAGTCGGACGCGGCACCGGCCAGGGGCTCGCGATCTCGCACAACATCATCGTTGAGCGCCACCGGGGCGCCATCGACTGCGACAGCCAGATCGGCAAGGGCACGGTATTTCACCTGCGCCTGCCGCGCGATTGCCGGCGCGAACGATCGTCGCGGAGCGCCGCATGAGACGCGTGCTGTTGGTGGATGCCGCGCCCGCGGCGCTGGCGCAACTGCAGCAGGCCCTGCGGCATCAGCGAGCGCAGTGGGATACGGTGGCCGCGGCCTCGGGCGCGGCGGCTATGGCGAGCCTCGCGCAGGACCGTTTCGATGCCATCGTCAGCGATATCGGCATGCCGGCGATGGACGGAGCGCAATTGCTCGCGCAGGTGCGCGACCGCCATCCGAATGTGGTGCGGCTGTGCCTGTCGGACACGGCCGATGGTGAGGCCTTCATGCGCGCTGTGCCGGTCACGCATCAGTTCCTGAGCAAGCCCTGCAATGTTGAGACGCTGTGCGACGTGGTCGAACGCATCTGCTCGCTGCGCGATATCCTGCAGCAACCGGCCATCCATGGACTGGTGGACAATCTAAAGGCGTTGCCGGTCACACCGCAGACATTTCAGGCCCTGTCGGACGCGATGGCGCAGCCCAATGCGCACACTGCCGACATCGCCCAGATCGTCAGCATGGATACGGCGCTTTCGGTCAAGGTGCTGCAGATCGCCAACTCCGCCTTCTACCGCCGCGGCGCGCCGGTCACGTCGATTCAAGCCGCCATTGCCTACGCCGGCCTGGACATGATCAAGTCGCTGGCGCTCTCGGCCTGTGTATTCAGCGCCGTCGACGCCTCCCCGGCCGCCGGCAAACGGCTGCAGGACCTGCAGGCGCGCTCGATCCGCAAGGCGCACTTCGCGCGCATGCTGATGCGCGAATCGCGCCACGCCGACGAGGCCTTCACCGCCGCGTTGCTGCTCGACATCGGCCAGGCCGTCATGGCGCTCGGCGCGCCCGAGAAGTTCGAACGAATGATCGAATTGGCACGCTCCACCGGCTCTGCCTGGCACGAGGTCGAGCCGGAGGTGTTCGGTGCCGCGCACCCCGAGGTGGGTGCCTACCTGCTGGGGCTCTGGGGCCTGCCCCTCGACCTGATCGAAGCCGTCGCCTATCACCACGCGCCCAGCCGCGTGCAGCACGCGAATACCAGCGTCCTCGCCGCGGTGCACGTGGCCGATGCGGTCGTCGACGCCACCGCCGACCGGCCGGCGAAGCTGCTCGACCGGCTCGACGCCAGCTTCGTCGCGCGCACCGGAGTGTCGCGTTGTCTGAGCGCCTGGAACATCCACATCGATGCCGATGATCTGCCGGCACCACGGCTCGATGTCTGATAACCATGGCCGGCGAAGCACGCAACATGTCTGACGGCCATCGACACCGGATCCTGTGCGTCGATGACGAATCGCAGGTGCTCGAGGGCCTGAGCCTGCAGCTCGGCCGTCGCTATGAGGTACTCACCGCGCTCAGCGGCGCCGAAGCCCTGAAGATACTGCAGCGAGAAGATGGCGTCTCCGTGCTCATCTCCGACATGCGCATGCCGCGAATGGATGGCGCAACGTTCCTGGCACGCGCACGCACGATAGCGCCAAATGCCGCCCGCATTCTGCTGACCGGGCAGAGCGATCTGCGATCGGCGATTGCCGCGGTCAACGAAGCACAGGTACTGAAGTTCCTGAGCAAGCCCTGCCCACCGCCGGAACTGCATGCCGCGGTGGAAACCGCGATCGAGCACTACGGCCAGGCGAGCGGCGCAACCTCCTGGCTGCGACGCTCGCTAACGGCGCGAATCACCAGCCAGGATCCGGTCACCGGACTCGCCAGTCGCAGTTATTTCAACGCAGCCCTGGGCGAGGCCTGCGCCGATGCCGCTGGCAACGAGCCGCCGAGCTCGTGCGCGGTGCTGTTCATCAATATAGAAAACCTGGGCGACATCAACGCCGTGCAGGGTCATACCGTCGGCGATCAGGTGTTGCAGGTGCTGGCGCGCCGGCTGCGCGAGCATTGCGCCACCGCACTTTGCCTCGGGCGCTGGGGCGATGAGGAGTTCGCGGTGCTGCTGCCGAGCGATTTCGCCGATGAGTCCGCTGTGCTCGCCCGCGCTGATGCGCTGATTGCACAACTCGCCGCTCCGATCGCGCTACAACACACCAGCCAGCGCATTCGCGCCTGCATCGGCATCGCCGGCGTCCCGGCGCATACCAGGGATGCCGGGACCGCGATCAAGTTCGCGGCTCTCGCGGCGCGACAGGCCAAGCTCCAGGGCGGCGGCCTCTCCTGTCTGTTCCGCTCCGATTGGGCGGACCGCGTGCAATATCGCCATCAGTTGCTGGTTGCGCTGCGCGAAGCCCTGGACACCGATGCGTTGCATCTGCACTACCAGCCGGTCATCGACATCAAGCAAGGCTGCGTGCGCAGGCTCGAGGCCCTGGCGCGCTGGGACCACCCCACCCTGGGCCCGGTGTCGCCGGCACTATTCATCAACCTGGCGGAAGAGAGCGGCGACATGCCGCGGCTCGGCCAATGGATCCTGCGCCGCGCCTGCCGCGAGGCGCGGCAGATCGTGGGTCGCTGTTGCGCGCGCGTCGCCGTCAACGTCTCGATGCAGCAACTGCTGCACAATAATTTTCTGGCGCAACTGCATGAAACACTGCGGGTCGCGCAGCTGCAGCCGCAGGAGCTGGAGCTCGAGCTCACCGAATCGGTGTTCTCGCAAGACGCCGATCGGGTGCTGGCGCTGGTGACCGAACTGCACAAGCTCCGCATCACCGTGGCGATCGACGACTTCGGCAGCGGCTACTCCTCATTGGCCTATCTGCAGCGCTTCCCCGCCGATACCATCAAGGTGGACCGCTCGTTTGCCGCGACGCTCGGCCAGGGCGGTGAGACCATCATTGCCGCCGCGCTGTTGATCGGACGCAGCTTCGGTATGCAAGTGGTGATCGAGGGGGTCGAGACCGAATTGCAGCAGCAAGAGCTCACCGCGCTGGGCGCGACGCTGTTCCAGGGCTATCTGTACGGCAAACCGATGCCGCTGGCCGAGGTCGACCAGTGGTTCCTGAGTTCTGAGTTCGCCGCCGCGCCGAGTGAAGTCCCAGCCATGGCTTCGGCCTCGGCCGCCGCGCCTTAGGAGCGGGCCGAGGCGATCAATTACCGGATGTTGCCGATCTTCAGTTCGGTGTCGGCCGCGCCCGGGTCGTACGAGTGCTGCGCCAGCGCCGCTGAGGCCAGCGCGAGGCTGACGAGTACGCTTCCGGCGAAGATGCGCGTGTTTTGATTAACTGTTTGTTTAATAAACATTTTAATCCTTAGAATATCGTGGCTGATTTTCACCGCGCAAACCGATACCATACAAACGTATGGTATCCGATTCCCTTCCCCTTTTGAGCCCGCGCCAGCAGCAGATCCTGCGGCTCATCAGCCAGTTCATGACGCGTCATGGCCTGCCGCCAACGCGCGCCGATCTGGCGCGGGCACTGCGTCTGCGCAACCGTCAGGGCATCGACCAGCATCTGCGCGCGATCGAGCGCAAGGGCTACCTGAGGCTCGAGCCCGGCATCGCGCGCGGCATCCGCCTGCTGCCCGCCGCTACCCAGACGGCCGCCGAAGCGCCCACGCTGCTGCTGCCCCTGTATGGTCGCGTTGCCGCCGGTGTTCCCACCCTGGCGCAGAGCAATATCGAGGAAACGATCGCCATCGATCGCGCGCTGTTTCGCCCCGGCGCCGACTTTCTGTTGCGCGTGCATGGCCAGAGCATGCGCGATGCCGGCATCGCGCATCGCGACATCCTCGCCGTGCATCGCACGCCGCAAGCCACTGATGGCCAGATCGTGGTCGCGCGCCTGGGCGATGAGGCCACGGTCAAGTACTACCGCCGCCGGGGACCGCTGCTGCGGCTGGAGCCCGCCAATCCCGAGTTCGCACCGCTCGAGGTCGATCTGCGCCGCGAGACCTGTGAGATCGAAGGCATCGTCGTCGGCATCGTGCGCACCGAACTGCCGCGCCGGAGCTAGGGCGTCCGTGTGAGCATTTCTTTACCCATGGGTTCGCGGCGCGCAGAGACGCTCGAGCGGCTTGCGCGACTCTGCCGCAACGGCGAATGCAGCCGCGTAGCGTCCCGGCTGGCCGCGCCCTCGGGCTTTCCCGAGCTCGATGCGAGTCTGCCGGGAGGCGGCTGGCCTATCGGCGCTATCGCCGAACTGATGAGCGATGCGATCGGCATCGGAGAGCTGAGTTTATTAGTACCGGTCTTGTCGAGGCTGGCGCGCGCCGGTCGTTATATCGCATGGATTGCTCCACCTTACCTGCCGTACGCGCCGGCGCTCGCGCAACGGGGTTTGCCGCTCGAGCGCATGCTGCTCATCCAGACCCGCAGCCTGCAGGAATCCTTATGGGCCGCGGAGCAGGCGCTGCGCTGTCCGGCGGTCGGCGCCGTGCTCGGCTGGCCGGCGTATATCGTCGACAGGAACGTGCGCCGCCTGCAGCTTGCGGCCGAGGCCGGCGGCAGCCTCGGCATCCTTTATCGCCCGCTCGAGGCCGCGCGTGAGTCTTCGCCGGCAGCCTTGCGGCTACGGCTGCACGCCGCACCCGATGGCCTCGCGGTCGAGATCCAGAAGTCTCGCGGCGGCCGTGCGGACCTCAAGCTGCGGGTAGGAGTCGCCGACGGTAGCGCGCTATGAGCGCCGGGCTCTGGCTGTGCATACGCTTACCGCGGCTGGCGCATGAGGCGTTGGCAGCGGCCGCGGACCGCGCTGTGAACGCCGAAGATCTCGCCGCAAGACGCGCGGCCGTCGAACGCGCGGCGATCGAACGTCTGGCCGCCTGGGCCTATCAGTGGACCAGCCTGGTCAGCTATTGCCTGCTCGATGAGCCGCTGCTGTGGCTCGAAATCGGTGCGAGCCGCGCTCTGTTTGGCGGTCATGCCGCGTTGCTCGCTAAGCTGGAAGCCGAGCTGGCGCAGCTGGGCTACAGCCACGTGTGCGCGCTCGCGCCCTCGCCCACCGGCGCGGCCTTGTTGACCCATGTCGGGCAGGAGCGCTGCGCGACCACGCGCTCGCAGCTGCGCTCGCGGCTCGAGCTGCTGCCGCTGTCGCTACTGGCCCTGCCGGAGCCGGTCCTGGCCGCGTTGCAATCGGCCGGATTGCGCCGCATCGGACAGGTGCTGGTGCTGCCCGCCGCCGCGATCGCGCGGCGCTTTGGACCCGGGAGCAGTCTCTATTTACGGCGGCTGTGTGGCGCGGCGAGTGATCCACGACCGGCCTGGCGGTTGCCTGCGACCTATCGCGCACGTTTCGAATTCGGCAGCGAAGTGCACGATACGACCGCGCTGCTGTTTCCGCTGCGGCGGCTGTTGCTGGAATTCCAGGGTTACCTGCGTGGCCGCGATTGCGCGGTGCTGCGTTTCACGCTTGAGTTCGAGCACTACCGCCATGCCGCAAGCGGCGTGACGATCGGTGTGTCCACGCCCGCTCGCGATGCGGCGCAGTTCCTGCTGCTCGCGCGCGAGCGCCTGCAGGCCGTGGTGCTGCCGGCGCCGGTGAGCGCCTTGAGTCTGGAAGCGCTCGAGTTCACCTCGGCATCCGTGGTGCAGGCGGATTTCTTCGGCAGCGATGCGCAGCAGCTGCAGCAGCTGCGGTTGCTGCTCGATCGGCTGCAGGCACGGCTGGGCGATGAGCAGGTGCGCGGCTTGCAGCCCGAGGCCGATTACCGGCCGGAGCGCGCCTGGCGTTTCGTGGCGCCGGAGCAGGCGACGGCGGCTTCAGGCGTACGGGCTCCGGCGCGACCCTGCACGCTGCTGCTTCAGCCCCGGCGCATCGAGCCGCCCGCCCGGCTGCTGAGCGGACCGGAGCGCATCGAGAGCGGCTGGTGGGACGGCGGCGATGCGACTCGCGACTATTATGTCGCGGGCGCTGAGGATGGCGCGCGGCTGTGGGTGTTTCACGATCTCGCCGAGGGCGGTTGGTATCTGCAGGGTCTGTGGACCTGAAATGGTCGCCTACGCTGAACTCCACGCCCTGAGTAACTTCAGTTTTATGCGCGGCGCCTCGCATCCGGCCGAGCTCGTCGCGCAGGCGCATGCGCTCGGCTATCGCGCGCTGGCGCTGACCGATGAATGCTCGCTCGCCGGCGTGGTGCGCGCCCACGAGGCGCTGCGCGACGTTCGCTTCAAGCTCATCATCGGCGCCGAATTTCGCGCGGTCTGCGGCTTGAAGCTGGTGCTGCTGGCGCCCTCGCAGCGCGCCTATGGGCAGATTTGTCAGCTCATAACGCTCGGCCGGCGACGCTCGAAGAAAGGCGAGTATCGCCTGTCGCGCTCGGATTTCGAATCCGGGCTTGAAGACTGCCTGGCTCTATGGATATCGCCGCCCGAGCCAGAAGCGGCACAAGCCACGTGGTTGCGCGAATTCTTTCCGACGCGCGGCTGGCTGGCCGTGGAACTGCATCGCGCCGCCGATGACGCCGAGCGTCTCGCCGCCGCCCTGGCGCTCGCCAACCGCAGCGGTGTACCCGCGGTCGCCAGCGGCGATGTGCATATGCATACGCGCGCCCGTCGCGCGTTGCAGGACGTGCTCACCGCGATCCGCCATGGCTGCACTGTCGATCAGGCCGGGTGGCGGCTGTACCCGAATGCTGAGCGCCGCCTGCGCTCATTGCAGGAACTGGAGAGCCTCTATCCGCCGGCGCTGCTCGATGAGAGCGTCGCCATCGCCGAACGCTGCAGCTTCTCGCTCTCGCAGCTGCGTTATGAGTATCCGCCCGAACTGGTGCCGGGCGGGCTCACGGCCGGCGAGCATCTGCGCGCCCTGACCGAGGCCGGTCTCGAGCGCCGCTGGCCGCATGGCGTTCCCGCCTCGATACGTGAAACCATCGACAAGGAGCTGGCGCTGATCGTGGAGCTGCGCTACGAGCATTTTTTTCTGACCGTGCACGATGTGGTCGAATACGCGCGCCGGGAAAACATCCTTTGCCAGGGTCGCGGTTCGGCCGCCAATTCCGCGGTCTGCTATGCGCTCGGCATCACCGAGATCGATCCCGCGCGCATGCAGCTGCTGTTCGAGCGTTTCATCAGCCGCGAGCGCAATGAACCCCCGGACATCGACGTCGACTTCGAGCACGAGCGGCGCGAGGAAGTGGTGCAGTACATCTACCGCAAGTACGGTCGCGAGCGCGCCGCGCTGGCGGCGACGGTGATCTGCTACCGCACGCGCAGCGCGGTCCGCGATGTCGGCCGCGCGTCAGGCATTGCCGACAGCGATATCGACCGGCTGACGCGGCTGCACGTGTGGTGGGACCAGCCGGGCGAGATACATCGAAAATTTGCCGCCAGCGAGCTGGGCATCGAACCCGCGCGCCTGTATTTGCTCATGCGGCTGGTACGGCAACTGATCGGCTTCCCGCGCCACCTGTCGCAACACGTCGGCGGCTTCGTGATTTCCGGCGAATCCTTAAGCGCACTGGTGCCGGTGGAGAACGCGGCCATGCCGGACCGTACCGTCATCCAATGGGATAAGGACGATCTGGAGTCACTGGGCTTGCTCAAGGTCGATGTGCTCGCGCTCGGCATGCTGACGGCTGTGCATCGCTGCTTCGACCTGATCGAGGGCTATCGCGGCAGCAGGCTGCGCGTGCAGGACATTCCGCCGAAGGACCAGGCCACCTTCGATATGATCTGCCGCGCCGAGACCGTGGGCGTCTTTCAGATCGAATCGCGCGCGCAGATGAGCATGCTGCCGCGCCTGCGGCCGCGCAATTTCTATGATCTCGTGATCGAAGTCGCGATCGTGCGGCCCGGCCCGATCCAGGGCGAGATGGTGCACCCCTATCTGCAGCGCCGCGAACATCCGCAGACTGTGAACTATCCGAGCGAGGCGCTCAAAACCGTGCTGGAGAGAACGCTCGGCGTGCCTATCTTTCAGGAGCAGGTCATGCAGATCGCGGTGGTCGCCGCGGATTTCACACCCGGCGACGCCGATGGCCTGCGCCGTGCGATGGCCGCCTGGAAGCGCCGCGGCGGACTCGAACCCTATCGCGAACGATTGCTGTCCGGCATGGCGAACAATGGCTACCCGCCCGAATTCGCCGAGCAGATCTACAAGCAGATCCTGGGCTTCGGCGAATATGGTTTTCCCGAGTCCCACGCCGCCTCGTTCGCGCTGCTGACCTACATTTCCTCCTGGCTCAAGTGCCACGAGCCTGCAGCCTTCGCCGCGGCGCTGATCAACAGCCAGCCGATGGGCTTCTACGCTCCCGCGCAGATCACGCAGGAGGCACGCCGCAACGGCGTGCTGGTGCGGCCGGTCGATGTGAGCAGCAGCCATTGGGACTGCACGCTGGAGCCCGCTGACGCGGCAACGACTGCGCGCGGCAGCGGCACTGCCGCGCCGAAGCATCAGCCCGCCCTGCGTTTGGGATTGCGGCTGGTGCGCGGCCTGCCTCGCGTCGATGCCGAGCGCATCGTGGCCGCGCGCGCGCTGCAATGCTTCGCCAGCATCGATGAGCTCGCCGCGCGCGCACAACTGTCCCGGCGCTCCATTCAGGCCCTGGCCGCCGCCGGCACGCTCAACGCCTTGAGCTCGCACCGGCATGAAGCCAATTGGCAGGCCCTGGGCGTTGAACGGCTGCCCGGCCTCATTGCTAAGCTTTCGGCCAGTGAGCCACCGGCAGCACTGCCGGCGCCGACCGAAAGCCAGAATATCCTCGCCGACTACCGGCATCTGGGCCTGACTACCGGCCGTCATCCGCTGGCCCTGCTGCGTCCGGTGCTGACGCGAAAGGGATTTCGCAGCAGCCGCGATCTGCAGCAGCTCGCCGACGGCAGCTGCGTGCGCGTCGGAGGCTTGGTCACGCACATGCAGCAGCCAGCGACCGCCTCGGGCGTGGTGTTCGCGTCACTGGAAGATGAAACCGGCATCGTCAATGTCATTCTCTGGCCCAAGATATTCGCGGCGCAGCGCCGCTGCGCTCTCGAATCGAGCCTGCTGGTGGTCGAAGGCACGCTGCAAAGGCGTGATCGCGTCGCGCATGTAATCGCGCAGCGTCTGCACAACCGCTCGGCATGGCTGGGAGGATTGCGCAGAGACTCAAGGGATTTTCATTAAATCCCGCCATGCCCGAGAGGCACCGCGCCGGCATGATGCGGTCGGAACAACCGCCATTGCTCCGCCAGCAGCACGAACAGCAGGCTCGACAGGCCGCAGACGAACGCGCCCATGGCCAGCGGCACAGTCGAGCCATTGAATCGCCGGCCGATGAGCGCGCCAACCACGGCGCCGCCAAAGGTACTGATAAACCCCTGCAGCGAGGCGCCGATTCCTGCCACCGAGCCCACCGGTTCCATCGCCATCGCACCGAAGTTCGATGCCGTCAGGCCCAGGCAGGCCATCGTCGCCGATTGCAGAATCACGAAGGTCCACAGACGCTCGAGGCCCAGCGTGGCGATCAGCACGTGCACGCCGGTGATCGTAATGAACACCAGCAATCCCAGGTGCGAAATTATGCGCATCCCCACACGTTCCACGATCCTGGAGTTCAGAAAAGCGGTGACGCCCATCGACGATGCGCACAGCGCAAACATGGCCGGCATCAGGCCGGGGCGGTGGAATGCGTCCTCGAAGATCTGCTGCACCATGCCGACATAGGCCAGGATGGAACCAAACATGACCGCCAACGCCAGCGTGTAGCACAGCGAGGTACGGTTGCCGAGCACCAGCGTCACCGCGTGCACGATGTGATCCCCGGTCAGTGTCAGCCGGTATCCCGGGTGCAAGGTCTCCGGCAGCCGCAACAGCACCCACAGCAACACCGCGGCGGCATATACGCCGAAGATCAGAAAGATATATCGCCACGGCGCCAGCCATAGAATCAGCTGGCCGAGACTCGGAGCGAGCACCGGCACCATCAGGAATACGATGAATGTCAAAGACATGACCCGTGCCATGTGGCGGCCGGAGTAAAGATCACGGATCACCGACCGGGACACCACCACGCTGGCGGCGGCCAGACCGTGCACGAAGCGCCAGGCCAGCAGCGTGGTAAGGCTGGTCGACAGGCCGGTAAGCAGCGCTGCGATGGCATACACGGCCAGGCCGATGAGCAGCACCGGTCGCCTGCCGTAGCGGTCGGAGAACAATCCCCAGAACAGCTGCCCGCAGCCGATTCCCACCACGTAGGCGGTCACGATCCACTGGCTGTGGTTCTCGTCGACCAGGCCCAGCGCCGCGGCGATGGTCGGCAGCGCCGGCAACATGGTGTCGACGGCGATGGCTTGCGTCGCCATCAAGGCCGCCGCCATGGCGACGAATTCCCGAAATCCCATGGCCGTCGATTCGGAACCGGAGAACTCAGATTGCATCGCCAAGTCCTCTCGCGGCGGTAGCGGTCGGCTCCGGACGCGGATCTATACCCTGGGAGGCATCATCCTACCCGAAAGGCATCTTCGACTTTGGCGATTGCGCCACCCGTGTGGCTTGCGCCGGTGGCCGTGGACCGCTGCGGGGTGTTGCGGAATGTTTCGGGGTGTTGTCAGCGACTGATGCCCCAGGGCATTGCGTAGAGCCGCGAGTTCTTCGGCCGACTCGCCGACCAATGCCTGACAGATATCGGCATCGAGCCCCGGATGTGAGGCCGCTTTGCGGTTGACCAGGCGGGCGCGAATGAGTTCCGGCGAATCCTTGCACATCGACAGCATGTCGGCGATTTCCAGTACATCGGCCAGAGCGGCGCTGGTGCCGCGCAGTTCCCGCGCAGTTCCCGCGCACTGTCCTCGTAGCTGTGAACCGCGGTGACGATATCCTCGGCCAGGTGCCAGCTCTCGAGCAGCGCCTTGGCGATATTGCCGTGCCAATCCCGAACGATGCGCTGGTACATGGTCTGATCGCCGAACAGCGCCGGATGCCGCATCGAGTGGGTGAGGATATAAAGCTTGCCGACGCCATGCACCAGACCGGTGAGCATCGCCATGTCGTGGCTGACCTTGGCCGACTGCAGGTCGGTCGCGATCCGGCGCACATGCAGCGTGACTTCGGCATTGCGTGCCTGGTCAAAACCGGCCCGCGCGGCGCGAAAGCCATCGCCATCGCCGCCTTCCAGCGCCAGCGACATGGCGGTGGCCCATGAGGCGTAGTCGTTGTTCTCCTGCGTCGGTGTAGTCATCAGCATTCACGCCGCCGCCCGCGCCGCCAGGATCTTGTCGATCTTTTCCTTCAGCGTCGCCGCCGTAAAGGGCTTGATGACGTAGCCGCTGACGCCGGCTTGCACCGCTTCGACGATCCGCTCGCGCTTGGCTTCGGCGGTGAGCATCAACACCGGCATCTTGCCCAGGCGCGCGTCGGCGCGCACCTGCTTGAGCAGCTCCAGACCCGGCATGCCGGGCATGTTCGAGTCGGTGATCAGGAAATCGAAATTGCCGTGCTGGAGCAGCGGCAACGCCGTGTTACCGTCATCGGCCTCCGTGACGTTGGCATACCCCAGATCGTGCAGAAGGTTCTTGATGATCCGGCGCATCGTGGAGAAGTCGTCGACCACGAGAAAATCCAAGTTCTGCTGCACTCGCGTCACTCCAATACGTCGCGATCGGCTGCGACTCTATTTATCGGCTTCCATACCGGGATTCTTGAGTAAAGTCGTAGCGCCGGCAGGCCGACTTCGGGCCCTCGCGACGCGGTTCACATATTGCGCGGCGTGGCAGCTCGCGCTGCCGCCCCGGCCCGCGCTCGCAGCGGCGTCGATGCCAGCCGACGCTGCGCGACCGACCCGGCCTGGTCCATTTTGCTCAGGTCTGCGCCGACAGGTGCGGCCAGGCGGCACGCAGATACAGACCCATCGAAATCAGCGTCAGCGCCGCGGCGATCACCGTCAGCCAGGTGCCGATCTTATAGATCGGCAAGCCGAACAGATCGGCCCGGAATAGCAGCATCGTCAGTCCGGCCATCTGCAAGATGGTCTTGTACTTGCCGATTCGCGACACGGCGACCGCCGTGCGCTGACCGATGCCGGCCATCCACTCGCGTAGCGCCGAGATCGCAATTTCCCTGCCGATGATCACGGCCGCCGTCAGCACCATGATCGCGCGCGGATCCCGGCTGACGATCAGCACTAGAGCGACCGCGACCATCAATTTGTCCGCAACCGGATCGAGAAAGGCACCCAGACGCGTGGTCTGTCCCAGGCGTCGCGCCAGATAGCCGTCGAGCGAATCGGTGATCGCGGCAGCCGCGAACAGCAGGCCGGCGATCGGATACGCCGGGCTCGAAGTATTCCTGCCACCCACCAAGAACAGCAACACCACCAGCGGAATGGCGAGAATGCGCAGCCAAGTCAGGATATTGGGCAGGTTCCAGATCATCAGGCCCCCGGGTGCAGATGATCATAGATCGAACGAGCCATAGCCGCGCCAACGCCGGCAACTTTTTCCAGATCCGCGACGCCCGCTCGCATCACCCCCTGCAGGCCGCCAAAATGCGTCAACAACGCTCGCCGCCGCGCTGGACCGAGGCCGGGCACGGTCTCGAGGATCGACTCGCGGTAGCGACGCGCGCGCCGCCGCCGATGTCCCGTGATTGCGAATCGGTGCGCCTCGTCGCGCACGCGCTGGATGAAATGCAGGGCCGCACTGTCGGCCTCCAGCACGATAGGTATCGGCTCGCCGGGGCGGAACAGCCGCTCCTGACCGGGACGCCGATCGGCGCCCTTGGCCACGCCGACGACAGCCAGGCCGTGGCAGCCGGCCTCGGCAAGCGCACTGACGGCGGCGTCGACCTGGCCGGGGCCGCCATCGATCAGCAGCAGATCCGGCCGCGGCCGCTCGCCGCTGACGACGCGGGTCCCATGGCGCAGCAGCGCCTGATACATGGCCCGGTAGTCGTCCCCGGGCGTGACACCCTCGATGTTGTAGCGCCGATACTCGCTCTTGCGGGCCCCTTCCGGCGTAAACACCACGCAGGACGCTACGGTGCCCTCGCCTGCGGTATGGCTGACGTCGAAGCACTCGACGCGCTCGGGCGGCTCGGGCAAATCAAGTACGCGCGCGAGCAACTGCATGCCCTCGAGCGCGAGCTCGGCGCGCAGCGCTCGCATGCGCAGTGCATTGCGTGCATTCTCGAGCGCCAGCTCCAGCCACTGGCGCTTGAGGCCGCGCTGCGGCACGCGCAGCTCCAACGACCGGCCGGCGGCGCGCTCGAGCGCTTGCGCGAGCGGCTCGTGATCCGGCAGAGCGATGTTGATGAGGATCTCCGGCGGCGCGGGCTCGCGGCTGTAGTAGAGCAACAGAAAGTCCGCCAGCGTGGCCGCCGGCTCACTCAGGGCGCTGCCCGGGAAATGACTGGCGGTACCGAGATTCTGGCCTTCGCGCACCGGCAGCACGCAGACCGCGTATTGTCCGGGCTCGCCGGCGATCGCAATGATGTCGGTATCGGCCCGGCGCCGCGCATTGGCGATCTGCTGCGAGCGGATTTCCTGCAGCTCGCGCAGCTGATCGCGCAGGCGCGCGGCGTCCTCGAACTCGAGCTGCACCGCCGACGCCTCCATGCGCCGCTGCAGCTCGCCGATCACGTCGGCATTGCGTCCTTCGAGCACACCGATCGCGCCCTCGAGATCGCGCGCATAATCCTCGCGGCCGATCAGGCCCACGCACGGGGCCGAGCAGCGTCCGATCTGATGCTGCAGGCACGGCCGGCTGCGGTTGGCGAAGAACGAGTCGCGGCAGTTTCGAATCTTGAACACCTTCTGCAGGTGCTGCAGCACTTCCTTGACGGCATGGGCACTCGCAAACGGTCCGAATTGGCGGCTGTTGCGCTGACGTGGACCGCGGTAGAACACCAGGCGCGGAAACTCGTGCCCCGCCGAGCACAGGATGTATGGAAACGATTTGTCGTCGCGCAGCATGATGTTGTAGCGCGGCCGCTGCGCCTTGATCAGGTTGCACTCGAGCAGCAGCGCTTCCGGTTCACTGTTGACGACCGTCACCTCGATGCGGGCGATACGCCGCACCATGGCCGCAACTTTCGGCGCCAGATCATGATCGCTGAAATAGCTGCCGACCCGATCGCGCAGCCGCGCGGCCTTGCCGACGTACAGCAGCTCACCGTCGGCGGCATACATGCGATATACCCCGGGACGCTGCGGCAACGTGGCGACGTAGCCCTTGAGATCGAAGTCGCTGTCGCTCATGGCGGCCAGGCGCCGGAGCGCTCATCCAGCGGCGCGCTGCGGCGTCGAAGCGGTGGTATGCGATTCCTTGTAGGCACTAAGCGCTGCGTCCGAAGTCATGCTCCGACCCAGATGGCGCAGAATGCCATCATCGAGTCGGTAGATCAGGCCATGCACCGCCAGTTTCTGCCCGCGCCGCCAGGCGTCCTGCACCACCCTGGTCTCACCGACAGGCAATTCAGATCCGCGCGAAGTACCGCGGATCGGAGTCGCTCAGACTGCCGGCCCACTGCCGATTGCGCGCGAGCAGTGTGTCGAGGTCGTCGGTGCGGCTCACGGCCTCTGTTTGCTGCGCTCGGCAATCAGCATCGCAAGCTCCAGCGCCTGCTCGTAGTTCAGGCGCGGATCGACCTGCGAGCGATAGGTGCGCTGCAGATCGGCGTCGGTCAGGCCGCGTGCACCGCCGGTGCATTCGGTGACGTCCTCACCGGTGAGCTCGATGTGCGCACCACCGAGATAGGATCCGAGCTGCGCATGAATGCGGAACGCCAGATCGAACTCCTTGAGAATATTCTCGAAGCGGCGCGTCTTCAGGCCACCGGTACTGGTCTCGGTGTTGCCGTGCATCGGATCGCAGCACCACAGCACCGTGTGGCCCGTGCGCCGCACGGCCTCGATGACACGCGGCAATGACCTCTCGATGTCCTTGGCGCCGAAGCGGTGAATCAGCGTCAGCCGCCCGGGCTGATTCTGCGGATTGAGCGTCGTGACCAGCTCCTGCAGCCACTGATCATCCATGGCCGCGCCGATCTTGACGCCGATCGGATTGGCAATGCCGCGGAAATACTCGACGTGCGCACCTTCGACCTGCGCCGTGCGCATCCCGATCCAGGGCATGTGCGTGGACAGGTTGTACCAGTGATTCTGGCGCGTGATGAAGCGCGTCTGCGCCTGCTCGTAGAGCAGGTGCAGGCCTTCGTGGCTGGCGAAGAAATCGACCCGGGTGGCATCGTGCACCGCCCGGCCGGTCAGCGACTGGAAGAAATCCAGCGCATCGCCGATCGAGCGGGTAATGCGCTCGTACGCCTCGCGCAGTTCGGCATGGCGCACGAACCCCAGATCCCAATACTCCGGATGATGCAGATCGGCAAAGCCGCCATCGACCAGCGCGCGCACAAAGTTCAGGGTCAGGGCCGCGCGCTCGTAGCCGCGCAGCAGCAACTGCGGGTCGGCGCGGCGCCCTTCGGGCGTGAACTCCAAACGATTCACCAGGTCACCGCGATAGGCCGGCAAGGTCACGCCATCGCGCGTTTCCATATCGGCCGAGCGCGGCTTCGCATACTGACCGGCCATGCGGCCGACGCGTACCACCGGGCGTTTCATGCCGGACAGCAGCACCAGGCTCATCTGCAGCAATACCTTGAGCTGCTTGGCAATGCGATCCGACTCGCATTCAGCAAAGCTCTCGGCGCAATCGCCGCCCTGCAGCAGGAATCCTTCGCCGCGCTGCACGGCGGCGAGCCGCTCGCGCAGAGTCTCGATCTCCCAAGACACCACAATCGGCGGCAGCCGCGCCAGTTCGGCGACGACGCGGCTCAGGGCGGCAGCGTCATCGTAGGTCGGCTGTTGCGCGGCCTTGCGTGATTGCCAGCTCGCCGGGTGCCAGGAGGTGCTGTCGGTGGATCGCATGCAGTAATGCTAACATGCACGCTTTGCCGGGGAAGACGAATGCATACGGTGCTGGTCCTGGGCGCCGGCAAAATCGGCGCGCTGATTTCGGGCCTGTTGGCCGAATCCGGTGCCTACCAGGTGCAGCTTGCCGACCTCGACGAGACCGCGGCCGCCGGCGTCGCGCGCGCTCACGGCTTGCCGAACATCCAGGCGGTCCGGCTCGATGCCACCGATGCCGCCACAATGCGATCCCATCTGCAGTCGCACCCGGTCCAGGCGGTGGTCTCGAGCCTGCCCTATCACTGCAATGCACTGGTGGGGGGCGCAGCACGCGAAAGCGGCATCCACTACTTCGACCTGACCGAGGACATGGAAGTAACGCGTCGCGTCAGTGCGCTGGCGCGAGGCGCCGCGGCGGCCTTCGTGCCGCAGTGCGGCCTGGCGCCGGGTTTCATCAGCATCGCCGGTGGCGAGCTGATCCGGCACTTCGACAGCCTGCACAGCGTGCGGCTGCGCGTCGGCGCGTTGCCGCAGCACCCGCACAACGTTCTGAAGTATTCGCTGACCTGGTCCACCGAAGGCCTCATCAATGAATACGGCAATCCCTGCGAAGCCATCGTCGACGGCCGGACAGTGGAAGTGCGGCCGCTCGAGGGCATGGAGGAAATCGAGATCGACGGTACGCTGTACGAGGCATTCAATACCTCGGGCGGCCTGGGATCGCTTGCCCACAGCTTCGGCAGCAGCTGCGAGAGCATGGATTACAAGACCATCCGCTACCCGGGACATTGCGAGCAGATGCGACTGCTGATGAATGACCTGAAGCTCAATCAGGATCGCGGTACGCTCAAGCGCATCCTCGAGAACGCGGTGCCGCAGACGCTGCAGGATGTCGTGATCGTCTACGCCGCCGTCACCGGCATGCAGAACGGCGAACTGCGCGAGGAAAACTATGTCAGCAAGATCTATCCGCAGATCATCGCCGGCCGGCTCTGGTCGGCCATCCAGGTCAGTACCGCCTCGGGACTGTGCGCCGTGCTCGACCTGGTGTTGACGCATCCCGAGCGGCGCCAGGGCCTGGTGACGCAGGAATCCTTCCGCCTGCCCGATATCCTCGCCAACCGCTTCGGACGCCATCTGGCCGCCGGCGGCAGCAAGGACATCTCGGCCGGCGTGGTCCTGAGCGGGGCACCGGGTCGGCAACGCTCGCGTGCAGGTTAAGCCGTGGCCGGGACCAACGTCAGCGCGCTGCTGAAGCATTTCGAATTGCCAGCGCCCGCGGGCATCGCCGGCGAGCCCGGCGGCGTGGAACACGGCGGCGGCGAACACGGCGACGACGAACACGGCGGCGGCTACCAGGCCGGCGCGTCGGCTGACTGGCTCGACAGCTTCAACCCCGACGACGGCAGCCTGCTCGGCCGCGTGCACACCACGAGCTCCGCGGGCTACGACACCGTCATGAGCCAGGCGGTCGCGGCCGCGCGCAGCTGGGCCGATGTACCGGCACCGCAGCGCGGGGACCTGGTGCGCCAGCTCGGTGATGAGCTACGGCATCACAAGCGCGAGCTCGCCGAACTGGTCGCACTCGAGAACGGCAAGATCATCGCCGAGGGACTCGGCGAGGTGCAGGAGATGATCGATATGGCCGACCTCGCGAACGGCCAGTCGCGCATGCTCTATGGCCGCACCATGCACTCCGAACGCAGCCAGCACCGCATGTACGAACAGTGGCATCCGCTCGGCGTGGTCGGCGTCATCACCGCCTTCAACTTTCCGGTAGCCGTGTGGTCGTGGAACGCATTGCTTGCGGCGGTATGCGGCAACGCCACGGTCTGGAAGCCGTCGCCCAAAACCCCTTTGTGCGCGCTGGCGGTACAGCGGCTGTGCGATCAGGTCCTCAAGCGCCACGGCGCGCCGGCGATTTTTCAATTACTGATCGATGGCGGCGCGGAGCTCGGGTCACGGCTGGCCGCCGATCGGCGCGTCGGCCTGCTGTCGTTCACCGGCTCCACCGCCGTCGGGCGCCAGATCGCGCAGACCGTGGCGGCGCGTCTGGGTCGGAGTCTGCTCGAGCTCGGCGGCAATAACGCCATCATCGTCGATGAGACGGCTGACCTCGCGCTCGCCGCGCGTGCCATCGTATTCGGCGCGCTTGGCACCGCCGGCCAGCGCTGCACTACCACGCGCCGCGTGCTGGTGCATCGATCGAAACTACCGGAGCTGCAGGGCCGGCTGATTCATGCCTACAGACAGGTGCGAATCGGCGATCCACTCGACCCCACGACGCTGGTCGGACCGCTGATCGACCTCAATGCGGTGCGCAGTTTCGAGCGCGCCATCGCAACCGCCAAAGCCGCCGGCGGCCGGCTGCTGGTCGGCGGCAACGTGCTGCCGCGGCCGGGCCACTACGTCGAACCGGCGATCGTGCTGGCACGCAACGATTGGGAGATCGTGCAGCACGAGACCTTCGCACCCATCCTGTACCTGATCCCGGTGGATTCGCTCGATGAAGCGATCCGGCTGCAGAACGAGTCGGCGTACGGATTGTCCTCGGGCCTGTTCACCCAAAGGCTGCAGCACGCCGAGCTCTATTTGAGCCATCAGGGCAGCGACTGCGGTATCGCCAACGTTAACGTCGGCACCTCGGGCGCCGAAATCGGCGGCGCCTTCGGCGGCGAGAAAGACACCGGCGGCGGCCGCGAGGCCGGTTCCGATGCCTGGAAAGCCTACATGCGCCGGCAGACCAACACCGTCAACTGGAGCTCGGCGCTGCCGCTGGCGCAGGGCATAGAATTCGACATCGCGCCCTGAATCAGCGTCCGGGTAGTTGAAGCTCGACGCGTGCGCCGCCCAACGCTATCGAGGTATCGATGTAGAAGCGGCCGCCGTACAGCGCCACGGTCTCGCGTACCATCGCCAGCCCCAATCCATGACCCGGCACATGTTCATCGGCGCGGACACCGCGCTCGGTGACCCGCGCGCGCAACTCCTGCGGGATGCCCGGACCATCGTCGTCGACCACGATCGACAGCCGTTGCGGCAACGCGCGATCCGGATCGAGCTGTGCGCTCACCAGCACGCGCGAACGGCACCATTTGCAGGCGTTGTCGATCACGTTGCCGAGCAGTTCGAGGATATCGCCGCTGTCGCCGAGGAAACCAAGTTCCGGCGGCACATCGATCTCGATGTGCAAATCCTTGCGCGCATGCACTTTGATCAGCGCGGCGCGCAGATCGGTCACCAGCGCCAGCACCGGCACCGGCGCCTGGCCGAGCGTGGCGCCGCCGCTGGCCGCGGCGCGCTTGAGCTGGTGCTGCACGATCTGCGCGATGCGGTCTATTTCGAGCTGAATGCTCGCCTGCGATCGGCGCTCATCGGTCTCGGCGCTGCCGAGACTGGCGCGGATCACGGCCAGCGGGGTCTTCAGGCTATGCGCCAGATTGCCGAGCGTGTCGCGGTAGCGCGTGATGCGATTGCGCTCGGAGTTGAGCAAGGCATTGAGGCCCTTGGTCACGCCAGCGAGTTCGCGCGGATAACCCTCACCGAGCAGCGAGACGCCGCCGCCTTCCAGCGCCGCTATCTCGCGCTCCAGTCGCCGCACCGGGGCGAGCGCGCGCCGCATCATCCAGGCCATGGTGGCGAGCAGGACCAGCGCCAGCGCGCCGAACCAGCCGGCCATCCGCTGCCGAAACAGCCACAGCTCGCGCATCTGCGGCGCCGTGCTGTCGCCCACGGTGAATACCAGCTTCTTGGAAAGACCCGAGCCGTAGGCCCACTGCAGACCGCGGCTCAATTCCGCGACGGTAGTGCCGTCACGCGCGAGTTCATAACGAAAATCCACTCCCCCGATCGGCAGTTTGCCGCCGAGCACGAGATCGGTACCGGCAAGCGAGGGCGAACTCCAGAGCACCTTGCCGCTCTCGTCGCGCAAGGCGGCGTACTGTCCCGAACCCGGCACGTCGAGTCGCGACTCCGGGTCGAGCAGATTGACCACGAGCTTGCCGTCGAAATCCAGATCCACCGCCGTGACCAGCGCCACCACCTGTTCCTCAAGCCGCTCGCGCAGCGCCGCGGTGGTCTGCTGGCGAAATACGTAGTCGATGGCCGAGGCGGTGAGCACGAAGAACAGCAGCAGCGGCAGCGCCACTGCGATCAGCAGTCTGCGGCTGACCGACGGCGGTGCGCGCTCCATCGGCGGCGCGGGAGCTCAGGCCGGCCGACGCGGCAGGCTTAAGCGATAGCCGCGGCCGCGCAGGGTTTCGATCGGTTTAATGAGCTCGTCCGGATCGAGCTTGCGTCGCAGCCTTCCGATCAGCACTTCGACCACGTTGCTGTCGCGATCGAAATCCTGTTCATACAGCCGTTCCGTGAGGTCGGTCTTCGAGATCACCTCACCGGCGCGCAGCATGAGATGTTCGAGGATGCGGTATTCAAAGCTGGTCAGCTCCACCGCCGCGCCGCTCACGCTCACCGTTTGCGTACGCGTATCGAGCTCTACCGGACCACAGGCGAGCTTGGGGCTGGCCCAGCCGCCGGTCCGTCGCAGCAGCGCTGACAGGCGCGCCTGCAGCTCGCCGAAATGAAATGGCTTGGCGACATAGTCGTCGGCACCGGCACTCAGCCCTTCGACCTTGTCCTGCCAGCGATCGCGCGCGGTGAGTATCAACACACCGTAGGTCTTACCGCGCGAGCGCAACTGGCGTATCAGTTCGAAACCGGACAGCTTCGGCAGGCCCAAGTCGATGATCGCGACGTCGATCGGAAATTCGGTCGCCGCATACAACCCTTCCTCGCCATCGGTCGCCAGATCGACGCTGTAGCCGGCCGCCGACAAGTCGGCTTTCAGCACTTCGCGTAACGCCGCTTCGTCCTCCACCACCAGCACGCGCACTCACGACCCCTCGATGCCGCCGGTCACGGCACTTCCGCTCCACTGCGAGCGTCCACGCGCACGATCCATACCTTGCCGCCCGCGGACAGCAGTCGAAACACGTACAGCCGTCGGCCGCCCTGATCGGCAATATCGGCGCGCACCACGCGCGCACCATAGCGCTTCTGCACCAGCGCCATCGCCTGCGCGCGCGAAAGCTCGTGCTCGGCGCGAGTCTCGGGCGGCGGCGCGGGGGGCTGCGGGCTGGCGGCACTCAGCGCCACGGCGCCGAGCGCCGCGGTGGCGCACAGCGCGCTCGCCAGCCGCCACAGCCAGTGCGCCAACCGACGCCGCCGATGCCCGGAGGCCGGCTGTTCCACGCCTGGTGTGCCCGGGTCCGCTGTCATCGATTCGCCGCCCCATGCGCCCGTCGGCACAATGCAATGAAGGGCGCGAGCCTAGGCGGGCCGCTGTGAACCGGGGCTGAATCGGCATCTATTCCTCTTTGGTCAAAGACTTGGCATCACGCCAGAGTTCGTCCCACCGCGCCGGGTCGAGTTCATTGAGCGCCAGCCCGCCGCGCTCGGCGGCCTGCTCCATGCATTCGAAGCGTCGTTCGAATTTTAGCGCAGCGCGGCGCAGCGCGTCCTCCGCGTCTACCTCGAGATGGCGCGCCCAATTGGCCACGGTGAACAGCAGATCACCGATCTCGTCCGCCACCTGCCGGCGATTTCCAGCCGCGAGCGCGCTGTCGACTTCCGCGAGTTCCTCATCGATCTTGGCGCGCACGCCGGCGGCCGCTGGCCAGTCGAAGCCGACGCGGCGCGCACGGCGGCCGAGCTTGGCGGCGCGCGCCAGTGCCGGCAACGCCCGCGGTACATCCGACAGTACGCCATGCACACCCGCGGCCGCTCGCTCGCGCGCCTTCTGCGTCTCCCAGGAGACATGCAATTGCGCCACGTCGACCGCCTTGCGTTCGACGAAGATATGGGGATGGCGCCGGATCAGCTTGTCGCGAATCCCGCGCGCCACCGAGGCGAAATCGAAGCTGCCAGCCTCCTCGGCCATACGCGCGTGGAACACAATCTGGAACAGCAGGTCGCCCAGCTCATCGCGCAGGCGATCGAGATCACCGCGTCCAATGGCGTCGGCGACCTCGTAAGCCTCCTCGATCGTAAACGGCGCAATGCTGACAAAATTCTGCTCTCGGTCCCACGGACAGCCGGCTTCGGGGTCCCGTAGAGTCCGCATCAGCGCCAACAGCGCCTCGAGTTCGTCGCCGGCGGCGCTCAAGTCAACCCCTCGGCGAACACCTCGCGTAGATTCGCCAGAATGCCCGCGGTCGCGCCCCAGATGTTGTATCGGCCGAAGGCCAGCTCCCAGGTGTCGACTTCGACTTCGCGCATCGTGCGCCGCCCGACGCGGTAATTCTCCGCGCGCAGCGCAAACGCCAGCGGCAGCTCAAACACTTCAGCCACTTCCGTGCCGTCGGGCTCGAGAGTCAGGCCGGGCTGCAGTAAGGCCACCACCGGCGTGATGCGATACCCGGTTTGCACGACATGGTCGGCCAGGAACCCGATCGGTTCGATGCCGGCGGCGGCAATGCCGATCTCCTCCTCGGTTTCGCGCGTCGCTGCGGCCGCGATATCGGCGTCCTGCGCTTCGAGCCGGCCGCCAGGAAAGCTGATCTGACCCGCGTGCCGCCGCAGATGGCTCGCCCGTACCGTCATCAGCAGCGTCGGCGTGTCCGCTCGATCGATGATCGGCACCAGCACGGCCGCGACCTTCAGCGGCGCCGGCCAGCCCGCGCGCAGCCGCGCCCGCACGACCGCAGATTCACAAGCCAGGCCGGCCGGCCGGCAGTGCTCGAGCCGATGATCGGGGACAGTCAGCAAGCGGCGGCGCAGCCGCGCCCGCCAGTCGGCTGGCAGCTCATGCGCAAGGGTAGGCGCCAGCGCGGCCATAGAGCGATGCTCAGCCCCCGCCGCTGCTGCCACCCTTGATGCCGCCGCGGGTGAGCTCGCTCGGATCGAGCAGCCGATCGAGCTCCTCGCGCTTCAGGTCGGTCATGCCGGCCGCGATCTCGCGGATCGGCTTGCCCTCGGCATAGGCTTTCTTGGCGATCGCCGCGCCCTTCTCATAGCCAATCACGGGATTGAGTGCGGTCACCAGGATCGGGTTGCGGTCGAGCGCTTCCGCCAGGCGCTCGCGATTGACCGTGAAGCCCTCGATCGCCCGATCGGCCAGTGCGCGCGATACATTGGCGAGCAGGCCGATGCTCTCGAGCAGGTTGTAGGCGATCACCGGCAGCATCACATTGAGTTGAAAATTGCCGGACTGCCCGGCGATCGTGATGGCGGCATCGTTGCCGATCACCTGCGCTGCGACCATGGCCGTGGCCTCGGGAATCACCGGATTGACCTTGCCGGGCATGATGCTGCTGCCCGGCTGCAGCGCCGGCAACGCAATCTCGCCCAGGCCCGCGAGCGGCCCGCTGTTCATCCAGCGCAGGTCATTGGCGATCTTCATCAGGCTCACGGCGATGACCTTGAGCTGCCCGGAGAGTTCGACCGCGGCGTCCTGTGCCGACAGCGCCTCGAAGAAATTTCGGTTCGGCTCGAAGCCGATCCCGGTCAGGCGCTTGAGTTCGCCGCAGAACGCGCCGCCAAAGTCCGGGTGCGCGTTGATGCCGGTGCCGACGGCGGTACCGCCCTGCGCCAGGCACAGCAGCCGTGGCTCGGTAGCCCGCAAGCGCGCGGCACCGTTCTCGATCTGCGTGCGCCAGCCCGAGAGCTCCTGGGCGAGCGTGACCGGCATCGCGTCCATCAGGTGCGTGCGGCCGGTGGTGACGATGCCAGCGAGCTCGTTCTCCTTGGCCTGAATCACCTGCGCCAGATGCACCAGCGCCGGCAACAGCTGCTCGTGCAGCAGCAGCGCCGCGCTGACATGGATCGCGGTTGGTATCACATCGTTGCTGCTCTGACTCATGTTGACGTGATCGTTCGGGTGCACCGCGGCGTCCGCCTGTGCCGCCAGGTGCGCGATCACCTCGTTGGCGTTCATATTGCTGCTGGTGCCCGAGCCGGTCTGAAACACATCGATCGGAAACTCGGCATCGTGCGCGCCGCTCGCGACCGCGGCCGCGGCACCTTCGATGGCGCTGGCGATGCGCTGATCGAGCAGCCCGAGGCGCGCATTGGCCGCCGCAGCGGCCTGTTTGATCAGCGCCAGAGCGCGAATGAAGCCGCGCGGCAGCCGCAGACCGCTGATCGGAAAATTCTCGACCGCGCGCTGCGTCTGCGCACCCCAGAGCGCGTCCGCCGGGACTTTCAGCTCGCCCATGCTGTCGCGCTCGATGCGAAAGGATGCTGAGGACATGATCGGTGTGGCTCCGGCACGGTGCGGCCAATGCGTTATCATGGCTAGTCTAGCATTTCGATGATTCGCGGCATCCTCATGGAACCTTCTGCTCTGACTGCGCTCTCGCCGGTCGATGGTCGCTACGCCGCCGCCGCCGCGCCGCTGCGCGAGTACTTCTCCGAGGCCGCGCTGATCCGCGAACGCATCCGTATCGAAGCGCTGTGGTTCGAACAGCTCACGGTGCCGCGGCTGCGGCTGCTCGCCGGCGCTCTGCCCGCGGCCGTGCTCGAGCGGACAGCCGCCCTCGCGCGCGATCCGGGGGCCAGCGCGGCCGGCGCCGTCAAGGCGATCGAGCAACGCATCAATCACGACGTCAAGGCGGTGGAGTATTTCGTGCGCGATGAGCTGGCGGCCGCCGGCGCCGGCAGCGCGGCGCTGGAGCTGGTGCACTTCGGCTGCACCTCGGAGGATATCAACAACCTCAGCTACGCGCGGCTGCTCAAGGGCGCACGCGCGAAGGTATTGCTGCCCGAGCTGAGCTCGCTGCTCGCACTGCTGCGCGCGCTGGCGCGGCAGCACGCCGAGCTGCCGATGCTCGCGCGCACCCACGGCCAGAGCGCAAGTCCCACCACCTTCGGCAAGGAGATGGCCAACGTCGGTGCGCGACTGAAGCGCGCACAGCGCCGCCTCCAAGCCGTCGAGATCCTCGCCAAATGGAATGGCGCGGTCGGCAACTACAATGCGCATCACAGCGCGCGGCCCGAAGTCGACTGGATAGAACTGAGTCGCGAGTTCATCGTTTCACAGCAGCTGATCTGGAATCCCTACAGCACCCAGATCGAACCGCATGATTGGATCGCCGAATACTGCGATGCCTGCGCCGCGGTCAATGTGATTCTGATCGATCTGTGTCGCGACCTCTGGGGCTATATCTCTCTTGGCTACCTGCGCCAGCGCGCGCTGCCCGGAGAAGTCGGCTCGTCGACCATGCCGCACAAGATCAATCCGATCGACTTTGAAAACGCCGAAGGCAACTTCGGCATGGCCAACGCCATGCTGCGATTCTTCGCCGACAAACTGCCGATCTCGCGTTGGCAGCGCGACCTGACCGACTCGACGGTGCTGCGTAATCTCGGTGTCGCCCTGGCGCATGGTCTCGTCGGCTGGAAGGCGTTGCAGCGCGGCCTTGCCAAGATCAGTCCCGATCCGGCACGGATGGCGCAGGATCTGAACGGTGCTTATGAAACCCTCGCCGAGGCGATCCAGAGCGTGTTGCGCGCCGCCGGCATCGCCAACGGCTACGAGTTGCTGAAGGATTTCACGCGCGGTCAGAGCATCGACGCCGCAGCCATGCGAGGCTTCGTCGCCACGCTGCCGCTGCCCGAGGCCGAGCGCAGCCGGCTCGCGGCCCTGGCGCCGCCGCAATATCTCGGTCTCGCGGCCAGCCTGGCGCGCCGCTTCGCCGACGAGGACGAATGACATAATCTGATTATTGGCGGAATAGAGGCCAATTCGATATCCGCCTCACACAGCTCAGGCTGGCAACTGTGATCCGGTTGGCGATCGATCCCCTGCCGCTGTCTCTACCATCGTCCTGCATAAAGCTCATAAAGCTTGAACAACGCAGGCGAGCCAGTGACTGGGACTAGGGAAAGCCGCACGACGACTTCGGCGCGCCTGTCGAGCTTCGGGCTCGAAGACGGCCCGATGACGACGGCCGTGCTCGCCGAAAGGCGGCCGGCGACCGAGACCCTGCACGTGCTCACCAGCTTCGACGAAGTACGCGCGGCAACCGAAACCGTCGCCGCCAGCGGCCAGCGGCTGATCTCGATCATGACGCCGGACCTGGAGCCGGAAATCTACGATCAGGCCGCGTTGCTCGAGATCATCAAGCGCTTCGTGCTCGGCCACAGCTTTGCCAAGGTGCGCGTGCTGATGCGCGACCAGGCACGTCTGAGCGGCGGCGCCAATCGCTTCATTGCGATGGCGCATCGGCTTACCAGTTATCTCGAGATCCGGATTCGCGCGCCGCAGTATCGCGAGCTCACTGCCGCTTACTGCATCGCCGACGACCGCGCAATTGTTTATCGCCTGCGTGCCGATCGTGCCGAGGGCATCGCCGGCTTCAACAATCCCCCCATCGCGCGCCAGTACCTGCAGGAATTCGATGCGGTCTGGCAGGCGAGCGCGATCGAAGAGCGCGAGGTGCGGGTCGCCCGCAGCTGATCCTGTCTGCTTCCGGCGCCTGCCGCTACGGCGCGGCGCGCGGTATTCTTTGCCATGGTCTGGAAACCCGAGGTCACGGTTGCGGCCGTCATCGAGCGCAGCGGCCGCTTTCTGCTGGTGGAGGAGCGCATCCGCGGCCGCCTGGTGCTGAACCAGCCGGCCGGTCATCTCGAGGACGGCGAAACGCTGCTCGAGGCGGTGGTTCGCGAGACGCTCGAGGAAACGGCCTGGCGCTTCACCCCCGAATCGCTGCTGGGCATCTACCAGTGGCGCAGCCCGCGCGGACATACCACACTGCGCTTTGCTTTCACCGGTACCGTGCAGGGCCACGATGCGGCCCGGCCGCTCGATCCGCCGATCGTGACGACGCACTGGTTCGCGCGCGAGGATATCGCCCAGCGGGCGGCACGACTGCGCACGCCGCTGGTGCTCAGATGTATCGACGATTGGCTGGCCGGGCGACGCTTGCCGCTCGACGCGCTCACGGCGGAGTTCTCCGATCCAAGGCTATCGCTAAAGGTGCCCTGAGCCGTCTGGTGGCAGGCCACGCGGGAGGTATCGACACATAGGGAGAATTTTCGTTGATGAAAATTCTCCCTATGTGTCGATACCTCCAGGGTGTCATGAGCCGCCAGATGATTCACGGAACCTCTACAATAGGAGCATGAATGAGAGCCTTGCCACCGTGAGCGCATCGAGCGGCGTGCGCGTCGTCGTCGGCCTGTCCGGCGGCGTCGACTCCGCTGTCGCGGCGCTGCTCCTGCGCGACGCCGGCTACGACGTACAGGGCCTGTTCATGAGCAATTGGGAAGAGGACGACGGCTACTGCACGACCGCTCGGGACTACCAGGACGCACGCAGTGTCGCCACCGAGCTGGGCATCGTCCTGCATCGGGTGAATTTTGCCGATGAGTACCGCGAGCAGGTATTTGCTCATTTCCTGGCGGAATACCGCGCCGGCCGTACTCCGAATCCCGATGTGCTGTGCAATCGCGAGATCAAATTCGGCCTGTGCCTGAACTACGCGCTGCGGCTCGGCGCGCAGCTGTTCGCCACCGGCCACTATGCGCGGCGCCTCGAGCTCGAGGACGGCTTGGCGCTCTATCAGGCGCGCGATCGTGACAAGGACCAGTCCTACTTCCTGCACGCGGTCGCGCGCGAGCGTTACGCTCGCGTGCTGTTCCCGCTCGGCGAGCTGCTCAAGGAGCAGGTGCGCGAACTGGCGCGCGGTGCCGGCCTGCCGGTGCACGACAAACCCGATAGCACCGGCATCTGTTTCATCGGCGAGCGGCCATTCGCGGATTTTCTGGGCCGCTACGTGCAGCGCGCGCCCGGGCCGATTGAAGCACTCGACGGACGGCCGCTCGGAGAGCACCGCGGCTTGCCGTTCTACACGCTCGGGCAGCGGGCCGGGCTCGCGATCGGCGGCGCGCGGGGTTGCGCGCAGGAGCCGTGGTATGTCGCGCACAAGGACACGGCGCGCAACGCGTTGATCGTGGTGCAGCGGCATGAGCAGCATCGGCTCGAGGCCAGCGCAGTGGCGACCGGGCCGCTCAACTGGCTCTGCGCGGCGCGCACCGGCAATTTCGATGCCGGCGTCATGCTGCGCTACCGCCAGCCCGAGCAACCGGCGACCGTGTCGGTGCGGCCCGACGGCAGCGCCTGGATCGAATTCGAGGCGCCGCAGCGCGCAGCCACGCCCGGTCAGTTCGCCGTGCTCTACCAGCAGGGGCGTTGCCTGGGCGGCGGCGCCGTCGAACAGGTTCGCCTCAAAACGGAGCAGCACATCAAAGCAGAGCAGCAGATCGAGGCGAAGCAGCCCATCGCGGCGAAGCAGCAGATGTCGGCGTACCCGCCGCCGCGAGCCCCCGATATAATCCGCGGATTTTAATCTGCCGCCCACGTGGCGCGCCGCAGCCGGAGGCATAATGAGCGATAGCTTCAAAGCGCGCACAACCCTGAAGTCGGGCGCTCATTCCTATGAGATCTGGAGTTTGCCTGCGCTGGGCGCGGAAAAAGTCGCGCGCCTGCCGTATTCTCTCAAGATCCTGCTCGAGAATCTGCTGCGCTTCGAGGACGGCACCGACGTCACCCGCGCCGATATCGAGGCGCTGCTGAACTGGGAGCCGCAGGCCGCGCCGTCGTACGAGATCTCGTTCACGCCCGCGCGTGTCATCATGCAGGACTTCACCGGCGTGCCGGCGATTGTGGATCTGGCGGCGATGCGCGAAGCCATGACGCGCCTCGGCGCCAACGCCGACGAGATCAACCCGCTGGTGCCGGCCGAGCTGGTGATCGACCACTCGGTGCAGGTCGACAGCTACGGCACCGCGCATTCGCTCGCCGACAACAATCGCATCGAGTTCGAGCGCAACGCCGAGCGCTACGCTTTCCTGCGCTGGGGCCAGTCGGCGTTTCGCAATTTCAAGGTGGTGCCGCCCAACACCGGCATCGTGCACCAGGTTAATCTCGAGTACCTCGGACGGGTCGTATTCGAGAACACCGACCGCGGCCGGCGCCAGGCCTACCCGGACACCCTGGTCGGCACCGACTCCCACACCACCATGATCAACGGCCTCGGAGTGCTCGGATGGGGCGTCGGCGGCATCGAGGCCGAGGCAGCCATGCTCGGTCAGGCCGTGACCATGCTGATCCCCCAGGTCATCGGCTTCAAGCTGACCGGCAGCCTCATTCCGGGCGCGACCGCGACCGACCTGGTGCTGACCGTGACCGAGCTGCTGCGCAAGCACGGCGTGGTGGACAGATTCGTCGAATTCTTCGGCGATGGCCTGGCAAATCTGCCGCTGGCCGACCGCGCCACGATCGGCAACATGTCGCCCGAATTCGGCAGCACCTGTGCGATCTTTCCGATCGACGAAGAAACTCTGCGCTATCTGCGGCTGTCGGGCCGCTCGGCGGAACACATTCAGCTGGTCGAGGACTATGCGCGCGCCCAGGGGTTGTGGCGTGTCGATGGCGCGAGGGCTGCCGACTACACCGGCGTGCTCGAACTCGACCTGAGCAGCGTCGAGCCCAGCCTCGCCGGCCCGAGCCGCCCGCAGGATCGGGTACCGCTGCGCATCGCCAAGAGCACCTACCGCAAGCATCACACGCGCATGGCCGAGGAACGCGCCCGCAGGAACCCTGCTGTCGCCGGCACGGCGCCGGTCAGTGTCGACGGTAACTCCTTCGAACTGCGCGACGGCGCCGTGCTGATCGCCGCGATCACCAGCTGCACCAACACTTCCAATCCTTATGTGCTGATCGCCGCCGGACTGCTGGCGCGCAACGCCCACCGCCTCGGTCTGAGCTCCAAGCCCTGGGTCAAGACCAGCCTCGCGCCCGGCTCGCGGGTCGTCACCGACTATCTCGAGAAAGCCAAGCTGCTCGACCAGCTGGCCAGTGTCGGCTTCAACCTGGTCGGCTATGGTTGCACCACCTGCATCGGCAACTCCGGCCCGCTCAAGCCCGAGATCTCCGCCGGCGTCAAGGCCGGCGACATCATCGGCTGCTCGGTGCTCTCGGGTAATCGCAACTTCGATGGCCGCGTGCACCCCGAAGTCAAGATGAACTTCCTGGCCTCGCCGCCGCTGGTGGTCGCGTACGCGCTCGCGGGTTCGCTCGACATCGACCTCAACAACGAGCCGCTCGGCAGCGGTGCCGATGGCAAGCCGGTGTACCTGCGCGACCTCTGGCCGGCGCCGACCGAAGTGGCCGACTACGTGCAGCGCAATATCAACTCCGGCATGTTCCGGCGCAACTACGGCAGCGTGTTTACCGGTGATGAGCGCTGGCAGGGCATCGCGGTGCCCGCGGGCAAGATCTACGCCTGGGATCCGAAGTCGACCTACGTCAAGAATCCGCCTTACTTCGAGGGCATGACCATGCAGCCCCCGGCGGTGGCCGCGATCGCCGGCGCACGCGTGTTGGCCCTATTGGGTGACTCGGTCACTACCGACCATATCTCGCCGGCCGGCAACATCGCCAAGACCAGTCCGGCGGCGCGCTATCTGATGGAACAGGGCGTGCGGCCGGGCGATTTTAATCAGTACGGTGCGCGCCGCGGCAACCACGAAGTCATGATGCGCGGCACCTTCGCCAACATCCGGCTGCGCAATCTGCTCTTGCCCGGCACCGAGGGCGGGATCACCGAGTATCTGCCGACCGGCGAACAGATGAGCATCTACGACGCCGCGATGCGCTACAAGGCGGACGGGACCCCGCTGATCATCATCGCCGGCAAGGAATACGGCACCGGTTCCTCGCGCGATTGGGCCGCCAAGGGCACCATGCTGCTCGGCGTGCGCGCCGTTATCGCCGAGAGCTTTGAGCGCATCCACCGCTCCAACCTGATCGGCATGGGCGTGCTGCCGCTGCAGTTCATCGACGGCCGCAACGGCCAGTCGCTCGGCCTCAGCGGCCGCGAGAGCTACGAGATCACGGGCTTTCACGGCAGTGGTGCACGCACCGCTGTCGTGCTCGCCACGCCGGCCAGCGGCAGTCCGATCCGCTTCGAAGTGCGCGTGCGCATCGATACGCCGAAGGAGCGCGAATACTTCCGCCATGGCGGCATCCTGCCGTTCGTGCTGCGCGAGCTCGCAGGCCAGAGCCGCGCCGCCTGAGCCGCCCTCCGAGCGCGTGCCTTGAACAGCGGCAGCCTGGCGGTATTCGATCTCGACGGCACCATCACGCGGCGTGACACCCTCGCCCCTTTCCTGTGGGGCTTTCTGTGGCGCCGCCCCTGGCTGCTGCCGCGTGTGCTGCTGGCGCTACCCGCGGCTGCGAGATTTGTGTTCAATCGCGATCGCGGCATCCTCAAGGGTGCGCTGATTCACGCCACGATGGGCGGCGCGAAACGCGCCAGCGTCGAGCGTTGGGCCGCGCTCTTCGTCGCCGGACTGCTGCATCAGGGCCTGTACGGGGAAGCACTCGGCGCGATCGCGATGCATCGCACGCGCGGCGATCGGCTGCTGCTGATGTCGGCCAGTACCGATCTGTACGTGCCGCGCATCGCTCGAGCGCTCGGCTTCGATGAGACCATCTGCAGTGAGGTCCGCTGGCGCGCCGATGGCCGTCTGGACGGCCGCCTCGCGACCGCCAATTGCCGCGGCGAGGAAAAGCGCCGCTGTCTGGCGGCGGTGATCGCACGTGACGCGCCCGGCCGCGTGTACGCCTACGGCGACAGCCGCGCCGATCTGGCCCACATGCAGCTCGTGCGGGAAGCGTATCTGGTCAACGCGCCGGTGCGCCTGACCCAGCGCGGTAGCCCGCATGTACGGGCCCTGCGGTGGCGCACGCGCGCTGGCCATCAGTCCCGACGAATAAAATGATGCGCCGGCTGCAGCGGCGCTGGCAGCGGCACTGGCAGCGGCTGCACCCGGCCGCGCCGCCGCTCTCGCGGCCGTGGCGGCGCTATCACCCGGCACGCCTGGTCGTTACATCGAAGTCCGCGCTTCCCAAAGCTCAGGAAAGAGCCTGAGCCGCAGCGCCTTCGCCAGATAGCTCACGCCCGCCGTGCCGCCGGTGCCCGGCTTGTAGCCGATGATGCGTTCCACGGTCTTCATGTGCTGGAAGCGCCAGATCTGGAAACGATGATCCAGGTCGACCAGGCGCTCGGCGAGTTCGTAGAGATCCCAATCCTTGACGGCATTGTGATACACGCCGAGCCAGGCGCCGGTCACCTGCTTCGAGGGCTCATAGGGCTGAGTAAAATCGCGCACCAGCGATGTGACCGGCACGCCGTAGCCCCGCTGCGACAGCAGCCGCAATACTTCGTCGTATAGACTCGGCGCCGCCAGCGCGCGCGCCAGCGCCGCGTAGGCTTCGGGATCGCGCCGGTGCACCTCGATCATGTCCGCGTGCTTGTTGCCCAGGGTGAACTCGAGCAGGCGGTACTGCACCGATTGGAAGCCCGATGAGCGCCCCAGAAGGTTGCGAAACGACGAATAGTCCGCCGGCGTCATGGTCGACAGCACTTCCCATACCGCAAGCAGTTGCGCCTGCACGCGACCGATGCGCTCGAGCATCTTGAAAGACGGATCGAGATTGTCGCGGCGTACGCACTCGATCACGGCGTGCAGTTCGTGCAGCATCAGCCGCATCCACAGCTCGGAGACCTGATGCACGATGATGAACAGCATTTCATCGTGCTCGGTGGACAGCGGCTTCTGGGCGTCGAGCAGACGATCGAGCCGCAGGTATTGGCTGTAGGACAGCGAGCTGCCCAGATCCCAGTGCACGGCCTCGTCCGACAGATCGACGCGGGTGGCACCATCTCCCGCCAGCGGTGGCGGCTCCGGCCTTGAG
This sequence comes from Steroidobacteraceae bacterium, assembly GCA_049518595.1. Taxonomy (GTDB): domain Bacteria; phylum Pseudomonadota; class Gammaproteobacteria; order Steroidobacterales; family Steroidobacteraceae; genus FEN-1191. Next base: position 82,405 of record JBEKRP010000005.1, read on the forward strand.
GGCGGGTCGCTCATTTGAAGATCCACGACGGCACGCGCCGCCAGCCCTGCAGCAGCTCGCGATCCAGCGCTTTGCAGTCGGGCTCGTAACGCGCGACCTCGGCCCAGAAGCGTGCCGAATGGTTCATGTGCCGCAGGTGTGAGAGCTCGTGGATCATCAGGTAGCGCAGCACCTCGGGACGCTGAAACAGCAGGCAGACGTTCAGACTGATCGTGCGGCGGCGCGAACAGCTGCCCCAGCGCGAGCGCTGGCGGCGCACCTGCAGGCGCCCGGGTGCCACCGCCATTTGCGCAGCGAGCGCCCGCAGCGGTCCCTCGAGGCGCCGCCGCGCGCGTTCGACCAGCCAGTTCGCGAGCAGGCGCCGCAGCCGCGCGCGGTCATCCAGTCGGCCCCTGAGCTGCAGCTCATAGCCGGCGATCTCGCGCAGGCCTACCTGCCCGGCGCCCGCAATCGCGCTGCAGCGCCATTCTTCATCGATCGCCGTCAATGACAATACGTCGGGCGGCAGCGGCCAGTCGACCGCGGGTACTGCGCGCCGTCGTTGGCGCTCGATCCATTCGCGATGTTCGCTGACAAATTCGCTTACGCGCCTCGGCGGCGTGCGTGGCGGCACGACAATCTCGACGCCGCCGTTGCGGAACACACGCACGCTGAGGCGGCGCGCGCGCACACTCTGGCGCACTGACCAGGCGTGCTCACTGCTATCGAAGTCCCAGAGTTGCAATTGTCGCAACATACGGTTCTGCCCGGCCATGCAGCTGCGATCATATCAGGCAGAGCCGCTTCACATTACAGTAGCGACATGCAGTGGATCGATATCGGCGCCAATCTGACCCACGATAGTTTTGACCGCGACCGCGACGCGGTGATTGAGCGCGCGCGCCGCCACCAGGTAGTGCAGATGATCGTGACCGGCGCCAGCGTGGCGGGCAGCGCCGCTGCGATCGAACTCGCGCACCGCCATCCGGGCACGCTGTTTGCCACGGCGGGCATCCATCCGCATCACGCCGCGCAGCTGACTGCCGCCGATTTGCCGGCATTGCGCCAGCTGCTGACGCAGCCGCAGGTGGTCGCCGCCGGCGAGTGCGGGCTCGATTACTACCGCAACCTGTCGCCGCGCGAAGCGCAGCTGCGCGCCTTCGAGTGGCAGCTGCAGCTCGCGGCCGAGAGCGGCAAGCCCGTATTCCTGCATCAGCGCGACGCGCACGAGGATTTCATCGCCGTGCTGCGCGAGCACCGGCGCAAGCTCGCGGGCGCCGTGGCACATTGCTTCACCGCGGCGGCGGGCGAACTCGAGGACTATCTGGCACTCGAGTTGTCGATCGGCATCACCGGCTGGCTCTGCGACGAGCGCCGCGGCGCCCATCTGCAGGCGCTGGTGCCGCGGATTCCAGCCGATCGCCTGATGCTCGAGACCGATGCGCCATACCTGTTGCCGCGCGACCTGAAGCCAAAACCAAGATCTCGCCGTAATGAGCCGATGTATCTGCCGCATGTGGCCGCGGCGCTCGCGGCCGCGCGCGGCGAGAGTCTCGAACAGTGCGCCGCGTACACCGGCGCGAATGCGCGGGCATTTTTCGCCCTCCCCGTGACACGGTCTTAGGTCAGCGTGCAGCCGCAGCGGCAAGCGCCGCGCCAGCCCATGCTTCCCGCTCGCGGCCGGCGGCGGACGCTCAGGGCCCCTGAACCTCGATCTTTCGGGGGCGAAGCTCTAGGCGTTTCGGAATCCGCACGGTCAGGACGCCGTCCCTAGGATTCGCCTGGACCTTCTCCGCTTCCAACTCTCGGCTCAGTACGAAGCTGCGTCGATAGACAGTCGAGCGGACGTCGGCGTAGAGAGCCTCGGCCTGCTCCGGCAGCTCGAACTGCACAGTCCCCTCAAGCAACAAGGTGTTGCCATCCACGCGTACGTCGAGGCGGTCCTTGGGCACCCCGGGCATATCCGCCGCCAGCGTGATGCTCTCGCTATCCTCGAAGATGTCGACCGGCGCGCGGATCGCCGATTCCGTAGCGCGCCCGCGTTGCTGCGGCGCCGCGGTCAGGGATTCCCGCCCGGCAACCGCCGTAGTGTTCGTGGCCATGATGTGTCACCCCCCTCTCAACGAATCTCGATCTGGCGCGGCTTTGCAGACTCGCGCCGATGCAGCCTGATCTGCACGATGCCGTCACGGTATTTCGCCTCGACGAGCTCGGCCTCCACATCCTCCCCGAGGCTGATGGCACGGCGGAACTCGCCGCCGAAGCGCTCCTGACGGTAATAAGTCGCCTTCTCGTCGATCGGAATCTGCCGTTCGCCCGATCTGGTGAGCACACCCTGCTGGATGGATATATCCAGCTTCTTCGGATCGCGGCCCGGGGCGAACAGGTAGACCTGCATCTCCTCGGGAGTCCGAACGACGTTAATGGCCGGGAATGAGCCGCGCGGCAATGGCCTGATTCCACCTGAGGAAGACAGTCCGTCTCCGGGCAGTTCCTCCATTTCCTGCTGCAGGCGCCAGAACTCGTCGAGCAGCGAATTCTGCAAGCTCGTAAACCTAGCAAACATGTCAGCCCCTGCTTTCAGCTGGTTGCGCCCACTCGAACACCGGTTACGTTAGGGGCGCAGAAACCAGGTTCAAGGGGGCCGCCCGGCGGCTCTCTACGATGGATCATAAGCTGCATGCAATTGCTTGATTTTTCGAGCAGGCGGCCATTGCTCCGCCTGCCCGCGGCACCGTCCTAGCTCGCCGTGGTAGATCGCCCTCCGTAGTTGGCCCGCAGGCCGTAGGAGGATTGAGCGATAGGGAGCATTTTTTAATTACAAAAAATGCTCCCTATCGCTCAATCCCTCCGCAAACTGCCGACCGGCTAATGGCGACCTAGCAGTGCAATCGATCACGGCGCCATCCGCACGGCGGTCCACGTGTAGTACTGCTGCGAAACCTCGCCGCCATGTCCGGCAAAGCTGCGGCCATTGAGGTCCTGTGCCTGCGCCTGGCCGCCGATCCGATTGCCCTGCGCCGTGCCAGAAAACAGGACTCGATACCGCGGCGGGCCTGGAAAGGCGACCGCGAACGACAGCTCCCGAGCGTGCGCAGCCGGCCGCTGCAGCCAGCAAGGTGGCGACCGCAACCGTGAACGACAGCCATCGATACCGCCGCCTTGCCACCTGCCCGCTCACCGCGACGCGCGGCTCTCGCCCGGCGCACGCGGCAATGCCCCGTCATTGAAATGGAAGGCATCCCACAGATCGCTCAGGGCCGGACTGTTGGTCGGTGCGTAGGGATTATCGCGGCGGGTCTTCGGATTCGGGAAGTTGTCGCGGCTACGGGCCGTGATCGGCTTGAGCCGCCAATTACGCTCGATGAATTTGATGATCGACACGTGATCGGCGTAACCGTGATTGACGAGCCCACCCTCGGTGTAGGGCGAGACGATCAACAGCGGGATGCGCGGGCCGTCACCGAAGAAGTCGAGCGGCTGAATGTACCCGGAGTCATAGTAGCCGCCGCCTTCATCAAAGGTGACGAAGACCGCGGTATCGCGCCAGAGCTGCGGATGCGCCTGCAGCTGGTGGATGATCTTTTTCACGAATCCCTCGAACAGGTCCAGCTTTGAAGACGCCGGGTGGCCGTCGACAAAGCCGCTCGGCTTGAGGATCGAGACGGCCGGCAGGGTCTCCTCGGCAATGTCCTGGTAGAACACATCCGTATCGTGAATGTGCGCTTGGCGCAGCGCCGCGTTGGTCATGATATCGGTGGCGTATTGGAACGGATTACAGATGTTGCAATAAGCGTCGTACGGATTCGCAACCGCCGGATCGGTCCGGTAGATGTTCCAGCCGGCACCGAAGTAGCTGAACGAGATGTCGGCCCGCATCAGCACGTCGCCGATATGGCGCACCGAGCTGGGCGGAATCGTGAACGCGGAATACTGGCTTGCCAGCGTGCCGTCGGCGTTGAAGCCCGGATTGTAGTTATTCAGCAGATAGTAGTGTCCGGCCTCACACCGCGGATTGATCGGGCGCGCCAGCGACTCGAGGTAATTGACCACCGCGGGCACACCCGGCTGGCTCAGGTCGGCACAGGCGCTGTAGCTGCCGCCCAAGTCGCCGTCCTCGTCGTACCAATTGTCGGTACCGGGCTTCGGATCCGGATTCTCGATCTGGTTGGCAGGTGGGGTCGCGGGGTGGCCGTGTCCATCGCTGTACCAGATGGCATCGGCGAAGCCGAACATGATGTGGTTGGCGCCGCTGCCGCCCTGGACCGACTGATGCATGTTGTCGCTCAGAGTGTAGCGATCGGCGAGTTCCTTCAGGTAGGGAGCGTCGCCCTGCTGCATGTTATAGAACGCCAGTGCCGTCGATCCCTCCCCGGTTGAGATATTGGTGACCGGCAACGGCTGCGGCTTGCCGTTGCCCCCGGCACCCACGCTCACTTCCACCCAGGCGTACAGGTCGCTGCGGCAGCCGCTCGGATTCGCCGCGCTCGCGTGTTCGACGCTGCAATCGCTCTGCTGCCACATCTGGTAGAAGCGATGCACCGGATTGCCCGCATAGTCATCGTATTTGACCGCAGGTGTTAGTTGAAAGACGCCCGGGCCGAGATTTTCGTAGTTCGCGATACGCGTATCGATCACGTCGGCCGGCAGACCGGTGGCGCCCGTGAGCAGCAACGGGTAGTAGTCGTCCGCCAGGTCGTGCTCGGCGGCCCTGGCGGCCGCCATGGTCGCAAACGGCGCCGGAGTCTTATCGCTCGGCGCGCTCGGTGCGCCGTGGGTTCCCGGTGGCGGGATATTGAGGTAGCCGTAGGCTTTGGCGGGACTGATCGCGTAGCGGCGCGTGTCGGTGGCCGCTCTCTGCGCCGAGGCGGCGTGGTTGCGGCCCGGTGTGCCATCGGCGCTGATGATGCCGCGCGACAGGAGATTCGATACCTGTTGTCCGGGGCGAGGCGTATAGGTTGCGTAGACGTGATCGAAGCTTCGATTCTCCCCGATGACCACGATGACGTGCTTGATCGGCGACGCCGTATCCTTATCGTGCAAACCCTGGCCGCCGCGGCGATTGCCGGCATCGGTTGGCGTCTGCTGCGCCTGGATCAGCGTAATCCCCAGCGACGACAGCGCGGCCGCAATCGCCGCAACCACCGCATGGCGCGCGAGCCATGCGCGGCATTTTCCCGGATGCTTAGGCTTCGTCCCCACGGCCCGCGCTGCTAGATCGCCGCCTTCGGCGCGGCGAGCTTGCTGGGTGCCACCGATTTTTCGATCAGTCTCCAGGCCGGCATCCAGCGTTCGAGCAATGCGCTCATGGCGTGACGGTCCGACGCGGGAAATTCCGCCCGCAGTGAATCGAGCATCAGCGTGTGGCTCGGCAAGCCCTTGGGAAAGCGGCCGCTCGAGGTGAACACAGCGCAGCCCTCGATCGGCAATTCCGGCGCTATTGCGCGCACGGCCGCGATTCGATCGTACAACCCGGTCTGCGGGTTCGGAAAAGTGTAGCGCAGGGCGCGTCGCATCACGGTCCACTCGGTCATCTGATCGCCGCCGAAGATGTTGCCTTCGACATCGCGCAGATCGATCACCACCAGGCCGCGCGCGGTCAGCAGCAGAAAATCCACATGCAGAGTGTTGCCCTGGCCGTCGGGCACCAGCACATTGCGCAAATGCTCGAAGCCGCAGTTGATGATCGCCCTTGCGCGTGCCGCGCGCACACGGCGGGGCCGATCCCAGCGCCACAGCAGGAACAGGCCGGCGAGCAATGCGGCGGCGGCGACTGCGGCCGCGACGAAATCCAGATTGACAGGCGGCAGAGACTCCATAACGTTATAGCGAGCTATTCAGGGCATCCAGCGTAGCCTCGATCTCAGTGCAGCTCGAGGGCCGATCGAACAGACGTGCCAGATTCTGCGGCATAGTGAGCGTAGCGCCAATCAGCGGCTCGACGATCTCACGAAACTTGGCCGGATGCGCCGTAGCCACCAGCACCCACCGGCCATGCGCGCGCTCATTCGGTGCGAGCCGCGTGTAGGCTTCCGCCGCGACGGCGCTATGCGGACACCAGACCCGACCGTAGCGCTCGAAGTCGATTCGGATCCGCTGGCGCGTGGCCTCATCGTCGATCGATACCGCGCGCAGCGCCGTGCGCAGCGCGGCCGGGTCCGGAAACAGCGCCACCAATCGCTCCAGATTGCTTGGATTGCCGACGTCCATTGCCGAAGACAGCGTCGCCACGCTTGGACGCGGTCGCAGCACGCCCTGTTCGAGATAATCGGGCACGGTGCGGTTGGCGTTGTGCGCCAGCACGATCGCATCGATCGGCGCCCCAAGCCGACGTGCCCAGACACAGGCGGTCGCATTGCCGAGGTTGCCGCTCGGAATCACGAACGACGCCGGTTCACCATGCGTGCGCCAGATCTTGAGGCTCGCCGCCCAGTAATACACCGTCTGCGGCAGCAGCCTGCCGAGGTTGATGCTGTTGGCGGACGACAGCTCGAAGCGCTCGCGCAGCGCCGGATCGCCGAACGCCTCCTTCACCAGGCGCTGGCAGTCATCGAAACGCCCGCGCACGGCGAAGCTGCGCACATTCTCGCCCCAACAGGTCAGCTGTCGTTCCTGTGTAGGCGACACCAGACCTTTGGGAAACAGTACCGCGACTTCGATGCCGCTGTGCCGATGGAAGGCCGCGGCCACCGCTCCGCCGGTATCGCCCGACGTGGCCACCAGAATCTTGAGCGTCCGGGTGGCTCCGCGCCGCGCCCGCGTCAGCGCCGCGGCCAGAAACCGCGCGCCGAAGTCCTTGAACGCGGCGGTCGGGCCGTGAAAGAGTTCGAGCACGTCCAGGCGCCCGCTATCACCGAGCATGAGCAGCGGTGCGGGAAAACTGAAGGCCTCGCGGGTAATCGCGGCCAGCTCGACAGCCAGCGCATCGCCGGCGACGAACGGCTGCAGCAGCTCGAGCGCCAGCGCCGCCAGGTCATCGGGATCCGAATTGGGCGTCAACTGCGGCCAGTCGGTCGGCACATACAAGCCGCCGTCGCCGGCCAGGCCCTGCGTTAGCGCGGCGCCAAAACCGACCCGATGCAGCGGGTTGCGGGTACTGGCGAACAGCATCAGCCGACGACGCGCGCGCCGCGGGGCTCGACCGCGATGATCCAATGGTCGGACTGCAGACCGTGATGCGAGAACTCACGCACCATGGCCTCACGCACCGCGGGCGCATGCTCCTGCAGGCACCAGGCGAACACCGTGGGCCCGGCGCCCGAGATCGAACAGCCGAGCGCTGCGGCGGACAGCGCCGCGCGGCGCACCTCCCCGAAACCGGGGATCAGCGCGGCGCGTTGCCGCTCGATCACGACGTCCTCGAAGGATTCGCGCAGCATATCCAGATCGTTGGTGTAGCAGCCGGAAATGAAACCGGCAAGGTTGGCCGTTTGCCAGACGAAATCGGCCATCTCCACGGTGCCCTTGAGAATAGCGCGCGCCTGCCGGGTCGACAGGAACATATGCGGATGCACGATCACCGCGCGGATCGCGCTCGGCACGGGAATCTGCTTGACCCGCGGATGGTCGATGCCGACCGTGAGCACCAGGCCACCGTAGAGCGATGGCGCAATATTGTCGACGTGCATCGAACCGCTGGCGACCGCCTCGCCCTGCATGGCGTACTGCAGCAACTCGAGTTGCGGACGCGGTTGCGGCAGCAGCGCGTTGGCCGCGACTACGGCGGCCACCGCCGAGGCTGCCGATCCGCCGAGGCCGGAGGCCAGAGGAATGCCTTTATCGATCTCGAGCTCGAAGCCGAAACCGAGCGGCTGCGCCTCGTACATGGCGATGACCGCCCGTCCCGCGGTGTTCTTCGCTGCCTCGAGCGGCAGATCCTGCACCACGCCGCGAATCGACTTGATCGTCACGCCGGCTGCGGCGCTGCGACGCACCGTCACGCGATCACCAATCGCATCGACCGAGAAGCCGAGAATATCGAATCCGATGGCAACGTTGCCGACCGAGGCGGGCGCAAAGGCCGTCGCGACGGTGCGGGCTTGCGCTGCCGCGGCGCTGCTCACAGTCGCGCTCCGAGGTAGGTCGTGAGGCGCAGCAGATCGGCAAACACGCCGCCGGCGGTTACCGCCGGCCCGGCGCCCGGTCCCTGCACGATCAGCGGATTATCGCAGTAGCGCGCAGTTGCGTAGCGCACCACGTTGTCGGTCAGCGCGATGTTGGCGAAGGCGTGGCGCGCTTCGAGCTCGACCAGGCCCACGGTGGCACGCCCGTTGGCCGAGACCGCGCCGACGTAGCGCAGCACCCGCCCGCGCGAGCGCGCCTCTTCATAGCGCTGCTTCATCGGCGCGTCATGACGCGACAGCCCCGCCAGAAACTCCTCGCTGCTGCCAGCGACCAGATCCTCCGGCACCAGGCTGGCGACTTCGACATCGCTCATCTCGAGCGGCAAGCCCATCTCGCGGCCCAATATGATGAGTTTGCGCGCCACATCCGTGCCCGAGAGGTCATCGCGCGGATCGGGCTCGGTATAGCCGCGCTGCTTGGCCTCGCGCACGATGGCCGAGAACGGCGTCGTGCCGTCATAGACATTGAACAGATAGGCGAGCGTGCCGGAGAAGATGCCTTCGATGCGCGTGATCTCATCGCCGGTCTCGCGCAGGTCGCGCAGCGTCTGGATCACCGGCAGGCCGGCGCCGACCGTGGTCTCATACAGGTAATTCGCGCCGCTCTGGCGCCGCGCGGCCTTGAGGCTCTCGTAGTAGGCCAGTGTGCCGCTATTGGCCTTCTTGTTCGGTGTCACGATATGAATGCCTGCCGCAAGCCAATCGCGATAATGCCCGGCCACCTCGGCGTCGGCGCTGCAATCGATCAGCACCGTATGCGGCAGATAGTCCACGCCTACGTGTTCGACGAAGCGCGCCAGATCCGCCGGCTGTGCATGCTCCTCCAGCTCCTCGCGCCAGTGCGACAGTTGCAGTGCGAAATCCGCGAGTCGCATCTGCCTGGAGCGCAGAATGCCGCGCACGCGCAGATCGATCTTGAATTCGCGCGCCAGGCGCTCGCGCTGGCTCGCGAGCTGATCGAGCAGCACGCGGCCAACGGTACCCGGACCGATGACACCGATCGACAGGGTATGCGGCGAAAGGTAGAAGCTCGCGTGCGTCGCCCGCAGCGCCCGCGTCGCATGCCTAGCGTCGACCACCACCGAAATGTTGCGCTCTGAAGCGCCCTGCGCGATCGCGCGCACATTGATGTGCGCATTGCCCAGGGCGCCAAATACCTTGCCCGCGGCGCCGGGCATGCCGGCCATGCCATCGCCGACCACCGCCAGAATCGCCAGATCCGGTGTCACGTCGACGTTTTGAATCTGGCCTTCGGCCAGCTCGCGCGCGAACGCGGTCTCGAGCACACTCTTGGCACGCGCCGCCTGCGCCTGCGGGATCGCGCAGCAGATCGAATGCTCGGAACTACCCTGCGAGATCAGGATCACCGAGATGCCTTCCTCCCGCAGCGCGCCGAACAGGCGATGCGCCGTACCCGGCACGCCGATCATGCCGGCACCCTCGAGATTGACCAGCGCGACGTCCTCGATGCTGGTGATGCCCTTGACCGGCAGGGTCGAGTTCGGTCGTGCACAGATCAGCGTGCCCGGCTTGTCGGGCGCAAAGCTGTTGCGAATCCAGATCGGAATGTCGCGGCCTACCGCCGGCGCCATGGTCTGCGGATGGATCACCTTGGCGCCAAAGTAGGCCAGCTCCATTGCCTCGTTGTACGACAGCGAATCGATGACCTGCGCGTCGGGCACGCGACGTGGATCGGCCGAAAGCACGCCGTCGACGTCGGTCCAGATATGGATCTGCGCCGCATCGAGCAGCGCGCCGAAGATCGAGGCGGAAAAATCGCTGCCGTTGCGGCCGAGCGTGGTCTGAACCCCGCGTGGGTCGCTGGCGATGAAGCCCGTGATCACCAGCGTGACCGGCGCCTGCGGCGGCAGCAGCCCCTGCAGCTTGAGCTTGGATTCCAGCCACTGCACCGCCGGGCCGAGCGGTCCCCACTCCACCGTAACGCAGCGCCGTGCGTCCAGCCATTGCACGCCGCCGCGAATGCCGCGCCGCTGCAGATAGCGGCGAAACAGCTGCGTGGACCAGATCTCGCCGTAGCCCGAGCACAGGTCGCGCACCGTCTGGGCGGCCGAGCGCATGATGCTCGTGCTCTGCAGTACGCCGGTCAGATCCGTGACATCGCGATCGAACTCGGCCAGATACTCTGCGGCCGTGGCCTCATCGAGCAATGCCGTGGCAATCGCCGCGTGCCGATCACGCAGCACCGCCAGTCGCTGGCGCCAGTCGGCATCCCGGCCCTCCGCCAGCGTCACCAGCTCGAGCAGCGCATCGGTCACGCCTTTGCAGGCGGACAGCACGATCGCGAGGCGCGGCTGGGTCTGCCGACCGCCCGAGGCTGCCGTCACCATCTGCGACTCCACAATGGCGGCAACCCGTTCGAAGCAGCGCGCATCGGCGACGCTTGAGCCGCCAAACTTATGGACCACCCAGGCCTGGGCGTCGGTCGTAGTCATCGAGCATTCTGGGGGCACTTGCGCCTGCCGGCTATCGCGACAAAAAAACTTTGGCACACTACTTCAGCGCACCCCATTCCCGCAATATCCCAGATCGCGCACCGCGAGCGGCCGCCGCAAGGCAGAATTGGCAGCTCGTTCACCTTGATTACCAATGGAAGGCACCGGCAAATGCGCTGGCCGACTCGCTGCTCCCTGGCTGCGCCGGCGCTGCTCGCCGTGCTCGCCTGCGCGCTGTGCATCAGCACCTACCACTTCTTCGGCAATTTCTGGGATGAGCCCGAGCATATCGCCGCCGGGCTGGTACTGATCGATCGCGGTGAGTATCGATACGACAATCAGCATCCGCCGCTGGCACGGCTGGCGGCCGCCATCGGCCCGTACCTGGCCGGAGCGCGTGTCCATGGCAACCCGATGCCGAGCGGCGAGGCCCAGGGCCGCGATCTGCTGTACAACTCCCCGGCCAGTTACAACGAGCTGTTGACGCTGGCCCGGCTCGGCATGCTGCCATTTCTGCTGCTGCTGCTGGCGGCCAGCTGGCTGTGGGTGCGGCGCTGGTACGGCGAGGCCGCGGCCCTGGTGACGCTGTTGTTCCTGGTCAGCACGCCGGTGATCCTGGGGCACGCCGCGGTGGTCGCGCTCGACGTGCCGGTCACCGCCATGACCATCATGACCCTGTACCTGCTGCTGCGCTGGTTCGAGGCTCCCAGCATCGCTGCGGGGCTGCGCCTCGGGCTCGCGGCCGGCCTGGCGGTCGCTACCAAGATGTCGGCGGTACCGTTCATCGGCGTGGCGGGGCTCAGCCTGATCGCGCTGCGACTGCTGTTCGCGCGCCGCGCGCCGCTGACCTGGATGCTGCAGCGGCGCCTCGGCACTGCGGCACTCGCTGTGCTGCTGACCCTGCTGATCATGGTCGGCATCTACGGGCCGAAGCTGGTTTATCTGACGACACCGGATCTGGCGCCGAGTCCGGCACTGGACTTTCTGGCCGGCCACCATGGCGCCCTGCACGATGTGGCCTATCGCTTCGCGGCACGCGTGCCCTTGCCGCTGGGCTTCTCCATGGTGCCGCTGAATTTTCTCGGCGTCGAATGGCACAACGAACACGGCCATCCGTCGTTCCTGCTCGGACACACCGCCGGCAACGGCTGGTGGTACTTCTATCTCGTCGCACTCGCGGTCAAGACGCCGCTACCGCTGCTGCTGCTCGGTCTCACCGGACTCGGGCTGCTCGCAGTACGCGGCTGGCGCGGCGCCAACGTCTATCTGCTCGCGCCAGCCCTCTGCTTTGCATCGATACTCATGTTCTGCTGCGTATACAGCCATATCAACATCGGCGTGCGGCACGTACTGATCGCCTATCCGTTGCTCGCGATGGGCGCGGGCTACGCGGTGTGCGCCGCCTGGCAGCATTGGCACGCGCGCCTGGCGCGCGCCGCCATCGCGGCGCTGGTGCTGTGGCAGATCGCGATCCTCGCCTACGCCTATCCGGACTACCTGGCCTATTTCAATGCGCTCGCGGGCGATCACCCCGAACGCATTCTGGTGGACTCGGATCTGGACTGGGGCGGGCAGGACCTGCGACGCCTCGAGCAGGTGCTGGCCGCGCGCGGCGTTCGGCAGCTCTGGCTCGGATACAAAGGCACCGCTGACCTGTCGCGTGAGGCATTGCCGCCCTACACGCTGCTCAAGCCCGATGAGCCGGCCCACGGCTGGGTCGCCATCACGATGCTCACGCTGCAGGAAAACCAGGCCGGCTACGGCTGGCTGATGCAGTACCGGCCGGTGCAACGGGTCGGCAAATCGTTCGAGCTGTATTACATTCCCTAGCGCGGCAGCATTGCCAGGGCACCGCCACACTCCCGCAACAGCGCAAAATACCCGATGGTTTTCCGTCAGTTACGCAGTCTTTAGAAGGAATCGGATTACCTCCCGGGTTCGACGCGACCCATCCGCCGGTGATCGGCGTAACGAAGTCCATAGCCGAGCGTGAACTTTGGGTTGGGCGCCGCCGCAGCGCGCACTGGCGCGGCGCGCGGCGGCGCCGCGCTCGCCGGCCACGCGAACGACAGCGTGCCGCTGAAGTCGTGGCGCGCGCCGCCGCGGCCATCGCCGATCAGCACATCGGCGATGCCGCCGCCCTCGGAGCCCGGAAGCCAGGCCGCCACGAATGCATCCGAAGCGTCGATCTCGGGATTCATCCGCAGCGGCCGGCCCGACAGGAACACCGACACCACCGGAATGTGCGCAGCGTGCAGCCGCCGTAGCAACGCCAGATCGCGCCGCTCGCCGGCCTGATACTCGATCGAGCGCAGATCGCCGACGCCTTCCGCGTACGGCTGCTCGCCGAACACGGCGATCGCGACGTCGGGCTTGCGGGTATAGCTGCCGTCGATGCTGAGCTGCGCGCTGCCGCCGCCGGCCTCGAGCGCGGCGCGTATTCCCGCGTAGATCGACTCGCCATGGGGAAAGTCGCGGTTGCTGTTGCCGCTGCCTTGCCAGCCCAAGGTCCAGCCGCCGCACTGGCGGCCGATATCGTCGGCAGCATCGCCCACGACCAGTACACGGGCCGCGGCGCGGATCGGCAGCACCTGTCCATGGTTCTTCAACAGCACCAGCGACTCGCGTACCGCAGCGCGCGCGAGCGCGCGGTGTGCGCTCGAACCGAGCACATCCAGCCGCCCCTCCCAGGGCCGCTCGGCTTCGAACAAACCCAGCTTTACCTTGATGCGCAGAATCCGGCGTACGGCATCATCCAGCCGTGCCAGCGGAATTTCACCCGCACGCAGCTGCGCGAGTGTATTGTCGAACAACTCCTTCCAGCCGTCGGGCGCCATGTACATATCGATACCGGCCAACAGGGCGGCAGGGCAATTGGTGCTGGTGCAGCCCGGAATCTGGCCGTGGCCGTTCGAGTCGCTGACGACGAAACCCTCGAACCCCAGGCGGCCCTTGAGCACTCCGGTCAGCAGGCTCGCGTTGCCGTGCATCTTGCGCCCCCGCCAGCTCGAGTACGACGCCATCACGGTCATGACACCGGCTTGGATCGCGGACGGATAGCCCTGCGCATGGATGCGGATCAGCTCCCGCTCGCTGACCTCGGTGTCGCCCTGATCGATACCTTCGCTGGTGCCGCCGTCGCCCAGAAAGTGCTTGGCCGTCGCGGCAACGTGGCCGCTCTGCACACCCTGTGTACCGTTCGGTTCGCCCTGCAGCCCGCGCACCATTGCACCGGCGTAACGCCGCACCAGTGCCGGATCCTGCGAGTAGCTCTCGTAGCTGCGGCCCCAGCGCAGGTCCTGCGCCACCGACAGCGCCGGTGCGAAGGTCCAGTCGATACCGACCGCGGCCATCTCCTGCGCGGTGGCGGCGCCGATGCGGCCGATCAGCGCCGGATCATGCGCGGCGCCGAGCCCGATGTTGTGTGGGAAGATGGTGGCGCCCGATACTGCGTTGTTGCCATGAACCGCATCGACACCGAACAGGATCGGTATCGGCGTGTGCCCCGGCCGCGGTTCGATCGATACCGCCCGCAATGCGCGCACCGCCGCAAGCCACGCCGCCGCAGCGCGATCGATGCTGCCGGTCGGCCGCGAATCGCCGCCGGCGAGCACCGCACCCAGCGGATAGCTGCGCAGGTCCTCGGGCGTGACATAGCCGATATCCGCCTGGATGGTCTGACCGACTTTGTCTTCCAGGCTCATCCGACTCATGAGCTCGGTCACGAAGCTCTCGGTGGCAGGATCGACCAACCCGACGCTGTGTGAGCGCGGCCAGAGTGCCGCGTGCGCCGCACCGCGCCCGGCATCAGGGGATGCCGCGAATCCCGCCTGGACGCCCGGCATGCTGGCCGCACACCAGAGCAGGGCGACGATTGATTGCTGGGGCAAATTTCTAAGCGGTACCATAGCCGCAAGGATATGCGATGGCGAGGCAGCGGCAGCGGCGAAGGTCGAATCAGAGCGTGACGATACGCGATGTGGCGGCGCATGTCGGCGTCTCGCCGATGACGGTTTCGCGCGTCATCAACCGCGAGAGCAACGTCAAGCCGGAGACGCGCGAACTGGTGCACGCGGCGATCCGCGCGCTCAACTACGCGCCCAGCCCCGCGGCGCGCAGCCTGGCGGGCTCGGTGCCGTGCCGCATCGGCCTGCTCTACGACAACCCCTCGACCGGCTACTTAGGCGAATTGCTGCTCGGCGCGCTCGATGAGAGCAGCCGCACCGGTGCGCAGGTGCTGGTCGAGCGCTGCGGCGAGAGCGAGATGGCGGCAGCGGCTCTTGGCAAGCTGCTGAAGGCAGGTATCGACGGTCTGATCCTGACGCCGCCGCTGTGCGAGTCCGAGCGCGTCCTGGCCGAGGTGCAGCACGCCGGCGTGGTGGCGGTCGCCGTGGCATCAGGCTACGACTCGGACCGGATGGCGACCATCCGGATCGACAACACGGCCGCGGCGCGCGACCTGACCGAATACCTGCTCTCGCTCGGCCACCGCCGCTTCGGCTTCATCAAGGGCCATCCGAGTCACGCCGTCAGCCAGCAGCGGCTGCAGGGCTTTCTCGCAGCGCTTGCGGCCGCCGGCATCGCGCCCGATAGCGTGCGCCTGGAGCAGGGCTATTTCACCTATCGCTCGGGACTTGAGGCGGCGGAGCGGCTGCTGGCCGATGAGCCGTATCCGACCGCCATCTTCGCCGCCAATGACGATATGGCCGCGGCCGCGGTGTCGCTGGCGCACCGCAGCGGATTCGAGGTGCCGGAGGACCTGTCGATCGCCGGCTTCGACGACACGCCAATCGCGGCCAGCGTGTGGCCGGCGCTGACGACGATTCATCAGCCCGTAGCCGCCATGGCGCGCGCCGCGGTCGATCTGCTGCTGGAGGAAGTGTGCCGCGACGGCACCGGCGCGCCGCGTCAGCTGCTGCATCCGCACACGCTGATTGTGCGCGAATCCACGGGCTCGGCGCCGCCCGAGGCGGTCTGCGGCTGACAGCGGGCGTATCGCCGCGATCAGTGCGGCGGCAGCGCCATGACTTCCCCCTGGTGATTCAACTGCACCGCTACCGCCCCGGCCTTCCAGATATCGCCACAGTATTCGCGGACGCTACGATCAGAGGAGAACTTGCCGGAGCGGGCGGTATTGAGAATCGACATGCGCGTCCATCGATCGATGTCGCGATAGGCTGCATCCACCAGCTGCTGGCATTCGGCATAGGCTTGATAGTCGGCGAGCACCATGTAGGGGTCGTAATAGAGCAGATTGCCGACCAGGCCCAGAAACTGCTCGCTGTTGCCGCGTGAGAAGTAGCCGTCCCTGATCAGATTGATGACCTCGCGCAGCTCGGGCTGGCTGTGGTAGAGGTCCATGGGCCGATAGCCGCCGGCACGTTGTGCCTGCACCTCGGCGGCCGTCAGGCCGAACAGGAAAAAATTCTCCGGCCCGACCTCCTCGCGAATCTCGATGTTGGCGCCGTCCATCGTGCCGATCGTCAGGGCCCCGTTCATCTGGAACTTCATGTTGCCGGTGCCCGAGGCCTCCTTGCCTGCGGTTGAAATCTGCTCCGAGAGGTCCGCCGCCGGATAGATACGCTGGCTGTTGGTGACGTTGAAGTTCGGCAGGAACACGACTTTGATCAGGTCGCGCACACCCGGGTCGCGATTGATGATGTCGCCCACCGCAGTGATCAGGCGGATCATCAATTTCGCCAGATGATATCCGGGCGCGGCCTTGCCGCCGAAGATGAACACCCGTGGATGGATCTCGAGTTGCGGATCGGTCTTGAGGCGGTGATACAGACCAATCACGTGCAGGATGTTCAGATGCTGGCGCTTGTATTCGTGGATGCGCTTGACCTGCACATCGAAGATGGCAGCGGGGTTGACCACCACGCCGGTGCGCTCGCGGATGATCACAGCCAGCGCGGTCTTGTTCGAGCGCTTGATGTCGCGCCATTCGGCACAAAATTGTGCATCCTCGATCATCGGCTCGAGGCGACGCAGCTCCACGAGATGGCGGATCCAGTTATCGCCGATGACCCGTGAAATGAATTGCGATAGCCGTGGATTGGAAAGCACCATCCAGCGCCGCGGCGTTACGCCGTTGGTCTTGTTGCTGAACTTCTGCGGCCACAGATCGTGGAAATCGCGCAGCACGTCGCTCTTGAGCAGCTCCGTGTGCAGCTGGGCGACGCCGTTGACCGCGTGACTGCCGGCCGTCGCCAGATGCGCCATGCGCACGTAGCGCGCGCCGCTCTCATCGATCAGCGACATGCGCGCCAGGCGCTCCTCGTCGCCGAAGAAGGCGATGCGCACCTCGTCGAGAAAGCGCGCATTGATCTCGTAGATGATCTCCAGATGCCGCGGCAGCATGCGGCCGAACAGGTCCAGCGGCCAGCGCTCGAGTGCCTCGGGCAACAGCGTGTGATTGGTATAGGCGAAGGTCTGGCGCGTGATCGCCCAGGCGGCGTCCCAGTCCAATGCCAGCTCATCGACCAGCAGCCGCATCAGCTCGGCCACCGCGATCGAGGGATGGGTGTCGTTGAGCTGGATCGCGAACTTTTCGTGGAAGCGCTCAGGCGGGATCTTCTGCACCCGGGTGATGCGCAGCATGTCCTGCAACGAACAGGCGACGAAGAAGTACTGCTGCTCGAGTCGCAGTTCCTTGCCCTTGACCTGCTCGTCGTTCGGATAGAGCACCTTGGTGATGTTCTCCGACATGACCTTCTGATTCACGGCACCCCAATAATCGCCGCGATTGAACACCGAGAAGTCGAACGACTCGGGCGCCTCGGCGCGCCACAGGCGCAGGGTGTTGGCGGTATTGACGCGATAGCCGAGTATCGGCGTGTCATACGGCACGCCATTGACCACGCGCGCCGGCACCCAGCGCACGCGTACCCGACCCAGTTCGTCGGTATAGCGCTCGGTATGGCCGCCGAATTTGACCTCGGCCGCCCATTCCGGGCGCACGATTTCCCAGGGATTGCCGAAGCGCAGCCACTTGTCGGTTCGCTCGACCTGCCAGCCATCGACGATTTCCTGTTGGAAGATGCCGTATTCGTAGCGGATGCCGTAGCCCATGCACGGCACCTGCAGCGTCGCCAGCGAGTCGATGAAGCAGGCCGCCAGCCGGCCGAGGCCGCCGTTGCCCAGACCCGGTTCATCCTCCTGGCGCAACAGCTCATCGAGATCCAGGCCCAGCTCGGCGACCGCCTGACGCGCGGTGTCATGGATGCCGAGATTGATCAGATTGTTACCGAGGTACGGCCCCATCAGGAACTCGGCCGACAGATACGACACCGTGCGCGAGCCTTGCTGCGTGTACGCGGATGCGGTGCTATTCCATCGCTGCAGCATTCGGTCTCGCACCGTGTAGGCCAGCGCCATGTAATAGTCGTAGGCGGTGGCCAGGACCGGAAACTTGCCCTGCATGTAGAACAGATTGTCGAGAAACGACCGTTTGAGCGCGTCCTTGGTCAGCGCAACCCGATCGTCTTCGGCTAGCCGCTGATCCGCCAGATGGGTGGAGACTGCTGAGGTCATTGTTGTTGGCCTGTGTTGGTCAATCGCCCGCCTAAGCCGCCACCTTCGTATCAGCTCAGGGCTGCAAGATTCATGCAGGCCATTTTGAAGCAATCCCGGCGCCGGAGCGCACCATCGGCGGGCGTCGCGGCCGGGAGCCTGCGTCTAGACGGTGCGGGCGGAGGCATGAGTACCGGTTCCGTATCCCAGTAGTGATGCAGACTGGCCGCGTGCAGGCCCCTCGCCGACACCCGCTTGAGATTGCCGCCCTCATCCGCATCGTCGCTGGCGTGCAGCGGTTGATGCACGTCGCCGACCAGGTGCAACAGGAATTGCAGCGCCAGGCGCCGCTCGTCGGTGCTGGTGTGCGGATTGCTGAGCTGGGCCTCGAACTGATCGATCTTATCGACCACGCAGTCCTCGGCCGGCCCCGCGGTCGCGGGCGTTCCCGGCGGCAGCGCCGGATGAGCGAAGCACGCGCGGTCCAGATTCGGCGAACTCAGCTCGAGGTCGACATAGTGCCATTGCCGCGTCTGCTGATAGCGCCGAGCGCTGCAACAATCTCCCGCCTCCGCCGCGCCGCGGGTGCAGCGGCGCCGTGAGTATTTCACAGCGCTGCGAACACGCCTATCGGCGCCGCGAGAGCAAAAAAGCTGGCCGGGGGCTCGGGCGAACTCTGGCGGGCTCTGTGGTCTAATGGCGCAATCCGCCTGCAGGAGCTGTGGATTGATGCCAGAAGCAAAGAATGCTGCGCCAAAGCTGAGGGCCGCCGCTCTCGCCGCATTAGCGCTGCTGATCAGCGGCTTAGGGCCGCAGGGGTCGCAGGCCGCGGACAGCGTCGCCTATCGGCATCAGTCGATTGACCCATCGCTGACCGACCACATCATCGTCAAGTGGCGCACCACCGGCGTCGCGGCGGTACAGATCGCGGACGTGAGGGACCGCGCGACCCGGCTGAGCGCAGCGACCGGCATCCAAGTCAGCCCGGTGCACAATCTGTTCGGCAGTACGGACGTCATGCGGCTCGATTACACGCCGACACATGTGGAAATGCAGGGTATCCTGGCGCGGCTCAATGCCGATCCCGGCATCGAGTATGCGGAAGCCGATGGCTACCGCTATATCCAGGCCTTCCCGGCCGACGCATTGCCGAATGATCCGCACTTCCTCGCCAGCACCGATCCCAGTAATGCCAGCAACCCCGACCTGAACAACGGCAGCTGGCAAGGCCAGTGGTATCTGCTGCCGAGCTCATCGACGGCGCCCTCGGCGCTGTCGGCCACCACTGCGTGGCAGACGAGCCTCGGCGCCTCCAGCATCGTGGTCGCTGTGATCGATACCGGCATTATCGAGGATCACCCGGACCTGGCCGGTAAGCTGCAGCCGGGCTACGATTTCGTCAGCTGCGATCAGGGCAACTTCACCACCGCCACTGGCGGCAATACGACCGCCGATTGCAGCGCCTCGGGTTCGGCCGCGACCTACTACTTCGCCAACGACGGCGAGGGCTGGCACGCGGACGCCTCGGATCCGGGAGACTGGATCGACGCCACCGATGCCGCCATGACCTTGTTCGTCAATGCCGGCTGCAGCACCGTGGCCCCGAGTTCCTGGCATGGCACCAAGGTCGCCGGGGTCATCGGCGCGGCGACTAACAACGGTATCGGCATCGCCGGCATCGCGCCCCTGACGACGGTGCTGCCGGTACGCGCGATCGGCAAGTGTTCGGGACGGGTTTCCGACATCGCGGCGGCGATCATGTGGGCGGCGGGCCAGCCCGTCACGGTCGACGCCGGCACGATCGCCGCGAGCCCGGCGGCCAATATCATCAACCTGAGTCTGGGCGCCAATACCGCCTGCTCGGCGACCGAACAGAGCGCGATCGGCGCCGCGATTGCCGCCGGCATACTCGTGGTCGCGGCGGCCGGCAATGAAGGCGGCGCCCTGGATGCACCGGCCAACTGCGCCGGCGTGCTGTCCGTGGTCGGCCTGCGCCAGTCGGGCACCAAGGTGCCCTACAGCAACCTGAGCAGCAGCGCCGCGGCCGCCACCATCGGCGCGCCGGGCGGCAACTGCGTGAACACCCTGGCCAATCAGGCATGCCTCTACGACATCGAGACCACGACCGACGCCGGCACGACCACCCCGTCGACCACGCCCGGCTTCTACACCTACTCGCTGCTCAATCAGAGCTATCTGAACGCCGGCGGCAATCCCGACAACGCCGCCAACGTCGGCACCAGCTACGCCGCGCCGATGGTCTCGGGTGTGGCCGCGCTGATGCTGGCAACGACTCCCAGTCTCACGCCCGCGCAGATCATCGCGCGCGTGGAGTCGAGCGCGCTGGCATTCCCGACCGCCTCCTCGACCAGTACGACGCAATGCACGCTCGCCGCCACCACCACCGATTCGAACGGCAACTTCACCGAACCCAGCGCTCCGGCCGAATGCGTGTGCACTACCGCCACCTGCGGTGCCGGCATGCTCAACGCCGCGAGCGCGGTGCTGGCGGCCGCGGGCATGTTCGTGCAGATCACGCCCTCGAGCACCACCGGCTCACCCGGCCAGCGCATCAAGCTCGATGGCAGCGCCAGCACGGCGGCCAGCGGCTATTCGATCGTCAGCTACCAGTGGACCACGGACCCGGCGACCAGCGACCAGCTGATCAACGCCGATCAGGCGATCGCCACGCTGGTCGTGCCCTCGTTCCGTTCCATCGGCGTGACGCTGACTATCACCGATAATATTGGCCGTACCGCCTCGGCCACCACGACCATCAGGTCCGCCCTGGGCGAGGCGAGCGGCGTCGGCAGCCTTGAGCCGCGGTGGCTGTGGCCGCTGGCCGTCCTCGCGCTCTGGCAGCTGTACCGGCGGCGACAGCTTCGGGCCGCTGCCGTTGGAGCCGGCACGTTTTGAACTGACTCGCCGTTCGAGGGTCGCATATGCTATGCGGCTCGAAGAACGTAGCCGGCGGCGTGCGAGCGCCTCCGGTGCCGCCGCACCGAACCAGATTTCCCGGATTTGAGGAGAAGTCGTTGACCGTGATTCGTCCTGGAGTGCCATGGCGCCTTGGCGCCGTGGGCAGAGCCTTGTTGTTGCCCGTAACCGTGGCCTTGACACTGGTCGCCTGCAGCAACAACAGCAATCGCGGTGTCACCGGCAATATCGGGGTCGGCACCGGCGTCGCCTTGTCCACTCCCGGTAGCGTCACCGAGATCCAGGTAGCCACCACGCTCGTGGTGTCAGCCAGTGTGACCGCCGACGTCAACAACTCCGGCGTGATCTGGAGCTTGTCGGGTGTCGGTACCCTGACCGACATCACCCCGACCTCGGCCACCTTTAACGCGCCGGCTTCGGCGACTGGCGCGGTCGATGCGACCGTCACGGCGACGTCAGTGGTCAACGCTGCCACTGTCGCCTCGGTCACCTTGATCGTGCTCGGCACCCCGGTGATGAACCCCACCCAGCTGTTCCCGGCCAACGTCAATGTGCCCTATAGCGCCGCGATCACGATCGCCGGCGGCGAGGTTAACTTCACCTGGGTCCTGGCCGCGGGCTCGGCCGCGCTGCCGCCTGGCATCACGCTGGCTGGCAGTACGACGGGCGTGACCGCCATTGCCGGCACACCGACGACGACCGGCAGCTACACCTTCACGGTTCAGGCCACCGACGCGCTGGGCCGTGTGGTCTCGCAAGCCATTACGATGACTGTACTGCCGCAGGACACCTGCCTGCTGCAGGGCCAGTTCGCGTATCTGTTTGCAGGTTTCCGCGGCGGCGGCCCGGCAACCGATGCAGGCAGCATCACCATCGACGCCAGCGGCAACATCACTGGCGAGCACGACTACAAGGACGGTCACCGCACCACGACCCACGAGATCCTAACCTCCGGTGCCTGCATCAATCGACAGACCAATTCCGGACAGGTCACGCTCAATGCCCCGAGCGGCTCGCTGCTGTATAACTTCTCCGTCACGCCGCCAGACAGCCAGGGCAACATCAACTCCGCAAGACTGCAACTCGTCGGCTCCGGCGCCGACTCCGGTTCAGGTCAGCTGGCCAGACTGGACACGACAGCCATCAGCGCTGCACCGCCCACCGGCAATTTCGCCTTCGGTCTGCTCACGGTCGCCAAGCAGGAGCCCGTCACGGTGCATACGGGCAGCGCCGGACGCTTCACCACCGACAGCACTGGCAATATCAGCGCCGGCCTGACCGACTCGAACGCCACGCCCGCGCTGTCCGGCGCGACGCTCGGCGGCGCGCTGTCAGCGCCCGATAGCAATGGCCGCGGCACCGCGAGCTTTACGGTCGGCTCGAACACCTCGACATTGGTCTATTACATCGTCAATGCCGCCAAGATGTATCTGGAGGACATGGACAGCACCGTCGGCTCGCCGCGCTCCACCGGCTTTCTCACCGCGCAGACCGGCGACGCCGCCGACGGCAGCTTCGATGACGGCGCCCTGGCCAATTCGCCCTCGATCATAAGTCTCTGGGGAGCGTTCGGCTCCGGGACTGACCCGATCAGCGTGATGTCGCTCGGCCGGCTCTACAACGGTAATGCCACCGCCGGCACCCTCGACGCCGTGCTCGATACCTCGGATCAGGCCACCGATACGGCCGGGGTCGTCTACACCGCACAGAGCTATGCGGTAGACAGCAGCGGCCGCGGCACGCTCTTGCTCAGCAATCCGGGCGCGACCACGCGCAATTTTGTCGTCTATCTGGACGGCGTTGCCGATGGCTACGTGGTCGAAACCGGCAGCGGCTCCGGCAACGCCGGACTGCTCGA
This sequence comes from Steroidobacteraceae bacterium, assembly GCA_049518595.1. Taxonomy (GTDB): domain Bacteria; phylum Pseudomonadota; class Gammaproteobacteria; order Steroidobacterales; family Steroidobacteraceae; genus FEN-1191. The sequence goes on from JBEKRP010000005.1 coordinate 105,270, forward strand.
AGCGCAGTACACACCGAGCGGCGGCGTCTATCCCGATACGCTGCCGGGCCTTTTTGTCGGCGGCACGCAGTACGCCCAGACCCCCGGTCCAATCACTCTGACCCCGGAGATCGGCTTGAACTTCGGCATGCTTTCGAGCAACTACACCAGCGGCCAGTTTGCGATCGACGCCACGATGGGCCGCGGCTTCGGCTCGCTGACGCAGACCGGTCTCTCTCCCACGGACGCAGCGCTCTACATCGTGTCGCCAACGAAAATCGATGTCATGACCTTCGGCACCATCAGGGTCGATGGCTCGATCCTGTGGCTGATACAGAACTGAGCTGGAGCCCGACGGGTGATCGCTTAAGATCGCTTGCTACGGGTTCAGACGGCTTCGCCGGCGCGAATTCTAAGAACCCGTAACCGGCTTTCGACGTCCTCCCGATTCAGATAGGCACCGGCCAGCCGGCGGTAACCGACATAGGCCTCGCGCGCATGCAGCAGCCGCCAGTTGTCGAACAGCAGCACCGAGCCCGGCAGCAGGCGGCGCCGGTAGTGCAGCTTGGATTCCGCGCACAGACCGGCAAACGTGGCCAGTGCGCGATAGAAACGCCGGTGCTGCTCGAGCGGAAGCACGAACGGAGCCCGGTCGTGATTGTTGTAGCTGACCTGCAGCAGCTCCCCCGACCGGTTGTGGCGAAACAGCGGTCGGCGGGCCATCAGCTGAATACCGCGGGCGTGATCCAGGTAGCGGCCGGGAATCTCGACCGTGCTGAGCACGTCGTAGTCCCCGGCGTGCTGACGCTGCATGATCTGCGCGACCTTGAAACCATCGATGAGCACGTTGTCACCGCCGCTGCAGTCGGCCGCGAGGCAATGAAACATCTGGCAGCCGGGAGCATCCAGGCTGTAGGTGCCGTCGGTATGTGGGCCGATCGCCATCGACGTGTAGGCCGTGTCCTTGTGCTCCATGTTGGCGGTGAAGTCGTAGTAGCCGCCAAAGATGGTGCTGCGAATATAGGCCACGCGCTCGGCCACGGCGCAGGTCGCCTGCGGTGTCGCCGGCACGCCTTCCACCAAGCAGAAGCCGTAGCGCTCGACATTTTCCAGCAAGGCCTTGAGCGTCGCGTCCTCCGACATCAGCTCGGCGTAGCCGACCTGCGGTGGCTGCGCCGCGATGCTCTCGCCGCTCCACAGCGAACGCACGACCGGCAGCGCCTCCGGATCGGCGCGCAGTCCCGCCAGGAACTGCGTCTCGAAGCGGCTCACACGCCCATCAGGCAACCATTGGACTCGCAGCGCGCGGCCATCCTCGGCCACGGCAATGGCCTGCGCGGCGATATCGGCCGGGATCTGAAACGTGTCGATCAGACGCTGCTGCGTCTCCGGATGCAGCGCATCTTCATTCGGATCATGATCGCGTAACCAGAACAGCGACAGCGTCAGATCGGGGCGGCCGTCGCGGAAGCAAAGCTCCACGTCCTGACCCCGCAGCGTCGCGCTACGCAACAGTGTTGTCATCAGACACTCCGACGCCAGCGGGGCGCAAACAGCAGATACACCGGCACCGTCACCAGCAGCATAGCCGCGGTGAGCAGCAGCAGCTTCGGATCGGCATAGCCAATCACCGCCAGGCAGAATAGCAACGCCACCGCAGCCATCGGCCGATACCGCCCGAGCGATGTGGCCGATGGGATCCATTGCGGATACAGCAGCACGGCGATGCAAGCATAGACGTAGAGCATCAGGCATAGGATCACCGACACCTCGATCAACTCGCCGAATTGCTCGCCGAGCGTCGGCGAGATCGTGGCGAACACCACGGCGCTCATCAGCGCGGCCATGATCAGCAGGCTCGGCACCGGTACGCCGTGGCGATCCACGCGGCCAAACAGCCCCGGGAACAGGCCGCGGTCGGCGGCGGCTTTGCCGGTCTGCGCGGTCAGCAGAATCCAGCCGCCGAGCGTTCCGGTCGCCTTCGTCAGGGCGGCCAGAGCGATCAAGCCCGCGGCCACCGGGCCGAGCACCACTCTGACCGCATCGGCGAACGGTGCGCTGGAACGAGCCAGCGCGGCCGCGGGAATCAGGCCCATCAGCACCGTGCACGAGGCGAGGTAGACCAGGGCAGCGATCAGCACGCCACCGAGCGTCGCGATCGCCACATTGCGGCGCGGATTCTCCACCACGGCGGTGGCGACCGAGGCGCTTTCCAGTCCCGTGAAGGCCCAGAACAGCAGCACCAGCGATTGCGGAATGACCTGGATCGCCGGCTCATGGCGCACGTTCCACGAATCCGCAAACAGCTTGCCGTCGAAATACCACCAGCCACCAGTGGCCACCAGCAGGATCGGCACCAAGCCGATGACGATGGCCAGGGATTCGACCTGGCACACCAGGCGCGGGCCCAATATGTTTACCGCCGTGAGCGCCCAGATGATGCCAGCCGTGGCGAAGGCACCGGGCACAGACAGGCTCAGCGACGGAAAGAAATTCGCGAGGTAGCCGATCGCAGCCACGGCAATAGCGATATTGCCGATCCAGCACGACATCCAGTAGAGCGCATTGGCCTGAAAACCGAAATAAGAACCGAGCGCCTCGCCGGCGTAGGCGCAAGGGCCCCCGGGCTGCGGTGCGACCTGACTGAGCTTGGCCAGAATCGCAGCGATCAGCAATGCGCCCACGGTGCCGATTACCCAGCCGATCACGGTGATGCTGCCCACGGCGGCGAGCGTCGCCGGCAACAGGAAGATGCCTGAACCGATCATATTGCTCGCGACCAGCGCGGTGGCCAGGACCGGGCCGACCTTAGGATTGCGGATAGACGCTCCCTTGCCGCCCCGGCTGCGCTGCCTTACGATCCTTCAACGAGAGTGAATGACTGTTTGGATGCTCGTCAAGAGCGCGGGCGTAGGCTTCGCGAATCCTCAAGGAGCCTGCGGCCTTGATTGCACATCATAGCGATGCCTTGATCATCGGCGGCGGTCATAACGGCCTGGTGTGTGCAGCGTACCTGGCCGCGGCCGGTCTCAAAGTCACGGTGCTCGAGCGCCGCCCGGTTGTCGGCGGGGCTGCGGTCACGGAAGAATTCCATCCGGGCTTCCGCAACTCGGTGGCGGCCTACACCGTGTCATTGCTCAATCCCAAGATCATCCGCGAGCTGGAGCTGGCCGCGCACGGCCTGCGCGTGGTCGAGCGGCGGCTGGCGAATTTCCTGCCGACCGAAGACGGGCGCTATCTGTGCGTCGGCGCCGGCCGTACCAGTGCCGAGGTGGCCAAGTTCTCGCCACCCGACGCGGCGCGGCTCGACGCCTACAGCCTGAAGCTCGATCGCATTGCCGCCGTGCTGCGCGAGCTGGTGCTGCAAACGCCGCCGAATGTGGTCGCGGGCGGCTGGCGTCAGGCGCTGCCCGAGTTGCTGCGCGCCGCCCGCCTCGGTGGCCGCATCAGCAAGCTGGATATGTCGCTGCGCCGCGAGCTGCTGCAGCTGCTCGCCGCCTCGGCCGGTGACTACCTGGACGGTTGGTTCCAGAGCGATCCGATTAAGGCGGTCTACGGGTTCGACGGCATCGTCGGCAACTACGCCAGCCCGTACACGCCGGGCTCGGCCTACGTGCTGCTGCACCACGTGTTCGGCGAGGTCAACGGCAAGAAAGGCGTCTGGGGCCACGCCATCGGCGGCATGGGCGCAATCACTCAGGCGATGGCGCGCTCGGCGGCCGCCCGCGGTGCCGATATCCGCGTCGGCGCGGCGGTGCGTGAAGTGCTGGTCGAGCGCGGTCGCGCGATCGGCGCGGTGACCGAAACCGGCGAGGCGTTCCACGCCTCGGCCGTGATCTCCAATCTCAATCCGAGGCTGCTATACCTGAAACTGCTCGACGCGGCCGTGCTGCCGACGGATTTCCGCGAGCGCATGGCGCGCTGGCGCTGTGGCTCCGGCACTTTCCGCATGAACGTGGCACTCTCGGAGCTGCCGGATTTTCGCTGCCTGCCGGGCAGGGAGAGCGCCGACCATCACACCGCGGGCATCATCATCGGGCCGAGCCTGGCCTACATGGAGCGCGCCTATTTCGATGCGCGCACGCGCGGCTGGTCGGCGCAACCCATCGTCGAGATGCTGATCCCATCGACGCTCGACGACAGCCTGGCGCCGGCGGGACAGCATGTCGCCAGCCTGTTCTGCCAGCACGTCGCGCCGCAGCTGCCGCAGGGCGAGTCCTGGGACCAGCATCGCGATGCGGTCGCCGATCTGATGATCAATACCGTTGACGCGCACGCGCCGAACTTCAAAGCCTCGGTGCTCGGCCGCCAGATCATGAGCCCGCTGGACCTGGAGCGGACCTTCGGCCTGATCGGCGGCGATATCTTCCACGGGGCGCTGAGCCTGGATCAGCTGTTCTCGGCGCGGCCGATGCTCGGCCACGGCAACTATCGAGGTCCGCTGCCCGGCCTGTACATGTGCGGTTCCGGCACCCATCCCGGCGGCGGCGTCACCGGCGCGCCGGGCCACAACGCCGCACGCGAAGTCCTTGTCGATTTCCGGCGCCGGCGGCTACGGGCGGGCCATAGGACTGCGTAAGCAATCAATCGGAGGTATCGAACCATAGGGCGCGATTTTGATTAACAAAATCGCGCCCTATGGTTCGATACCTTCAAGTGACTGCATATCATCTCGCTTGCCATCATGGCGAAAGCCGGCGGCCGCCGCCTTCTGTCCCGTCTTCAGGTAACGAATCATTGTGCCTCTCCCTGGCTCACGGCCTGGTAATGCTCGACCGCGGGCGCGGCCGCGAAGAACGGTCCCAGAAGCGCCCGCCACCGCTGGAACTGCGGGGACTGACGAAAGCCCGCCATGTGGTGCTCCACCGTGAGCCACTGCACCAGCAGCAGGTAGCGGCCGTCAGTCTCGATACATCGATGCAACTGGTGCGATACGAAACCCGGCATCGCCGAGATGATCTGGCGTGCCTCGATGAATGCCGCCTCGAACTGCGCCTTCTGCGCGGGCGTGATCGTCAGCACCGCGACCTCGAGAATCATGTCATGCCTCGCTTGTTGACCTCAGCTCATCCGATCGACCGGTCCATTTGCTGGCCCACTGCAGATGACAACGATCTTCCCCGTGTGGTATCCGCTCATTGGTGTTTGTTTTCGGGCCCGGCGTCGCATCGAGAGAGTATTAGAATTCACAGGGCCGCAACCAGCGCGACAGATGATGTTAGCGCTCATCATGCAAGGGACCTGGCGGTCAGCGGCCTCGCCGCGCCCGGACCGACCGCTGTCCCGACGGCGAAGGCGCCGCCCGCCACCCCGACCTTAAGTCAAAAATGTGGGCGTAAACAACGCTAGAGACGACGGCGCGGACCCGTGGTAGGCTACGCGCCGATCGTCAACGTCCGTATCGCCCCGTGCGCCATTCAAGGCGCGATGAGTCCGAGCCGAACTGCCTGCGATCAGGTGACAGGACTCCGTTCGATGGCCGGCGAGACATCCTCTCTCTAGACCTGGTGAACGTGCCTGCCGAGTGGAGCGCTTAGGGCATTAAACTTTTTCCCGCCCGAAGCCTCCTTAAGTACTTTCGAGAGAGTCAATCATGGCCAAGATCTATGTTGGAAACCTGCCCTTCACTGCTAGCGAGGCGGACATCCGCGCGTTGTTCTCACAGCACGGTACCGTCGAGTCGGTCTCGCTGCCGACAGACCGCGAAACCGGCCGCCCACGCGGTTTCGGCTTCGTCGAGATGAGTCAGTCGGACGCCTCACGCGCGATCCAGAACCTCAACGGTCAGGATATGGGCGGTCGCCCGTTGCGTGTAAACGAAGCCCAGGACAAGCCCCGCAGTGGCGGCGGTCGTCCGGGCGGCGGCGGCGGTGGTGGTGGCTACCGGGGCAATTCCGGTGGCGGCGGCGGTGGCCGCTGGTAAGCACCGTTCGAGCGGAAAAAAAGCCCGGAGCGATCCGGGCTTTTTTTTTAGTGTTGTGCCGCCGGCATCGGTCGCGCCAGCGGGTGCGCCGGCTGGCACCGGCCACCGGGTCATTCCCGATGGCGGTAAGTCTTAAAGCCCTCGCGCGCCACCAGCGCATCGCGTCGGGCGATCTCCAGGTCCGACTCGACCATTTCCTGCACCAGTCGGTCAAATGAGATCTCCGCCTTCCAGCCGAGCCGCGCCTGTGCCTTGGAAGGGTCCCCCAACAGGCTTTCCACCTCGGTGGGCCGGAAATAGCGCGGATCGATCTTCACGATGCCACGACCAGTCTTCGCCTCCAAACCCTGCTCGTCGATGCCTGATCCACGCCATTGGATCTGCATGCCCATATGGCTGGCCGTACGCTCGACAAACTCTCGCACCGAGTGCTGTTCGCCAGTCGCGATGACGTAGTCCTCCGGAGCCTCCTGCTGCAGCATGAGCCATTGGGCGCGCACGTAGTCCCTGGCATGGCCCCAGTCGCGCAACGAATCGAGATTGCCCAGGTACAGACATTCGTCCAGCCCTTCGCGGATGCGCGCCAGGCCGCGAGTGATCTTGCGCGTCACGAAGGTCTCGCCTCGAATCGGTGACTCATGATTGAACAGAATGCCGTTGCACGCGTATAGGCCGTAGGCCTCGCGGTAGTTCACGGTGATCCAGTACGCATAGAGCTTGGCCGCGCCGTACGGCGAGCGCGGATAGAACGGCGTCGTCTCGCGCTGCGGTGTCTCCTGCACCTTGCCGTACATTTCCGAGGTCGAGGCCTGATAGAAGCGCGTCTTGTTGCCCAGACCCAGAATGCGGATGGCCTCCAGGATCCGCAGCGTCCCCAGCGCATCCGCATTGGCGGTGTATTCAGGCGTTTCGAAGGATACCGCGACGTGGCTCTGCGCCGCGAGGTTGTAGATTTCGTCGGGCTGGGTCTGCTGAATGATGCGAATCAGGTTGCTCGCGTCAGTCAGATCGCCATAGTGCAGATAGAGCTTCACGCCAGCCGCGTGCGGATCGTGATAGAGGTGATCGATGCGATCGGTATTGAACGACGACGCCCGACGTTTCACGCCATGCACCGTGTAGCCCTTGTCGAGCAGGAACTCCGCCAGATAGGCGCCGTCCTGGCCGGTGATGCCCGTGATCAATGCGCACTTTCCCACGAAATCCTCGCGTTAAGGCCCTGGTCGACAGCATGCAATTATGGCGCCTGCGACGGTGCGAGACTAGCTCGACTCCTGATCAGCCCGACGATCGCGGCATCAGCCCGGCAGCTGCCGCACGCAAGCCGCCAGGTCGTCGAACACAGCGTCGGCGAGCTCGATATCCGACTGGCTCAACGGAAGGCCGCTGCGCACCAGCCAGCAGCGCCCCACGCCCGCACTGCGTCCGGCCTGGATGTCCGTAGCACGGTCGCCCACCAGGATGGAAGCCGACAGGTCGATGTTCAGCGCGGCGGCGGCACGTTCGAGCATCCCGGGTCGCGGTTTACGGCAATCGCAGTCCAGACGATAACGGGCGATTGCCGCATCGGGTAAATGCGGACAATACTCCACCGCACTGAGCTGCACACCGGCCGCCAACAGACGCTGTTGCATGTACGCCGTGAGCCGCAGGTAATCGGCCTCGGTGTAGAAGCCGCGCGCGATCCCCGATTGATTCGTGATCACCACGAGCAGGTAACCTGCGGCTTGCAGCCGCT
>JBEKRP010000006.1:0-102056 GCA_049518595.1 Steroidobacteraceae bacterium
CACATTGCCAACATCGCGTACGAACACCACCGTGCCCTTGACGGTGCGGATCGGCACGTTGTTGAGCTCTTCGACTTTGAGCGGGCTGGAATTGAGCTTGATGTTGTATTCGATACCGCCGATTTTTTCGGTGCCCGCCGGAATGATCAGGTTCTGCGCGCCGATGGCATTGCTCACGTCGACCGCCGAGAGCCCCTTGGAGCGCAGCGCCTCCGGATCGATGTCGACCTGCACCTGGCGCTGCTTGCCGCCATAGGGATAGGGCAGCGAAGCACCCTGAACCGTAGACAATCCCGGCCTGATGACCGAATTGCCGAGGTCGAACAATGTCGCCTCCGACAGCGTGGAGCTCTCGAGTGCGAGCTGCAGGATCGGCACCGTCGAGGCGTTATAAGCCAGAATGAACGGCGGCGTCGTGCCCAGCGGCGCCTGCCGCAGCAAGGTCTGCGAGACGCCGGTTATCTGCGCGTAGGACAGATCCTCGTTGACGTTCGGCTGGAAGAAGTACTTGACCACCGACATGCCGGGCAGCGACTGCGACTCGGTGTGCTCGACGTCATTGACAGTGGTCTGAGCGTAGCGCTCGGCATTGGAAACGATGCGATTGGCCATGTCCTCGGGCGGCAGACCGACGTAGCTCCAGATGGTGCTGACGACCGGAATGTTGATGGCCGGGAAGATGTCGGTCGGCGTGCGCAGAATCGTGAATACGCCCAGCAGCACGATCAGCAAAGCCAATACGATGAACGTGTAAGGCCGTCGCAGGGCAAGTCTTACGATCCACATCGATTAAGCGTTCCCGATCTTAAGGCCGACAACGACACCAGGCCCGGCAGGTGGGACCGGCCGGAGCAAGCACTCCCTGCGACTGGATGGCGCCATTATGCCCGCAACATCGATGCTGCGCAGCAGCGCGGCCGCTGGCGAGCACACAAAGTAAAATTACTTGGCGGAGAGGGTGGGATTCGAACCCACGTGCCGGTTTAACCCGACCATCCGATTTCGAGTCGGCGCCGTTATGACCGCTTCGGTACCTCTCCGGGGATAGCCTGCTATTCTAGCGTAGTGATGAACGCAATGAGACCAAAGCTTCGGGGTCGCCGCCGGCTGCGGCGCCTATGCACGGCTTCGCAGCTCAGCGGCGCGGTGGCCGCCGCGCTCATGTTGGCGGGCTGCGCACAACCGCAGAGCGCGCTGCAGCGGATCCGCGCCCGCGGCGAGCTGCGGGTGGTCACGCTCAATGCCCCGACCAGCTACTACCTCGGCGCCCAGGGGCCGCAGGGCTTTGAATACCGCCTGGCGAGCGCATTCGCGCGGCAGCTGCAGGTCAGGCTGGTGATGGAGCCGCTGCCGAATGCGGCGGCCATGCGCGCGGCGCTCACTGCCGGCCGCGCGGACCTGGCGGCGGCGCAAATCAGCCCCGACGCGCAGTGGCTGCAGGTTGGCCTGCCGACCGAAAACTACGATGAGATTCCGCAGCTCGTGGTGCAGAACCGCGGCAAACCGCATCCGCGCGACCTGACCAGCCTGCGCCTCGCCAATATCGTGGTGCGCCAGGACAGTCCGCAGCTCGATTTGCTGCGCTCGATCAGCAACAACGGTGCGCCGGAGCTGTCCTGGGTCGCGCTGAGGGTCGATCAGCCCGATCCGCTCGAGGAGGTTACCGACGGCGATGCCGACTACGCGATCGTCGACGCCAACGAATTCGAATTCACACGGCATCTGTATCCCGATGCCACCGTCGCCTTCACACTGCCCGGCGCGCGGTCGTTGCAGTGGGTCGTGCGGGCCGACGCCTTGGACCTGGCACAGGCAGCGAATGGTTTCTTCATCAGCGCCAAGGCATCCGGCGAGTTCGCGCGCATCGCGGGGGACGCGAATGCCGAGTCGCGCGGATTTGATTACGAGGATGCGCATCGCTTTCAAGCCGACATCACCGCACGCCTGCCAGAGCTGCAGGCCATGTTCGAGGAAGCCGCACAGATCACCGGGCTCGACTGGCGGCTGCTGGCCGCGGTCGGCTACCAGGAATCGAAATGGCAGACGCAGGCGGCCTCCGCCGACGGCGCGCTGGGCATCATGATGCTGACCACCGATGCCGCCAGCACCGTCGGCGTCAGGGATCGCTTCGATCAGTGGCAGAACATTCTCGGTGGCGCCAAATATCTGGCGCAGGTCATCGACACCATCCCCAACCGCATCGGCGAGCCCGATCGCACCTGGCTGGCGCTCGCGGCTTACAACGTCGGCTACGGACATCTGGAAGACGCGCGCGTGCTGGCGCAGATGCGCGGCAAAGACCCGGACTCGTGGAACGATGTACGCGCGCAGCTGCCGCTGCTGGCGCAGGAACAGTGGTATTCGCGGGTCAAGCGCGGCTATGCCCGCGGCTGGGAGCCGGCCAGGTTTGTCGAGCAAGTGCACCAATACCTGGCAGTGCTCGAGTGGACCGGCACCGGCACGGTCGCACGCGTACATGCGCCCGCGGCGCTGGCGCTGGCGCCATCGGCAGCGGAAGCGCGCGGGTTTAATTAGCCTTGCCCGAACTGTCGCACGCAAGCGCGGCACAGATCACGGCCGGCGCTGCTCGAAAAAATCGCGCAGCAGCGTACCGCACTCGGCGGCCAGCACGCCGCCGAACACATCGACGCGATGATTCAGGCCGGCGAGCTTGAACACGTCTATCAGACTGCCCGCCCCGCCCGCCTGGGGATCGAAGGCGCCGAACACCACGCGCCGTACGCGCGCGTGCACCAGCGCCGCCGCGCACATCAGACAAGGCTCGAGCGTGACATACAGCGTGGTGTCGTTGAGCCGGTAGCTTCCTAGGGCGCGTGCGCCGGCGCGCAGCGCCTCGATTTCGGCGTGCGCGGTGGGATCGCAGGCGCCAATCGGCCGATTCGCGCCGGTGGCGATGACCGCCGCATCGCGCACCAGCACCGCGCCGACCGGAACCTCCCCCGCGGCCTGGGCCTCGCGCGCCAGTTCGAGCGCGCGCAGCATATAGTCAAGGTCGCCGGGCGGCGGCATGGTTCACGCCGTCAGACTCCGCCAGCTGCTTGCGCCGACTTTCGCCCAGACGGTCGATCATCCAGCCCGGATACTCGGACGGCAGCATGCTGACTTTATCAAGCATGCTTATCTCCTCGTCGTTCAGCTTGATGGTCGCCGCCGCAATATTGTCATCGAGCTGCTCGACGCGCTTTGCGCCGATGATCACGCTGGTGACCGCCTTCTGATGCAGCAACCACGCGATGGCGATTTGCGCGACGGAGACGCCCCTCGCCTCCGCGCTGTTGCGCATCATATCGATGCAATCGTAGGCGCGTTCAACGTTTACCGGGGGGAAGTCGAATGCGGCGCGACGGCTACCGTCCTCAGCTTTGACGTCACGGCCGTACTTACCGCTCAGCAGGCCGCCCGCGAGCGGGCTCCAAACCAGCAAGCCGACATCTTCGCTCAGCAGCAGCGGGATCAGCTCGCGCTCCAGATCGCGGCCAGCGATCGTGTAGTAGGCCTGTACCGATTCAAAGCGCGCGAGCCCGAGCCGCTCCGCGATGCCGAGCGCCTTCATGATCTGCCATGCTGCCCAGTTCGAAACGCCGACATAGCGCACGTGGCCGTGCTGCACGAGACTGTCGAGTGCGCGCATGGCCTCTTCGATCGGCGTCGCCGGATCAAACCCATGGATCTGGTACAGGTCGACATGATCAAGCTGCAGACGCTGTAGACTCGCCTTCAAGCCCTCCATGATGTGATAGCGCGACGCGCCGCGTGAATTGACGCCTTTCGTCCCTGTCTCGCCGTACACCTTGGTTGCGACCACTACGTTTTCGCGTGGTACCCGCAAATTCTTCAGCGCCTGGCCGGTGATGACTTCCGAGCGCCCGTCGGCATAGACGTCGGCGGTGTCGATGAAGTTGATGCCAGCATCGAGGGACCGGCCGATCAACCGGTCGGCCTCGGCCTGTTGCACATTGCCAATTTGGCGCCAGATTCCGTCACCGCCGCCAAACGTCATCGTGCCAAGGCAGAGTTCCGAAACGAATAGCCCGGTACGTCCAAATTTCCTGTAACGCAACTGATCGCCTCCTGTAGCCGCATCCTGGCGCTGGCGGCTTCGGACCCGCGCGCCGGCTCGAGCGCGCGCACCGCCAGCAGCGGGATTCAGGCGGACGCTTGTGCCAGGGGTGCAGATGGCAAACGCAGCTTATGCGCGGCCCCATCCCAGCGTCCATGCTGCCACATCGGCGCTGCCGCGGAGGCTGCCACCGGCTGGCTGATCAAATATCCCTGGGCTTCGGTGCATCGCCAGCGGCACAGCGCATCCCACTGCGCGGCCGAAGCGACGCCCTCGGCGATCACCTTGAGCCCGAGCGAGCGGCCGATGCCGAGGATGTTGAAGGCCAGGCTGCTATCGCCCGGCTTCTCGCCAATGCCCGATACGAAACTGCGATCGATCTTGAGGATATCCAGCGGCAGTCGGCTCAGATAGGACAGCGACGAATAGCCGGTGCCAAAGTCATCCAATGCTATCTGGCAACCCAGGCGGCGAATCTCGGCCAGCAGTTTCATCGCCGATTCGGCATCATCGATCAGGCAGCTTTCCGTCAGTTCAACCTGCAGAAACAGCGGCTCGATGATCTGGCGAGTGCAGGCGCCGCGGATGCTGGACACCACATCTCCGGTTACCATCTGCTGTGGCGAGACATTGACCGCCACCGGTACCAGGCCAAGGCCGTCGGAGCGCCACTGTGCGATCTGTTCGGCGGCCCGCTCGATCACCCAGTCCCCCAGCTGCGCGATCAAGCCGGTGCGCTCGGCGATCGGAATGAAGATCGCCGGCGGCACAAACATGCTCTTCTGATGCTGCCAACGCAGCAGCGCTTCGAAGCCGACGATCCGGCCATCGGGTATCGACACTTTCGGTTGATAGTGCAGCTGCAGCTGCCCGCGCTCGATCGCGTGGTGCAGCTCGTATTCGAGCCGAGCCTGTCCGCGGGCGCGCACGACCGCCGCCATAATCGTGCCGGGGCCGCCGTCTTCGCTGATCGAAAAATAATCGCAAGCCAGGCTGGCCGCCTTGAGGATCACGTCCGGACTGGATCCGTCCTTGGGCCAGGTCGCCATGCCTATGCGGGTGTTGATCAGCTTGAGCCGCTCATCGGCATGGATAGCGCTGCGAGTGGCCTCCAGCAGCCGGCTCAACGGTTCGACCATGCTTTGGTCGTCGGTCGTATCGGGTATCAGCACCACGAACTCGCCGCCCGCCAGCCGCGCCAGCACCTGTTCCTTGTTCGGGTTGATTCGAATGACACCGGGCACATTGCGCAGACTGGACTCGATGGCTTCGGCAAACGTGCGCAGCAATACACCGCCGGTCTCATAGCCGTGATGGCGATAGAAATCCGCAAGCCCGTGCATCCGCAGTAACAGTATCGTCCCCTTCTTGTAGTCCTGACCGATGCGCATGAGTGACTGCAGCACGCGATCGCCATGCCGCAAGCCGAGCGTCGTGTCCAGCAGGCGGTTGGTGGCATCCGCGGTTGATCTGGATTCCACCGGTGTGACGTCTTGAATCACGAGGTCGAGCCGCCGCGGCGGCGCACCGGGGCTGCCTTGGATCGGATGACCGGTCAGCCGTGCGCGCCGCTTGTGATTGCGATCGACCCGGATGTCGTACTCGGCTTCAAAGCCCAGGCCCGACTCAAAGGAGCCGCTGACGGTATCGAGCACCCGCTGGCGGTCAGGCTCATCGCAGTGATCGAACAATTTTTGCCAGTGTATTGGCTGCAATCGGTCCCGGCGGCTGACCGCGCTGGCCGCGCCCGGCAGCGCCAGCAACACGGCCAGCGTCTCGGTCACGCGGCAACTCTGGCTTTCGGTGTCGATGGAAACCAGTTCGACGCGGCTCAGTTGCAGCAGCGTGCCGAGCGCGGAGTGTTCACGCCGCAGCATCGCCAGCATCAACAGCTGATCGAGACAATCGACGATGGCGTCCCAATCGAATGGCGCTACGAATTGGGCCGCGAGCTGCGCCGGATTGGCGGCCAGAGGCTTGCCGCTGAGCAGGACCATAGCCGGCGGATTGCTGGTGAATGCCTCGAATAGTCGGGAGCACAGCGCGGCGGCAGCTGCGATCGATCCGTCCGCAATGATCAGAACCACCGCGGGGAAGCCGTTGGCGATGGATGCAGCCGCCGCCCCGGCCTCCTTCAACTCCAATAGCGGATATGCCAGCCGCGCCAGCGATTTCTTGGCCGCGCGCCCGGCCGCTGCCGCGGTCGGATCCAGAATCAACAGCGGCGGCTTTTCGACTGCGATCAACATTGCTTGCGGCCCCCAACTATGGCCGGCACCATCGTGGCGTACTATCCATAGCTATCTATACCTCGTTAGGCGACCATCCGCCGTTAGCTGCATCGCGGAACGAGGCAAAGCCGGTCGGCTATTGTGCGCGTACTGGCCGACCAGTAGGGCGTCTCGCAGCCTGCTGTGTCCAAGCACCTGGGCGTCCTGAAGCTCGCCGGCTTGGTGCGCGACCGGCGCGAGGGGCGCCAGTCCCACTACAGTGCCCAGCCGCAATGTCTGGCACCCCTGATCGACTGGATGAGCCTCTACGGTGCCTTCGCGCCGCCCACGGCGAATCAGGGGACTCGGTTATCGATCAGCGAACAGCGCCGATGATAGGTACCGTTCGCCCGTATCGCAGATGATGACCACAATCATTTTGCCCGCGTGCTCAGGCCGCACCGCAAGTATCAGCGAAGCATGCAATGCCGCACCAGCGGAAAACGCCCGCTAAGACACCTTCGTCACGTGCAAGACGCCGCGCGCATGCGAATGCATCGAGGTCACTGACCGCGATGACCTCGTCGATGAGCTTTCGATTCAGAACCGCGGGTACGAATCCGACGCCGATGCCCGGCATCTGATGACTCCCGGCGGGCTTGCCCGAGAGCACCGCGGCGCCAGCGGGCTCTACGGCCACGACCTTGACTGCGGGCTTGCGTTCCTTGAGCAGCTCGCCGACACCCGTGATCGTTCCGCCCGTACCCACGGCGGACACGAACACGTCCACGCCGCCACCGGTGTCGTTCCAGATCTCAACGCCGGTCGTCCGCTTGTGCAGGGCTGGATTGGCAGGATTTGAAAACTGGTCCAGATTGATCGCCCCGGGAGTCCGTTCGGTGATGTCCTTGGCGCGCGCCACCGCCTCTGCCATCAATATGCCGGGAGTCAGAACAATCTCAGCGCCATACTGGCGCAGCAAAGCTACCCGCTCCTTGGACATGGACTCGGGCATGGTCAGTATCAGTCGATAGCCGCGAATGGCAGCGGCGAAGGCCAGGCCGATGCCCGTGTTGCCGCCGGTCGCCTCGACGATGGTCATACCGGCCTTGAGGACCCCGCGACGTTCGGCGTCCTCGATGAGTGCAACGCCCAAGCGATCCTTGACGCTGCCTGCCGGATTGCGCATCTCCAATTTCGCGACGATGCGCGCGCTCAAACCGCGGCCCAAGCGAGCAAGCTCCACCAGCGGTGTACCGCCCACCGTGGCGGCGGCGCTAGGATGTATCACATTCATTGAAAGACGGAGATCCCGCAGCGGCGGCGGCAGTGGCAGGGCCCGGTGTGCATCCTCAGATCTCCACCTGCCCTTCCAGATAGAAGACGCAACAGCCTTCCAGCTCGACGCGATCACCGGCGAGCCGGCAATTGATCTCCCCGCCGCGAGGCGAGGCTTGAAAAGCGCGAAACGCGCTCTTGCCCAGCTTTTTCGCCCAGTAGGGCGCGAGCATGCAGTGGGCAGAGCCAGTCACAGGATCTTCCGCGATGCCCTTGGCGGGAGCGAAGTAGCGACTGACAAAGTCGTAGGCGCCGTCTCCCGGCGCGGTCACGATTACACCGCTCCGGTCCATGCGAGCGACAGCCGGCATGTCGGGTGCAAGAGCGCGCAACACCGATGCGCTCTCCACCAACGCGAGATAGTTGAACGCGTTCACGTGGACCTCTATGGGAAGGACGCCGAGCGCTTCGGCCAGACCGCGTGGTGGCGCGACCGAACTGGACGGCCAAACCGGGAAGTCCATGACGTAACCGGCAGCGATCCGTCTGACTTTCAAGGGTCCGCTCGGGGAGTGGAATACCACCGCGCTGCGCCCCGGTTCGAGCCGCTCCATAACCACTGCGGCGCTGGCGAGCGTTGCGTGGCCGCAAAGCGGTACTTCGACAGTGGGCGTAAACCAACGCAGGCGATAGTCACCGCCTTCGGGGACCAGAAAAGCCGTCTCGGCCAAGTTGTTCTCGGCAGCAATGCACTGCAGCGTCGCGTCAGCCAAAAAGCGGTCCATCGGCATCACCGCCGCGGGATTTCCGGCAAAGCGGCGGACGGCGAAGGCGTCTATTTGGAAGATCGGTGTGCGCATTGAAGAAGTGGCTCCAGAAGGCCAATATGCCTTATGGACTGCTAATTTAGTTGTCCGAGGCGCCGATATAAATATCCAATTCTACAATGGACTGGCACAATAGCGCGATGACGCTATCCACAGACCTGACTGGCCTCGGCTTTCGGCCCGATCCAACCGTCGCTGAACCGATCTACGTTCAGTTGGCGGCGGTGCTATCGGACGCGATCCGCGCAGGCCGAATCGCCGTCGGAGCGCGGCTGCCATCCGAGCGGCTCTACGCCAAGGTCCTCGGCATCAGCCGCACGACTGTGACGTCCGCCTACCAAGAGCTTAAGGCCATGGGCTTGATGCGCGGCTATGTAGGACGCGGGGCGATAGTGATCGCCGACGATCCGGATCGAGCGCCCGCCGGCGCGATTCCCTGGTCGCAGCTCGCCTCGCGGCTCGCGCGACTCAGTCCGTCGACAAGCAATGCCATCAATCCTGGCCTCATCTCATTCGGCGACGGCTGGCTGCACCCGAGTCTCATACCTCATGCTGCCCTGGCGGCCTGCGCGGCGAGGGCCGCGCAAGACCCGGCTGTATTGACGCAGGCGGCCCCGTTGCTCGGGCTCCCAGCCCTGCAACAAGCGCTGATCGATACGTTGCGCACGAACGGAGTGAAGACGACGCCGAGCGAGGTGCTCATCACCGGCGGCGCCCAGCAGGGTCTCAATGTTGTCGCCCGCGCCCTAATCTCGCCTGGCGACGCGGTGGTCTGCGAAAGCCCCACTTGGTACGGGGCCGTGCGAGCGTTCCGGGCCGCAGGTGCGGAAGTGGTGAGCGTTTCGATGGACCACGAGGGAGTTGATCCCGACGCGCTGGAGGACTCGCTGGTCCGTCTGCGTCCCAAGTTCGTCTATCTGATTCCAAGCTTCCAATGCCCGACGGGCCGGCTACTGAGCTTGCAGCGACGACGCCGGATCCTCGCGCTATGCGCTCGCTTGCGCACGCCGATCCTGGAAAGCCATGTCTACGGCGACATCTCCTTTGGCGAGAAGGTGCCCTCCTTGAAGAGTCTCGACTCGGCGGGACTTGTGATCCATCAGGGCAGCGCCTCGAAGGCTATCAGTCCGGCCCTGCGCCTCGGCTGGCTCGTTGCGCCTCGCGCCGCGATTGACCTCCTTGGGCCCGCTAAATCGAGTCTCGACCTGTCGACGCCCGCTCTGGCGCAGGCCGTTCTGGCTGGGTTCTTGAAAAGCGGAGCGTACGCCCGTCATCTGCCGAAGTTTCGCGACCAGCTTCGGGTGCGGCGCGACGCCCTGATCGCCGCACTCGCGGCTCACTGCCCTGAGCTGCGCTATGCCAAACCTCAGGGGGGTCTTTACCTCTGGGCGCAGCTACCGAAACCTCTGCAGTCGCAGGAGCTCGAGGCTGCCGCGGCCGCCGATGGCGTGTTGGTTCGCAGCGGGGACTCGTTTTTGACCAACGGAGCAAACTCGAGCCATATCCGGCTGTGTTTCGCGGCGCCGGCTCTAGAAGAGATCGTCGTCGGCGCCCAGCGTTTGGGGAAGGCGTTGCGGACCGTACTGCAGCGACATCGAAATTCGGCTGCTCGCGACTCTGCGATTGCCTCGGTCTAAGCGGAATGACGTTTGAGACGCTCGAACGTGGCGAGTGGCGATTGGACAGCCGCGAATTGAGGTCGCTATCTCCGGGCACATAACGGAATGCGTCGTCGAGGCTGGACTGGGCGGGCGTCATCGTTGTATGAGGGCAGGGCTATTGACTGCACTCATGCGCGCAGCCCGGCAGCGTGTATCCTGCCCTCGTCGCCATGGTCGCTTCCGTCCCCGTCGCCTGAATCGAGCCCAATGGAACCTCGCAGAATCCGGGGCGGCAATTGCCGCCCGCCTTTCCCGGTGTACGAACAGCTCGTCGATGCTCTGCTGAGCGCGCACAGGCCGGCGGCGGGCACGCGCGATGCGATCGTTGCGCATGTGCTCGGCACCTGTGCGGGCTACGCCTATTCCGACATCGAGACTGTGGCGACGATCATGACCCGACTCGGGCTCGAATCGAACGGCTGCGCCTGCGTCGCGCAGACCGTCGATGTCATGTTCATCTTCTCGACCGCCTATCTCGTGCAGAGCCGCTGCGGCCGGGTGGTGATCCTGTGCTATCGCGGCACGGAACCAACCGAGCTCCTGAGCTGGCTCGGCGATGCCGACGTCGGGTCGGATTACTTCAGCCTCGTCCAGGACGATGCACAACTGCTGCGAGTGCATGCCGGTTTCCACCGCAATGTCCGCGCCACGCGGTGGGCGGTGCTCGAGGAGTTGCAGCTCGCGCTTCGGGGCAGATCGCTCGCCGACCCTCAGCAGTCGCTCAGTCATCGGCTCGAGGCCTTGTACGTCACTGGCCACAGCCTCGGCGGCGCGATGGCCGCGCTGTTCGCCTTGACGCTGGACAGCGATGGCGCGGACCGCGCCGTCGCCGAAAGACTGCGTGCCGTGTATACGTACGGGCAGCCGTTGGTCATAGGCGAGCCCTTGCCGCCACGCGCCGCGCAAGTTGGGCAAATACTGTTCCGTCACGTCCGCCTGCGCGATCCCGTGCCCGCCCTGCCGCCCGCCGCGTGGGGCAAGCTTGCACATTTCGGGCACGAATACCGATGCGCCGACGGCCGCTGGGAACCGGCCGTGGTGCCGACGTCACAGCTGGCCGGGATGAAGGAACTGCCCAAATCGGTGCTGGCGCTGATTGCCCCCGAGAAACGCCGCGCGTCCCTGCGCTACACGATCGCCGAGCATGCGCCGCACCATTACATCGCCGCGCTTCGGCCGCAGGACCGCGTGACCGAGTTCGGTGATCAGGCCCCGCCCGCAAGCTAGCCGGCAGCCGCAGGCCCTAGATCGACAGCACGCCCGGCCAGTGGCGCATCCAGTGACGGCCTCGAGCCATCGCCTGCCATTGCGGGTCGTCGCGGTCCACGCGCACCGAGTCGGCGATCAGTTCGGCGACCCGCGCTTCGAATGCACCGGCAATCGACGCGTCCTCGACGACCAGCAGCAGCTCGCTCTCCCAGTAGCCGCCCGTGATGTCCATGTTGGCGCTGCCCACCGCACAAACCCGGCCGTCCGCGCTCATGGCCTTCGCGTGCACGTGCGATTGAACCGCGCCGAGCTGCGCGGCCCACGCCGGCCGCGGCAGGACGGTGAACTGGTAGCCGTCGGCTCCCGCCGCAACCAATGCATCCATGCGCGAGTGCACCAGCGCCGTCGCCGCCGTTCTGGCCGAGGCCCAGGGCCCCTCGAACGGCTTACCGCCGTGCGTGGGCGTGAGGCGGCCGAACAGCGTCAGCACCCGCACACCGCGCCGCAGCGCGCGCAGCAGCGCGTGCTGGATTTCGAGGATGAGCGGAAATCCGCACACCACGTGCAGCTGCGATTGCGCCGTCTCGATGATCGCCAGGTACGCTTCGAGCGTCGCGGCGTCGCGCATTCCGCGGTGGATCACAACGCGCGCCGACGTGCCGCCGGCCGGCGCTGTGTCGGCGACATCGAAGGCCGAACCGCCCTGCTCGGTCCATGCGTTCAGAAACCCGCGCTCGAGGGCAGTGACGGCCGGGCCCTCCACACGGGCGCCGGCGTCGAGCCACGGCACCTCGCGCCACATCGATTGCGCCGTCAGCGGCACCTCGTCGAAGCCCGAGTAGTACTCGTGCGAGAGGTTCCGTCCGCCGAGCAGGGCGAGCCGGTTGTCGACCACGACGAGCTTGCGGTGATCGCGCTGCTTCAGCTCCTGCAGCGACGGCAGGCCGGAGATCGGCTGGGACACGCGCAGCTCGATTCCCGGCTGCGAGCCCAGGCGCGCAAGCAGCGGATTGACCACGCCCAGCGAGCCGTGCCGGCCGTGCAGCGAATCGACGAGCACGCGCACGGTCACCCCGCGCCTAGCCGCCTGCGTGAGGGCGGCTTCGACCTGACGTCCGACGTCGTCGTCGGCAGCCGCGTAGACCTGCAGATGGATGCGCCGTGTGGCCGCGGCGATCCCCTCGAGCAGCCAGCAGCGCGCCTTGACGTTGTCGAGCTCGATGTCGACGCGGTTGCCCGCGATGACCGGCGTGGCGGTCGTCGCCTCGAGGCGCTCCGCCAGCGCCATGGGTCGGCCCCCCGGGGGCGTCGAGGGCATGGGCACGGCGGCGGTGATCTCATCCACAGGCAGCGCCGCGAAACCGTGCGCGACGGGTTGCTCCGCACCGCGATAGACGATCGCAACGACCGGGAACCCCGCGGCGCGCATGCGCGATGCGACGCGCGCTAGGCGCACCGCGTCGAGCAGCTCGGACACATCGAGCGCCGCGCCCTCGTCGAGCACGACGCGGGCGTCCACGACACGCGGCTCGAAGCCGGCCGCCTGCAGCCGTGCGCGGATTGAGCGGCAACTGCGCGTCGGCCGGATGCGCACGGCCAACAGCTCGCGCGCGCCCGCGGCGGCGAGCGCGCGCAGCGCGGCCAGTCCCTCGGGCGCGAGCTCGGCATCGAACAGCACGAGCGGCGCCGTGGCGGGCCGGAGGACGAGCACATGCTGCTCCAGATCGGCCAGTGGTTGCGCTGGGGCCGTTTCGTCGGTGCGAAACACGCCGTACGAGCCGGCTTGCAGGTCGCCGGGCAGTTCGGCCTCGCCGTCACAGGTCGTCAGCAACGCCACGACCCGGCCGCCGGATACGAACGCGAGCCGTTGATCGGGGATCGGCTCGCGCCGACCGATGCCCGCCGCGTACTCGAAACGAGCGCGCAGCGCAGCACCCTCGTCGACCAGATCGGGCGCGTCCATGTCGAGTTGCAGGGGCGGCCGGGTGGCCGGCGCGGGCGGTGGCAGCAGCAGACTCGGCGCCCGCCAGCGCGCGCTCAGAAGCAGCGCCGTGGGCATGCGCGCATAGACCAGCAGGTCGGGCGCGTTCGTGCGCAGGCGTTCGTCGAGCCATTGCCGCGGCGACAGACCCTGCAGCGCGACGAACTCGACCGCGGCGTGGATCCCCGCCACCTCGACCGCCGCAGCCAGATCTTGCGGCACGGGCCCCGCCAGCAGCAGTACGGTGACATGCTGGGCCGGATCGCCGTGGTCGCGCAGGAACGCGGCGAAGGTCGCCCGTGCGCGCTGGCCGAGCGCGATACAGACCAACTCGATCATCGGCCGCTCGGCCTGCGGCGCAGTCAACTCGGGCACCCACAGGACCGCGACCGATCGGCGCGCGCGCAGTGCGGCGACGATCGGAACGCTGCCAAACGGCAGCGCAGCGGTCACCAGCAGGTCGACCTGCTCTGCGGCCGCGATCTCGTCCAGTATGCCGATCTCCAGCTCATGCAAGAGCTCGACGTCGATCGCCGCCGCAGCGCCCTGCGCCAGGTCCCGCAGGCCGTCGAGCGAGGCGCCCGCCGCCTGATGCAGATCGGCCGGCGCTTCATTGATCAACCATGCAAGCTTCCGCGCGGGCAGGCCGGCGACGATGACGAGCCGCTCCGCCTGTGGCGCGATGCGACGGATGGCGGCGATCGCGGCGCGCGCATCGCCTTCCAGTGACGTGATCAACAGGATGCGGTGGTACTTCACAGGCAGCTGCGCCGCTCGGGTATCGCAGTCGAGCGCAAGCCCCGGCCGGACGGGTCGATCACGTACGACTCGACGCTCGCGATGCGCCCGTCGTCGTCGAACCCGTAGCGGTTAAATCCCGCGCGGACTGCGTCGTCGGGGTGATCGAGGGCGGCACCGCTGGCGCTGACCACGTCGAGCGTACCGGAGGCGGTGAACAGCCGACAGCGCACGCGGACATGGGTGTGGCCGTAGAGCACGAGGCCGCGCGACAGTCCGTCCAGCGTGCGGCGCAATGACGCTGCGTCGACCAAGCCGTCGCGCAGCCGGAAGATACGCCATCGCGCGTCGACTGGCGGGTGATGAAGCAGCACCACCGGCGTGCGCCGCGCCACCTCGGGATGCGCGAGCAGGTCCGCGAGCGCGGCAAGCTGCACCTGGCCGAGATAGCCCGCCGAGACAAAAGGCGGTCGCGGCACGGCGCTCGACAGCCCGATGATCGCCACCGGCCCGCGCAGTTTCACGCAGGGAAACGGGCCGGCCGGCAGATCGCGTGCGAATTGCGGCAGGTCGCTGACGAGGAAGGCAGCAAAGTGGTGCGGGAAGCGGCGCTCACGGTGGATGGCCGGCAGGTAGATGTCGTGGTTACCCGGCACGACGCTCACCTCCGCCGAGCGCGCCACTTCGTCGAGCAGGGCGCGCGCCGCTTCGTACTCGCTCTCGAGCGAGAGGTTCGTGATGTCGCCGGTGACGACGACATGGTCGGCCTGGGCGACGGCAGCGGCCAGGACGGCCCGCAGGTAGTCGCGGCGGTACACACGGCCGCGGCGCAGGAGCAGGTTCGCGTATCCGGTGATGCGCTTGTTGAAGAGCATGCGCCGCCATTCGAAGCCAGCCGCCGAAAGCACATGCAAGTCCGACAGATGGGTAATGCGAAACAATTGGCTCAGGCATCCCTTCGGATTCCCGATCGCGAGATAAGCTTGCTCAGCTCACGCAGCCACAGCACCGAGCCGCCTGCCATCATGCAAATCAGCCAAACGATATGAAACTCAATCCTGCGGGATCCCTATACGCCAAGCCCGCGCGCCAAGAGCAAGTGCGCAAAAAGGGCCGTAGAATACGCATATTGGGGATCATGACTTCTCTCCTGGTCGGCTGATCAAGCGCATCGCCGCCCTGACCGCGATCACAATAGAGACCTCAGCGAGCGGTCTTTTTACTATCAGCCCAGCAGAGCGCTTAAGCAGCGTTCAAATCCCTTTGTACATAGGCTTTGCGGATTTCCCTTCGGTCCTGAGGTTTTCACTCCCACTCGATCGTGGCCGGCGGCTTGCCGGAGATGTCGTACACGACGCGTGAGATGCCTGGTACCTCATTGACGATGCGTCGCGACACCAGGTCGAGGAACTCGTACGGCAGATGGGCCCAGTGCGCGGTCATGAAATCGATCGTCTCCACCGCGCGCAGCGCGATCACGTAATCGTAACGCCGGGCATCACCCATGACGCCGACCGAGCGTACCGGCAGGAACACGGCAAAGGCCTGGCTGGTGCGCTCGTACAACTCGTGACGGCGCAGTTCCTCGATGAAAATGTGATCGGCCCGGCGCAGCAGCGCGGCATATTCACGTTTGACTTCGCCGAGAATGCGCACCGCCAGGCCCGGACCGGGAAACGGATGGCGATACACCATGTCGTGCGGCAGCCCAAGCTCGATGCCGATGCGGCGCACCTCGTCCTTGAACAACTCGCGCAACGGCTCGACCAGCTGGAACTTCAGATTTGCGGGCAGGCCGCCGACGTTGTGATGCGATTTGATGACCTGCGCTTTGCCGGTACGCGCGCCGGCCGATTCGATCACGTCGGGATAGATCGTGCCCTGCGCGAGAAAACGGGTATCGCGCAGCTTGCGCGCCTGCTGCTCGAATAGCTCGATGAACAGCCCGCCGATGATCTTGCGTTTGGCCTCGGGATCGGTCTGGCCTTGCAGCGCATCGAGAAAACGCTTCTCGGCGTGGACGCGGATCACCTGCACGCCGAGTGAGTCGGCGAAGGTGCGCATTACCTGGTCGCCTTCACCGAGACGCAGCAGGCCGTGATCGACGAACACACAGGTCAGCTGCGCGCCGATCGCCCGCTGCAGCAGCGCCGCGACCACCGAAGAATCGACGCCGCCGGACAGACCTAGCAGCACCCCGCCGGCGCCAACTTGCGCTCGCACGCGCGCTACCAGATCCTCGATGATATTGCTTGCGGTCCAGCGCGCCTCGCAGCCGCAGATCTCGCGCACGAAACGCTCGAGAATCGCCGCACCCTGGCGCGTATGGGTGACCTCCGGGTGGAATTGCACGCCATAGAAGCGGCGCTGCTCATCGGCCATGGCCGCATAGGGAGCGTCATGCGTCCTGGCAACCGCGGCAAAGCCCGGTGGCAGCGCTTCGACATGATCGCCATGACTCATCCAGACGTCGAGCACCGCACTGCCGTCGTGCTCCCGATCGCGGATTCCTTCGAGCAGCCGGCAGGACGTGCCGACCTGGACCTCGGCGTAACCGAATTCGCGGCTATGGCCACCGACAACATGGCCGCCGAGCTGCTGCGCCATGGTCTGCATGCCATAGCAGATGCCGAGCACCGGCATACCGAGCTCGAACACGGCTTGCGGCGCTCTGGGCGGCGCCAGGTCGGTAACGGACTCCGGACCCCCCGACAGGATGATGCCGCGCGCGCCGAACGCCCGCACCTCGGCTTCGCTGACATCCCAGGGATGAATCTCGCAGTACACGCCGAGCTCGCGCACGCGGCGCGCGATCAATTGCGTGTATTGCGCACCGAAGTCGAGAATCAGGATCCGGTGTGCATGGATGTCCGCCGGCGGCGCGACGGCGTCGAGCGACGCCACGGACACGAGCTCAGGACGCGCTGTAATTGGGCGCCTCCTTCGTGATCGTCACGTCATGCACATGGCTCTCGCGCACGCCGGCGCTGGTGATGCGCACGAACCAGGGCCGCGTTCGCATCTCCTCGATGTTGTTGCTGCCGGTGTAGCCCATGGCGGCGCGCAGTCCGCCGGCGAGCTGGTACAGGATCGTGACCAGGCTGCCCTTGTAGGGCACGCGACCCTCGATGCCCTCTGGCACCAGTTTCTCGAGCTCGGTGGCGGTGTCCTGAAAGTAGCGATCGGCCGAACCATGTCGATCGGACATCGCACCGAGCGAGCCCATGCCGCGATAGGCCTTATACGAGGCGCCCTGATACAGCTCGACCTCGCCCGGAGACTCCTCGGTGCCCGCGAACATGCCGCCGATCATCACCGCATGCGCGCCGGCGGCGATCGCCTTGGCAAGGTCACCCGAATAGCGGATGCCGCCGTCGGCGATGATCGGTACGCCGCGGCCTTCGAGTGCGGCGGCGATGTTGGCCACCGCCGTGATCTGCGGCACGCCGACGCCGGCGACGACGCGCGTGGTGCAGATCGATCCCGGCCCTATGCCGACCTTGACGGCGTCGGCACCCGCGGTGACCAGATCCAGCGCGGCCTCGCGCGTCACGATGTTGCCGGCGATGAGCTCCAGGTCGCTCCAGCGCGACTTCAGTCGCGCAATCATCTCGAGTACGCCGCGTGAATGACCGTGCGAGGTGTCCAGCACCACCACGTCGACACCGGCCTCACGCAGCGCCACGACGCGATCGAGCGTGTCGGGCGTGGTGCCGATCGCGGCACCGACGCGCAGGCGGCCGCTCTCGTCCTTGCTCGCGCGCGGGAATTCGGTGGCCTTCTGGAAGTCCTTGACGGTGATCATGCCCTTGAGCTCGTCATCGCCGTTGACCACCAGCACTTTCTCGATGCGGTGCTTGTGCAGCAGCCGCTGAACTTCTTCCTTCGGCGCGTTTTCGCGCACCGTGATCAGCCGTGATTTCGGCGTCATGACGGCGCTGACCGGCGCATCGAGCTTGCGCTCGAAACGCAGATCCCGGTGGGTCACGATGCCGACGACCTTGCTGCCGCTGACCACTGGCACGCCGGAGATGCCGCGCGCGCGTGTGAGCTCGATCACCTGGCGGATTGTCGTCTCCGGCGGCACCGTGATCGGATCGGTGATGACGCCGCTCTCGAATTTCTTTACCCGCGCCACCTCACGGGCCTGAGTCTCGATCGGTATGTTCTTGTGTACGATGCCGATGCCGCCTTCCTGCGCCATGGTGATCGCGAGCCGCGCTTCAGTCACGGTATCCATGGCCGCCGACAGCACCGGCAGACCGACACGAATCCTGCGAGTGAGTTGGGTCGACAGGTCGACCTCGCGGGGCAGTACGTCGGAGCGCGCCGGAACGAGCAGGACGTCGTCGAAGGTCAGCGCTTCTTCGAGGATTCGCATGGAGCCTCGCGGCTTCGAGAAGAAGCGCGCCATTGTACGGCCTCGTGCCGGTGGGGTAAACCTCGCCGGACTGGCATCGAGCCGCGCGGCGCGTACGCGAAACGGCTCGGCGAGGGTAAGATGCTCGGAAATAGCCTGTCTGAAGCACCGCAAATGACCGACCCACTGACCGACCTCACTACCGGCGCCATGGTCGCGGCGGCGGCGAACGCCACCGCTGCGCTCAGCGCAACGGTGCCGACGCACGCCATCTACTCGGTCTCGAAGCTGAATCGTGAAGTGCGCATGCTGCTCGAGTCCGGCATCGGCCAGATCTGGGTTCGGGGCGAGGTGTCGAATCTGGCGCGGCCATCGTCCGGGCACTGGTACTTCTCGCTCAAGGACCCGGACGCGCAGTTGCGCTGCGCGATGTTCCGCGCTCGCAACAGCCTCGCCCGCTTCACGCCGCGCGAAGGCCAGCTGGTGATCGCGTACGGCCGCGTGAGCCTGTACGAGCCGCGCGGCGACTATCAACTGCTGGTCGAATATCTCGAGGATGCCGGGCTTGGTGCTCTGCAGCGTGCGTTCGAGGAACTCAAGGCGCGGCTCGCGGCCGAGGGCCTGTTTGCCGCCGAACGCAAGCGGGCGCTGCCGGTCGTGCCACGACGCATCGGAGTGATCACCTCGCCGACCGGCGCCGCGATCCGCGACATCCTGCATATCCTGGCGCGTCGCTTTCCCGCCGCCGCGGTACTGATCTATCCGGTGCCGGTACAGGGCGCGGCGGCGGCGCCGGCGATCGCCGCGGCGCTGGATCTGGCCTCGGCTCGCGCCGAGTGCGACGTGCTGATTCTGGCTCGCGGCGGCGGTTCGCTCGAAGACTTGTGGGCCTTCAATGATGAGCGCGTCGCGCGCGCCATCCATCGCTGCGGGATTCCGCTGGTGACCGGCATCGGCCACGAGATCGACTTCACGATTGCCGACTTCGTCGCCGATTTACGCGCGCCGACGCCGTCGGGCGCCGCCGAGCTCGTGGTCCCCGACGGCCGCGCCTGGCTGCACAAGCTGTCGCAGCTCGGCGCGCGCTTCGCAGCCGGCATGCGCCGCCAGCTGCAGCATGAGCACACGCGCTTCGCAGCGCTTATGCGGCGGCTGCAGCAGGCGCATCCCGGCGCGCGCCTGTCGCAATACAGCCAGCGCCTCGACGAACTCGAGGGCCGATTGCAGTTCGCGCTGCAAGCGGGGCTCGCGGCCCATGCCGCGCGGCTCGAGAGTGCCGCGCGCGCCCTGCAGGGCGTCAGCCCGCTGGCCACGCTCGGCCGCGGCTTCGCCGTGATCACGCGCAGCGCCGATGGCGCGCTGGTGACTGCGGCCGCGCAACTATCGGTCGGGGAGACATTTGACGCGACGCTGGCGCAAGGGAGTCTGCACGCCGCGGTCCTGGCATCGCGGCCATGAGCAGTCAGCGAGTGGGTGCCTCTGGGGGCAGGCCCGCCCCCGCCTCAGGGCCCGGCCTGAGCCTCTGCCTGGGCCTGGCAGCGGCCTTGGGCCTGAGCCTGTCGGGCAGCGCGCTCGCGATCGCCTTGCCCCAGGCCAGCCAGGTGCCTGGCGGGGTCGCCCTGCTGCCGCTCGCTATCAGCCCGGACGATGGCGGCGTCACGCCGACCGTCAGCTACGGCGGCCAGCGCGTCATGGTGCTGAAGCAGTCCGATCACTGGCTTGCGGTCGTCGGCATCCCGCTGAGCGCCGAGCCCGGCGGCGCGAGCATCGCGATCCGGCGTGCAACCGGCACCGCCGCCGAGGCCTTGGGGTTCCAGATCAGTCCCAAGGAATACGAGGCACAGCGGCTGAGTGTGGCGCCCTCGAAGGTCGATTTGTCCAAAAAGGATCTGGAGCGCGTCGGCCGCGAACAGACTCATTTGCACGACGCCCTCGCCACCTTCGTCGATCAGCCACCGGCAACGCTGCAGCTATTGCCGCCGTTGAACGGCGTGCGATCGAGCTCCTTCGGCTCGCGCCGCATCTTCAACAACCAGCCGCGCAATCCGCACTCGGGCATGGACATTGCGGCCGCTTGGGGCACGCCGGTGCGCGCCGCCGCCGACGGCCGCGTCATCGACACCGGCGATTATTTCTTCAACGGCAAGACCGTGCTGATCGATCACGGCGAAGGTCTGATCACGATGTATTGCCACCTGTCGGCGATCGGGGTGCGGCCGGGAGAGGTGGTGGCCGCCGGCGCCGTCATCGGCAAGGTCGGCGCCACCGGCCGCGTGACCGGGCCGCATCTGCATTTTGGCGTCGCGCTCAACCGCGTCTTTGTCGACCCGGCATTGTTCTTGCCGCTTTCCGAGGCCTCACCTTCCCCGCCTTGACGCGGTCGTAGGGATTGACGTCGCTGCGAAACTCAATCGCCACCGGCGTCGCGTACAGATCGAACGCACCGCGATAGACATTCGCCAGGTAGCGTCGATAGGCTTCGGGCACCGATACCGTCTGATTGCCGTGGATCACGATGCGCGGCGGATTGCGCCCGCCCTGGTGGGCATAGCGCAGCTTGATACGCCGGCCGCGCACCAGCGGCGGCTGATGCGCTTCGAGCGCGCGCTCGAGCGTGCGGGTCAGCGCGGGAGTCGGCAAGGCGCGCATCGCGGCGTCGTAACCGCGGATGGCATCGCGCGCCAGCTCGCCCACACCGGTGCCGTGGCGCGCCGAGATGAAGTGCAGCGGCGCAAACGGCACGAAATCGAGTTTGAGCGTGAGCTGCCGCTTGATTTCCTCGCGCTGCTCCTGGGCAATGCCATCCCATTTATTTACTGCAATCAGGATCACGCGGCCGCGATCCAGGGCCTGCCCGAGTACGCTCGCATCCTGCTCACCGACGTTGTCGTGCGCGTCCAGCACCAGAATCACCACGTGCGCCCCGGCGATCGCCTGCAGAGTGCGCGCGACACTGGCGCGCTCGATCGGATCCTCCACCCGTGCCCGGCGGCGCACGCCGGCGGTATCGATGAACAGGAATTCGCGGCCGTCGCGCTGGAACGGCACGAGGATGCTGTCGCGCGTGGTGCCGGGCTGCTCGCTGGCGATCACGCGCTCCTCGCCGATCAGGCGGTTGACCAGCGTCGACTTGCCGACGTTGGGGCGGCCGATGATGGCGACGCGAATGCCCGTAGTGTCTTCCGCCGGCGCGCTTTCGGGCTCGAGCCCAGCGAGCAGCGCATCGAGCAGCTCGAGGCAACCCTGGCCGTGGCTCGCAGCGATCGCCAGTGGCATGCCCAGTCCCAGCGTATGAAAATCCGCCGCCACCACATCGCCCTCGAGTCCCTCGGCTTTGTTGAGGGCGAGCACGACCGGCTTGCCGGTCCGGCGCAGCTCGCGCGCAATGAACTGGTCCTGCGCCGTCATCCCCGCGCGTGCGTCGGCAACCAGGATCAGGAAGTCGGCTTCCGCCACTGCCTTCTCGGTCTGCGCGCGCATCTGTGCATCCAGACCCTGGGGATGCTCGATCAGGCCGCCGGTATCGATCAGCACGCAGGGCACGCGACCGACGCGCGCATAACCGTACTGGCGGTCGCGCGTGACGCCCGGGACGTCGGCGACGATGGCCGCATGGCTGCGCGTGAGCACATTGAACAGCGTCGATTTGCCGACGTTCGGCCGACCGACGATCGCAACCACCGGCAGCATGGCTAGCCGCCTACTTGGTCGGCTCCGCCGCAGCCGCTGGTGCCGCGGCCTCGACGGCTACAGCTTCTGGGGCGCGAAACGCACTGAGCACACCGGCGTCGGTGAATACCAGCACCAGTCCGCCGGCCACGACCGGCGTGCTGCTGACGCGCTTTTTGTCGGCAATGCCCTTGGAGGCGACCGGCCTGCGGCTGACCGAACTCTGGACCAGGGCGCGCGCGACAAAATCGCCGGTCGCGGCGTCGAGCCAGTGCAGCACGCCGCCGGCGTCGGCCACCACGACACGGCCACGGTAAATCACCGGCGCCGTCAGCTGGCGTCGGGCCAGCGCCTTCTGGGTCCACTGCTCGGTGCCGTTCTTGCGGTCCACCCGCACCACATCGCCATCTGCGGTCGAAATGTAGACCGCGTTGTCGTCGACCGCGAGCCCGCGATAGCTCGATATGTCGCGCGCCCAGATCACCTGCCCGGTCTCGCGCGCCAGCCGCGCCACGCGTCCCTGATAGGCCACTGCGAACAAATCATCGCCGTCGGCCACCACCGCTGCATCGACGTCGATCAGCCGCTGCAGCTCCGTGCTGCCGTGCGCCTGTCCGATCGCCGTATCCCAGGCCGTGGTGCCATTACCGCGGGTGACGGCTAGGACCCGACCGTTGTCGAAGCCGGCGATGGCCAGATCGCCCACCAGCAGCGGTGGACCGTTGCCGCGCAGCGACAGCCGCGGTACCTGCTGCTCGGCGACCCAGATCTCGCTGCCGTCCTTGATCGACAGGCCATGGATTCGGCCGTCGACGCCGCGCACCAGCACCAGATTATCGCCGATGGCCGCTGGCGACAGGATTTCGGCATTGATGCGGATGCGCCAGCTCGGCTTGCCGTCGGCCTCCGACAGCGCGATCACCTCGCCTTTGGAGCTGCCGACCACCACCAGGCCGAACCCGGCGGATGGGCCGCCCGCGAGCGGCGCCTTCAACGCGCGACGCCACAGCCGCCGTCCGCTCTTGAGATCGAATGCCTCGAGCTCACCCTTGTGGCTGGCGGCAAATACGCGCTCGCCATCGGCGGCGACTCCGAGTCCGAGCCGCAGTTTGGGCGCTTCACCGGACAGTTTGGCCGACCAGACGCGCTGCAGCTCGATACGATTGACGAACGGGACCAGCGCCGCCGGCTCGTCGGCTTTCTTCTTGGCCTTCTTGGCGGTGCTGCTGCACCCGGCGCATAGCAGTGCCGCGCACACCAGCGCACCGACCAGCGCGGCCAAGCTCGGCCGCCCGCAAACCCGCTTAGTGCTCACGAGCGCGCCAGCTCGCCGATCTTCAGATCGAGCAGCCCGGTGTCGATCGTAGTGCTGTCGCCGCTGCGCGCCTCGCGGTAGGCCTTGAGCGCCCCATCGCGATCGCCCTTGGCCAGCAGTACATCGCCGCGGACTTCCGCGTAGCGCGCCGCGAAGGCTCCCGGGGTGACCGCATCGAGGGTTTTCAGCGCATCATCGGCCTTGCCCTGCGAGAGCTGGACGCGCGCCAGGCGCAGACGCACGATCAACGCCAGCTCCGCGTCCTTGGTGGACGCGAGCACCTGCCGCAGCCGAGCGACGGCCGGGTCGAGCTGCTTGTTCTCGACCTGGATGCGAGCGACGGCCAGATTGGCCTGATCGGCGTACGCGGTGCTCGGAAAGGACTGGATCAGATCATCGGCCAGCCGAAATCCGCCGTTGACATCGTTGCGGCTGAAGGCTTCGATGACCTGCTCGTAGCGCGATGCGGCCGCCAGGTTGCGCTGCTGGGTGCGCTTCTGCCAGTAGCCCCAGCCGCCGAATATCGCGGCCGCGGCCGCCACTCCCGCAAGCATCCAGGGACCCTGCTCGCGTAACCAGGCGAGCACGCGCTGCCATTGTTCCTTTTCGTTCAGATACTCTTCCACTCACGATCTCCCCGAATTCGCCGGCCTGTCGATGCTCACAGGCCCCTGCAGCAATAATGCGATGCGCGCCGACAGCTCATTCAACGGACAGTCGATCTGACCGTCTTCGCGGCGTAAAGGTTTCACCGCAGCCATGCCTCGATCGAGCTCCGCGTCTCCCAGGATCAGCGCCAGCCGAGCCCCGCTGCGATCGGCGCGGCGGAACTGCGTCTTAAAATTGCCGCCGCCGAGATTGAGCATCACGCCGCGCCCCGGCAAGGCGTCACGCAGCTGCTCGGCCAGGCGCAACGCCTCGCGTGCCGCCCGCTCCCCGTTCACGACGATATAGACGTCGGGCGCGGCGGCCGACGGTGTGCTGCCGGCCTGTGTCAGCAGGTCCACGACCCGCTCGATTCCCATGGCGAAGCCGATCGCCGGCGTAGGCTCACCCCCGAGCTGCGCAATCAGGCCGTCATAACGCCCGCCCGAGCAAACCGCGTCCTGGGCACCGAGCGCATCGGTGACCCACTCGAACACGGTACGCGAATAATAGTCGAGTCCACGCACCAGCCGTGGATTGACTTCGTATGCCACGCCCAGGGCGTCGAGCCCGGCGCGCAAGGCGGCGAAATGCGCCTGGGACTCCGGGTCGAGATGGTCGGTCAACAGCGGTGCGCCGTCGATCAACGCTCGCATCGCGGGCTGCTTGCTGTCCAGGATGCGCAGCGAATTGCCGCCGAGCCGCCGGCGGCTGTCCTCATCGAGCTCACTGTCGTGCGAGCGAAAATACTGCTGCAGTCGGTGGCGATAGATCGCGCGCGCCTCCACGGTGCCGAGCGAGTTGATCATCAGTCGCACCCGCGTGAGCCTGAGCTCGCGCCACAGGCGCGCGGTCAGCGCAATCAGCTCGATATCGACGTCCGGCCCCGGAAACCCCAGGGCTTCGAGGTCGAGCTGATAAAACTGCCGATAGCGGCCCTTCTGCGGCCGCTCGTGCCGGAACATCGGACCCAGGCACCAGAGCTTGTGGCGCGCGCCGCGCAGCAGACCATTCGAGATTGCGGCACGCGCGATGCCGGCGGTAGCCTCCGGGCGCAGTGTCAGGCTATCGCCACCGATGTCCTGGAAGGTGTACATCTCCTTCTCGACGATATCGGTGTATTCGCCGATCGAGCGCCGGAACAGTTCCGTGTGCTCGACGATCGGCACACGCATTTCATCGTATCCATAGGCCTCGAAAACCGCGCGGGCGACGCGTTCAAGGTGCTGCCAGACGCCGATTTCGGCAGGCAGCACGTCATTCATGCCGCGCACCGGCTGAATCTGCTTGCTCAAGAATCCTCCAGGACTGCGTGCGGCTTAAGGCGGCGTGGACGGCGCCGACGGTGCGCCCTGCGATTGCGGCGTCGGTAGCTCGCTGATGCGTCCACCGTCGTCCAGCAGAAAGCGTTGCGGCTTGCCGCTGTCAGCGGCCGGCCTCAAAGCCACCGGATGTCCGTCGAGCTCGAGCGCGACGCCGTCCGGATTGCCGAGCAGGATGCGCAGTGGCGCCACGCCGGTCAGACGCCGTTCGGATCCGGCTCCGCCGAAGTCGTGGAACAGCGTCGAACCGCGCGCATCATAGATCTCGATCCAGCTGTCCTGGTTGAATTTGATCGCGAGCCGCACATGTCCAGGCACCGCTTTAGCGGCCGGCGCCGTGTCTTTGGATGCCGCCGCATTCTTCGACGTCGCCGCAGTATCGCTTCGAGCCGACACGGGCGCAGCGACTACGGCCGGCGCCGGGCCCGCATCCACAGCATCCGCGGCCCGCGGGGCAGCCGGCAGCGACGGCGATGCCGGTAGCGAGGAAGGGTTCGCTGCGTGACGCTGCCCGGCCGGCACCCGCATCGCCCACCATACCAAGGCGGCCAGCACCAGGACGATGGCGCCGATCAGTGCCGCGCGCGGCGGCAACGCTACGCCCCACGACGCCGAACTGCCGGGCAATGTCGTGGTACGCCGCAGATCCGGCAGCGGTGCGAGCCGCGCCGACGAAGCCGCATAGGCCGCCTCGATCTCGCCGACCGGCAGACCGACCAGCTCGGCGTAGTGACGCAGATGGCCGTGCACGAACACCGCGGCGCCCAGAGTCTGGAAGCGTCCAGCCTCCAATGCCTGCAGCGTGGCAACATCCAGGTGCAAGCGTTCCGCGGCCTGGGCCAGCGTCATTCCCGCGTGCTCGCGCGCGGCCGCCAGCCGCGCACCCGGGCTGCTGCTCTGCGATGGCGCTGCCCCCTCGTCCATAGTTCAGCCGGGATCGATCTTGCTCGCCGCGAGCGCGTGCGCCTGGTCGGAGTTGGGAAATTCCTTCGACAGGCGGATCGCATAGCGCTGCTGCGCGGTCGCATCTTTCTGCACCTGCGCGATGCGATAGGCCAACAGCAGCAGGTCCGGTGTCGCCGGGTTGGTCAGCATGAAGACGTCGATGCGAAATCGCGCATCGGCCAACTTCTGCTGCTGAAAGTCCAGATCGGAGGCCTGGAATACCGCCTCGGAATATGCCGGGTTGGATCGCAATGCGCGGGCAAAGCGCTGCGCCGCGTCGGCATCTCGGTGCGCCGCACGCAGACAGACTCCCGCATTGGTATAGGCCGCCCACGGCGTGCGATACAGCGGATTGGTGGCGGCCTGCTCGAAGTAGCGCACGCCTTCGTCGGCTCGCTCGTGACTACACAGGAACACGGCGTAGTTGTTCAGCATCGCCGGGTCGTGCGGCGCGAGCTCCAGGGCCGTGCGGAATTCCTTGTCGGCCTCCTTGTCCTTGCCGAGGCGCTCATCGAGCCATGCCATGGCGCCGTGAATCTCGGGATTATGCGGGTCCTGGCGGCGCGCGCGCTCCAGCTTCTCTTTGGCGATCGGCAGATTACCCTCCTGCAGGTAGCCGACACCGAGCTGCAGATTGATCCGGGCCGCGGCCTCGGATCTGCCGACGCCGCTGCCGTTGCTGTCGCCAGTGCTGGCACAAGCGCTCAGCCCGAGACAAAGCGATGCGCACAGCAGGCCGGGTTTCATGCATCGATCCCGGCCGCGCGCGTTCGCGCCGCCTCCACCCTGCTGCTGAGGCGCACCAGGGTGCGATCGGTCACGCGGCCGACCAGTTGGCCGCACGCCGCGTCGATATCCTCGCCACGCGTGCGGCGCACGGTCGCGATAACGCCACCTCGAATCAGCTGGTCACGAAAAGAGCCAATAGCGGCCTCGCTCGATCGTTGAAACTGCGTGCCCGGGAACGGATTGAACGGGATCAAATTCACCTTCGCCGGATGTCCCGCGAGCAGCCGCGCCAGGGCGCGCGCCTGTGCCGGCGAATCATTGACGCCATCGAGCATCACGTATTCGAAAGTGACGCTGCGCCCGTTCTGTTCATCGATATAGTGCCAGCAGGCCTCGAGCAGTTCGGCGATCGGATGCAGCCGATTGATCGGCACCAGCTGACTGCGCAGCTCGTCATCCGGAGCGTGCAGCGAGACCGCGAGCGCGACGTTGATTTCCTGGGCCAGGCGGTAGATCTGCGGCGCCAGGCCCGAGGTCGACAGCGTGACGCGACGGCGCGAGAGATCGAAGCCCAGGTCGTCGAGGAAAATTCGCAGCGCCGGGACCACATTGCGGAAATTGGCGAGCGGCTCGCCCATGCCCATCAGCACCACGTTGGTGATGATGCGATCGCCCCCGGGCTGAAATCCCAATTCGCGATTCGCCAGCCACACCTGGCCGACGATCTCGGCCGTGCTCAGGTTGCGGTTAAAGCCGTGCTGCGCGGTGGCGCAGAATGCGCAATCGAGCGCGCAGCCGACCTGCGAGGAAATGCACAGCGTGCCGCGATCGCTCTCGGGTATGTAGACCATCTCGAAAGCCTGCGACTGATCGGCACGCAGCAGCCACTTGCGGGTGCCGTCGCCGGCACATTGCACAGCGACGATCTCGGGCAGCCGCAGCTCGGCGCGCTCGGCGAGCTGCACGCGAAAATCACGGGCCAGATCGCTCATGTCCTCGAAGCGATCGCAGCCGCGCTTGTATAGCCAGCTCATCAGCTGGCGCGCACGATACGGTCTCGAGCCCAGGGCGGCGCAAAAGGCTTCGAGCCCGGCGCGGGGCAGACCCAGCAGGTTGACGCGGCCGGCCGCCGGCCCGGCAGCCGGCAGGTATGCGGCACCGGCCCCGCCGCTCCGTGTCGTTTCGCCCGCGCCCATGGTCATTGATGTTTGACTGCCCGGACGCTTCAGCTGCGCGGGCAGAGCTCCGTCGCGCTGAAGAAAAACGCAATCTCGCGGGCCGCGGTTGCAGGTGAATCCGAGCCATGCACCACATTCGCCTCGATGCTGTGCGCGAGGTCGGCGCGGATCGTGCCCGGCGCGGCCTTCTTGGGATCGGTCGCGCCCATGATGTCGCGGTTCTTGGCGATCGAGCCGTCGCCCTCGAGTACCTGCGCCATCACCGGACCCGAGCACATGTAACGCACCAGATCGCGGTAGAACGGCTGTTCCCGATGCACCTGATAGAAGAGTTCGGCCTGTTGCTGCGTCAGCCTAAGCATGCGTGCCGCAATGATGCACAGGCCCGCGCTCTCGAAACGGCGATAGACCTCGCCGATCAGGCTGCGGGCCACGCCGTCGGGCTTGACGATGGATAGGGTGCGCTCGACCGCCATGCGGAACCTCCATCCCGAAAACGCGCGGCAGTATAGGGGCTCGAAGGCGCCCCCGGCAAACCAGCCGGGCGCGGAAGTCCCCGCATTTTAAGGAAATTCAGACGGTGAAGCTCTCACCGCAGCCGCATTCGCCGCTGATATTCGGATTTTCGAAGCGGAAGCTCTCGTTCAAGCCGTGGCGCACCAGATCGATTCGCGTGCCATCGATTGCGGCCAGGCTCGCCGGATCGACATACACCTTGACGCCCGAGGTGTCGAATACCAGGTCATCCGGGCGAACTTCATCGGCGTAATCAACAACGTAGCTGTAGCCTGAGCATCCACTGGCTTTGACGGCGAGGCGCAGCCCCAGCCCTCGACCACGGCTGGCGATACGGCTGCGGACGCGCTCGGCTGCGGATTGGGTCAAAGAAATTGCCATCGCCGTTTTCTCCAGAGGATTCATTTTACTACGAATCCGTCATTGTTTTGTCAGCAGCGGCCAAAGCCGCCCGCAGCGCATCCTCGACCACCAACAGACGGCCCAGCCTGGCCGGCGGGATCCGCAGCTTCTGCGCCCACTCGGCGGGACCGCCGATCGAATCGCGGCCGCCGCTTTCGAGCTGCTGCGCCAGCCATTCGCAGGCCGCGAGCGTGTACGGGCAGCCGTAGGCTCGATAGCGCACCTCGACCAGCCGGTCGCCGACCAGGCGCAGCATGAATCGCACACGCGTGCCGCGCTGCTCGCGCCCGGCTTCGCCGCATAGCACTCTAGCGGTAATCGCGGCCGCCGCGGGCTCGCCGGCGTGGCGCAGAGCCGCGAACAGGACACGAACCTGCGGCCCCAGCGGATCCTCGGCGCCTGAATTCACGGTGCCCGGGTTCACGG
This sequence comes from Steroidobacteraceae bacterium, assembly GCA_049518595.1. GTDB lineage: Bacteria > Pseudomonadota > Gammaproteobacteria > Steroidobacterales > Steroidobacteraceae > FEN-1191. Next base: position 29,493 of record JBEKRP010000006.1, read on the forward strand.
CGCCACCGCACGCAGCCGCCGCACCTCGCGTGTCACGGCCGCGATTGCCACGTCGATATCCTCTTCACAGCTGTAGCGCCCGAAACTGAAGCGCAGCGAACTCTGCGCGAGCTCGGTGTCACGGCCCAACGCACGCAGCACGTATGAGGGCTCATCGTTATCCGAGGTGCAGGCCGAGCCGGTCGACAGCGACAGCTCGCTCAGGCCCATCAGCAGACTCTCGCCCTCGATCCCGGTAAAGGACACATTCAGGATCCCGGCTACGCGCCGCGTGGCGTGACCGTTGAGCAACACGCCGTCGAGAGCCTGCAGGCCCAGCCACAGGCGCGCGCGCAGCCGCTCGCAACGCTCGGCGTCGGTGGGCCATGCGGCGGCGGCCAGCTCGCAGGCCACGCCGAAGCCGACGATCTGGTGCACCGCGAGCGTACCGGAGCGCAGGCCGCGCTCCTGGCCGCCACCGAACATCAGCGGCTGCAGCGACGCGCGCCGTGCCGGCGCGAAGTACAGCGCGCCGATCCCCTTCGGGCCGTAGAGCTTGTGCGCGGTGAAGGACAGCAGATCGCAGCGCAAGCGCGCGACATCCACCGCCACCTTACCGGCGCTCTGCGCCGCATCCACGTGCAGCGGCACCGCGCGTTCCTGACAAATGGCGGCAATGGCCGCGATATCCTGCAGCACGCCGATCTCGTTGTTGACGTGCATGATCGACACCAGCACCGTGTCGTCGCGCAGCGCCGCGCGCACGCGCTCCGGCGCGATCAGACCCTCGTGGTCGGTGTCGAGATAAGTCACCTGGAAGCCTTCGTGCTCGAGCCGGTGGCAGGGATCGAGCACCGACTTATGCTCGGTGCGCGCCGTGACCAGATGCCGGCCGCGCTTGGCAGTGGCGCGCGCGGTACCGAGGATCGCGAGGTTGTTGGACTCGGTTGCGCCCGAGGTCCACACCAGCTGCCGCGGCTGGACATGGATCAGCGCTGCGGCTTGCGCGCGCGCGCGCTCCACGCACTCGCGCGCCAGCCTGCCATGTTGATGCATCGACGAAGGATTACCGAACACACCGTCGCGCGTCAGGCACTCGCTCATCGCCGCCGCGACGCGCGGATCGGCCGGTGAGGTCGCGGCGTAGTCGAGATAAACCGGCGCGCCGCTGCTCATGATTCGCGCGGCTCGCCCGTCTGCTGCGCCAGCACTTCGTCCTGGCCCGCACGACGCCGGCGCTGCTGCACCGCTGTGAGGATGCCGCGCAGGATGTTGACCTCGTTCGCATCCGGCTCGGCGCGCTGCAGCAGGCGACGGATCCGTTTCATCAGATGTCCCCCGCTCTGGGTACGATCGCGAAAGTCGATCTCCTCGAGCACCGCGGCGAGATGCTCGTACATTCGATCCAGCTCCGAAGGAGTAGCCAGCGGCGCGGCGCGCGGCGCGGCCAGCGGCGCGGCGCGCGGCGCGGCCAGCGGCGCGGCCAGCGGCGCGGCCAGCGGCGCGGCGACCCGGGTGTGCTGTTCGCGCTCGAGTTGCTCGCGATCGAGCCGCGCGCGCAATATCTCGTAGGCAACGATCTGCACCGCCATAGCGATGTTCAATGAGGCATAGGCCGGATTGGCCGGTATGCGCAGCAGCGCATGCGCGTAGCGCAGTTCCTCGTTGGTCAGGCCGGCACGCTCGGAGCCGAACAATATGGCCACCGGGGAGTGCTCGGCCTGCGCCACCGCGCGCCGCGCCGCCTCGCGCACATCGAACACGCGAAAATACTGATCGCGTTCGCGGCCGGTGGTCGCCAGCACCAGGCCGCAGCCGTGCAGCGCGGTTGTCAGATCCGCCTCGACCCGCGCCCGCGCCAACAGGTCCTCGGCGCTCGAGGCGCGGGCACTGGCCTCCGGATGCGGGAACTGCCGCGGCCGCACCAGCACCAGCTCCTCGAGCTCCATGTTCTTGAGCGCGCGCGCCGCCGCGCCGATGTTGCCGGGATGCGAGGTCTCGACCAGGACGATGCGAATTGGACAGGGCACGACCTGTTATCCTAATCGTTTATCCGGGTCAATTGTCCTGCCATGCACCCATTGCTCAATATCGCCGTGCGCGCCGCGCGCCGCGCGGGCGAGGTAATCGTCCGCAGCCTGGTGCGGCTCGAGAGTCTCGAGGTCACCTCCAAGGGCCGCAACGACTACGTCAGCGAAATCGACCGCGCCGCCGAGCGCGACATCATCGACATCATTCATAAGCACTATCCCGACCATGCGATCCTGGCCGAGGAAAGCGGCGGCAGCGGCGACAACGACACCGTCTGGATTATCGATCCGCTCGACGGCACCACCAACTTCCTGCACGGCTTTCCCGTGTTCGCCGTGTCGATCGCGGTTCAGCAACGCGGTCGGCTCGAGATCGGCGTCATCTACGATCCGATGCGCCAGGAGGTGTTCACCGCCGCGCGCGGCGACGGCGCGCATCTGGAGAATCGCCGCATCCGTGTCAGCAAGCAGCGCGGGCTCGAGGGAGCACTGCTGGCAACCGGCTTTCCCTACCGCGAGGACGAACGCTATGCGGACAACTATTTCGCTATGTTCCGCATGCTGGCCTCGATGACCGCGGGGGTTCGCCGCCCGGGCTCGGCGGCTCTGGATCTGGCTTATGTCGCCGCCGGCCGCGTCGACGGTTTCTGGGAGATGGGACTGAAGGCTTGGGACACGGCCGCCGGTACGCTCATGATACGGGAGGCCGGCGGTCGCGTCGGCACGCTCGGCGGCGACGAGTATCGACTTGGGCCAAATATCGTTGCCGGTGCGCCAAAAGTGTACGAAGCACTGATTGCAGCGCTCGCGCCGCACGTACCGGAGGAACTGCGCAACGTGTAGAGTGCGGCTACGACAGGCCGTCTTTCCGGGAACCTTCAGTGAATAAGAAAGGATTGTTCGCGACCAAGCCGATCGCCGACTACCACGCGGAGGCAGCCGGCAAACACCTGGTACGCGCCCTGGGTATCCCGGCCCTGATCGCCTTCGGCATCGGCGGCATCATCGGCACCGGCATCTTCGTGCTCACCGGACTCGCGGCGGCCCAGCATGCCGGCCCCGCCATCGTGATTTCCTTCGTCATCGCCGGCATCGGCTGCATGTTCGCCGGTCTGTGCTACTCCGAATTCGCCGCGATGGTTCCGGTAGCCGGCAGCGCCTATGCCTACAGCTATGCCACGCTCGGCGAGATCGTCGCCTGGTTCGTCGGCTGGAACCTGGTGCTCGAGTACATGATGGCCTGCTCCACGGTCGCGGTCGGCTGGAGCCGTTATTTCGTGGCATTTCTCGATGTGTTTCACGTTCACCTGCCCGAGGCGCTGACCAGCGCGCCGTTCGCCGCGGCCGAAACCAGCTTCGAGATACACGGCACCGGCGCGGTTCTCAATCTTCCGGCCGTCCTGATCGTCGCGGCCGCCGCGGCACTTTGCTACAAGGGCATCAAGGAATCCGCGGTCGTCAATACCATCATTGTGATGATTAAGGTCAGTATCGTCGTCGCGGTAATCATCTTCGGCGCGGTCTACGTCAATCCGGCGAACTGGGTGCCCTTTATTCCGAAAAACACCGGCACTTTCGGCCAATTCGGCTGGAGCGGCATCTGGCAGGCATCAGCGATCATCTTTTTCGCCTACATAGGCTTCGACGGCGTCTCCACCGTCGCGCAGGAAGCCAAGGACCCGGCGCGCGGCATGCCGATCGGCATGCTCGGCAGCTTAGGGATCTGTACGGTGCTGTACATCCTGATGTCCAGCGTCATGACCGGCCTGGTGCCGTTCCACGACCTCAATGACGCGGCTCCGGTGGTAGCGGCTCTGCAGCCGCATCCGCAGCTAGCGTGGCTCAAGTTCTGGGTCATCGTCGGCGCTCTGGCCGGCCTGACCTCGGTCATCATCACCATGATCATCCCGCAGGCCCGCATCTGGCTGACCATGTCGCGCGATGGCCTGATGCCGAAATCCCTTGGCGCGATACACCCGCGCTTCCACACGCCGCATATCTCCACTGCGATTACCGGCGTACTGGCCGCGACCTTTGCCGGCCTGTTGCCGATCGGCATCCTCGGCGAGCTGGTCTCCATTGGAACCTTGATCGCCTTCATCGTGGTCTGCATCGGCGTAGTGGTGCTGCGCTACACGCGCCCTGACCTGCCGCGACCATTCAAAGTCCGCGGTGTCTGGTTTATCGCCGCCGGCGGTGTCGTGTTTTGCGGCATGATGGCCTACTCATTGCCGAACGCGACCTGGTTGCGGCTGCTGATCTGGAGTCTGATCGGCTTTGCGCTCTATTTCTTCTACGGCCACAAGCACAGCCGGCTGCGCCGGCAGCAGACCTAAGACCGCGAACTCCTCAGGGCAGGTCGTCTAACGGCTTCTTCACCGCGCTGGCGAGCAGATGCTCGGCCTTGAGGCCGCAGTCCAGAGCCACCGCGCTCGAGATATAGATCGAGGAATAGGTGCCCGCGAGGATGCCGATGATCAGCGCCTCGGAGAATCCCCGCAGCACCGCACCACCCAGCGCGTACAGCGCCACCACCACGATCAGCGTCACGACCTTGGTCATGATGGTGCGCGACAGCGTCTGATTGATCGACTGATCGAGCACCGCCACCGGATCGAGACGTCGGCCGGTACGGAAGCGTTCACGGATGCGATCGAACACCACGACCGTGTCGTTGAGCGAGTAGCCGATCACCGCCAGCATCGCCGCGACCACAGTCAGATCGAAGGTCGTGCGTGTGACCGAGAAGGTGCCGAGTACCAATATCGGATCATGCAGCACGGCCAGGATCGCCCCCAGTGACAGTCGCCAGGTGTGAAAACGCACGGCGATGTAGCCGAAAATCAGCAGCAGGGTCGCGATCAGCGCCTGCGCCGCGCTGCGCTGCAGCTCGCCGCCGATCTGCGGGCCGACCACCTCGACCTGCTGAATCTGAGCGCCCGCATCGACGCGGTGCAGCACCTGCTCGATCTGATTGCGCACCGTCTCGGTGCTCTGCTTCGTCGGTGGCAGCCTGATGGCGATGTCGCGCGAGGTGCCGAAAATCGTGACCTGCGGATCGCTGTAGCCGGCGCCCGTCAGCGCCGTAATCACGGCGTCGCGATTGGCTGCGACCGGGAAGGTCGCCTGCACGGTCACGCCGCCGGTGAAGTCCACGCCGAGGTTCAGCCCGCGCGTCACCAGCGACACCAGGGAAATCAGGATCAGAACGATCGACAGCCCGTACCACCACTTGCGTGTGGACATGAACGGGAAAGTGGTCGCGCGATGAAAGAATTCCACGGCCGTCCTCGGTCTCAAATTCGTTGGCGCTGATACGGCCGCATGGGCGTCAACCGATCGACAGCCGCGCCAGCTTGCGCCGGCCCCCGTACATCAGCGTGATCAGCGCGCGGCTGCCGAGCAGCGAGGTGAACATCGAGGTTGCGATGCCGAGCGTCAGCACGATCGCAAAGCCGCGGATGGCACCGGTGCCGATTACCCACAGCGCCAGGCCGGCGATCAACGCGGTAACGTTCGAGTCGGCGATGGCCGAGAACGCCTTGTCGAAGCCGGCGCGTATGGCTGCTTGCGGCGAGACGCCATTGCGCAGCTCCTCGCGGATGCGCTCGTAGATCAGCACATTGGCGTCCACCGCCATGCCGACCGTCAGAATGATGCCGGCGATACCGGGCAGCGACAGCGAGGCACGCAGCATCGACAGCAGCGCCGTCAGCAGAATCACATTGGCGAGCAGCACGGCGTCCGCGACCAGCCCGAAGGCATGGTAGTAGAGCGCCATGAACACGAACACGGCGAGCATGCCGATCTCGAGCGCGCGCACGCCCTTGTCGATATTGTCCTGACCCAGGCTCGGACCGATGGCCCGCTCCTCCACCACTTCGATCGGCGCCGCCAGCGAGCCCGAGCGCAACATCAGCGACAGATCGCGTGCCTCGCCCGCGGTCAGCCCGGTGACCTGGAACTGCGGCCCAAACACGCCGCGGATCGTAGCCACGTTGATGACCTTCTCGCTGGTCGAATCGCGATCCACTTTCTGCCCGTTGACCTCGACCTGGCGGCGGCTTTTCTCGATATAGACGACGGCCATCGGCTTGCCGACATTCAGGCGCGTGGTGCGCAGCATGGAATCGGCGCCACGAGCATCGAGCTTGATCGAGACCGCGGGCCCCTCGGTGGAGGTGGTCGAAGTCGCGCTGGTGAGTTCATCGCCGGTCACGATCACTTCGCGCTTGAGCAGAATCGGCGCGCCGTCCTCGCGCTTGTACAGCTTGGTGCCGAGCGGCGCGTGTCCGCTCTGCTCAGCCTGCATCGGATTGTTCTGCGTATCGACCAGACGCAACTCGAGCGTGGCAACCTTGCCCAGCAAATCCTTGACCTCGGCCGAATTCTGCACTCCAGGCAGCTGGACGTTGATGCGGTCTAGGCCCTGACGCTGCACGATCGGCTCAGACACGCCCAGTTCGTTGACGCGGTTCGTCAGCGTGGTGCGATTCTGCTCGAGCGCATAGTCCTCGCGGGCCTTGATCTGGGCCGCCGTCAGTACCATGTCGACTACGGGTCCAGAGGCGCTGCTGCTGCTGGTGAATTTGAGATTACCGTCGACCTTCTTCAGTACCGCCTCGATCGCGCCGGCGTCCGCATCCGCCGGCAAGCTCACGCGCAGACCGTTGGCAATCCCGCCGGTACCCGCGGTGATCGTCGTGATATCGGCGAACGGCAGCTTGGCCTCGTTGAGCGCGCGGCGGAAGCTCTGCTCATAGCTCTCGAGCAGCTGGCTCACCGCGCCCTGCAGGTCCACCTGATAGAGCAGATACAGGCCGCCGCGAAGATCCAGGCCAAGCGGCATGGCCTTCAATCCGATGCTGCGCATCCAGCCCGGAGCCCGCGAGGCGTTCGCCAGCGCCGAACGATCGACGTCCGACAGCGTCGCATCGACCGTGTCGCGCGCCTTGAGCTGTGAGGCGAGGTCGTTGAATGCCAGTATCAGCCGGCCGCTGTCGATGAAGTCGCGCTTGATCACGATATTCTGCTTGTGCAGCAGCTCTTCGATCGACTGGCGCGCAATGTCGTCCATCGGCGCGCGGCTCTTGCGCTCCACCTGCAACGCCGGGTCTTCGCCAAACAGATTCGGCAGCGCGAACAGCAGTCCAATCAGCACCACGAGCGCGACGAGCACGTATTTCCAGCGCGCAAATTCCAGCATGAGCTTCCGACTCTAAAGACAGGCTTGGGCGTTAGGAACTTAGGACTCAGGCGCTCTTGAGCGTGCCCTTGGGCATGAGCTGCGTGATCTGCGTCTTCTGCACCTTGATGCGCACGCCGTCGGCGATTTCCAGCGTGACGAAGGTATCGTTGACCTCGATGATGCGTCCAAGGATGCCGCCGGTGGTCACGACCTCATCGCCGCTGGCCAGGCGCGAGAGCATCGCCTGCTGCTCCTTCATGCGCTTCTGTTGCGGCCGGATCAGCAGGAAATAGAACACCCCCACGAATACCACCAGGATGACGATCTGACTCATGCCGCCGCCGCCCAAGCCGCCGCCGGTAGATTGCGCGTACGCGTCGCTGACCAATAAGCTCATGCTTGCCTCTTGTCCTGACTCGAGCTGCCCATGCGAGCGCCTTCGGGGCATTCGCCCCTGTACCCCCGCAAAGGGGCGGCATTATGCCACAGGCGCACCCGGCCGCCGCGGCAGACCGATAATGCCCGCCGCGAATCGCGCGAACTGGCCGGCCGCGATTGCGGCACGGATCCGGCGCATCAGCTCCAGATAGAAATGCAGGTTGTGCAATGTCGCCAGCCGCACCCCGAGGATTTCATCGCACCGGTCGAGGTGGCGCAGATACGCACGCGAATAGCGGCGGCAGGTCGAGCAGCTGCAGGCCGGATCGATCGGTCCGGTATCGCGTTGGTGCGCCGCATTGCGGATATTGATGATGCCGGAGGACGTGAACAGATGGCCGTTGCGCGCATGTCGGGTCGGCATCACGCAATCGAACATATCGACCCCGCGCGCCACCGCGGCGACAATGTCGTGCGGATAGCCCACGCCCATGAGATAGCGCGGCCGGTGCGCCGGCAGGCGTGGGGTCACGAAGTCGAGCATCCGCAGCCGCTCCTCCTCCGGCTCCCCTACGGCCAGGCCGCCGATCGCATATCCCGCAAATTCGCGCTGTGACAGCGCCTCGAGCGACTCGAGCCGAAAATCTTCGAACATTCCGCCTTGCACGATGCCAAACAGATGGCCCGGCGGAGGCCCGCGACCCGGCTGGTCGCGATAGTAATGGTCGTGGCTGCGCAGCGCCCAGCGCATCGAACGCTGCATCGATTCGCGCGCTTGCTGCAGCGTGGCGGGATAGGCGGTGCAGTCGTCGAAGGCCATGGCAATGTCCGAGGCCAGCGCGCGCTGTACATCCATGGCGTCCTCAGGACGCATGTGCACACTGGCACCATCGACCGGCGAGCGGAAGCTGACACCGTCCTCGTCGATGCGCCGCAGCGACGCGAGACTGAACACCTGAAAGCCGCCGGAATCGGTCAGGATGGGCTTCGGCCACCCCATGAATCCGTGCAGGCCGTCGCGATGCAGGCCAATGATCTCGGGCCCGGGGCGCAGCATCAGGTGAAAGGTGTTGCCGAGCACGATCTGCGCTCCGAGCCCCTCGAGTTCCTCGGAGGTCATCGCTTTGACCGTGCCGTAGGTCCCGACCGGCATGAACGCCGGTGTATCCACGCTGCCATGGGGCAGCGTCAGGCGAGCCAGCCGCGCCGCGCCGTCCTGGGCGCGCACTTCGAAACGCGGCGCTGCCGGTGTGACCGGCGTGACCGGCGTGACCGGCGCAGTCCCACCGGCACCGCCGCCAACAACATCGCTGCCACTCATGCCGCGCCGCCCGTGCGTGCGAGCCCGTCGCAGCGCGCCAGTGCCTCGCGTGTGCGCCCGGGCGCTTGCGGGTACACCAGCATGGCGTCGCCGTAACTAAAAAACCGGTAGCGCTCCCGAACCGCGTGCGCATAGGCAGCCAGCACATGTTGCTGGCCGGCGAAGGCCGCCACCAGCATCAGCAGCGTCGACCGCGGCAGGTGGAAGTTGGTCAGTAATGCGTCGACCACCTGGAAACGATAGCCCGGAAGGATGAACAGCGTCGTATCGCCGTGTCCGGGCGCAAGTCTCTGCCCCGATGCCATCGCCGCGGACTCGAGCGCGCGCGCGACCGTGGTCCCGACCGCGACCACGCGTCGGCCGGCGGCGCGGGCACGTGCGATCGCCGCTACCGTCGCGGCACTGACCTCGTAGCGCTCGCTATGCATGACATGAGCCTCGAGCGACTCGCTGCGGACCGGCTGGAAGGTAGCCGCGCCCACGTGCAGTGTGATCAAACTGCTCTCGATCCCTCGTGCCGCCAGCGCCGCCAGCAACGCTTCATCGAAATGCAGGCTCGCGGTCGGCGCCGCCACCGCACCCGGCACGCGCGCCAACAGGCTCTGATAGCGCTCGCGGTCAACCGCGTCGGCGGGACGGTCGATATAAGGCGGCAGCGGCACCAGACCGTGCGCGTCGAAGAATGACACCGCCTCGGCCGGCAGTTCGACTTCCCAGAACGGCGCGCGCCGAGCGATCAGCCGCACCAAACCACCGCTCGTCTGCAGCGACATCCCCGGCCGGACCGACTTGCTGTCACGCAGCTGCACCAGCGCCCGCGCGCCCTCGAGCGGCCGCTCGAGAAACAGCTCGATGCGGCCGCCGCTGAGCTTACGTGCCGGCACGCGCGCCGGCACGACGCGTGTATCGTTGAATACCAGCAGATCGCCGGCCGCCAGCAGCGCCGGCAGCTCCTCGATGCGGCGGTCCTGCCAAGATCCATGCGCGCCGTCGAGCAGCAGCAAACGGCTCGCGGAGCGCCGCGGCAACGGCGTCTGCGCGATCAGCTCCGCCGGCAGATCGAAGTCGAAGTCGCTGCGTTTAATGCGGCCGCTCAGTGTCGTATCAATGGCAATGGTGGCCTCGCTCGGAGTCGAACCGAGATGGGCAAGCCCGGTCGATTTTGAGTCGACTGCGTCTACCAGTTCCGCCACGAGGCCGTCGGACTGCCTGCACGCATGGCGATCACCCATGCTGATGCGCCCGTTTCGCGATGCAGAGCGTCCCTCGGTGCGAGTACGATACCTCAATCTTTTATGAAATTCTGTCCAGCGTGCGGTCAACCGGTGGAGATGCGCATTCCAGCCGGCGACAACCTGCCGCGTGCGGTCTGCACCGCCTGCGGCAGCATTCATTACCAGAACCCGCGCATCGTCGTCGGCTGCGTGCCCGAATGGCAAGGCCGCATCCTGCTGTGCCAGCGGGCAATCGCGCCGCGTCGCGGCTACTGGACCACGCCGGCCGGTTTCATGGAAAACGGCGAAACCCTGCAGGCTGCCGCAGCACGCGAGTCGCTGGAGGAAGCTGAGGCTCGGGTCCAGATCGGCTCGCTGCTGGCGATCACCCACGTTCTGCATGCGTCGCAGGTCCACATGACCTTCCGTGCCGGCCTGCTTCAGGGCAAATTCGGCGTCGGCGCCGAGAGCCTGCGGGTCGGACTGTACGAGGAGGCCGAGATTCCCTGGGAGCAGATCGCCTTTCCGAGCATCGAGTTCGCGCTGCGTTGCTATTTCGAGGATCGCCGCTCGGCGCAGGAATTGCTGCATTTCAGCGACATCAATCGACCCCTGCAGAATTGAGCCCGCGCCGCGCGCTCCGCCGCGCCCACCGCCGCGGCCGGGTTAGCCCGCCTCGCTTTCGGGGTCGATGCGGCTTTGGCACAATACGCGCCCCCCGCGGGAGAGCCGGAAAACCAGTGGCTACGCCGGCACCCAGTGCCAGCATCGATCGGAGCAGCAATGACCTTTGTCGTGACGGAAAAGTGTATCAAGTGCAAGTACATGGACTGCGTGGAAGTCTGCCCGGTTGACTGTTTCCACGTCGGCCCGAATTTCCTGGTGATCGACCCGGACGAGTGCATCGACTGCACCCTGTGCGAGCCCGAGTGCCCGGTGGAGGCAATCTATTCCGAGGAAGAGTTGCCCGCGGGGCAGGAACCGTTCAAGCAGATCAATGCCGAACTCGCCAAGCAGTGGCCCGTCATCACGGAAAAGGGCACTGCACCGGCCGACGCCAAGGAGTGGGAAGATAAAGCCGACAAGCGCGCGCTGCTGGAACGTTAAGGGCAAGCACCCGGAAAGCCTGGCGGCTACGGCTGCAGCTCCTTGAGCTGTTCGACCAACGCATCGGGCGACAGGTAGCCGCCCAGCATGGCGCCATTCGCGGCCACGATCCCAGGCGTACCCTCCAGACCGATGGCCTTGCCGAGCTCATATTCCTGCGCCACTGGCGTATCGCCACAGGGCTGCGAATCCAGTGCCTCGCCCAGCTTCGCTCGGGTCAGGGCGGCCTTGCGGTCAGCCGAACACCACACCTGCTCCGCCTTGTACCAGGACTCGGTGTCTGGCCCGGTGCGCGGGTAAAACACATAGCGCACGCGCACGCCCAGCCGGTTGTATTCGGCGATCTGGCGATGTAGGGCGCGGCAGAAGCTGCAGTCGACATCGGTGAATACGGTGACCGTGTATTTGGGTCGCGGCGGCGAGAACACCACCATCTTGGATTCCGGAACGGCGTCGATCAGCTTGCGTCGCAGCTCGCGCCGGTGCACTTCGGTCAGATTGGCGTGGCTGCGGACCTGATAGAGATCGCCGATGAAGGCGTACTGGCCGTCCCGCGTCATGTAGAGGATGTCGGACCCGCGCAGCACTTCAAAAATGCCGGCGACCGGTGTCGCCTGAACGTCCTCGGGCTTAACGCCTGCAAGGCCCGCGACGGCACGTAGCGTCTCCTGGGACGCGGTTACCGACTGGGGGCCTGGTAGATGGGCCGCGGCGGCGCCCGGCGCGTCGGCGGCCGGCGTGGCTGTGGCGCCGCTCGCGGGTGCTGCGGGCTCTTGCTGCGGCGCAGTAGTCGCCGCCCAAAGACCTCCGGCCATGAGGCCCAGCGATGCCAGTGCTGCGCACCGAAAACGGAAGTTTTTCATGGGCCCAAGCATAGCATGGGGCGCCAGACGCAAGCCCTGTGGCCGCCGCGCGACTAGCCGCGTGGGTGGTGTTGGGAGTGCAGCTCTTTCATGCGCTCCCGAGCCACGTGGGTGTAGATCTGGGTGGTCGACAGGTCGCTATGACCGAGCAGCATCTGAACCACGCGCAGGTCGGCGCCGTGATTGAGCAGATGGGTCGCAAAGGCATGCCGCAGCGTATGCGGCGAGAGCTCGCGATCCACGCCGGCCTTGCGCGCATATCTTTTGATGATGTGCCAGAACGCCTGCCGCGTCATCCGATCGCCGCGGCGCGTGGGAAAAAGATAGTCGGTACTGCGGTCCAACAGGATGTCGTTGCGCGCACCGTTGATGAAGGCTCTGAGCCAGCGCACCGCTTCCTCGCCCAGTGGAATCAGGCGTTCCCGATTGCCCTTGCCGAGCACGCGGGTTACCCCCTGGTTCATGTTGATCTGGCCGAGCTTCAGGCTCACCAGCTCCGAGACACGCAGGCCGGTCGCATACAGCACCTCGAGCATGGTGCGATCGCGATAGCCAAGCGGGTCCGCGACCGCAGGTGCGGCCAGCAAGGATTCGACCTCCGCCTCGGACAGCGAGCGCGGCAGCGAGCGGCCGATCTTCGGCATCGCGATCTGCGCCGTGGGGTCCTCGCGCACGCCGCCTTCGCGCACCAGGTAGCGAAAGAAGCGCCTGAAGGACGATAGCTGACGGGCCGTCGAACGCGGCCGGGCGCCCCCTTGCACGCGGGCGGCAATGAAATCCATCAGCTCAGCGCGTCCGGCCTGCGCCAGGCTGAGCTTACGCTCGCACAGCCAGCGATGCAGCGCCACCAGATCCGCACGGTAGGCCGCAAGTGTATTGGACGAGAGGCCCCGTTCCATCCATACCGCATCGAGAAAACGCGCGATGAGCGGATCGGTCGGATCGGTGCTGGATCTCTCCACTGTTACCGTAGCCTGACTTGTCAATGCCATACCTTGATGTGGGATCTTCTTGCTGGCGCAGTATGCTGAGGCGGAGCGGCGCTTCGATGTGATCACCCTCACAGCCACGCGCAGCCGTTAACATAAAGAGAACTGCATCACATGCAAAACCATGCGTAATGCGAACTCCGCCGGCAAATCGGCCCGTGGTCGCCCGCTTACGGCCCGCGGAGGGGCCCCGGCGCCGCCGGGGCGCCTGAGCGTGTTACGCCTGGTCTATGGCATCTGCACCTGGCTGCAGTTCCTGCTCGCGGCCGCGCTGGTGCTGCCGGTGCTGCTGCTCACGCCACAGTTGTCGCGCCGACGCGCGCTGGTCAGTCGGATCGCACGGCTGGCACTAGGCCTGGCCGGCATGCGGCTCGAGGTCCACGGCCTCGGCCAGCTGCCACAGCCCTGCATCGTGGTCGCGAATCACAGCAGCTACCTCGATGGCGTGGTGCTGGCGGCGACCCTCCCGCCCTGCTTCAGTTTCGTGATCAAACGCGAAATGTCCGCCGTGCCGCTGGCGGGCATATTACTACGCCGCATCGGCGCCGAGTTCGTCGAGCGCGGCGATCACATCCGCGGCGCGCGCGATGCGCGCCGGCTGTTGCGCAACGCCGCCATCGGGCACTCGCTGGTTTTTTTCCCCGAGGGCACTTTCAGCGCCGACGTCGGGCTGTTGCGCTTTCATATCGGCGCCTTCGCCGCGGCGGTACGTGCTAACGTTCCGGTGGTTCCGGTGGCGATCCGCGGCACCCGCCGATGCCTGCCCCCGGGAAGCCCCTGGCCGCGGCCCGGCACCATTCGACTCGAAGCGCTCGCGGCGCTGCCGTCGCTGCCGTCTGCCGGCGGCAAGGACGCCGGCGATCGTGCGGTGCTGCTGCGCGATGCCGCTCGTGCTGCCTTGCTTGCCGTCCTGGCTGAGGCGGACCTGGAGGCGCCGGAGCTGGCGGCGAACGGCCCATGAGCGTGCGCCATCGGTGGCAGCCCTGAACCTGCGCGAGCGCTACCTGCGCGAACTCGCCGCGCGCGGCTACGCGGCCGATGCGGCTCAGAGTGCCGCCATCGAGCATCTGGAGGCCTTGCACACACGGCTGCTGGCCGAAAGGAGCAAGGGGTTCTGGGCGCGGCTGCGGCACACGCTCATGCCGAAGCGCGATGACGGGCGCGATACCCGCGGCCTGTATCTGTGGGGCGGCGTCGGCCGCGGCAAGACCTGGCTGATGGATCTGTTCTACGACAGCCTGCCGTTGCGCGCGCGCCGCCGCAGCCATTTCCATCATTTCATGCGCGACGTGCATGAGCAGCTGCGGCAGATTGGCGCGCACCGCGAGCCGCTGGAGCTGCTCGCGCGACGCATCGCGCGGCAGACGCGGCTGCTGTGTCTCGATGAACTCTATGTCAATGACATTGCCGATGCGATGCTGCTCGGCGGGTTGTGCGAGGCATTGCTGCGCTATGAGGTCCTGCTGGTGATCACCTCGAACGTGCCACCGCGCGAGCTGTATCGCGATGGTTTACAGCGCAGCCGCTTTCTGCCGGCGATCGCCGTACTCGAGCGCGAGCTTGAGGTGCTGGCAGTCGATGGCGGTGTCGACTTCCGCTTGCGCCAACTGCGGCGCCGCCCGATCTATCTCGACAGCCGCGCCGCCGACAGCCCCGCCCAGCTGCAAAGTCTGTTCGATGAGCTCGCCGGCGATCACGGCGCGAGCGATGCCGAGCTGCGTATTTCCGGCCGCAGGCTGCGCGCATTGCGCCGGCGCGGCGATGTGCTCTGGCTCAGCTTTGCGACGCTGTGCGAGGAGCCGCGCGGTCCGAACGATTATGCGGACATCGCGCGGGAATTTTTCACCGTACTGCTGTCCGATGTGCCTGCCTTCACAGCGCCGCAACAGGACAATGCGGCACGCCGCTTCATCGCACTTATCGATGAGTTCTACGATCAGGGCGTCAAGCTGGTGCTGTCGGCGGCGGCGGCGCCGGCGGACTTGTACCGCGGCGAGCTGCTGCAGTTGGAATTTCGCCGCACCGCCAGCCGCCTGGTCGAGATGCAGACTGAAAGCTACCTGGCGCGACCGCGGCGCGCCTGAGCCGATGCTCGGATCACACCCCCGTAGCAGAATTCGGCAGGAACTTTCGCCGGCGGATATGTTTGCTGGTCAAAGTTTCCTAGGTAAAGTAATGCCATGACCTCGAATTCATCTCATGTTCCCGGACCGCTCGAACTGCGCGCCGCCGGCTTGGCCCAAGGCCCGCCGGCGGCACTCCCGATCAGGGCGAAGTGCTACGATTCTGTTATGAGCGAACATCAGATCGTCGCGCATTTCGATATTCCCTACCGTGCCTGCCTCGATGGCAACGGCGCACCGCTCGGTGCGCTGCCGGCATGGGTGCAAGACGGCGAGCTGCTGCGGCGCATGTACCGGATGATGGTGCGCGCCCGGGCCTTCGACACCAAGGCGGTCAATCTGCAGCGTACCGGCAAGCTCGGCACCTATCCCTCATGTCTGGGACACGAGGCCACGCATGTGGGCGTCGGTGCCGCGATGCATCCCGAGGACGTGCTGTTCACGGTCTATCGCGAGATTGGTACCAAGTTCTGGCGCGGCGTCGATCTGCTCGACATCCTGCTGTATTGGGGCGGGGATGAGCGCGGCACGCTGTATCGGCGCACGCCCCAGGATTTTCCTTTCTGCGTACCGATAGGCTCGCAAATGCCGCATGCCGCCGGCGCGGCGCTGGCGATGCAGATCCGCGACGAACGGCGCTGCGCCGTGGCCTTCATCGGCGATGGCGGTACCTCACAGGGCGCGTTCTATGAGGCGATCAATTTCGCCGGTGTCAAGTCGCTGCCGCTGGTGTGCGTCATCGTCAATAACCGCTGGGCTATATCGGTCCCGGTGGTAGCGCAGACCGCGGCCAGGACGCTGGCACAGAAGGCGATCGCCGCGGGCATTCCGGCAGCGCAAATCGACGGCAACGACCTGCTGGTGGTGCGCGAAGTGGTCGGCGAGGCGGTCGAGCGAGCGCGCAGCGGCGGCGGGCCGACGGTCATCGAAGCGCTCACCTACCGCCTGAGCGATCACACCACCTCGGACGATGCCACGCGTTACCGCAGCGCCGAGGAAGTGGCCGCTGCGCTGCGGATCGAGCCGATCGCACGCATGCGCAGATTCCTGCAATCGCGCGGACTATGGGACGAGGCCGACGAGCTGGCTCTCAAGGCCGCGTGCAGTGAAGAGGTCGATGCCGCGGTAAAGCAGTACCTGGCGACGCCGAAGCAGTCCACCGACGCTATGTTCGATTTTCTCTACGCGCAGCTGACACCCGCGCTGCGCGCCCAGCGCGAGGAGGCGCGCCGCTATGCGGCGCTGGCCCATTAGGCCGCAACGCACTGGCGCAATCAGACAAGAACAAAGGACGGTTTCGATGGCGAAGATGACGATGGTCGAGGCCATCAACATGGCGCACGCCTGGGAGATGGCTCACGACCCGTCGGTCGTCGTGTTGGGGGAAGACGTCGGCACCAATGGCGGCGTGTTTCGCGCGACGGTCGGGCTGCAACAACGGTTCGGCAAGACGCGGGTTCAGGATACTCCGCTGGCCGAAGGCCTGATCGCCGGCACTGCGATCGGCATGGCCGCGCAGGGCCTGAAGCCGGTCGCCGAGATTCAGTTCATGGGATTCATTTATCCGGCGCTGGATCAGATCGCCAGTCACATGGCGCGCCTGCGTAACCGGACGCGCGGGCGACTGAGCTGTCCGGTGGTGCTGCGCATGCCGCATGGCGGCGGCATTCATGCGCCCGAGCACCACTCGGAGAGCCTCGAGGCGCTGCTGTGTCATCACCCTGGCCTGCGGGTCGTGTGCCCCTCGTCTCCGGCGCGTGCCTACGGGCTGCTGCTCGCGGCGATTCGCGATCCCGACCCGGTGATGTTTCTCGAGCCGGTGCGGCTGTATCGTTTCGCCAGGCAGGAAGTCCCGGACGATGGTCAGGCACTGCCGATGGGCTGCTGCTTCGTGCTGCGCGAAGGCAGCGACGTGACCATCGTGACCTGGGGCGCGATGACGGTCGACAGCCTCAAGGCCGCCGAGCAGCTGGTCGCCGACGGCGTGAGCTGTGAGGTCATCGATGCCGGCACGCTCGCGCCGATCGACTTCGATACCATCCTCGATTCGGTGGTCAAGACCGGGCGGCTCGTGATCGTGCATGAAGCATCGCGCAGCTGCGGCCTCGGGGCCGAGATCGCCGCGACGGTGAGCGAGCAGGCGCTGTACGATCTGCTGTCGCCGATTCGGCGCGTGGCTGGCTACGACACCATCATGCCGCTGTACCGGCTCGAGCATGATTATATCCCCGGGGTCGCGCGCATCGTCGATGCAATTCGTGCCACGCTGGCGGAATAGATGAGGCGATGAGGGGTGCAGGCATGACAGTTTTCAAGCTACCCGATCTCGGCGAAGGTTTGTCCGAAGCTGAGATCCTGCGCTGGCACGTCAAAGTCGGCGACTACATCTACGTCGATGCGCCAATGCTCTCGGTCGAGACCGCCAAGGCGGTGGTTGAAGTGCCCTCGCCCGTCAGCGGCACGATCACCGCGCTGCACGCGCAGCCCGGCGATCGCATCGAGATCGGAGCGCCGCTGATCGAATTCGCAGTCGCGAGCGGCAGCGCCGCTGCCGCCGGTGACGACTCCGGCACTGTGGTCGGACATATGCCGGGTCTGAGCGATGACGCCGCCGCCGCCGCTGCGCTCGAAGCCGCCAATGCGGTGACCGGGCCGCGCGTGCGCGCGGTGCCGGCCGCGCGCGCGCTGGCTCGAAGCCTCGGTGTCGAGATCGGGAGCCTGACCGGCACCGGGCGCGGGGGCCTGATCACACTCGATGACGTCATGGGGGTGGGGCTACCGGCACGAAGCGCGGGCAGCAAGATGCACCCCGCGCCGTCGGCGCGGCCGCCTGCTGCCGGCGGCGACGTCGAGGTGCTGCGCAGCCTGCGTCGTGCCATGGCGCAAAGCATGTCCCTGTCGCGCGACTCGGTCATGGCATGCTCGGTATTCGACGACGCCGATCTGCATGCCTGGGGTACCGGCCGTGACTACACCACGCGCGTGCTGCGCGCCATCACGGCTGGCGTACGCACCGAGCCCGGTTTGAACGCCTGGTTCGACGGGCAGTCGCAGAGCCGTACGCTGTTCGAGCAGATCGACGTTGGCATCGCGATCGACACCATCGATGGCCTGCTGGTGCCGGTGATCCGTCATGTGGAGAAGCGCAGTCCGGCGCAGCTGCGCGCCGAGCTCGATCGGCTCAAGCGCGCCGCACGCGATCGCACCGTGGGCAGCGAGGAGCTGCGCAATTTCACCTTCATGCTGTCGAATTTCGGCAGCATGGCCGGCCGCTACGCCACGCCGATCGTGGTGCCCCCTGCGGTCGCGATTCTTGGCACCGGCCGCGTGCGCCGCGACGTAATCGCGACCGAGGACCGCATCGAAGTTCATTCGCGTATGCCGTTGTCGCTGACTTTCGACCATCGCGTGGTCACTGGCGGCGAAGCGGTGCGTTTTCTCGGCGGCGTGATCGCCGATCTGGAACTGCCCGAGTGAGCGCTCGAGGCTCGCAGACAGGTTCTGCGCGCCCGCAACTGACGGCCTCGCTGCTGCGTGCATGGCGCACCTCCGTGCCAGTGGAGGAGTGGCGCAGCTTCAATGAGGCGGCGCTGCGCCGCAGTTGCGCCGCGCACATCGAATTCGGGGCGCGCCGGCGCCGCCATCAGACCTTGCTGCGCGTGAGCAGCGCGCCGGCCGGCGTGGCCGCGGCCGGTGCCGCGGCCGCTTCCTATTCGGTGGTCGAACTCGTCATCGAAGACATGCCTTTCCTGGTGGACACCCTGAGCATGACACTCGCGCAACGGGGTCTATCGGTGCAGCTGATCATCCATCCGGTCCTGCGCGTGTGGCGCCAGGCTTCCGGAGCCATCCAGTCGCTGCATGCCGAGATCGAGGCCGCGAATGGCGCCGAGGGCGGGGTGCGCGAATCCTGGCAGTATTGGCGCATCGATCGCATCGGCGACGAGGCCGAATGCAAACGGCTGCGGCGGCGCCTGCTGGCGGCACTCGCGGATGTACGACGGGCCTGCGGCGACTGGATGCGCATGCGCAACGCGGTGCTCAAGCTCTGCGCCGACATCAGCCGGCGCCCGCCGCCGCTGGCCGCGGATATGATCGCCGAGAGCCGGGCGCTGCTGCAATACATGGAAGCGCACCACTTTACCTTCATCGGCTTTCGTGAGAGCCGCCTGCGCCGGCGGCGCAATGGACCCGCGCTGGTCCCGCTGCCGGGCACCGCCCTCGGTCTGCTGCGTCGCCGCCTTCCGCCTCCGCGGGATACCGGCATCGTCACCGCCAATATCCGCCGCGCGCTGCGCTCGCCGGAGCTGCTGATCATCACCAAGGCCAACCACCGCTCGACGGTACATCGGCCCGGCTACCTCGACTACATCGGCGTCAAACGCTACGACGAGCGCGGCCGCGTGATCGGCGAGGCCCGAATCCTCGGACTGTGGAACGCCCACGCCTATACCGCCGATCCGCGCCAGGTGCCGTGGCTGCGGCACAAGCTCAAACGAGTGCTCGAGCACTTTCCGTTCGCGGCCAACAGCCACGACGGCAAGCGCCTGTTGCACATCGTGCAAACGCTGCCGCGCGACGAACTGTTTCAGGCCAGCGTGCCGGATCTGATCCGTTGCGCACGCGCCGTGCTGCTGCTGCAGGATCGCGCGCGCGTACGGCTGATCATGCGTCGCGATGAATTTCGGCGCTTCTGGTCGTGCCTGGTATTCATGCCACGCGAGCGCTGCGATGCCGCCGCTCAGGCCAGAGTGGAGGCGCTGGTGCGGGCGGCGTGCCACGGCGTGGAGCTGGAATCCAGTCTGGCGATCGGCGAAGCACCACAGGCACAGCTGCACATCGTGGTGCGGGTCGATCCGGCAGGCAACCCGCGAGTCCACGCCGACCGGCTCGAGCGTGATATCGCCGCTGCGATCGTCTCATGGCGCGATCGGCTGCGTGCGGCAGTGCTGACAAGATTCGGCGAGACCCAGGCACTCGCGCTCGAACGCCGATATGCCGGCGCATTTCCGGCGTCCTATCGGCAGGACGTGGAAGCGGCGCAGGCGGTCGATGACATCGTCGATCTGGAAGGGCTCGACGCCGCCGTTGAGGCAACACAGTTGCGACTGTATCGGCCGCCGCGGCAGCCGCATCGGCGCGTGCACCTGCGCATCATCCGCCGCGGCGAAACTCTGTCCATATCCGAAGTCCTCCCGACCTTCGAGCATTTCGGCCTGCGCGTCATCGCCGAGCGACCCTATCGCCTCGACTGCGCGGACGGCGCCTCGGCCTGGCTGCAGGACTTTGAGCTCGAACATTACAACCTGCAGAGCGTCGCGGTTCCACGGGTGGCCCACGAGCTGATCGCGGCGTTTCGTGCCATACGCGCCGGCGAGCTAGATGACGATGGCTTCAACCGCCTGCTGATCGCGGCCGAGCTCAGCATGCGCCAGGTGACGATGCTGCGAGCCTGTTGCCGCTATCTGCTGCAGACCGGCATTCCTTTCAGCCAGAGCTATATGGAGCGCGTGCTGGGCACGCACTCCGCCGCGGCGCGCGACCTGTGCGAATTGTTCCAGCAGCGCTTGTCGCCGAAATCAATCCGCGGCGCGCGGGCACGTGCGGTCCTGCTCGAACAACGCCTGCGCCGCGCTATCGCGGCAGTCGTCAGTCCAGATGAGGATCGCATTCTGCGTGCTTTTCTCGCGGTGATACTCGCTACGCTGCGTACCAATTACTTTCGTCGCGATGCCGCGGGCAGTCCACGTCCATGGCTGTCGTTGAAATTCGATCCCGGCAGGATCCCCGGCTTGCCGCAGCCGCGTCCGGCGTACGAGATTTTCCTGCACAGCCCGCGTGTTGAGGGCGTGCACCTGCGAGCGGGCCTGATCGCTCGCGGCGGCATTCGCTGGTCGGAGCGACCCGAGGATTTCCGCACTGAGGTTCTGGGATTGATGAAGGCGCAGCACGTCAAAAACACTCTGATCGTGCCGGTGGGCGCCAAGGGCGGATTCGTCGTGCGCCGCCTGCCGCCGCGCACCGCGCCACTGGCGCAGCAGCGGGAAGTGGTCGAATGCTACCGCAGCTTCATCCGCGGTCTGCTCGATGTCACCGACAATATCGTCGACGGCCGGGTCGTCCCGCCGCCCGACGTCCGGCGCCTCGACGGTGATGATCCGTACCTGGTGGTCGCCGCCGATAAGGGCACGGCCACATTTTCCGACATCGCCAACGCGATCTCGGCCGAATACAGCTTCTGGCTCGGCGACGCATTTGCCTCCGGCGGCACCAAAGGCTATGACCACAAGAAGATGGCAATCACGGCCCGCGGCGCTTGGGAGTGCATTAAGCGCCATTGCCGCGAACTCGGCAGCGACATCCAGCGCGAGCCCTTCACCGTGGCCGGTATCGGCGACATGTCCGGTGACGTATTCGGCAACGGCATGCTGCTGTCGCGGCACATACGGCTGGTTGCCGCCTTCAACCATCAGCACGTGTTCCTCGATCCGAAGCCCGATGCCGAGCGCGGCTACCGCGAGCGCGAGCGCCTGTTCCGGCTGCCGCACTCGGGCTGGAATGACTACAACGCACGGCTGCTGTCACGCGGCGGCGCCATCTACGAGCGCACCGCCAAGAGCGTCACGCTGTCGCGTGAAGCCCAGGCGCTGCTGGAATTGCCGCAGCGACGTGCCAGCCCGGTGGAGATCATCCGCGCCATCCTGTGCATGCGGGTCGATCTGCTGTGGAATGGCGGCATCGGCACTTACGTCAAGGCGTCGAGCGAGCGCCACGGCGAGATCGGCGATCGCGTCAATGACGCGGTGCGCGTCGACGGCCGCCAGGTGCGTGCCCGCGTCGTCGGTGAGGGCGGCAACCTTGGCTTCTCGCAGCGCGGCCGCATTGAATATGCCGCGGCCGGTGGACGCATCAACACCGATTTCATCGACAATTCCGCCGGCGTCAACACCTCCGATGTCGAGGTCAATCTCAAGATTCTGCTGGATGCACCCGGTGGCACACCGGTGACCCCCGGCCGCCGAGATCGCCTGCTCGCGGCCGCCGCCGATGAGGTCGCGGCCCTGGTGTTGCGCAACAATTATCTGCAGAGCGAGGCCTTGAGCCTGATGGAACGGCGCGCCGTCGAGGACCTTGGCGAGCATCAGCTGCTGCTGCGCTGGCTCGAGCGCCACGGCGAGATCGATCGCGCGGTCGAATTCCTGCCGACCGACGAGGAGCTGGAGGAGCGCCGGCTGCAGGGACGCGGCCTGACACGGCCGGAGCTGGCACTGCTGTTCGCCTACGGCAAGATTGCGCTCAATCATGCGCTGACCGAGACCGGCAGCGCGGCCGATCCGTATCTGGCGCGAGAGCTCGAGCGCTACTTTCCGCAGGCCATGCAACGCCGCTTCCCCGACCGGATCAAGCACCATCGGTTGCGCAAGCAGATCATTATCACCGCGACTACCAACAGCATCGTCAATCGCGTTGGCCCGACACTGCTGCTCCAATGCAGCGAGGTCAGCGACGCCAATGCGGCCGCGATCGCGCGCGCCTACACTATCGCGCGCGACAGCGCTGACCTGCGAACGCTGTGGTCGCAGATCGAGGCCCTCGACGGCCGCATCAAGCCGGTCGACCAATACGATGCGCTGCTCGAAACCAGCCGCTATTTGTCGCACTACACACTGTGGCTGCTGGAGCACCGCAGTGACTATGGCGCCGTGGGCGCGGCCGTGGTGCGGCTGCAGCCGGCGCTGCGCGAATTTGCCCAGGTCATGCCGGCCGCGCTCGACGGCCTGGATCGCGAGCGTTATCTGGCGCGATGCGGCCGCTACGTGAGCCAGGGACTGCCGGCGCGCCTAGCCGCGAGCCTCGCCGCACTCGAGCCGCTGCGCGTGGCGCCCGACCTGGTGGCACTCATGGCGAGCTCGCGTTCGCGCGCCCGGGCGGTGGCGCGTGCGCATTTCGGCCTCGGCGCCAGACTCGGTCTCGACTGGCTGCAAGGCGCGATCGAACAGCTGCCCGCGAGCGGCAGCTGGCAGCGCGCCGCGCAGCAGCGGCTGCAGGCCGCGGCGCTGGCGGCGCACCTGCGGATCAGCGCCGCCGTGCTGGCGGGCGACTCCGGGCGGCGCGCGTTTTCGGGGCCGGCGAGCGATCCCGCGCTTGGGCGCTGGCAGCAGGTACAGCGTGACCTGCGCGCACTGCCGGCGCCGGACCTGGCGGCCCTCACGGTTGCGGTCGAGACGCTGGGGAATCTTGCCGCCGGGCGCACGCATGATCTTACCCGTCTGCTATAAAGCGCCTGTTTTCGGCAAACACCTAGACCGCGGGAGGGAGCCGTGCCTGTAAGACTCGTGCTGGTGCGCCATGGCCAGAGCATCTGGAATTTGGAGAATCTGTTTACCGGCTGGACGGATGTCGACCTCTCGGCGCAGGGCTGCGAGGAAGCCCGGCAGGCCGGCCGCGAACTCGAACGCGAAGGCATCTTGCCGGATGTCGTCTTCACTTCGGTGCTCAAGCGCGCGATTCGCACCGAGTGGCTCATGCTCGAACAGCTCGATCTGCTGTGGCTGCCGGCGACACGCAGCTGGCGGCTCAATGAGCGCCACTATGGTGCGCTGCAAGGCCTGAACAAGGCGCAAACGGTCGAGCGCCACGGCGAGGCGCAGGTCAAGATCTGGCGGCGCAGCTACGACATCGCGCCGCCGCCGCTGAGCCTCGACGATCCGCGCCACCCGCGCTTCGACCGCCGCTACGCCGACGTCGATGCCAGCGACCTGCCTTCGACCGAGTCGCTCAAAGACACGCTGGCGCGGGTGCTGCCGTATTGGGAGCAACGCATCGTGCCCGAACTCAAACGCGGCCGGCAGGTGCTGGTCGTCGCGCACGGCAACAGCCTGCGTGCGCTGGTCAAAATGCTGGATGGACTGTCGGAGCAGGCGGTGGTCGAGCTGAACATTCCGACCGGCGTGCCGCTGCTGTACGAATTCGACGATGCGCTCCATCCGCGCGGCAGCCGCTATCTGGGAGATCCGGAAGCCATCCGCGCCGCCGCCGATGCGGTCAAACGGCAGACGGAAAAGCAGCCGTAGCGCAGCTATTTACGCGACGGATCGGTCATCCAGCCGTCGTAGTGGCCATCGTACTGCCGCGCCAGCGCACGAAAACGCTGCGAGTAGTCCTGCATCTCAGTCACCGATATTCGCAGGTGTTTGCGCGCATGCAGCGAATAGCCGCTCGCGGCTTCGCCGGTCATGACGCGCGTGTCGATGGCGAAGCCTTCGGACTCGAGGGCGCCGCGCAGCGACGCACAGGCCGCCTCGTCCGGCAGATTGAAGAAGAAATCGACTTCGTAGGGGGTGAAGGAATTACCGCCGGCCGCGCGCAGATTCTTCACCAGCCGCGCATCCCAGTCGTCATGCGAGGACTGCGAGCGGGCCTTGCGTAACGCCATGACGACGCGCGCGATCGCCAGCAACGCTGCCAGCACCAATAATAGATATACCCACTGCATCGTCGATGCTTACCCGCAAGACAACGGCGGACCATGACCTGCAGCCGCTGGCCGGCCGCATTCACTCTTCCGGCGCAATGCTGACCTTCATGCCCGAGAGCGCATCATTGAGTACGATCTGACATGACAGGCGCGAATTCTCGCGGCGGCTGATCAGGTCACCGAGCATATCCCTCTCATCGGACATCGGTGCGGGTAACTTCGCCACCCACTCGGCATCGACGTATACGTGGCAGGTCGCGCAGGAGCACATGCCGCCACAGATTGCGGCCACGCCATCATCCATGTCTCTGAGCGGCTCCATGAGCGTCGCGCCGCTCTGCGCCTCCAGCTCGCGTTCGATTCCATCACGATCGATCACTCGCACCATCGGCATGACCACTCCTCGGACCTCCAGGGCGCGCTAGTTTGCCGGCCGCGCCATCGGGATGCCAGTCCCCGCCAGCCAGCCCGGATATGGGGTCGATCCTATGCTCGGTGTGGCTTAAGGAGTGCCGCCTCACGGTGGCTCGGCCGGCTCGCCGCGCGCCAGACGCCACAGCCAGGCCAGTGCGCGGTAGACATAGACGCGTGCCGACAAAGTACGCTCGAGCGCGTGGGCGTCAAACCCCGCGGCCGCCGCCAGCTCGGCGCGGTAGCGCTCGGCGCCGGGGTAGTAGGCGAGCACGCAGGCCACGTCCATCAGCGGATCGCTGAGTTGCGCATACTCCCAGTCCAGCAACCACAACCGCGCTCCCTGCAGCACATTGCCCTGCCATAAATCCCCATGCACCACGGTCATGGCCGCGTAACCCGCGCGCAGCTCAGCGGCGAGGGCTTCGAGGCGCTGTAACGGCTCCTTGAGCGCGCCAGCCCGTGTGGCATCAATCTGTCGGACATAGGCCTGCGCCACTTGCCAGGGATCGAAGGCATCGATGGCGGGAGCCGGCAGCCGATGCAACGCATACAGCCGCTCGCCCAGGCGCCGCAGCGCATGCACGTCGTCATAGTCGGGGCTGCCCCAGCTGCGGCCCTCCAGGTATTCCATGATCAGCAACCCCTGTGACTCGGGCGCGGCGTCTACCAGCGCCGGCGCAAGCCCGGCAGCCGCGGCAGCACGATGCAGTACCAGCTCGCGCGCGCGATCCACGCCCGGCCGGCGCCAGGCTGCGCCGTCCAGGCGCAGCACGAAGCGTCCTGCGGCGCTGTCGACCCGGTAAACCTCATTGACGGTGCCGCCGCCAAGCCGCTCGATGCGCCGCGCGGTCGCGCCCTGCTCCAGGCCAGGCACGCGCGCCAAAGCCCAAGCGGGCGGCCCGTTCAGCGCCCCTGCAGCCGGTACTGGTGCAGCCATTCCCGGAATCCAATGACAGCGATGGTCAGGTAGGTCAGAAACAGCCCGGCGGTGACCGGATAACCCTGGGCGGCAAACAGGAACGCCATGATCGCGTCCGCGGTAATCCAATACAGCCAGTTCTCGAGCTTAATGCGCGCAACCATCCAGGTCGCCAGCAGACTGATCCAGGTCGTCAACGAATCCAGATACGGCCACGCTGCGTGGGTCTCGATCGCGAGCCAGTGCGCCGTAATGAAACTCAGCAGCACGATCGCGGCCAGCGCTGCCAGGTGGTACTGCGGCGGCCAGCGGGTTATGCGGTCCGCCTCGTGCTGTTGCGCTCGAGTCCAGCTGTACCAGCCATAGAACGACATCACCACGTAGTAAGCCTGCAGCGACGACTGCATCGGCAAATGCGCGCGCGCGGCCAGATAGACATAGATTGACGAACTCAAGCCCCCTGCGATCCATCCCAGCCGCTTGCGCTTGAGGATCAGCAGCACGTAGATCACGCCCAGCAGCACTGCCAGGGCTTCGGGCGGCCTGGTCGTGGCGAGCCCGCGCAGCAGCGTGTCGATCACCTACTCAACGGCCCAAGCACTTTCATTACGAACACAGCCTTGTCGTTGCCCTCGAGGGTGGACCGCAGCTCGCATACCAGCGTTTGCATCACGGCGTCGTAGTCGCCGAACACCTGCGTGCTCATGCTGTTGGTGACGATGCGCAGCCGGCGGTCGGCATTCAGCCGGTCGATGAAATTCTGGATCGGGGGAATGAAGTCCTGGTGCAGCGGGTATAGGCTGATCTCGACCCCAATGTCCATTCTCAGTCCTCGTTGTGTCCAAGTTGATAGCGAACGGTCAGCCCCACGGTGCGTGGATCGCCGTTCTGGATGAAGCGCTGGTTCGGAAAGTTCGGCGGCACCAGCCCGAAATAGAACCCCTGCACGGCGTAGCGCTGGTCCAGAAGATTGCGCGTCCAGATGCTGGTTTGCCAGCCGCCGCGCTCGTATCCAAAGCGAAAATTCACGAGTTGATAAGCCTGCGCCACCTGGTTCTGGCCGGCGGCAAAATAGAACCCGTCGGTGGCCGAGGCGTCGAGCCGCGCGAACAGGCCATTCGGGTGACTATAGGACAGGGCCGCGGAGAATTGATACTCGGGCGCGAATGATTGGGCGCGGCCGTCCAGCGCCAGCACCGACGCCCCGGCGCACTCGATCGCCTGCGAGTCGTAGCCCAGATAGCGCGTATGCAGCAGCCCGACGCCACCGGAGAGCTGCCAGCGAGCATTGAGCCGCCATTGACCCTGGCTCTCCAGGCCGTAGTTCTCGCCATGCGACGCGTTCTGCGTGAAGAACACGAACGTGGCCGGATTGTCCTGCTCGAGCTGGCACGAGCTGTAGACCTGCATGTTCTCGCGCCGCATGTAGAACACGTCGGCCTGCCACTGCAGCGTCTTGTCGGCCGACTCGCGCTTGACACCGGTCTCCAGGCTCCACAAGTACTCGGGCGCAAAACGGCGTCGCTCGGCCTCGATCTCGCTGCCGATATTGAAGCCGCCGCCCTTGTAGCCGCGCGCCAGGGTCGCATAGAGGCTCTGCTGCTCGCTGGTGCGCAGCGACCAGGACAGATTGCCGCCGTACATCGTGTCGCGCTCGTCGGGAAACGGCCGCTCCACGTCGGCGCTGTCCTGATAGTGAGCCAGGCGCCGCTCGGTCCGCAGTCCCAGTGTCAGGCTCGCACGCTCGCTCAAGGCCGCGTCGAGCGAGGCATAGAGTGCAGCGTTGGTTGCCAGGTAATCGCTGTGCAACAGGTTGAAGCCCGTGCCGAGGACTTCATCATTCCAGGTGTCGAGCAGATCATCGGACTCGGTCAACCGCACGAAGTACGCCCCGGCCAGCCAGCGCACCCATCCGAATAGCCTGTGATCCGCGTCGCCGATGAAACGCAGGTCCTCGGCGATGGTGCGGCGCACTCGCCGATCCTGCTCGAAGTAATCGTAGGGGGAGTAGCCGCAGCACGCCGCCCAGAACGCATCATTGCCCCAATCCGCATCGAACGAATAGACGATGTGCGAATCCGCCGTACTGGACACGCTGCGCAGCTCGCCGAAGCTGCCGGTGTTCAGCGACAGCTTCAACGATGCGCCCAGCGACTGCTGTGCATCGCGCCCCGGCTGATTCGACTGCGTCGTGAAGCTGTTGTCGATCGACCAGGCGTCGTAGCCGTTGTTCAGGTCTACGTCCATCAGCGCCAGGTCGGCGCGCAGCGCCGGCGTCACCTGCCAGAAGAACTTGCCGCGCAACGTACCCTCGTCGTAGCCGTTGGTATCGCCGCGTTGCAGATAAGCGTTGTGGCGATAGCCATCGCTGCGGTATTGCTGCGCCGCCAGGCGCCAGCCGGCCAGACCATCGTCGACGCTGTCGCTGAGCGCCACGCCGGCCGCGCGAGTCTGATAGTCGCCGAGCGTGGCCTCGCCGTGCAGTGAGAACTCCGGCGTCGGGTCCTCGGTGCGCACAGAGATCAGACCCGCCAGCGCGTTGGCCCCATAGGCCGTGCCCTGCGGACCGCGCAGCACCTCGATCTGCCTGGTGTCGAACAGGGTCGCCGGCATGCCGACCCCCGAGAAATCGATGTCGTCGATCAGAAATCCGACCGAAGGATTGGGCGCGCCCTGGTATTGCTCCACCTCACCGATGCCGCGCAGCTGGAAAAAACGCGGCCTCGAGCTGCCGCTCGCCCAGCTCAGATTCGGGATCATTGCCAAGACGTCCTCGAAATGCTGCACGCCCGCGGCCTGCAGCGTGCCGGCATCGAGCACACTCACGCTCTGCGGCAAATCGGCGGCGTTGCTGTCACGCAGGCTCGCGGTGACGACGATTTCCTGCAGCGACTCGTCGGCCAATGCGGTGACAGATATGGCGGCACAGACAGCCGCGAGCGGCCACAGGCCAGTGCGATGAAATTTCATTCCTGCTCCCTACGCCGGTACTAACCGGATCAGGTTCAACGGGTTTGCCGACCATCGGCATCTCAGGTCCGTTCCGGACCACCCCAAGGTTTGCGCCGTAAACTATCGAGGAAACGACGGACGATTGCAAGCGGCCGATGGCACTGCGCCGTTACAATCGCCGTACCAGGAGCGAGATCATGGGCAACAGCGTCCGCGTGTTCCAAGTCGATGCGTTCACCTCACGGCGCTTCAATGGCAATCCGGCCGGTGTGGTACTCGACGCCGACCCGCTCTCCACCGACGACATGCAGGCGCTCGCGCGCGAGCTGAACAATGGCGATACCGCGTTTTTGTTACGGCCGGATGCTGACGATCACGACCTGCGGCTGCGGTTCTTCACGCCGCGTCGTGAAGCGGCTTTCGTCGGCCACGCGACGCTCGCGGCCCATGCCGTGCTCGCGGCGCTGAAGCTCGAACCGCGGCGACGCCAGAAGCAGAGCAGCGGCTTCGTCGAAGTCGACGCGATCACCGGTGCGTGGCCGCCACGGATTGCGATCCATCTGCCGCCGCCGACACTGCGGCGTGCCCTCGGCGAGCGCGAACTGTCGGCCGTACTCGAGGCGCTGACCTTGACGCGCGCCGACCTCGATGCGCATTGTCCGCCGATGCTCGCCGGCGACAGCAGTATGCGGCTGCTGCTCGGGGTCGAACGGGGCACGACGCTCGCGCGCCTGCGGCCCGACCTGGCGCGCCTGACGGCTTTGTCAGAAGAGCTCGGTGCACCCGGGTATTTTCTATTTTCGCGCAAGCCGTCCCTGGCTGACGTCTACACGGAGGCGCGAATGTTCTGCCCGGCGCTCGGGATCCCCGAGGACCCGGTGAGCGGCAATGCCCATGCGCTGCTCGGCGCCTATCTGCTGCATCAGGGACTGATCCGCCCGCTACTCTCGGCGTCGCCGCCCGGCAGCACGATCGAGTTCACCGGCGCCCAAGGGCACCACACCGGCCGCCCTGGCCGAGTAACCGTGGCGCTGAACCTGGAACGGGATTTGCTCGAATCGGTGAGTGTTATCGGCGAGGCCGTGGTCGTCTTCGACACCGCGCTCGAGTTTTAAGCACCGCGCACTCTGCCTGGATCGCCCGGGCCATTCTCTTTAGCATTGCACGATGGGCAAGAGCGATGAATGGGAGTTGCATGAGCCACTGCGACCACGGCAGAGCCGATTCAATTTCGATCTGACGGCGACATACCGTTCGGTGGTGCTGGTGCATACCGAGGCCAGCGAAGACGGCTATACCGCGCAGTTTCTCGGCACGGAACGGCTGGGCTCGGGTGTCGTGATCCGCAGCGCCGAGCGCAAGCTGGTGCTGACGATCGGCTACCTGATCACCGAGGCCGAATCCATCTGGCTCACGACTTTCGACGGCAAGGTAGTCGAGGCCTTTCCATTGGCGTTCGACCAGGTCAGCGGTTTCGGACTGGTGCAGCCGCTCGGCCTGCTCGATGCCCCGGCCATCGAGCGCGGCTCGGCCGCCACGCTTGCGCTCGGCGACCGCGTCCTCGTGGTGGGGCAAGGCGGCGAGCGCCATTCGCTCGAAGCGCAATTGATCGCGCGCCGCGAGTTCGCGGGCTATTGGGAATACCTGCTCGACGAGGCGTTGTTTACCGCGCCGCCCCATCCGCAATGGGGCGGCACGGCTCTGATCGGGACCGACGGCCTGTTGCTGGGTATCGGTTCGCTGTTCGTGCAGGAATCGCTGGCGCAGGAAGGCTTCGATGCCAATATGTTCGTGCCGATCGATCTGCTCGAACCGGTACTCGAGGAAATGATCGAACTCGGCCGGCCGCGGCGCACAGCGCGTCCCTGGCTGGGTCTGTACACGGCGGAACAAGCCGACCACATCATGGTCGCCGGCCTCACGCGCGATGGACCCGCGCACCGCGCGGGCGTGCGCCTCGGCGACGTGATCGTCGAGGTCGCCGGACATCGTGTGACCTCATTACCGCAGTTTTTCCGCAGTGTCTGGAATAGCGGTGCCGCCGGTGTCGAAGTGGCCCTGAAACTCATGCGCGGGGGCGAGGCATTTCACGCGCTGCTGCAATCGGCCAATCGCGACGACTTCCTGAAAAAACCGCTCAGACACTAGAAAACCCGACCGCCTCCCGCCCCGCGACAGGCAATGAACGCCGCGTTCATCCATGCAAGTATGGCTGCAGAAAGTCGCGATAGGACTGCATGCGTGCGCGGTAATGCGCAGCACCCTGGGCAATCATTGCCAGATCATGGGCGTTCGCCTGGCGCACGAGTCTCGCCGGCGCGCCCATCACCACCGAGCCATCCGGGACTTCGCGATCCGGCGGCACCAGTGAGCCGGCCGCGATGATGCAGTGCCTGCCGATGCGGGCACGATCGAGCACGATCGCACCGTTACCGATCAGCGATTCATCCCCGATCACACAGCTGTGCAGCATCACCATGTGGCCCACGCTAACCTCGCGTCCCACCACGGTGGGCGAACCCGCATCGGCGTGGATGACCGTGCCGTCCTGCACGTTGCTGCCGCTGCCGATATCGATGCGCTCGTCGTCGGCGCGCAATACGCAATTGAACCACAGGCTTACACCGGCGCCGAGCACTACCGATCCAATCACTTGCGCTCCGGGCGCGATGTAGAAATCAGCCCCCGCGGTCGTCAACTGCCGCTCGCCCAGCGTGTAAATCCCCGCACTCATCGTATCCTCCGTTGGCGGCCAAGGGGGTCATCGACCAGATTATCGGCAGCGTGCGCCCGGCGCGCACCGAGGACGCACCACAGCGCTTGCAAGGTCACCAGCCCGGCAATCAGAAACGGTGCGCTGGGCCCGACGTGCATGTATGTCGGGCCGGACGCGAACGGCGCGATCACCCGTGCCAGTGACGTGCCCGACTGGTACGTCCCCATGACCGCACCGCGGTTGTGTACCTGCGCTTCGCGTGAGGCGAGCGCGGCACTACTCGGGCCGAACAGTCCGACACCGAGCCCGCAAGCCATCAACCCGAGAATCACTATTGGCAGCGCGGCACCGAAGGCCAGGCTCACAACCCCGGAAGCCAGGAAAAGAATCCCGGCGATCGCGAGCCGGGTTTCCCCAAAACGCGGCGCCAGTGTCCGCATGAATCCGCCCTGTGTGCCCACGGCAACGATCGCGAGCGCGAACAGCGCCAGACCGACAGTGCGTGGCCCGACGTGATAGCGGTCCATGGCCCAGATCGCAAAGATCGATTCCAGCGTCGACTGCGAAAACGTCACCAGCAGGGTGCCGAGCGTCAGCCAGCGCAGCGCCGGTAACATGCGCAGCAGCTGCCATGCATGCGCACGGGAAGCGCCCGAGGCATGCGCGCGCCGGTGTTCCGCAGTGTGGCTCTCGGGCAGCATGAACAACACCAGCAGCATCGCCAGCACGCTCAGGGATGCCGACACCAGCGCCGGCCGCAGAAAACTCGCCGTCTGCAACTGCTCACCCGCCAGTGCGCCACCGATCGCCGGTCCGAGCATGAATCCAATGCCGATGGCCGCTCCCACCGTGCCCATGGTCCTCGCGCGATCCGCCGGCTGGCTGATGTCGGAGGCATAGGCCATGGCCGCCGACAGATTCCCGGCCATCAGTCCGGCCAGCGCTCGCGCCAGGAATAGTGTCGCGATGGAATGCGCAAAAGCCAGGATCACATACGAAGCGCAGGCGCCGACCATGCTCGTCAGCAATATCGGCCGCCGGCCCAGACGATCGCTCAGCCGCCCCCAGAGCGGCGCAGCCAGCAACTGACAGGCCGAATAAATTCCGAGAATCCAGGTATTGAGGGTCGGCGAGGCCCCGAACTGCACCGCCATGTACGGAATCAGTGGAATCAGGATGCCGAATCCGAGTACATCGATCACGCAGACGATGAATAGCGCCAGCAACGGTTTCAATCTTCTCTCCGTCATGTGCTCGTTCGTAGCCCAACCAGTCTTCTCAGCCGTGGCTGTTCCATGCCCTGGCTGTTCAATGCCCGGGCACCAGCTGCTGCAGCTGTGAGCCCACACTGCGCTGCGCCGGACGCTCCGACACTGCTCGTATCACGAGGTTGGGCAACCGCGTCTCGTCCCAGGGTCGGGATTCGCTGGGGCTCCCCGCGGCCGCCGGCGGCGGCACATGCGCCACGAAGGGCAACGACTGTGCGGCGGATTTGGCGCCGAACAGCACGGCCAGATTGAGTGTCGGAATCAACCATAGCCGCCAGCGTCCGGGCCCGCGAAGAAAGAATACGTCATCGGCGGCAAACGGCTCGGCGCCATGCGCCGCGGCCGCGAGTTCGATACCGAATCCCCCGATGCCGTCCGCGGACACCGGACGCCGCATACGCTCCACCCAGCCCGGCGGCACCACAGCCTTGCCCTCGAAATGTCCGTCATCGAGCAACACGATGGCAACGCGCAGCCAATCCACGACGCGGGCGTGGAAGCAGCAGTCGGCCGGCGCGGTGGCGCCGGCGGTGGGCAATGCAATCCAGGCCGGTGCGGCATTGAGACGACGCCAAAGGCGCAGTGACAGATAGTCCGGATAACTTTGCCGTGAGCCCGCTTCGATCGCGGCACGCAGGCGCGCCGGATCGAAACCGCTCAGGGACTGCAACGCCAGACTGTCATCGTGCGCCGCGATTCCGGCGGCCAATGCCACCAACGCCTGCGCGAACGGACCCGAGTCGATCATGGTTTCGGCATTGACTGCATGGCCATAGCGCTCATAGACGATATAGTCATGGCGCAAGACGATCAGGACCTGTAGCCCATCGGCCGCCGCATCGCGGCCGGCATCCTCGAGCGCCGCGGCATCGAGATGTTCTTGCTGCGGCGGCACGCGCGGCAGGCCGCCCGCATCGCCGCCGTTGACCACCGCGCGCGGGCCGGACCACCGCTGACCTTCGAAACCCGGCCAGAGCAGCCAGGCCGCCGCGACCAGCGCGACGCCACCGGCGCCGATGAGCTCGGCTCGGAATTTCATACGCGGGACTTTGCGCGACGGGCGGCCCGCAGCCGGATGGGGCCGCAATACACGACCCGGGACTTGGCGAGCTCAAGCTCGTGCGTCGCGCCTCGCGGCCATTCATCACGATGATGCGTCGCTATCACTACCGTGACACCAGCTTCCCAAGCCTGTTGCACCAGCGAGCGCAGACTGGTGCGCGTACGTGCATCCACTCCCGCATGCGGCTCATCGAGCAGCAGCATAGCAGGCTCGTGTACCAGTGCACGCGCGAACAGCACGCGCCGCAGCTGTCCGTAGGACAGCTCGCGTATGGGTCGTGCTGCCAGCGTGGCCGCGCCGACCCGACGCAGCGCGCTTCTGGCCCGAGTTCGCTGCGCGGCGGTGAGATTCACATTGAGCCCGACACTAGCATGCAGCCCCGAGGTGACAACCTCCTCGACGCGCAGATAGCGTGGCTGCAGCGTCTGCAGCTCCGGGGTCACCAACCCCACGCGACGCTTGAACCGGTCGAGCGGCACGCCGCTGTCAATGCCGGCACGGGCGATCGAGCCGCCGCTGGCCGCACTCAAATCTCCATGCAGCAGCTGAATAAAGCTCGACTTGCCGCTGCCGTTGGCGCCGTGCACGACCCAGCAATCACCGCGTCGAATCTGCAGCGTAAGATCTCGGAGCGCCGCGACACCCTCACGCCAGACCGAGGCATGGCGCAGTGCGATGAGCACATCGGCTGTGCCGGAGATGGCCGACGCCTGCGCGACATCATGCGCTGGCGGCAACGGTGCCGATGCGGCTGCAGTGATCGCCGTGCGCGCCACGACCGCCGTGCCCAAGGCGCGGCGAGCACGCGCACCAAGGCGAGCCTGCATGGTGATCCGCCCGGCCTCGAGCCGGCACAGGTGGGTCGCGAGCGCCGGAATATCCTCTGCGCGATGCGACGTCAGCACCCACGGCAGCGAGGATCGACT
Source organism: Steroidobacteraceae bacterium (assembly GCA_049518595.1). GTDB lineage: Bacteria > Pseudomonadota > Gammaproteobacteria > Steroidobacterales > Steroidobacteraceae > FEN-1191. Next base: position 64,421 of record JBEKRP010000006.1, read on the forward strand.
GAGCAGGCGCAGGCAATGCTGAACACGCTCGCGATTTCGAGCATCGAGACCATTGAAGATTTCATCGAGCAGCAGCAGCTTCGGCGCCCAGGCCAGCGCCCGCGCCAGCAGCACCAGGCGGCGCTCCCCGTAGGACAGCGTCAGAAAACGACGTTGCGCGAGCGCATCGATCCGCAGGCGACGCATTAGTTGCCCGATGCATTGGCGAGCGCGAGGCGTGAGGGGCGCAAGCGGAATGTCGGTGCGATGCAGTCCGGTGCCAACGATTGCGTCGACGCGATGATTCCATTCGTAGTGCTCGTAACGGTCCTGCCGTTCCGCACCCAGATAGGCGATCTCCTGCTTGATGCCGTACGGATCCTCGAACGTCTCGCCACGATAGTGGTATCGCCGGGCCTGGGCGCTCGCGGGGCTCGGCCACACGTCTCCGGCCAGCAGCTTCAGCAGCTGCGTTTTGCCCGCAGCGTTCGGGCCCATGAGCACCCAGCGCTGCCCGGGGCGAATGCGCCAGTCAATGCCACGCAGCACCGGCTTGCCGGCCAGTGCCAAGCGCACATTCTGAAGATCGACACTGATAAACCGCGCGCGCCGGCGCGGGCGCTTGGCAGGCAAAACCGCGGCATCCCCTGGGCTCTTCTGTATGAACCTTCACTTTAGCATCGGGCGAGGCGCTGAAAGTCTTATAGGCTCGGCGACGGCCGGAGGCAAAAAAAACGCTGCCGACATTCGGCGCTCACCGCGGGGGGGGTGTGAGATGAGCGCTATTGCCGGCAGCGTTGCCGTTGGCCTAAACAGGCCGCACTTGCAGACGAAACCGCCTGTTGTTTCGATCAATGCAACCCATATGCCAGTCCTCGGGTGCCCGGCTTCCGGACACCCGATCGGCTCTCGAAATCCAGGTTTTCTTTTAGTTTATAAGGATTTGCGCTACATCGCAGGGCCGCTGCCGGCCGTGTGCGTGCGGCCTGCCCGGCGCCGGCACATTGAACCTGCACGGCGCAATGCGACAGATCGGCGCACCATTGCGGGGAATCAAAGCCTTGCGGTCTGCCGGACCAGCGTGGATCTGTGCGGCTCGGGTTGACTCAGTCGGCGGGCGCCGACAGCCGATAGCGCCACCCGTGGAGGTCAGCCCCCACGGTCTGCGCTCTATGCTGCCTACTCCACAACACGGGCCCCTACCGGCGGAAGCATCATGAGCGAGCATACCGACAAGCGTCCGCGCAAGAATCGCAAGCCACAAGGGAATGAAACCGTCCAGGGCGAAGGCGATTACCAGGCAGCACGCCGCTATCGCCGGGAGGTTACGGACTTCGTTGGCCGGGACCGTTCCAAAGGTGACGATGCGGCCGACCCGGGGATCATGTATCCGGGACGCAAACCCGCCACGGGCCGCTGAACCGAACACGTCTTTGACCGCAGCTTGATGAATTTTTGCGTCGCCACTGCTGGCTCGAGAGATCAAGTGGTCGGACTGATCCGGTCAGCGCAATGCCGCACTTGGATGGCTTCTGTGATTGGCGACGGCTGCGGCGCCGCCCTGGCAGCGCACGCTCTCGCGCATGCTCGCGAGTCCTTCGGCGTGTTCCTGTTCGACGCTCAGTATCCGTTCGATCAGCCGCCGCGTCGCGGTGTCGTGCCCGCCCAGATAGCGGAGGATTTCGCGATAGGTGTCGATCGCAATGCGCGCGGCGATCTGATCCGAATGGCTCTGCTCTTGCTGCGCACGCTTCATGAATTCATTCTTGACCGCATCGGCCACCGCTTGGGTGTCCATGACGGCATAGCGCCGGTAGCGAAGCGCACAAACGAGTGCGGTGGCGAGCGCCGCATTCAACAGTCGCAATACCGCCTCCCGGTCGGTGGCATGGCCCGCGGTCGCGGCGCCTTCCTCGATGTGCTGGCGCGGCCGCCGCCGGATCTCGGCTACGTTGCTCAGGAACGGATGAATCCGGTCGCGCCGAGGATTGGCCAGATATGCTGACATCGTTGCGCATTCTCATTGCAGTGGCCGTTGATCGGAATGAGGGCGCTATCGAGCATGCCACTGTGTATTCGGCTATATTCTCGGCAGCGCGCGCCAGGCGCTGTAGGAACCAGCTCACAGCGTGCAGCCCATGCTAGTTTCCGGCCGTGTATCGAGGGCGATTGCGCTGGCGGTTGCATTTCTGATGCTGGTGGCGCTGGTGGTCATCGCGGAGATCAACCAGAGCGGGCAGAAGCAGATCAACCGCATCATCAGTCTTTCGCAGCAGCGACAGGTGCTGCTGGTGGAATTGCTGAGCGAGCTGTCGGACGCTGAAGCCGGACAACGCGGATTTCTTCTGACCGACGACGAAAGTTATCTGCGACCCTATCAGGCGGCGCGCGACCGGGTTGAGCCGACGCTCGATCAACTTACCAATCTGTTCCGCGATAACGACCGGCTGCTCGTGAGCATCGAGCAGCGTGACGTCGTGCGTCATTTGCGCGTATTGGTCGGCGCCAAGTTGGGCGAGCTCGCGGCCGCGCTGGCACTCCACAGCTCGCAGGGCGCGGAACGGGCCCTGGCGTTGATGCGCACTGACCTTGGCAGCCGCACCATGGGCGAGATTCGCGATGAAGCCTCGAAGCTGCGCAATATGGAACACGACGCGATCAGGGTAGCGCTCGCCCGCGCCGCGCGATTGCAGCTGGTCTCGCGCGCCCTGATGGGCGGTGTCGTGGTGCTCAATATCGCTCTGTTGATCCTCGCCGCGGCGCTGTGGGCGCGGCAGGCGCGCCGCCGCGTCGAGCTCACTGAACGGCTCGCGACTGAAAACGAGGAGCTGGAGCGGCGGGTACGGCGCCGGACGGCTGAGCTCTCGGCGCTGTCGAGCCACCTGCAGCGGCTGTCGGAGAAGGAAAAAGCGGCGCTAGCGCGTGAGCTGCACGATGAGCTTGGCGGCCTGCTGATCGCGGCAAAGATGGATGTCTCCTGGCTGCAGAAGCGCTTGCCCAATACCAACCCGGACATCCAGTCTCGCTGGACGCGGGTCAACAAGGCGCTCGACGACGGCGTCGGCTTCAAACGCCGCATCGTTGAAAACCTGCGTCCGACGCTGCTCGACAATATCGGCCTGGTGCCGGCAGTTCGGTGGATCACGCAGGAGACCTGCACGCGCGCCGGGCTGCATTACACCGAAGATTATCCTGAGCATGAGCCGCAGCTGATCGATGATGCTGCGATCATGGCCTTTCGGCTGGTGCAGGAATCGCTGGTCAATATCGTCAAGCACGCGCGCGCGACGCAGGTCCATGTCGAAATTGCCGTACAGGCCGATGAACTGATGATCCTGATCGAAGACAACGGCAGCGGCATCGACACCGACCGCCGCGAGGCGGTCGGCTCGCACGGTCTGGCAACCATGCGCCATCGCGTGCGCAGTTTTGGCGGTACGCTCGAAATCGAGTCACCGCCGCAGGGTGGGACGAGGGTGCGCGCACGCGTACCGCGGGCGGTTATCGTGCAGGATCCGGGCACACACGCCATCCAGCCCGCGGCCAACGGCTACTAGCGGCGTTACGCACGGAAGAGGGACATCCTGCGGCCGCGACTGCCGCCCCGACTGCGGCCCTACCCGGTTCCCTGGTGCGGATTGTCCCCGGCCGCATCATTGATGTCGGCCCCGATCTGCTGCAGCAGGGCCGGCAGGCGATCGAAGTCCCGCAGCTTGTCGAGGAAATGTCGCGCTCCGAGCGCTGCTGCAGCGCGGCGATATTCTGCCAGATCGTAATTGGTCAGCACGATGACGACGACCTTCGCGGCCGGGCTGCCCGAAATCGCGCGCAGCACGCCGAAGCCTGTCCCCTGGCGCAGGTGCAGATCCAGCAATAGCACATCGACCGGGTGGCGCTGCAGGGCGGCCACCGCATCCGCCTCACTGTCCACAGTGCCCGCCAGCTGTACCCCAGGCACGCTTAGCAAAGTCTCACGCAGCCGCTCGGCGAGCACCCGCGAATCTTCCACGAGCAGCACCGAGAGGTTGCGCGAAGTCATCTGAGCCGAATCGAGAAACACAACGTGCGCGTCCATGAGCTTAGGATGATTGTGGTCTGCAGGCTACGAATTAGATTCGCGTAACGAAGCTAGCGCCATCGGAGATGGCCTACAGCGGCCCTCCCTATTGGATGATTCCGTTCCTGAGCGCGTAGGTCGTGATGTCGGCGTTGGTAGTCAGGCTCATCTTTTCCAGGATTCGAGTGCGATAGGTACTCACAGTCTTGACCGACAGGCACAGCTCATCGGCTATAGACGAGACCGCCCGCCCCGTAGCGAGCTTGCAGAATATCTGGAACTCGCGTTCCGACAGGCGGCGATGCAGCGGCTGATCGCTGTCGCCGTCCAGATCCGACAGCAGCAGCTCCGCCAGATTGGCGCTGACGTAGCGCCGCCCCTGCATCACCGTACGCGTCGCCTTCAGCAGCTCTTCGGGGGCGCACTCCTTGGGCAAATAGCCCCCGGCGCCGGCCTTCAGCACGTTGATGGCATATTGCCGCTCCGGAAAGCCGCTGAGGACGAGCACCTTGGTGTCCGGATAGCTCGCTCGTATGTAGCGCAGGATATCGAGGCCACTGCGATCCGGCATATTGATGTCGAGGATCACCAGATCCCAGCTGCCGGCACGTAGTTTATCGAGCGTCTCATTGCCTGAGGCCGCCTCACCGATCTCGGTGATGCTGCGATCTTCCACCAGAAACTGGCGCAGGCCAGCTCGCACCATCGCGTGGTCATCGGCCAGCAATACTTTCGACATTGATTTACCTATCCCGATGGAACCTCAAGCATTTCTTGCGTGCGCTTCCATTCCCTGTTTTTGTCCATAAATTGCCAGTTTGTTATACAACGTTTTCAGGCTGCATCCCAGCGTCCTGGCGGCTCGATTCTTGTTGCCCGCCCAATGCGCCAGCGTCGCCTCGATCAGCCAGCGCTCCGCCTCCGCCAGCGACGATCCGATTGGCACACTAATGCCGTCGGCGGCGTCGTGCGCCGCGACACCATCGCTCGTCGCGGCGTGGAGGTTCATCGGCTGCAGCTGCAGCTCCTGTTCGTACAGAATGTATGCGCGCTCGACCGCGTTCTTCAGTTCACGCACGTTGCCCGGCCAACGGTATTCTCGCAATGTCCGTTTTGCGCTGCCGCTGAACACCTTCGCAGTGTCGTGGCGTGCATTGATCTCATTCAGGAAATGTTCGGCGAGCAGCACAACATCCTCGCCACGCTCGCGCAATGGCGCCAGCGTGATCGGAAACACGGCGAGGCGGTAGAGCAGATCCTCGCGCAAGCTGCCCTCCCGCACTGCCTGCACCGGCGAGCGATTGGTCGCCGCGACCACGCGCACGTCGGTCTTGATCTCCTGCGTGCCGCCGACTCGGAAGAAGCAGCGCGTCTCCAGGAATCGCAGCAGCCGCGTCTGCATATCGGCCCTCATCTCGGTCACTTCGTCGAGAAACAAGGTCCCACCGCAGGCTCGCTCTACCATGCCTGCGTGGCTGCGCGCGGCGCCGGTGAAGCTGCCGCGCTCAAAGCCAAACAGCTCCGACTCTATCAGCGTCGGCGGCAAGGCGCCGCAATTGATACCAAGAAAGGGCCCAGAGCCGCGCGCGCTGCGCGCATGAATCGCCTGCGCGACCAATTCCTTGCCTGAGCCACTCTCGCCGGAAATCAGTACCGTGGCGTCGGTCGGCGCCACCTTGTCCACCAGATCGCGGACCGCCTGAATAGCAGCCGAGCCGCCAACCATCCAATTTGCAATATCATTCATTCCCGTCTCCAGCAATTCGTCGGGCGACGATCAGAGAGATCTGTGCCGCTAGTTGTAACGACTGGTGCCGCTTGGCTGCAGCAGCCCCGGACTATCATGGCGTGGGACCATGAAAAATTTTCCGTCAGTGTTTGTCCTACAAGCGTGCTCCTGACCTGGTAGTCCGCACGCGCACTTACGCTGTTTCCCGCACGCGATGCTTGAGGCGGAAAAATGGCATATCGACTCGATTCAGGAATTTCGATGAATTGAACTCGGTGCTGTTCACCATCACGACCGAACCGATGCCAGTCCGGGGATAGAGGCGCATCTCGCTATGAAAGCCCCCGCCGCCGCCCTCCTTGAATAAGTAGGCCACCCCGCGTGCTTCACCGACGTGCCATCCGAGCGTCATCGGGATGGGCTTTCCCCGGCGATCTGTCTGTCGACTCTCAAAGAGCCGTTTGGTCTCGGTTCCAAATAGAACTGACGTCGTCCGCAGCTGATCCTGCAAAAATTCTCCGAAGGCGTGGGCCGTCCCAACCAGCCCGCCAAAGGCCGGACCGTTGACGTAGTGGCTCTGCAGCCGCAGCCAGTTGCCTTCGTACTCGCCCCAGAGTTGCTTGTCCGTGATCAATCCCTTGAGCAGATTCAACAGTGAATACTTGGCCAGGTAACCATTGGCGTGGCGAGTTACATCGGGGACCGCAAAATCACTGTCCTGCACCGAGAGACGCAGCGGCTGCAGAATGTTGCATCGCACATAGTCCGAATACCTCTGCTTGGTCACCTGCTCCACAATCGTGCCCAGGAGCCAATAGCCAATATTGGAATAAGCAAACCTCTTGCCCGGTTCGGATGTCAATTTCGGGTGGCTGCGCAAGACTTTGGCAAGCGCCGCACGTTCGTCAAACGTGGGATTCTCTTCCGCCAAATGCACCCAGCGGAGCGGGATCGGATTGGGAATACCGGAAGTGTGGTCGAGCAGTTGTCGAGCAGTTGGCGAATAGTGATGCCGTGTCCGACGTACGTGCTGTCTGGCAGATATTCGTCAACCTCGTCGTCCAACGCCAAGGAGGCATGCTCCACCAATTGCAGAATTGCGGCAGCCGTGAACGTTTTGGTCATCGAGTACGCCATCAGCGTCGTAGCGGAAGTCATGGCCCTCTGGTTCCGGATGTCGGCCCAGCCGCCTGCATAGTCAAAGAGTGTTCCGGCCGCATGCACGACGACGTACTGAAGGCCTGCAACAGCTGAACCCGATACCTGATCTAAGAACCTGGTCAGGTTGGTCCTAGCAATCGGTCGATGGAACAATGGACCCCGCCGCTGAGCAGTCATAGGCACGGGTGATACAGATCGTGTATGCCGCCGTGCGCCCCTGACACCATCTTCAATGCAGCCGCGATCGTCGGCAAGGCCGACGCGGAGTCCTGCGTTCACGTGCGCGAGCGGATAAAAGGCTGATTGAGAAAGACTTCAATAAGAACGCGCGCCGGGCGCGGCCGCACGTGCGCCGGTGCTAATACGTAATCGACGGCAGAAATGCCCCGGCCGGGTTTTAATGGTCAGCTTCGGATTCGGATCGCTGCGCGTCACGTCGATCGTGTCGCGTCTGGGCGAAACGGACGCCGTATTGCTGGAGACACCCATCATGCTGGCTGTCAGCTGGATGGCTTCACATTGGAGCGCCGCCCGGTTCCAAGTGCCGACCCACGCCGCCGCGCGATTCCTGATGGGCTCAATCGCCTTTGGTGTTCTGATGCTCGCAGAATTGGGCGTCTCAGTTGTTGTCTTCGGCAGATCTGCGGCACAACACTTTGCCGGTTACCGGTCCGTGGCCGGGGTCATTGGGCTTGCGGCCCAAATTGCATTTGCCGGCTTTCCCTGCGTACAAGCCCGGCGAGATTGAGCATCACGGCCGGTCACGACCGCGGGCCGGCTTGCGCGAGATTCCGTACTGGGCGCACAGTTCAACGAGCGAACGGGTGTCGCGCAAATGATCGGGCATGAACACGGTTTCTGGGTGCATGGGCGTCGTTTGACTTGAATGTTGGGTATAAGCAACGCTGGGCGGGGAGAACTCCAGGAGGCTGCGCCGCCGCTGGGCGGGCTCGCGCAGAGCGGCACGCCTCAAGAACAACCGCCTTTCCTGGCGTTGGTAGCGGCTGAACTTGGGTATTCGCCAGCAGCGATGACGCGCCGGAACAAGTCTATGCCGCAAACTGATCAGCCCCGCCCCGGACGCTTGAGCATACTTGTATATTGCGGCAGGAGACTGAGCCCCTATGGATGATCAGCCAGCCCCATCGGCGCGACGCAATCGCGGCGGCGGACGCGAGGCAAAGCGTGCTGCGCGCGCGGCACGTTCTGCCGTCACGATTCCCTACATCACGCGCGCCTTGCCGTACTACGAGGTCCTCGATCAGCAGGGGCTGCTCACTATCGAGCGCAACGCCGACACGATTCTCGAGGAGATTGGCATCGACTTTCGCGACGACGCCGAGGCGCTCGCGCTGTGGAGGACCGCCGGCGCCGAGGTCAAGGGCGAGCGCGTGCACTTCCCGCGGAACCTGTGCCGCTCCCTGATCCAGACGAGCGCGCCGCGCGAGTTCGTGCAGTACGCACGCAATCCCGCCCACAACGTCGCCATCGGCGGCAAGCACACCGTGTTTGCGCCGGCGTACGGCTCGCCGTTCATCCGCAGTCTCGACGAAGGCCGTCGCTACGCGCGTATCGAGGATTTCAGGAATTTCGTCAAGCTCGCCTACATGGCGCCCTCGCTGCATCACTCGGGCGGCACGATCTGCGAACCCGTCGATCTGCCGGTCAACAAGCGGCATTTCGACATGGTCTACAGCCACATCAAGTACAGCGACAAACCGTTCATGGGATCGGTCACGCGGCCCGAACGTGCAGCCGACACGGTCGAGATGGCGAAGATCGTGTTTGGGCCGAACTTCGTCGACCCGGTCACCGGACGGCCGAAGACGGTGCTCGTCAGCCTCATCAATGCCAACTCGCCGATGACCTTCGACTCGACCATGCTGGGTGCCCTCAAGGTCTACGCGCGTGCGAACCAAGCCACGATCGTTACCCCCTTCATCCTCGCCGGCGCGATGTCGCCGGTGACGGTCGCCGGGACGGCGGCGCAGACGCTGGCCGAAGCACTCGCCGGCATGGCCTTCGCGCAACTGATAAATCCCGGCGCGCCGGTGATTTTTGGCAGCTTTGCCTCCTCGATATCGATGCAATCCGGCGCACCCACGTTTGGAACGCCGGAACCTGCACTCGTGCTCTACGTCATGGCGGCGCTCGCCCGCCGGCTCGGCGTGCCGTTCCGTTCCGGTGGTGGCCTGTGCGCGTCAAAGATCCCCGACGCGCAGGCGGCGTTCGAGTCGGCTAATACGCTGCTGCCGACCTGCCTCGCGGGCGTCAACTTCGTGCTGCACGTCGCGGGCTGGCTCGAGGGCGGCTTAGCGATGGGCTACGAAAAGTTCGTCATGGACGTCGATCAGGCGGGCATGATGCAGACCTTCCTGTTGGGCGTCGACATGTCCGACAACGGCCAGGCGATGGACGCGATCCGCGAGGTCGGCCCCGGTAAGCACTTCCTCGGCTGCGCACACACGCAGGCGAACTTCGAGACCGCGTTTTACCGCTCAGCGCTGGCCGACAACAACAGCTACGAACAGTGGGAGGCTGAGGGTGCGAGCGATATGGCCAAGCGCGCAAACGTGCTGTGGAAAAAGCAGCTCGCCGGGTACCAGGCGCCGGCGCTTGATCCCGCGATCGACGAGGCGCTGCTCGACTACATGAACCGTCGCAAGGGCTCGTTTCCGGACTCGAATGTCTGATAATGGTCGCACGCTGGCGGCCGGCTAGCTAGCCGGGATTGATCGCACGGCGGTTGCGTCGCTCGCGCCCATCGGTCTGCACGACGGCCTTCGGCGCCGGAAGCCCCACGGCCGCTCGCAGGTGAGTGTATTGCGCGGTCTTGTGCGGAATGGCCATCGCCTCGACGAAATGGGCCTGGAAGCGCGGTTCGAGCGCAGTCTCGATCTTCTCCACGCGCCGAACGATCGCTTCGATCATCGCGCGTGAGCGCGAATCGAGCAGCGCGATCCGGGCGCCGGTGCCCGCGGCATTGCCGGCGGAGCCGACGTGCGCCAGCTCGCAGTCAGGGATCATGCCAAGCACCATGGCGTACTTGACGTCAATGTGACTGCCGAACGCGCCGGCCAGACGGATCCGATCGACGGCGTCGACGCCTAGGCGCTCCATCAGCAGCCGGGTGCCAGCGTACAGCGCGGCCTTCGCCAGCTGGATCGCACGCACGTCGTTTTGCGTGATCGCGAGCCGATGTTCGCCGTCGGCCAGCACGTATGAAAACGTCCTCCCGTTGGCGACCACCCGCGGGCTTTTCGCGGCGAGCGAGCCGTCGATGACGCCGTCCTGGTTGATGACACCGGCGAGATAGAGTTCGGCGAGCACCTCGATGATGCCCGAGCCGCACACGCCGGTGACGCCCGTCTTCCTGACCGCCTCGGCGAACCCCGGATCATCCGACCATAGATCGCAGCCAATCACCTGGTAGCGCGGCTCGAGCGTGTCACGATCGATGCGCACGCGCTCAATCGCGCCCGGCGCCGCCCGCTGCCCGCAACTGATCTGCGCGCCCTCGAACGCGGGACCGGTCGGGCTCGAGCACGCGACCAGCTTTTCGCGGCTGCCGAGCACGATTTCCGCATTGGTGCCAACGTCCACCAGCAGCGTCAACTGGTCCGACAGGTCCGGACGCTCCGCCAGGATCATACCGGCTGCGTCGGCGCCGACGTGGCCGGCGATGCACGGCAACACGTAAATGCGAGCGTTTGGATTCAGGGCGATGCCGAGCTCAGCGGCCGTGACGGTGACGGCGCTGTCGACCGCGAGCGCGAACGGCGCACCACCGAGCTCGACCGGATCCAGACCGAGCACGAGGTGGTGCATGATCGGGTTGCCCACCATCGTCATCTCGAGGATCGCGTCACGCTCGATGCCGGTCGAGCGCGCGAGGTCGGTCGCGAGCTCACTGAGCGCGCCCCGGACCGCCGTGGTCATCTGCGCGGCACCGCCCGGGTTCATCATCGCGTACGACACGCGGCTCATCAAATCCTCGCCGAAGCGGATCTGCGGGTTCATGAGACCGGCGGCGGCCACCACGTTGCCCGTCGTCAGATCGCACAGCTGTGCCGCAATCGTCGTCGAGCCCACGTCGACGGCGAGACCATAGACCTTCTCGTGCAGGCCCGGCCAGACGGACACGATTCGTGAACGGTCGTGGATTGCGACTGTGACCTTCCACTGGCCGGCCCTGAGCGCCGCTTGCAAGCCCTGCAGCACTGTCAAATCGCATTCAAGAGCCGTGAGTTGCCACTCGCGCGCCAGCGCGTCGGCGAGCCGCTTCAGGTCCCCGGAAGGGTCGTGCATGTCCGGCTCAGTGACTTCAACGTAGTGAAGTGTGATGACCGGGTAGAGCTCGATGTCGCGTGCCTCGACGGCCTTGCGCACCACCTGGCGGTGTACCTGGCTGGTGGCTGGTACATCCACGACCACGTCGCCCTGCACGCGCGCCTGGCAGGAGAGTCTGCGTCCGGCCGCCAGCACCTTGCGGTCGGCGAGGCCCCGCTCGGCTGCCGACATCAGCGACAGGTTCTGGGCCGAAGAGCGCACATTGTGTTTGGCGAACTCACCCTCGGCGATTAGCACCTGACAGCGCGTGCACAGCGCCCGACCGCCACAGACGGAATCGATGTCGACACCGAGCGTGCGCGCGGCCGAAAGCAGTGACGTACCCATCGCGAAGCGTCCGCGTTTGCCGGACGGCGTGAACACCACCAGGGCATCTGGTTCGGTCACGAACGCGCTCTAGGCCGCGGGAGTCGGACGACGCCGGTGGCCGCCCTCGCGACGACCGCGACCCGCTTCGCCTGCGGCTCCGATGGATGGCGGCTCGCGGAACTTCTTGATCCAGCGAGCGCAGTCCGGGTCATGGCCCATCATGACATCGGCACCGAGCACCGCCTCCACGACCTCTGGGTGCAGCGGATTGGTAATCGCGGAGGTCATGCCCGAGCCGATCGCCATCGTCAGAAACGCGGCGTTTATGCCGTTACGGCGCGGCAGCCCGAAGCTGATGTTCGAGGCACCACAAGTGGTGTTGACCCTGAGCTCGGTCTTCAGGCGATGCACCAGCCGCATGACCTGCACGGCGGCGCGATTGATGGCACCAATTGGCATCACCAGCGGATCGACCACGATGTCAGACGCGGGAATGCCGTGATCGAGGGCCCGATGCACGATCCGCTTGGCCACCTCGAAGCGCACGTCGGGATCCTCGGAGATGCCGGTCTCATCATTCGAGATGGCCACTACCGCTGCGCCGTACTTCCTGATCAGCGGCAGCACGCTCTCGAGCCGCTCTTCCTCGCCGGTCACCGAATTCACCAGCGCCTTGCCCTTGTAGACCGCGAGTCCCGCCTCGAGTGCGGCGATGATCGAGGAATCGATCGACAGCGGAACATCAGTGATCGACTGCACCAGCTGCACGGCCCTCGCCAGGATCGCGGGTTCGTCCGCCAGCGGAATGCCGGCGTTGACATCGAGCATCTGGGCACCGGCCTCCACCTGGGCGCGAGCATCAGCCTCGACGCGGCTGAAATCGCCGGCCGACATTTCGGCCGCCAGGATCTTGCGCCCGGTCGGATTGATGCGCTCACCGATGATGACGAACGGGCGGTCAAATCCGATGACGACCTCTCTGGTGGCGGAACTAATAACGGTATCGGTCATGATGCTTTCCTGTCAGCAGAATTCTGATCGCGTCCCGGGTGCCATGGCGTGCGCCCGTCGAGCACGCCCGATCTGGTAATAATGTCGGCGACCGCCTCTTCCTGGCGGTACGCCATCACATGCACCCCGCGTACACCGCGGATGGTACGGATCTCCTGAATCAGTTCGACGCAGATGTTGCGGCCTTCACGCGCTTGATCCTGCGCGCCCGCGAGGCGATTGACGATCGCATCGGGGATGTGTACGCCGGGCACGTGGTTGCGCATCCAGTCGGCGCTTTTTGCGCTCTTCAACGGACCCGCGCCGATTAAGACGAATACCCGTTCGAGCAGCCCCAGCTCCTCCACGCCGCGCATGAACGAGCGCAGCCGCTCCAGATCGTAGACGTACTGCGTCTGGATGAACTGCGCGCCGGCGGCTACCTTCTTCGCCAGCCGCAGCGCACGATGCTCGAGTGGTGGCACCATCGGGTTCTCGCCGGCGCCGAACAACACGCGCGGCGAGAAAGAGATCTTGCGGCCGCTCTGAAAATGGTGCTGGTCGCGAAGCATCCGACCGATTTCGAGTAACGACAGCGAATCCAGATCGAACACCGGCTTGGCCTGCGGGTGATCACCCACCTGCACGCCATCGCCCGTCAGGCACAGCATGTTGCACACGCCCATCGCGGCGCCGCCGAGAATGTCACCCTGGATTGCAATTCGGTTCCTGTCACGGCAGGAGATCTGCATCACCGGCGCGTAGCCGACGCGCGTCAACAACGCGCAGACCGCAAGGCTCGACATGTGGCAGTTGGCTCCTGAGCCGTCGGTCGCATTGATCGCGTCCACGTAGCCGTCGAGCACCCGTGCGCGCTGGTAGACCTCCTGCGGGTCGGCGGAATCCGGCGGCGCAAGTTCAGTCGTTACGGCAAAGGCGCCCGCGCGCAACACGCGCTCGAAGCGGCCCGGGGAGACGTGGCCCGGCAGGATTGGCAGGGGATAGCCGGGTACCGGCTCGTCCTCGAACTTCATGGCGTCGGTCCCGTGCTCATCGACTCGGTCCGCTCGCGCACGACGCGCAGCCATGAGGAGCGCCCCTCAAGGCGACGGTCCGTGGGAGGCTGGAGCACGCGGATCTTCTCGCGGCCGCCCTGAATGCGCTCAGCGCCGGCGAAGGCGAGAACCCACACGCAGCGCATCTCCGACTTGATCTCGCAGTGGCCATTCGCGCGCACGCCGCCGCAGGGACCGTTGCGCATATTCTTCGGACAGTTCATTGGGCAGGACATGCCGGTCGAGCTGAGCACGCACTGCCCGCACATCTGGCAATCGAACAATAGCCCCTTGACGGTTCGCTCGACGCTCACGAACGGCCGCTCCAGTCGCTGGTAGCCGATCGCCCTGAGGACAGGGGCGAGTCGCACCAGCATGCGCTCGAAGGCGCTATACAAGCGATTGAGGCCCCGTGCACGTCGGACCGACCACAGGCGCACGCTGTACATCAGCGCGCTCCGGAACCATCGGCCGAAGTCGCGTCGCCGGCCAGACGGTCGTCGATGCCCTTGGAGCGGATCATGCGCTCGAGGTCCTCGTCGGTGTAGCGGGCCTCAAGGACCGCAGCCTCCGCGTCGGCCACGGCCCGGAGGTCATCACCGCACAGGCGCGGCGGGCTGCGTTTCCAGTCCGCGAGGTAGGCCTGGGAGCTACCCTTGCCCGCACGCATCGCGGCACGGTCAACGGCCTCCTGAAAGCGCTGCGACAGTTGCACCTTCGCCGTCTCACGCCCACGCTTGACGATGACCTGGGCGGGGATGTCGCGCCACGAGATGATGATCAACTGACCCATGCGACTTTGCTCGCTAGGCCGCCGACGCTGCACCCGGGCGCTCGACGACGATGCGGATACCGGCGCGGCGTACCACCTCCGTGAGGCTGGTCGCCAGATCGCCGTAGCCGCCGTCGCGCTGCTCGTACGCGAGCCCGAGCCGTGCGGCGATGGCTCGCGCCTGCTGCACCAACTGCGCATCGGGCAGCTGCGCGAGATAGACCACGCGGCGGTAATGGCGGAAATACTCCCTGGCGAGCTCGGGATGGCGGTCGATCCCGAGACCACCGACGACGAGGCGCTCGAAGTGCCGTAGCAGGAAATCAGTGAGGTAAAACGTGCCGGGCTCGGCGTCGGCCAGCGCCGCGAAGACCTCTGAGGTCGCGAGGAATTCATAGCAGTGCGCGCCCGGGAGCCGCTCGACACCCTCCTCGGCCAGCATCCGATCGAGTGCGCCGCCGGTGCCGCAGTCGGCGTAGGCCACGAAGATGCGCTCATAGCGTGCGCGCCCCACGCAGATCGCGCTGCGCACGGCCGCGGGGATCCGCTCGGGCCGGTTGTGCAGCTCAGGCGGCAGGCAGGTCACGTCGAGCGCGGACCAGCCGCTCGCGCGCTTCAATGCCGTGATCTCGCGCGCGAGCGCCCCGCAGGCGATCACCAGCACTCGGCCTGAGGACCGCACGGCAGACACGTCCGGCTCAGCGCGCCGCCCGGCGCGCCGCAACCATGGACTTGGCGGTCTCGACGGCGATGGCGGCGTCGCGGCAGTAAGCGTCGGCGCCGATGGCTTTGCCGAATTCCTCATTGAGCGGCGCGCCGCCAACCAGCACGATGAATTTGTCGCGGATGCCCTTTTCCTTGAGTGTGTCGATAACGACCTTCATGTAGGGCATCGTGGTCGTCAACAGCGCCGACATGCCGAGAATGTCGGGCCTGTGCAGCTCGATCGCCGCCAGATACTTCTCGACCGGATTGTTGATGCCGAGGTCGATGACCTCGAAGCCGGCACCCTCGAGCATCATCGACACCAGGTTCTTGCCGATGTCGTGGATGTCGCCCTTGACGGTGCCGATGACGATCTTGCCAATTGGCTCGACGCCGGTTTCGGCCAGCAGTGGCCGGAGAATCTCCATGCCACCCTTCATCGCATTGGCCGCCAGCAGCACCTCGGGAACGAACAGGATGCCGTCGCGGAAATCGATGCCGACGATGCGCATGCCTTCGACCAGCGCATCGTTCAGCACCTTCTCGGGAGACCAGCCGCGTCCAAGAAAGATCCGGGTCGCTTGCTCGACCTCTTTCTTGAGGCCGTTGTAGAGATCGTCGTGCACCTGCTCGGTCAACTCCTGCTCGTTCAGGCTGTCGAGATCAAATTCCTCGTTCTGGCCATCGGCCATCGAATTTCTCCCACAGTTGGTGCGAAGCGCGTTCTGAATTTCGGCCACGGACGATCCCAGTTGGCGATGGTACAGGCAGGCAAAGCCGTGCAATGCCGCTTTCGCGACCCCTACATGTCTCGGCGCGACATCCCTGCCCGCCACGCCCGTCGTCGCGGGCTTTCGGCGGGCATAGCCGTACTTTTCGTGACATAAGTAGTCGTGTCATAAGGGGCGCCTTCTGCAGAATCACTCAAGTCAATCACTGATATGTCGAGCAGCGGCAGCAAACAATCCTCTCGCTCCGTAAGTTATTGATCATGAAAGAATGATCTGGAGAAAACCGCTGGTTTTTGACTCCACGATCCGGAGTAATCAGTCATGAAAATCGGTTTTATCGGTCTCGGCAATGTGGGTGGGAAGCTCGCCGGAACGCTGCTTCGCAATGGGCATCCGCTCATGGTCCGAGATCTGAATGACCATCTGGTGCAGTCCTTCGTGGCGCGCGGCGCGAGCAGCGCCGCCTCGCCGCGGGCAATGGCCGAGTCGGTCGATCTGATCATCACCTGTCTGCCCTCGCCGGCGGCATCCGCCGAGGTCGTGGAAGGCAAGGACGGCTTTCTCGCCCATCTGCGAGCCGGACAGATCTGGCTCGAGATGAGCACCACGGATCACGCCGAAGTGCTACGCCTCGGCGCGCTGATTGAAGCCAAAGGCGGCCTGGTGATGGATTGCCCCGTTTCGGGCGGCTGCCATCGCGCCGCCACTGGCAACATCGCCATCTTTGCCGGGGGCCGGCGCGCGACCTTTGAGCGCGTGCTGCCGGTGCTGACGACGATGGGGCGCCGCATCCTGCATACCGGACCGCTCGGTACGGCGTCGCGCCTGAAGGTTGTCACCAACTATCTGTGCGCCGTGCACGTGGCGGCCCTGGCGGAGGCGCTCACCGTGTGCAAAGTGGCAGGCCTTGACATGAACACCGCCTACGAGGCGATCCGCATCTCCTCGGGCAACTCCTTCGTCCATGAAACCGAATCCCAGGTGATCCTAAACGGCAGCCGGGATATCAATTTCACCATGGATCTGGTGATCAAGGATGTGGGTCTGTTCGACAAGTTGGCGCAGGATCACCAGGTGCCGCTCGAACTGTCCCCGCTGGTGCTCAACATCTTCAAGGACGGGCAGAAGCGCTATGGGCCGCGGGAATTCTCGCCCAACATCATCCGGCGCCTTGAGGACGCGTGCCACACTAAGGTCCTCGGCCGGGGTTTCCCGGCGGAAATTACCGATGATGAGCCTGAAGAGCGGGGCTATGAAGTGGTGGCCCGGCGCGGCGAATCGCCCGCCTGAGGTGCTCGCCATCGGCGTTCAATGTCGAGTCGATCAGGGCACGAGGACAATTTTCCCGGTGTGCTCGCGCCGGATCAATGCCTGTTGCGCTCGGGCGATGTCGCGCAGCGGATATGCCTGGGCGACGACCGGGCGGATTTCCCCGCGCTCGATGTATCCGACCAGGGCACGGAAGACGCCCGAATCGAGCACGGTGCAGCCAATGAGCCGCATATCCTTCAGATACAGCATCCGAAGATCGAGTTCAACCTGAGGGCCGCCAATCGCACCGGCCACTGCGTACCGGCCACCTCGCCGCAGCAGCTCAAGCAGCGATGCAAACGCGTCGCCACCCACGACATCGATTACGACGTCAACGGCTTCCCGGCCAAGCTCGCGCATGAGGTCGGCCCCGCGCGCGATGACGCGCATCGCGCCGAGCGCAGCGACCGCCTCAGCTTTGGCGGCACCCGCGATAGCGAGCACCGAAGCGCCGCGGCGACTGGCCAACTGGACCGCCGCCGAGCCGACGCCGCCGGAGGCGCCGGTGATCAGCACGCACTCACCAGCAGTCACTTGCGCACGCTGCAGCATGTTTTCCGCCGCCGAGTAGGCGCAAGGAAACGAGGCGAGCTCGACATCGGACAGCGCGCTGCTGATGCGATGGGCGTGGATGGCCGGAACACGGGCAAACTGCGCAAAAGCCCCGTCACACTCCGAACCGAAATAGAGCACCTGATATGGGGAACTGGCTCCCGGCATTCGGAACACCGGTTCGATCAGCACCCGCTCACCGATTCTTGCCGGATCGGCCTTGGTACCGACCGCGACCACGTGCCCGCAGCCATCGGCACCCTGGATGCGCGGAAATGCCAATGCCGCGCCCAGCCATCCGCCATCCTCGCCGATTTGCGGGCCAGATCCCGGACGGCCGCCGCCGGTGTCCTCACCTCCGGCTACCGCCTTCGAGTACCAGCCGATGCGGGTATTGACATCGGTATTGTTGACCCCCGCCGCCCCGATCTGCACCAGCACATCGTCCGGACCGGGAGCCGGCACGTGGATATCGTCACGATACTCGAGCTGCTCGAAGCCGCCATGGCCCTTCAGCAGGACTCCGCTCATCAGGCGCGGCACGCCAATCGGGGCGCGCCCCGTTGCTGCTCGCCGATCAGCTATCGCGTTCATCCCCGCACCCGGCTGGCCGGGGGGGGCCCGCTGGCAGGCGCTGTCAGGTGACCGGCCGTCCATCCATTTCCAAGTGCAACATATTGCCCTGGTACGGATGGCGTAGCGCGAACTCCTCGTTGAGCTCGACACCGAGTCCCGCATCCGTCGGCGGTATAACGTAACCGTCCTGCCATTTGATCGGCCTTTGCAGAATGTCGCTGTGAAATCCCTGCCAGCGCTCGATGCTCTCCAGAATCAGGAAATTGGGGCTGCAGGTGGCAAGCTGGATGTTGGCCGCGCCAACGACCGGACCGCAATACAGGTGCGGAGCAATCTGCACGTGCTGGGTCTCGGCCATCCCGGCGATTTTCTTGGCCTCGAGCAGGCCGCCGACGCGTCCCAGATTCATCTGCAAAATGGCGGCCGAGCCTGCCCGCAGCAGGCGTGCAAAGTCGTACTTGGTCGCCAGCCGCTCGCCGGTCGCAATCGGTATCGTGGTCGCGCGAGCAACCTTCGCCATCTCCTCCGGGCTATCCGGGGGCACGGGCTCCTCGAACCACAGCGGATCGTAGGGCTCGAGCCGGCGAGCCAGGCGAATCGCCCCGGCCGCCGTCATCTGCCCATGAGTACCGAATAGCAGATCGGCCTTGGATCCGACGGCCTCGCGCAGCACTCGCACGAACTGCTCGCACAGGTCCAGCGCCTCGAGCGACAGCTGGCGTCCGTCGAAAGCGCTGTACGGGCCCGCCGGATCGAATTTGATCGCCGTGAACCCCTGCCGCAGGTAATCGTGTGCGCGCTCGGCTGACAGCGCCGGGTCATGATAAATCTCGCTGCCCTGATTCGCGCGCGGGTAAATGTAGGTGTAGGAGCGCAGGCGCTCGTGCACCTGCCCGCCAAGGAGCTTATAGACCGGCTGGCCGGCGGCCTTGCCGATGATGTCCCAGCAGGCCATCTCGAGCGCGCTGAGCAAACCCATCATGCTCAGATCCGGATGCTGCGTGAAGCCGCTGGAATACACGCGCCGCCACAGCGCTTCGATGTCATGCGGGTCGTTCCCCTCCATATAGCGCCCGAACACATCCTCGAGCAGCTTAGCCACGAGATCGGGATGAAACGGCACGCCATAGGATTCGCCGATTCCAGAGACATTGTCGTCCGTCGTCAGTTTGACAAACACGAACCATCGGCCACCGAAGTGCGGCGGCGGATTGCCGACGACAAAAGTCTTGATGTCCTTTAGCTGCATGGGGTCGCTCTTGGCTCGTCAAGCGCCGTCTGTTTAACGTAAAGCATAGACGCAAACGAGAGCCAGTAGACGCCAACTGCAATGCAGAAAAAGGCCACGGCTCATCAAACAAAGGCATCCCGTAGGCCAGACTTCCCCGCGTCGGCTCTCGGCTGCACCGGGGGCCTGCGTGTGCGGCGCAAAACCAGTACCATGCTGTGGACAGGTCCCCAGGTCACCGGCTGGCGCCCCGGAGCCCGGTCCCGTCAACAGCAATGGGGGCGATCAAGATTTCAGTCACTGCCGCCGTACCGCCAGCTTCCGTCGACGCCGCTCAGGCGTCCTTCATGGCGCGCTGGTACGTGCTGCTGATGATGGTGGCGGTCTATACGCTCAGCATTGCGGACCGCTATGCAATCTCCACGGTCCTGGAACCCATCCGATTGGAGCTGCATCTGACCGATTCCGGGATTGCTTTTCTGACCGGCACCTCGCTCGCACTGTTTTATGTGCTGTTCGGCTTCCCGCTGTCCTGGCTCACGGACCGGGCCAGCCGGCGCATCATCATCACCTGCTCGGTGCTGGCCTGGTCTGCCATGACCCTCTGCACCGGCCTGGCGCGCAATTATCGGGCACTGCAACTGTCGCGACTCGGCGTGGGGGTCGGTGAGGCGGGCGGTACGCCCGGCGCGAACTCAATCCTCTCGGATTATTTCCCATGCTCACGCCGGCCGATGGCGCTGACGATCTTCGCGCTCGGCGCACCGATCGGTGCGTGGATAGCGGCCGATTTTACCGGCCGCATATCCGATCTGTATGGGTGGCGCACGGTCTTTTTGTGGCTCGGTGCAGCGGGCCTCGTGTTCGGTATCTGGCTCTACGCGACGGTGCGCGAACCACGACGCGGTTGCCTCGATCACAAGCTGCGTGTGGATAGCCCCGCGTTTTGGGTCACGATGAAATACCTATGGAGTCAGCGCTCGGCGGTGCACGTGGTGATGGCCACTTCTGTCACCGCGCTCTGGGGCTGGGGCCTGATGTGGTGGACGCCGACGTACTTGATGCGAACTTACTCGCTGAGCCCGGGCCAAGCCGGGGCCGTGACTGCCCCCATGCACCTGTACGGCGGCATTGCAGCCACACTGCTGACCGCATGGCTACTCGGGCAATCCTGGATGGCCAACCCCAAGCGTATCGTGTGGCTCCTCGGCACCGTTATCGGTCTGTCAACGATCATATCGATCGTGATCTACTGGACGCACTCGCTCAGCCTGGCAACGGCGCTGTTCTGGGTCTTTATTCCATCGATCTATTTTTATATTGGACCCGGCTTTGGATTACTGAATAACCTGGCCGAGCCGCGCATGCGCGCCATGTTCTGTGCTGCAGTACTGTTTGTCGCCAACGTATTCAATCTGGTGGTCGCGCCGCAAGCCGTGGGGTTCCTAAGTGACTGGTTCGCGCCCGGCCACATCGCCAATGCCGCGTCGCTGCGCCTGGCGCTGCTGTGCCTCGCGCCCACGGGCTTCTGGGCCACATTTCATTACTTCTGGTCGGCCCGGCGATTGGTCCAGGACCAGGAGCGCGCTACCGGGATCGAGGTCAAGACTGCCTGAGGCCGGAGCGCCGGCACCCTGCACTGCGCCGGCACCCTACACCGCCTCGGCCGCCCTCGCCGCCCGCCGGCCATTGCCCATCAGGCTGAACGCCAGCAGCGCCGATGCCAGCATCAGAAACAGGCTCACGGCGTTCAGCACTGGGCTGGCGCCCTCGCGCATGCGCCCGTACATCAGGACAGTGAGCGGCGGGTCGGCTCCGACCAGCATCAGAGTGGTGTTGAAATTCTCGAAGGACATCAGAAAGGAGATGGCCGCCGCACCGATCAGCGCCGGCCGCAGATACGGCAACGTGATCGTGCGCAGCACCGCCGCATGCGAGGCGCCGAGATTGAGCGCGGCTTCCTCGAGCGTCCGGTCGAAGCGCTTCAGGCGCGCGCTCACCATCAGCGTGGCGATGGTCGCAACGTAGGAGAACTGGCCGAGCACGACCAGCACCAGCCCCGGCCGCAGGAAATCCAGATCGAATCCGAATGCGCTATCGGCAAGCTCAGCGAGGCGGCTGCAGAAAGCGAGAATAGAGATGCCCAGAATGACGCCCGGGATGACGAGCGGCACCAGCATTAGAAACGACAGCAACTGCTTGCCGGGAAAGCGATAGCGCTCCATGAGGAAGGCATTCGCCGTCCCCACGGTCACCGACAGCGCCGTTACCCAGCTGGCCACCACGACGCTGGTCCAGATGCTGCCGAGCAGCTCCGTGTCACGGAAAAGCCCCGTTCGGCCGGAGGCTTCGTTACCGATGAACCAGTCGAGCGTGAAGCCGTGCCATGGCGGCGCCGGATAGGGCGCATTGTTGAACGCGAACACCGCGACCACGACTAGCGGCAGGAACAGAAACAGGAGGAAGGCGCCAAGATACAGCGCCGTCGCCGCGCGCAGCCAGGCCGGACGGGGCAGCGAGGCGATCATGTGCGACGCATCACATCGACGAAGCGCTGGCCGCTGAGCCGCAGCCCGAGGGCGACCATGCCGGTGGACAGCGCGAGCAACAGGAAGCCGAAAGCCGCGCCCTGCTCCCAGTTGAAGCGCACGATGAATTGCGTGTAGATGAGCTCGGTGAACCACTGCGAATTCTTGCCGCCGAGCAGGTTCGGCGTCAGGTAGTTGCCGAGCGTGAGCATGAACACGACGATGCAACCGGCGGTGATTCCGGGCGCCGCATGCGGGATGACGATGCGCCGCAGGATCGCCAAGCCGCTGCCGCCGAGGTCATAGGCGGCCTCGATCAGCGAATTGTCGAGGCTCTCCAGACTGCTCACGAGCGGCACTACCATGAACAACAGCGACGTATAGACGAGTCCGATCAGAATCGTTGCGTCATGGTAGAGCAGCTCGACCGGCACCGCCGTAATGCCGAGCCGGACGAGCAGAGCCGGCAGAACACCGGATTCGCGCAGCAGGATCAGCCAACCGAGCGCGCGCACCGTCTCGCTGACCCAGAACGGGATCAGGCAGACGACGAACAGTAGGGAACTGGCTCGACCGCGCGCGATCTTGGCGATGATCCAGGCCACGGGGAAGGCAACCAGCAGCGTCAGCGCCGTTGCCACCGCCGACAGAATGGCGGTTCGGACGAACACCCGCCAGTACAGCGGTTCGGCGAAGAAGGTCCGGTACTGCGCGAGGCTCGCCGCATACGCGCGCGGGCCGATCCGCTCGCGAAACGATAGCAGCGCGAGGTCGATGTGCGGCAGGATGATGAGCGCGAACAGCCACAGCAGCGCCGGGGTGAGCAGCACAGCCAGCATCAGCCGGCGCTGCCACAGGGCGGGGGTGGACGTCTCAGACATGCTCGGTGCCGACGGCGGCCGATGCGGCGAAGCACATCGCCCGCTGTGGATCGAAGCCGAAGGACACTCGGGTACCGGCCTTCAGGTCCGCCAGGCGACCGGTCTGCGGCAGTGCTACACGGAACTCGAAGCGGGTTTGCTGCTCGACGATCAGAACGGCGGAGTTGGCGCCGTCGAACAGCAGGCTCTGCACCTCGCCGGCATAGCGTGCAATGTGCTGCGGCAGCCGACTGGGGTCGAACTCGAGGCTCGCGGCCTCCGGGCGCACGAAGGCCGCGACCGAGTCGCCGGCGGCGATCGGGCCGCTGCGACGGGCGCGCACCACCCAGCCCTGCGGGGTAACGAGCTCGACGAGATCCCCAACGACGCCCACGGCGCGCCCGGCGATGCGATTGTTGGCGCCGACGAAGCCGGCGACGAACGCGGTCGCCGGTTCGTAGTAGAGCTGCTGCGGCGTGCCGAGCTGCTCGAAGCGGCCGTGGTTCATGACCGCCACATGGTCCGAGAGCACGAGCGCCTCGGACTGGTCGTGCGTGATGTAGACGAAGGTGGTGCCGAACGCCGCCTGCAGTTGCTTGAGCTCAATCTTCATGTGTTCGCGCAACTTGAGGTCGAGCGCGCCGAGCGGCTCATCGAGCAGCAGCAGCGTGGGTTCGAGCACCAGACTGCGGGCGATCGCGACGCGCTGGCGCTGCCCGCCGGACAGCTCGTCGACGCGCTTGTGGCCCGCACCGGCGAGGCCGACGCGCTCGAGCATCGCCGCGGCGCGCCGCGAGCGCTCGGCTTGCTTCAGGCCGCGGCGGGCAAGTCCGAACGTCACGTTCTCGCCGACCGACATCATCGGAAACAGCGCCAGCTGCTGGAACACCATGTTGACTGGGCGGCGGTTTGGCGCGACGTCGCGCATGCTGCGTCCGCCGATACGGATGTCACCGCCGTCCGGAACCGTGAATCCGGCGATCATTCTGAGCAGCGTGGTCTTGCCGCAGCCGGAGGGCCCGAGGATCGAGAAGAAGCTGCCGCGCTCGACCGCGAACGACAGGCGGTCGACCGCGACATGGTCGGAGAAGCGCTTGTCGAGCGCCTCGACGCTGAGATCGGGGATGCTCAATTGGCGGCCTTGATGCGATCGAGAATCCGCCCCTCCACCTCTTCGAGGCCCGAGGGAATAGCCGGGTACCAGTGGATGCCCTTGAAAGCCCCCTCCGGAAAGCTGGCGGCGAACTGCGCTCGAAATTTCGGATTCACCAGGCCTTCAGTACCGCGCGCGGCGGTCCAGTTGCCGATGGCGTTGGTGATCTTGGCTGCGACGTCCGGTCGCATCGTAAAATTGATCCACGCGTACGCGGCGGCGTCGTTGCGACCGCGGGCGGGTAGCGCGAAGGTGTCGAGCCAGCCCAGTGCGCCGGATCGCGGCACGATGAACTGGATGTCCGGATCCTGGCGGTTGAGCAGCCAGCCGCCGGTGTCCCACATCATCGCCGCGACGATCTCGCCCGAGCGCATGCCGTTGAGCAGCTGGTCCTTGTTATCGTAGAAGAACCGCACGTTCGACTTGCAGGCCGAGAGCGTGGCGCCGACGCTCTCCATGAGCGTCGCGTAGGCCTTGGGATCTCCATAGAGCGCAAACGGATCCTTGCCGGCGGCGAAGGCGAAGGCCATCAGCGTCGGGCGGCGCAGACGCATCGAGGTCTTGCCCTTGAGATCCGTCCGGCACAGGTCCGGATAGTCGCTGGCCTTGGCACGCTTGGTGTTCACCACCAGACCGTCGGCGCCCCATAGATAGGGCAGGGCATAGAGCTTGCCGTCGAGGGTGTTGTTCTTGCGGGTGATCTCGAGTATTTCGGGTACGAACTGTTCGACCTTGACCTGCGTCAGATCGATCGGCTTGTAGATGCCGAAGTCGCGCTGCACCCCGGTGATGCGATCTTGCGACGGTTGGGCGAGATCGTAGCCGGCGCCGCCGGTGGCCCGCAGCTTGGAGATCATCTCCTCGTTATTCGACAGCGTCACTTCCACCTGGATGCCGGTCTCCTGCTTGAACTGCGCGACGACCTCGGCCGGCGCGTAGTCGGCCCAGGTGATCAGGCGCAGCTTCTTGGCGTCATCCGCGGCAGCTGTACCGTGGGCCACGAGGGCGAGCAGCAGAGCATTGGCAAGCAAGGCTTTCATAGTTTCTCCGTGCCGAACCGCTTCGGTTTCTCGGACCATGCTGAGGAGTGGACTCCGGCGGCTATCGGCTTTCCGGCGTCGCCAGCGGCCGACCTCGAGCGGCACATGCATTCGACGTCAACTCATGGGGCGCCTGGTGAGGCCGGTTCTCGTTGTCGTGGACACAGCAAGCTTCCCTGTTCGCCTGGGCGTCGTCAATCGACCCCAATCGATGCGCGTTCAGCCATTCATCGCGAAACGCTCGGCTGACGCTGTGGACAAAGCAGCGCTCGCAGTGCAGGTACACGGGACCACATGGACGGGCGCGCATTACGCGCGCAGTCGAAGTCCCTGCGGATCGTAGAGCGGTTGCAGCCGCACGGTCGCGGCACGGCTCTCGCCCAGGATGTCGATCTCGAATCGCTCGCCGTCGCGCGCCAGCGCGCTCGGCACGTAGCCGGCGGCGAGGCTCTTGCCAATGCAATGGCCGTAGGCGCCCGACGTGACGTAGCCGACCGCGACGCCATCCTTGATGATCGACTCGTAGCCGATCACGTCGGCATCCGCGGTCGCGATCTCCATGACCACGAACCGGCGCTTCGGTCCGGCCGTGCGCTCGGCGAGTGCAGCGGCGCGACCGGCGAAATCGGACTTGCCGAAGTCGACCAAGCGGTCGAGCCCGGTTTCACCCGCACTGTAGTCCGGTCGAAAGTCCTTGTTGAACGAGCCGTAGCCCTTCTCGAGCCGCAGCGACGACAGGGCGCGCCCGCCGAAATGCGCCAGGCCGAGCTCGCGCCCCACGTCCCAGAGGTCATCGTAGAGCGAGGCGAAATAGTCGGGCGTGGTCCAGATCTCGTAGCCGAGTTCGCCCGTGAACCCGGCGCGCGTCAGGATTGCCGGCGCGAAGCCGACCGCCGTCTGCCTGACCTGGAACAGCTTGAATGCCGAGGCGGACAGATCGTCACGCACCAGCCGCTGCATCAGTTTCCGCGATCTCGGGCCTGCGATCGACACGCCTGTGAGCGTCGAGGCCGCCGAGCGCACGAACACGTCGGCTGGTGGCTCCGAAGCCCAGAACCAGCGCATGTGGAATTCCTCGGCAAAACCTGAGCCCACGATCAGGAAGCGGTCTTCGGCGAGACAGGCGATCGACAGATCGCCAACGATGCGGCCGGTGGGACTGAGCATCGGCGCGAGCCCGAGGCGTCCGGGTCGCGGTATCCGGGATGCAAACACCCGGTCGAGCCACGCCCGTGCCCCGCGGCCCGTGACCTCGTACTTTCCATAGTTGGTGGTCTCGTAGAGGCCGACCGTGTTGCGGACCGCCTCACATTCGGCCCGCACGATCGGGAAGGCCTCCGACCGGCGATAAGTCGGGGTCTCCGAGGGCACAACGCCAGCCGGCGCGAACCACAGCGCATGCTCGAGCCCGAAGCTCGCACCCATCACCGCGCCGGCCGCTTTCAGCTTGTCGTAGATCGGCGAACGGCGCACCGGGCGGGCGGCGGGCAGTTCCTCATTCGGGTAGGCGAGCCGGAAGCGCCGCGAGTAGTTCTCGGGCACTTTGAGGGACGTGTATTTCGGCGTCGCGAACGCACCGAAGCGCGCGACATCCATCGAAATGATGTCCTGGCCCGGATCGTTGTCGGCCATCCAGCGCGACAGCACGAGGCCGATGCCCCCACCCTGGCTGAACCCGGCCATGACGGCGCAGGCGACCCAGAAATTCCTGACGCCCCGCACCGGCCCGACCAGCGGATTACCGTCGGGGGCGAAGGTAAACGGGCCGTTGATCGCCTTCCTGATGCCAACGCGTCCCAGCGCCGGGAAATGCTGGAAGCCAAGCTCGAAGTACGGCGCGAGGCGCTCGAAGTCGTCAGGCAGGAGCTGCATCGAAAAGTCGTCCGGCGTCTTCACCGGCGACCAGATGACCCCGTGGGGTTCGTAGGTACCGATCAACGCTCCGGCACGCTCCTGGCGCATGTAGATCTCGCCGGCGTAGTCGGTCGTGTTGACGATCTCCTTGTCCCGGCCTTGCAGCTCCGGGATGTCCTCGGTCAGCAGATAGTGGTGCTCCATCGCCAGCACCGGCAGCTCGATGCCGACCATGTGGCCGACCTCGCGCGCCCACAGACCTGCGCAATTGACCACGTGCTCAGCCTGGACCGTGCCCTTGTCGGTCACGACGTCCCACGAGCCGTCGCGACGCTGCCCGAGCGACAGCACCCGGGTGAAGCGCTCCACCGACGCGCCGAGCTGTCGCGCCGCCTTGACGTAGGCATGGGTGGTTCCGGACGGATCGCAATGGCCGCCGTCGGCGCGCCACAGCGCGCCGATGAAGTGAGTCGCGTCGATCAGCGGATTGAGGCGCCTCGCCTCGTCGAGCGAGATCATCTCGGTTTCCATGCCGAGATAGCGGGCACGCGAGCAGATGAGCTTCAGGCTGTCGAGTTCGCCCGGCGTCGCCGCGAGCATCAGGCCGCCGTTCGGATGCAGTCCGCAGGACTGGCCTGACAGCGCCTCGATCTCGCGATACAGGTCGATCGTGTATTTCTGCAGCCGCGAGATGTTGGCCTCGCCATTGAACGTGTGCATGCCGCCGGCCGCATGCCAGGTCGAACCCGCGGCCAATTCGCTCTTTTCGATCAGCAGCACGTCGGTCCAGCCGATCTTGGCGAGGTGATAGAGCGTGCTCGCGCCGACCACGCCGCCACCGATGACGACGACTCTCGCGGAGGCATTCATGAGAATTGATCTCCAGACAGGGCGGCAACAGTAAAATCCGATTGCGGCATGAACCCGAAGGGCTTCGCCGTGGACGCGAGCCATTCGCGAAAATGCCGGGCGGTGGTCGAGGGCGTCAGCAGCAGCAGACCCGATGGCAGTGCCGCGAAGATCACCGACACCTGGGCCATGATCGTGGCGGCGACGGCGCCCACCGGGAATGCGTCCGGATCGAGATCCAGACGGCAGGCCCTCACGAGCACCTCGCGGGCTGCGGGGCCGGCCAGATGCAGCGCAGTCAGGCCGCACGACAGATCGACCGCGGCGCCGAAGCCCGCGCAGGCCGCCTGCCAGACCCCTGCGGTCGCCCCCGGGGACGCTGGCGGGCTCAGCAGCAGCCAGCGGTCCGGGCGGACGCAAAGCGCCAGCTCATCGGCCGCGACCGCGACCCGGCAGAGTGGCGGAAGGCGCAGGCCCCGGCCGCCCGCGATTCTCTCGAGCTCGGGCGCGCGCCCGCGCAGTGCAGCGATTTCGACGATATCCATCACGCAGGACCGGAGCCGCATGCCGGCAGCCGCGTCAGCTGGGGATCGAGGCTCAGGCGCGGACACGCAGGTTCTCCGGATCGAGCATGTGCGGGCTGACGATCTCAATCTCGGTGGCCTCGTCGTGAATGGGCGAGGTGCCAATCAGCCGCTGGCCGATGCGCTGCCGGCCGCCCGCCAGCAATGCGAGGCCCACCCAGCCATCGAGTTCGACCGAAGGCGTCGAGGAAGTGATATAGCCAAGACTCATGGTGCGCGCCTGCGGCGCGACCAGCTGTGAGCCGTTGCGCAGGCGACGCGTCGCGTCTACCGGCCGTACGCCGACGAGCTGCAGCCGATCGGGCGCGGTAATGCCGGGACGCTGCGACAGCGTGCGGCCGACGAAGTCGCCGTGTTTCTTCAGCATCCGCGCAAAGCCGAGATCATCGGCGCTGGTGTTGCCGTTCAGCTCGGCTCCGGTCACGTGGCCCTTCTCGATGCGCAGGCTGTTGAGTGCATCGAGCCCGTACGGCTCGATGCCGCAGGGCTTGCCTGCTTCGAGCAGTGCCGACCACGCCCTCAGGGCGTGGCTCGCCGGCATGGCCAGTTCGTAGGCCAGCTCGCCCGAAAACGAGATGCGGAACACGCGTCCCGCGACGCCCGCAATCGTGGCCGCGGCCGCCGCCATGAACGGAAATGCGTCATTGGACAGATCGAGGCCTGCGACCACCGCCGCCACGACCTCACGCGAGCGCGGCCCCGCGACGGCAAACTGCGCCCACTGGTCGCCGACATCGGTCAGCAGCACATCGAGCCGTGGACAAGCCGCTTGCCGGTGGAATTCCATGTGCTCGAGCGCCGCTGTGGCGTTGGCCGTCGTAGTCGTGACGAGGAAATGCTCCGGCCCGAGCCGCGAGGTGGTGCCGTCGTCGAGCAGCATCCCGTCCTCGCGCAGCATGATGCCGTAGCGCGCCCGCCCGACCGCGAGCGTGGAAAACGTGTTCGCGTAGATGAAATCCAGGAACTGCGCGGCATCCGGACCCTGCACGTCGATCTTGCCCAGAGTCGATACATCCGTGATGCCGACCGACCGGCGCACCGCCCGCGCCTCGGTCAGCACCGGGTCCCAGCCGGCTTGGCGCGAGTAGACGAGCGGCCGCAACCACAGGCCGGTGGTCACGAAGCTCGCGCCGGCGGCCTCGTGCCAGTCGTGCAGCGGCAGTCGGCGCTTGGGCTTGAAGTGTTGCCGCACATCGCCGCCGGCGAGCGCGGCGAACGGCACGGGCTGGGCGAACGGGCGTGGCTTCGGCTGCCCGACTTCGCACAGCGGCAGCCCGCGTGCTTGCGCCAGCACCGCGCTGCCGAGCAGTCCGCCGATGCGGCCCTGATCGCTCGCCATGCCATGGGTCGTGAAGCGCTTCATGTGCTCGACGTGCTCGTAGCCCTCGCGATAGGCGAGTCGCACGTCCGCGGCCGTCACATCGTTCTGCAGATCGACGAAAGCCTTGCCCCGGCCGCGCACTTCCCACAGCGCGGCGATCGGGGTGGCGTCCGGGTCGACCGGCAGGTCCATCGCCGGGTCCGCGGCACCCGCCGCGCGACCGAGCTCCGCGGCGATCGCGCGCGCCGCCCTGTCCCCGTCGCGCACAGCGGCCGCGAGCCCGAATACGCCGCGTGCCGCCCCGGCTACCCGTCCGATCGTCGGTGCGAGAACCGGGGTGAAGGCCGCGATCGCCTCCTGCCACGAGAGCCCGGCGCCGAGCTGGCTCGCGAGCGAAGTCGCCGGGGAATATCCTCCGGACATCAGCAGGCTGTCGGCCTCGAGCTCGCGGCGGCGGCGCCCGTCGCGGTCCGCAACCCGGACCGTGCGAACCCCGTCGCGGCCGCAGACCGACTCGACGACCGCGCCGGCATGAACCTCGACGCCGACCGCCCTGGCGCGCTCAGCCGCCAGGGAATCCGCCCGCACGTCGATCACCCCGGCGCATTCGATACCGGCCTCGGTCAACGCCAGCACCGTCTCGTAGGCCTCGTCCGTGTTGAGGAAAAACGCGGGCCGGCGGCCGACCGCAACGCCGTAACGCCGCAGATAACTGATCGCGGCGCCGGCGAGCATCACGCCGGGAAGGTCATTGCCTGGGAAGGCGATCAGCCGCTCGAGCGCACCGGTGGCGAATACCGCGCGCCTGGTGCGTATGATCCGCAGCCGCTCCCGCAGCCCGCCGAACCTGGCGGCTTCGGCGGGCGCCAATGTTTCGAGCGCGCCGAATACGCCATGACCGTAGGCCCCGAGCACCGTGGTCCGGGGCAGGCACCGCACCGTGGCCACGCCCGCCAGCCCGGCGCACGTCGTCTCCCACCAAGCCGTCCAGCGTGCATCGAGCAGCAAGCCGCCACCCAGTACCGCGTCCTGATCGGCCAGCATCACCCGCAGGCCGCTCGTGCCCAGCCGATGCGCGGCGGCGAGGCCCGCGGCACCCGCGCCGACCACGAGCACGTCCGCATGATCGTGCACCGTCTCGGCGGGCGCGGCGTGCTTGCCCACGACTGCCTCGAGCCGGCCGAGGCCTGCGGCACGGCGGATCAGCGGCTCGTAGAGCCGCTCCCAGGCCCAGCCCGGCGCCATGAACGTCTTGTAATAGAAACCCGCGGGCAGGAACCGGGCGATGAGATCGTTGACCGCCATCACATCGAAACTGAGCGACGGCCAGCGGTTCTGGCTTTCGGCCACGAGGCCCTCGTGCAGAGCGAGCGTGGTGGCGAGCCGATTAGGTTCGCGCCCGTCGGCACCGATCACATCGACGAGCGCACAGGGCTCTTCCGGCCCGGCGGTCACAATGCCGCGCGGCCGATGGTATTTGAAGCTGCGCGCGACGAGCTGCTGGCCGTTGGCGAGCAGCGCCGAGGCGAGCGTGTCGCCGGCGAGGCCGTGCATCTGGCGCCCGTCGAAGCAAAAGCCGACGGAACAGGCGGCGTCGGTCAGCAGACCACGGGCGATACGGCCAGGACCTCGCATCAGCGCCCCACTTCCTGCGGCAGCGACTCCTGCGGCAGCGACGGCAGCTCCTCGGCACCGCCGACCGAGCGAATCTCATGGGTCAGCGTGTGGCGCACGACCTTCAGCAGCTGGCGGCAGCCGCCCACGTGCAGCCACCACTCGAGATGCCAGCCGCGCCGGTTTTCGCGCTCGTAGGCATAGGCGGTGAACGCCGCGAGTCCGGCATCGCCGGCAGGGCGGGACCTACTGGCGTCGCCGCGATAGCGAAACTCGGTTTCGTCGCGTTCACCACACCATGGGCATCGGATCCGCAGCATTGACGGTGTTTTCAGTGCGCGTAGGGGAACGGGCCAATCCCGCGCTCGTCGACCGTCCGCCCGGCGGCGAAGCGATCGAGCCCTAGATGAGCCGCGACTGGGTGCGGCGCGTTGCGCGCGATGAGGTGCGCCGTCGTCATGCCCCCGGCCGGGATCGCCTTGAAGCCGCCATAGCACCAGCCGCCATTCAGGATCAGGCCGTCGACCGCCGTCCTCGAGATGATCGGCGAGCCGTCCATGGTCATGTCCATGACGCCGCCCCATTGCCTGAGCACCTTGAGCCGCGCGATTCCCGGCATCAGTGTGACGGCCTCCGCCGCCACTTCTTGCGCCACCGGCAGTGTGCCGCGCTGGCCGTAGGTGTTGTAGCCGTCGATGGCGCCACCAAACACGAGACCACCCTTGTCCGACTGGCTGACGTAGAAGTGTCCGGCACCGTAGGTCACCACTACATCGAGCACCGGCTTGATGGCTTCGCTGACGAAGGCCTGCAGCACGTGGCTCTCGATCGGCAGCCGCAGTCCGGCCATCTCGGCGAGCTGCGAGGAATGCCCGGCCACGGCGAGGCAGACGGTATCGGCCGCGATGAGGCCGCGAGTGGTCTCGACGCCGGTCACGCGATGTCCGTCGCGCCGGATGCCGGTGACCTCGCAGTGCTCAACGATATCGACACCGGCTTCCGAGGCCGCGCGCGCATAGCCCCAGGCGACCGCATCGTGGCGCACTGTGCCGCCACGCCGCTGCAGGAACCCGCCGAGTACGGGGTAGCGGCCATTGTCGAGGTCAACGAGCGGCACGAGGGCCTTGACCGCCTCCCGGCTCAATGGCTCCGCATCCACGCCGAGCAGCCGCATCATGTTTGCGCGCCGCGTAAACAGATCGCGCTGCGCCTCGGTGTGGAACAGGTTGAGCGTGCCGCGCTGGCTGACCATCGCATTGAAATTCAGTTTGCGCTCGAGCCCTTCCCACAGCTTCAGCGAGAACTCGTAGAAGCGGACATTGTCTGGCAGGAAGTAGTTGGACCTGATGATCGTCGTGTTGCGCCCGACGTTCCCGAGCCCTATCGGGCCCTTCTCCAGCACCGCCACGTCGGTAATGCCGTATTCGGCGGCGAGGTAAAAGGCCGTCGCCAATCCGTGCCCGCCCCCACCGACTATCACGACGCGGTAGCCGGAGCGCGGCACCGCCTTCGCCCAGGCGCGCGACCAGCCGCGCTGACCGGTGAGACCCTCGAGAAACAGGCGCCA
This sequence comes from Steroidobacteraceae bacterium, assembly GCA_049518595.1. GTDB lineage: Bacteria > Pseudomonadota > Gammaproteobacteria > Steroidobacterales > Steroidobacteraceae > FEN-1191. The sequence goes on from JBEKRP010000006.1 coordinate 97,296, forward strand.
GCCCGAATAACGGCCGCTGGACACGCGGTCGGCACTCGAGGCTATCGGGCGGGAGTTCGGCACTGAATTCATCTGTGCTCGCCATCATAAAGCGCAGAGCAGGCCGGCACACGGCCGCAGGGCACGGCGAACGGCTCGGGTCGCGTTGTCGAGGGCGGGCTTGACGCGCGGAACAACAACCGACAACGTGCACGGCGCGGCTCGAACCGGTCCTGGTGGTCGGCATGGAGGTGGCCGGTGGCGAACATTCTGCAGTCGCTCTGCGTGGCCGCGGCGCTGGCGCTCACCGGATCGCCCCAGCTGCAGGCTGCAGTCGTCGTTTCCTCGAAGCTCTCGAGCGAGTCGGCGATGATCGGCCAGATGATCCGCCTGATGCTGAACGCGGATGGCATCCAGACGGTGGACCGAATGACGCTCGGTGCGACGCCCGTGGTTCGCAAGGCGCTGCTGTCTGGCGAGATCGATATCTACGTCGAGTACACCGGCAACGCGGGCTTCTTCTTCAATGACGCATCCGATCCAGCCTGGAAGGACCTGCGGAAAGGCTACGAGCTCGGAGCCAGGCTCGATTACGCAGCCAACCGCATCGTCTGGCTCACGCCCGCTAATGCGAGCAACGCCTGGGCCCTCGCGGTGCGCCGGGACGTGGCCATGGCCAACAACCTGAAGACGATGAGCGACTTCGGGAGGTGGGTAGCGGGTGGCGGCAAGGTCGTGCTCGCCTGTTCGGCCGAGTTCGCGAATGCCGGGACGCTGCGCTCACTCGAGAAGACCTATGGGTTCACCATGCGGTCCGATCAGCTGATCGTGCTCGCCGGCGGCGAAACATCGGCCACCATCGGGGCCGCGGCTGCGCACACCAACGGCACCAACACAGCCATGGTGTACGGCACCGACGGGGGGATCGACGCGGCGAATCTTCAGATCCTGGAGGACGATCGGAACGACCAGCCGGTCTATGCGCCGGTGCCCATCATTCGCGAAGCGGTGCTCCGGGCCAACCCGCAGATTGCCCGGCTGTTGAAGCCCCTGATGGAGAGCTTCACTCGCGAGACCCTGCAGCAGTTGAATGCGCGCGTGCAGATCAACGGCGAATCGGCGGAGTCGGTCGCCGAGGACTACCTGAAGGCGAGGGAGTTCCTGAGGTAAGCGTGGTGCGCAGCCCCACCGGCTGCGCCTGGCGGCGCCGGTGAGGCTGTGGGATCACGCCTGGAGAACGGATGGCGATGACAATGCCGCGGTTGCATAGGATCGACCGGCTCGGTGCGCTGGTCTCGGCCGTCGGCGCCGCGGCGGTCGTGTTCCTGCCGTTCGTCGTTCTCAAGTCGAACCGGATCGTGCCGGGCGATCCGCGGGGGTTGCTGGAAGTGCTGCCGATGTGGGCGGCGCTCGCCTGTCATGCGACCCTGATCCTCGTCGCGATCGTGGCGCTCGGTGTTTCCAATGCCCGCGGCCGGCTCGCCGCGGCCTTGCTCGGAGTCGTCGTGGTTGCACTGGCCGTGGCGGCCGCCGGCAATGCGCTCACACCCGCCGGCAACAAGGTCGTGCGAGTTGCTCCCGGCGCCGGCTTCTGGGTGCTGCTCGTGGCTCTCGGCTTGATGGCAACCGATGCGATCACACGACTGCGACCGGGGCCAGGCATGCGCGTACTGTTGCTTGTCCTCTTCGTCGCCGTTGCCGGCCTCGCGCTGGCACACGGCACGTTCGATAATCTGTCGGTGATGCGCGAATACGCGGTGAATGCCGGTCGCTTTGCACGCGAGGCCCGGCAGCACGTGTTGCTAGCGCTCGGATCGCTCGCCGCCGCCGTCATCGTTGCCCTGCCGCTCGGCATCCTGTGCCACCGCGTCCCGCGGCTCCGAGCAGGGATCCTGGGGACGCTCAACCTGATCCAGACGATACCGGCGATCGCCCTGTTTGGCATCCTGATGGCGCCGCTCGGCGCGCTGGCCGCGGCCGTGCCGCTGGCTGCGAAGCTCGGGATCCGTGGCATCGGCGCAGCCCCCGCCGTGCTCGCGCTGTTCCTGTATTCGCTGCTGCCGGTCGTCGCGAATACGGTCGCGGGCCTCAAGCGGGTCTCGCCCGCCGCGGTCGAAGCCGCGCGTGGCATGGGGATGACGGCCCGGCAGATCCTGACGGGCGTCGAACTGGTACTGGCCCTGCCCGTCATCCTTACCGGCATCCGCATCGTGCTGGTGCAAAACATCGGGCTGGTGACCATTGCCGCGCTGATCGGCGGCGGCGGCCTTGGGGTGTTCGTCTTTCAGGGGATCGGGCAAACCGCGATCGACCTGGTATTGCTCGGGGCCATCCCGACAGTAGCGCTGGCCTTTTCCGCCGCCGTGCTCCTCGACGCGCTGGTGGAGATCATGGATCGGACAAGGCAATGATTACCGTCGAGAACCTCAGCAAGCAGTACGGTGCCACCACGGTCGTCGACGGCGTATGCATGGTCATCGAGCGCAATTCGATCACCGTGATCGTGGGCACCTCCGGCTCGGGCAAGTCGACGCTGCTGCGCATGATAAATCGCCTCGTCGAGCCGACCGGCGGTCGGGTACTGATCGACGGCAACGACACCGCGAGCGAGCCCGCGTACCTGCTGCGGCGCCGGATCGGCTATGCGATCCAGGGCCACGGCCTGTTCCCCCATCGCACCGTGGCGGAAAACATCGCCACCGTGCCGGGCCTGCTCGGCTGGGATGAGGCTCGCATCCGCGCCCGTGTCGACCAACTGCTCGAGGTGTTCCAGCTCGATCCCGGCGAGTTCGCGGAAAAATTCCCGCATCAACTGTCAGGTGGCCAGCAGCAGCGCGTCGGTGTGGCGCGGGCGCTCGCTGCCGAACCCGCCGTGCTGCTGATGGACGAACCGTTCGGCGCGCTCGATCCGATCATCCGCACGAAGGCGCAGGACGATCTGCTCGACATTCAGCGACGCTTCGGCACGACGATCGTGCTCGTGACCCACGACATGGACGAGGCGTTCCGTCTTGGCGACCACGTCGCCGTGATGAGCCAAGGCCGGGTGCTGCAGTACGACCGGCCCGCGGTGCTGCTCACGCGCCCGGCGGACCCGTTCGTGTCGCGCATGACCGGCAGTGCGGATCGAGCCCTGAGGCTGCTGTCGCTGACGACGGCGGGCGAGGCGGCGCTACCAGGGGCTTCGGACGGCCCTGCGGTCGCGGCATCCGCATCGTTGCGCGACGTGCTCTCCGACCTGGTGTGGCAAGGCGCCGAGTCGGCCGCCGTCGTGGACGCAGATGGAACAGCGCGCGGAAGCCTCACGATCGCCGCCATACTCGCCCACGGGCGACCGACCTGATGCCAAGCGCCGCTGCCCTCCTGCGATTCGCGGCCCTCGGCCTGCTGGCCGCGTTCCTGTTGACACCCCAGAGCTTCGCGCCGTTGTTCGCGCCGCTCACGCAGTACGGTTCGCCGCCGATCTACGATCAGGGCAACCTCTTGATGCTCGCCCTCGCGCAACTCGGTACCGTGTGCTGCGCCGCAGCCGCGAGCACCATCGTGGCGGTCGGACTGGGCATTCTGGTGACACGCGCGAACGGTGTGGAGTTCCTGCCGCTGTCGCGCACGCTGGTCAACATCGGCCAGACCTTCCCGCCGGTGGCGGTGCTCGCCGTCGCGGTGCCGCTGGTCGGTTTCGGCCAGAAGCCGACGCTGATCGCGCTCTTTGCCTACGGCTTACTGCCGATCTTCGAAAACACCATCAGCGGACTGCGGGGCTGTCCGCCCGCGGTCCTTGGGGCGGCCAGTGGCATGGGCATGAGCGCCCGCCAGCGCCTTCTGTCCGTAGAGTTGCCGCTGGCGATGCCCTTGATTCTAGAGGGGATTCGGCTATCCCTGGTCATCAACGTGGGCACGGCGACGATCGGCTCCACGGTGGGCGCCAAGGGACTAGGCGAGGTGATCATCGCCGGACTGCTGTCCAACAATGTCGCCTTCATCCTGCAGGGCGGATTGGTGACCGGCCTGATGGCGATCCTGCTTTATGATGCGATGGCCGCGGTCGAGCGACGAATCTGCGTAGCCGCCCACATCGAATGAGACCCCAGGCGAGCGCGGCGCGCGGGATGCGACGGGTTCGACGGCGTCGCGGGATAATTTTGCCTACAATTGACAATAGGATGTTTCCGACGCTGGATGGTAGGATGTTTCCGACCCTGGACACCGTAACGACGATCGACCGGGACGCGCCCGGCACGAGTGTAGCGCGCGCGGATCGCTGCGCTGCGGTGGAAATACCGACACTGCTCCTGATTGTGGCCGTCTATGGCGGATGGCTCGCGATTACTTTTGTCTATGGCCGCTGGCCGCTCCTGATCGTCGCTCCGATCGCCGCGCTGCTGATCACGCTGCATAGCTCGCTGCAGCACGAAATCGTGCACGGTCACCCGACCCGCTGGAGAAGCGTCAACCGGCTGTTCGCCCTGATGCCGCTGTCCTTGTGGCTGCCGTACGAGCGCTATCGGCACAGTCATCACCTGCACCACATCGACAAGCGACTCACCGATCCGCTCGACGACCCGGAATCCTATTATTGGACACCGGAGCGGTGGGCACGGCTCAGCCCGGTTACCCGTGCGCTGCTGCAGATTCAGCAGACGCTGGCCGGGCGGGTCATAGTCGGCCCATTCTGGTCCATCGGAAGGTTTTTCCACGCCGAATGGCGCGCCGCAATCCGCAACGAGCAGGGCGTGCGGGCCACCTGGCTCGAGCACCTGCTGTGGTGCGTGCCGGTGATTC
>JBEKRP010000007.1:0-84242 GCA_049518595.1 Steroidobacteraceae bacterium
CATCAAACGCAAGAAGGACATTCCGCGTGGGCAGGCGGCCTACCGCAAGCTCAACCAGATCGCGATGCGGCTGCTCGAGCGCGATGCGCTGCTGGTCAGCTGCTCGTGCTCCTATCATCTGGGCGCCGACGAGCTGCTGGGACTGATTCAATCGGCGGCCCGGCACACCAGCCGCTTCGTGCAGGTGATCTATAGCGGCGGTCAGGCGTTTGATCATCCGGTACACCCGGCAATTGCGGAAACCCGTTACTTGAAGGCATTTTTTTGCCGGGTCACGCGCGAGTGAGGCGCGATTGCGGCGGACTGGCGGGCCGCGGCAGTGGCAGCAGCAAGGGGCGCAACCCGGTAGAATTCCTCGATGCTTCGATATCCGAACATTGATCCGATTGCCGTGAGCGTCGGACCCCTGCATATCCACTGGTACGGGGTCATGTACCTGCTGGGTTTTGCCGCGGCCTGGTGGCTTGCGCGCCGGCGCGCCTCCCAGCCCGGCTCGAGCTGGACGGCGGCCGATGTGGACGATTTTCTGTTCTACGCGATGCTCGGCGTGATTCTGGGCGGCCGCATTGGTTACGTATTGTTCTACGGCTTGCCGCTGTGGCGCGGCGACTGGTGGTACCCACTCAAGATCTGGGAAGGCGGCATGTCGTTCCACGGCGGCATGCTTGGGGTTCTGGCGGCAGCCTGGATCTTCGGCCGACAGCGGGGGCGTCACGCCTTCGACGTGTACGACTTCGCCGCGCCGCTGCCCGGAATCGGTCTGTTCTTCGGGCGCCTCGGCAATTTCATCAACGGCGAGCTTTGGGGCCGGCCCACGGACGTGCCGTGGGCAATGCTGGTGCCGGATCCGAACGGCGGTGCGCCCGTCGCGCGCCATCCTTCCCAGCTGTACGAGGCGACGCTCGAAGGCCTGGTGCTGTTCACCATCATGTGGTGGTTCACGAGCCGGCCGCGACCGCGCTATGCGCCGTCGGGACTATTTCTCGTCTGTTATTCGATCGCGCGCATCCTGGTCGAATTCGTGCGCGAGCCCGATGTGGGTATCGGCTACCTGGCATTCGGTTGGGTGACAATGGGGCAGCTGCTGTCGGTGCCGATGCTGCTGGTGGGCATCGGGCTGTGGGTCGCGGCCTATCGCCAACCGATCGCCTCCGGTAATTTCGTGCCGGCAAAATGACACCGTACCTGGAGCTGATGCGCGCGGTGCGCGAACGCGGCGTCCGCAAGGACGATCGCACCGGTACCGGGACTTTGTCGTTGTTCGGACAGCAGCTGCGTTTCGACCTGGCGGCCGGCTTTCCGCTGCTCACCACCAAGAAAATCCATCTGCCCTCGGTGATCTACGAGTTGTTGTGGTTCCTGCGCGGCGACACCAACGTGCGCTACCTGCGTGAGCATGGCGTGACCATCTGGGACGAATGGGCGGATGATCGCGGCGAGCTCGGACCAGTTTACGGCAAGCAATGGCGCAGCTGGGGTGCGGCCGATGGGCGGCAGATCGATCAGATCAGCACCATCGTGCAGCAACTTCGGACCAATCCGGATTCGCGCCGCATGCTCGTGAATGCCTGGAATGTCGGCGAACTCGAGCAGATGGCACTGGCGCCCTGCCATGTGCTGTTCCAATTCCATGTCGCGGCGGGAAGACTGTCGTGCCAGCTCTATCAGCGCAGCGCCGATGTTTTTCTCGGCCTGCCGTTCAACATCGCGTCCTACGCGTTGCTGACCTGCATGTTCGCCCAGCAGTGCACGCTCGAACCGGGCGAGTTCATCTGGACCGGCGGGGATTGCCACCTGTATCTCAATCACCTGCAACAGGCCGACCTGCAGCTCTCACGCACGCCGCTACCGGCGCCGCAGCTGCAGATCCGGCGCCGGCCGGCGAGTATTTTTGAGTACGAGTACGAGGATTTTGCGTTCATGAACTATCAATTTCATCCGCCGATCCGCGCCCCTGTCGCCGTATGAGTCAACGCAGCGGGAAACCGCGCCGCGCCAGGCGGACGCAGCAGCGCGCTGCGCGGCGCCGGAAGATTGTCACCGCGATCCCGGCGCGACCGGGGATGATGCGCGTGCGTCGCTCGCGCGTTCATGGCCGTGGCGTGTTCGCCCTGCGCCGTATCCGCAAGGGCACGCGAATCATCGAGTACCTGGGCGACCGCGTGTCGCACCGGCAAGCGGATCTGCGCTACGAGCACAAAGACATTGCCGACAACCACACATTTCTGTTCATCGTTGACCGCAGCGTGGTCATCGACGGCGGTGTCAATGGCAACGATGCGCGCTTCATCAACCATTCCTGCGATCCGAATTGCGAGTCGCTGATCGATGATCGCCGCGTTTTCATCGAGGCTATCCGCACCATTCAGCGCGGCGAGGAGCTGACCTACGACTATCAGATCGGACGCGATCGCACCGATCCGCCGAACGTCGATGACATCTTCGCCTGCCGCTGCGGTGCCGGGGGATGCCGCGGCTCGATGCTGTGGCCGCCCAAGCGCAAGGCGCGCGCCGAGCGGCGCGCCAAGCCGCCGGCCAGGAGACGAAGCGCGCCCGCCGGGAAGAGGGCGTGAAGACTCCGCGCCTGTCGCTCTCGGCCGTGATCGGCGCGATGGGCGTCGTCTACGGCGATATCGGCACCAGTCCGCTCTATGCACTCGAGGCATCGCTCACGGCCGCCGAAGCGCCGACCGACCGCATGGCCGTACTGGGCGTGCTGTCGCTCATCTTCTGGAGCCTGTTGGTCGTGATCACGCTCAAGTACGTGGTGCTGATCATGCGCGCCGACAACGACGGCGAGGGTGGAATCCTGTCGTTGTTCGCCCTGGTACAGCGAACTCTTGCCGCCGGCAGTCGCCGGCGGCAGGTAATTGTCATGCTGGCGGCGCTCGGCGCGGCGCTGTTCTACTGCGATGCGTTGATTACGCCTGCAATCTCGGTGTTGAGCGCAGTGGAGGGGCTGCAGAATCTGAGTCCCGATACCGGGCGCGCCGTGGTGCCGGTGACGCTGGTCATCATGATCGTGCTGTTCGCCATACAGAGTCGCGGCACGGAGCGGGTCGGCCGCCTGTTCGGCCCGATCATGCTGGTGTGGTTCCTGGTGCTGGCGGTGTCCGGGTTGGCGGCGCTGCTGAAGAATCCATCGGTATTGGTGGCGATGAGCCCGTCCTATGGCCTGCTGCTGCTGGGGCACCGGCCGGGCCTATCGCTCGGGATTCTCGGCGGCGTGTTTCTGGCGATGACCGGCGGTGAAGCGTTGTATGCCGACATGGGCCACTTCGGCAAGAAGCCGGTGCGCGTAGCCTGGTTTACTATCGTGTGGCCGGCGCTGGTGATGAATTATTTCGGCCAGGGGGCGAGGATACTGGGCGATCCCGCCGCGGCGCATCTGCCGCTCTACCAGTTGGTGCCGGCCGCCGTATTGCCGCTGATGGTGCTGCTGGCGACGGTGGCCACGATCATCGCCTCGCAGGCGACAATCACCGGTGCCTTTTCCGTCACGCGCCAGTGCATCCAGCTCGATCTGCTGCCGCGGCTGCGTATCACGCAGACCTCGGCGCTCGAGCACTGCCAGATCTATGTACCGGTGGTGAACTGGTTCGTGCTGATCGCGGTGTGCACGTTCGTGCTCAGTTTCCGCTCGTCGGCCGCGCTAGGCGCCGCCTACGGCGCAGCGGTCGCCGGAACCATGTTCATCACCACGCTGCTCGGCATGCAACTCTCGATCTCGCAATGGCGCTGGCGGCGTTGGCAGGTCGTGGGAGTATTCGTGCCGCTGATGTGCGTCGATCTGGTCTACCTGGTCGGCAACCTGACCAAGTTTACCCAGGGTGCCTGGGTGCCGTTGACGCTGGCGGTGATGATGTTCAGCGTGTTCATGGTCTGGCGCAGCGGCCGGCGGCTGTTGCGCAGCGCGCTGCGTGCTGTGGCGGTACCGCTGTCGCAGCTGCCGAAGCTGCTTGCGGGAGTTGCCCGGGTGCCCGGTACAGCGGTGTTCCTGGCGAGCGATCCGCTGTACGTGCCGACGGCGCTGTTGCGCAATCTCGAGCACAACCATGTCGCGCATGAGCGCATCGTGTTCCTGAACATGGATATCGCGCGCGCCCCACGGCAAGACCCGGCGGATCGCGTGCGCATAGAAACGCTGATGCCCGAGGTCTACGCGGTGACGGCGCGCTTCGGCTTCATGGAGACACCGGACGTCAGCGAGGCACTGCGGCAATGCCGCGCCCGCGGGCTGAAGCTATTCGCGCAGGACTGCTCGTTCTTCCTGGGCTGGCACCTGGTGGTGCCGCGACGGCGGGGCGGTTACGAGGGTCTGCGACGGCGCCTGTTTGCGTGGATGCAGCGGCGCAGCACCCAGGCCGCGGAGTTTTTTCGTATGCCCGAGCGGCGCGTGATCGTGCTCGCCACGCAGGTCGAGCTCTGACGGGGCCGAATCGGACCAGACTGCCATGGGCGCTGTTAACTGCATGTGAAGGTATCAAACTACATGAGGAATTTTTATAATTAAAAATTCCTCATGTAGTTTGATACCTTCCAGTGTAGTTTGGCGGTGCTCATGGCTCATCCCGATTCGGCGCCGCGTGTAGCGCTCGTGGTCGCGATGGCTGACAACGGTGTGATCGGCAGAGCTGGCGCACTGCCCTGGCATCTGCCCGACGATCTCAGGTACTTCAAGGCGGTGACGCTCGGCAAGCCGGTGCTGATGGGGCGGCGGACCTTCGAGTCGATCGGCAAGCCATTGCCTGGCCGGCGCAATCTGGTCCTGAGCCGCGCTGCGGCTGGACATGCGCCCGGCGTGGAATACGTACGCAGCGTCGGGCAGGCGCGCGCTCTGGCGGCGGGTGCCGTGGAGCTGTGTGTCATCGGCGGCGCCGAGGTCTATGCGCTCGCGCTGCCGCTGGCGACGCGCATTTATTTGACGCGAGTGCACGGCGTCGTGACGGGCGACGTCTATTTCCCGCTGCGGGATTTTGCGGCTTGGCGCGAGATCGAGTCTGTGGCGCATGCAGCGGACGAACGGCATGCCTACGCGATGAGCTTTGCGACCCTGGAGCGCTGCTGAGATCGCCTCGCCGACATCAGTAGGCCGTCAGCAACATTCCGGTCTGCGGCGTAATCGCCGCACCGCCGCTGCCGGCGAATTGCACCGGGACCGACTCGGCGCGCATTCCAGCATTGCGAACGACTGCGAAATGCAGGTGCGGACCGGTGGTCAGGCCGGTATTGCCGGAGTCCGCGATGTACTGGCCCCTGCGCACGCTCTGACCCGGCTGCACGCGAATGGATTCCCAATGCAGGTGTGCGTAGATGCCGATGGTGCCGTCGTCGTGCAGGATTTCTACTACGTTGGCCTGGTCCAGCAACGCCCGGTCAGGTGCACCGCGGAAAAAGTCGTGATGCACGTTGATTACCGTACCTTCTCTTGCGGCATAGATCGGCGTGCCGTCCGGTACGGCCAAATCCACTGCGTACTCCGAGTCTGCAGTGGTGTGAGTGATTCGCACCGGATACGCCTGCGAGACCATGAAGCTGGCTCCCAAGGCGAAGGGAACGCGATAAGGTTCCTGCGGTCTGTGAGTCGCCCCAGGTGTGCCGAGCACGACGCGCCAGGAGAAATCAAAGCCGACGACGCTCGCGCCGGCAACGGTTGCGGTCAGTAGCGGCAGGCTTGAGTGCGGTTGCAGCGCGGCATGGTACGTTCCCGCGTCGGCGCTCTGCGGTAGCGACACATTTCCTGCGCTGGTGATCTGCAGCGAAAACTCGGCCTCACAGCCGCATTCGTTGATGGCCAATAATCTCAGCTGCCGGTCATCGACGTCCTGCTCCACCGTGATGCGTGGCGCCTTGGCCTCCAGATCGACCCTCATCGTTTCGGCTGCGGTGCCGGCCGGCGGCTGACGATCGGTGTATACCCGCACCCCTAGGGCATCCCGATACTTATACAAAGATTGTGCATGGACTACGCCGCTGTAAGTGGCCAACCCCAGGCAAATCGACCATGACAGGGCGCGCAGCCCGGGCGGCATCGAAAAAATCCGTCTACCCACCGCAGGCCTGGTCCATCACCTGCTTTGCGGTGGCTCTCATGGCGTCGGCCTCCTCGTCCGAATAAAACACCCGATTGCCATCGGCGTCGAGCCGGTACAGGCGGCGGCTGTCCTTGATCGAAAAGTAATGATTGCGCGCCCCAGTGCAGCGCGCTGCCTGCTGCTTGGATTGCGCGGCCTGCTTGCTTTGTTCGTCGGCTTCCTGCCGGCTGCGCTGCGCGTACTCGACATCTTCGAGCGCACGCTGTTTGGCAAGTCGAGCGACTTCACTCGGATCCGCCTCTTTGACCGGCACCGACATTTTTTCCGCCGCGGGCGAGGTGGGATGATCGGAATACGCCACATGGCCGGACGCATCGATGGTCTTGTAGACTTCCTCGCTATTGCTGCGAGGCAATACAGCGAGGCCCGCCAAAGCGCAGATCAGGCAGGTGCGCGGGGACTTAAGTCGTGGTCGCCAGCCCAGCATTGATCGGTGAGGCACAGTATCTCCGAGGGCGACAATTCCTGAGCACGGCAATTCGGCAGCACGCAAGACCTTGGCGTTAACACGGCAGCTCAGCACAGCTGTCAAAAATGACAGGGTACTTCAGACTGGTGAACAGGATACTCTGAGTGGTGAATGATTTTTGTGACACGCGGCAGGAAATCGTCGCCGCCCAGCAGCCAAAGCGCTCGTTCGCTTGCGCTTTGAGCGCCGCAGTGGCAGGCATTTGCTGGCGGCATTCCCGACAGCAGAATCAAGACCGCCCGCGAATGGGGTCAGAAGCCACTGCTGGCCAAGAATCCACCTACCGCTTTCCATCCAGCCATGACTAGCGATGCAGCGTCGCTCGCCGATGGAGCCGACGAAAGCTTCCGTGCATTGACGGAACTAGCCCCCGACTTCATTGCAGTCCTCGACCTGAACGGCGACATCATGTACGTCAGTCCGGCGATCACGCGGGTCCTGGGTTACCTGCCGATCGAGGTCATCGGGCGGTCGTTCCTGGAATTCGTTCATCCGGATGACCGGGTGGAGGGGCGCCAGGACTTCGCGAACTTGCTCGGCACCGGCGACATCGTGCCGGCAAAGCTGCGCTACCGGCACAAGGACGGATCCCTGCGCGTGATCGAAACCCTGGCGAAGAATTACGCCGACACGCCCGGCGTGGGCGGGCTGCTCGTCAGCACCCGGGATATCACCAAGCATGTCGCGGAGCAGCGTGCCTTGCGGGGCGCCATCGCGGAGGCGGACGACCTCTACAACAACGCGCCCTGCGGCTACCACTCGCTGGACGAAAACGGCGTGATCGTCAGAATCAACGACACCGAACTGCGCTGGCTCGGCCGTACGCGCGAAGAGGTCCTGGGAAAGATGCGCATCCAGGATCTGCTCAGCCCCCAAAACCTGCCGCTCTTCGAGCGCCAGTTTCCTGTCTTGAAGGCACTCCGGCTGGTCGAAAACCTGGAGTTCGAGCTGGTGCGCAAGGACGGCAGTACGCTCTCGGTTCTGCTCAGTGCCACCGCCGTCACCGACAAGCGCGGGCGGTTCGTGATGAGCCGCTCGACGCTGTATGACATCACGGAGCGCAAGCGCGCCGAAACCGCGTTGCGAAGGATGAACCGCGCGCTGCGCGTACTGAGCGCCGTGAACTCCGAGCTGATCCATATGGACGAGGAGTCCGGACTGCTCGAGGCGATCTGCAGGTTGAGCGTGGAGCTGGGCGGATACCGCATGGCGTGGGTGGGGTTCGCGCTGCAGGACGTGGCCAAGACGGTGCATCCGGTGGCGCAGTCCGGCATTGCTGATGACTACCTGGAGCGCGTCAACGTGAGCTGGGCGGAAGAGGTGAGCGGCAGCGGCCCCACTGGGATGGCGATCCGGACCGGCACGCTGCAGGTGAACCAGAACTTCCGCACCAACCCGCGCATGGCGCCGTGGCGCGACGTCGCGCTGCAGTGCGGCTACGAGTCCTCGATCGCGCTGCCGCTCAAGGATTCGTCGGGCACATTCGGGGCGCTGATGATTTACGCTGCCGAGCCGGACGCATTCGATTTCGAGGAGCTGCGGCTGCTGATCGAATTGGCCGATGACCTCGCGTTCGGAATCGTCACGCTACGCGCGCGCGCGCAGCACCGGCGCGCCGAGGAAAGGATCGCGCATCTCGCCTATTTCGACACGCTGACCGAGCTGCCTAATCGCAGCCGGCTCATGGAATCTCTGGCGCAGGCCGCCGGGGAGCTGGGACCCGGGAGACCGCAGCTCGCGCTATTGACCTTGATCGTGGCTCGCTTCGAGGAGATCCAGGCCGGCATCGGCGTGCGGCAGGCAGACGAAGTGCTGCGGCAGCTTGCGACCCGCCTTCAGAGTGCCTTGCGCCACGGTGAACTGCTGGCGAGGATCGGTGGCGAAGAATTTGCCGTCTTGCTCAGCGATGCCGACCCCGCCAGCGCGCGCGATTGCGGGCACAGGATCGAGCAGGCGTTGATCGAGCCGTTCCAGCAGGCGGGACTTCCGATCGGCGTGCAGATGCGTATCGGCGCTGCCATCGCTCCCGGGCACGGCGTCGATCCCGAGACCCTGCTGCTGCGCAGCGGCATCGCGGCACGGCACGCGAAGCGGATCGGCACGGCATTTGTGCTGTACGGTGGCCCGACCGAATCGGAGGGTCCGCGTTACCTTGCGCTCATCAGCGAGCTGCGCGCGGCGATCGAGGCCAAGCAGCTCATATTGCATTACCAGCCCAAGGTGGATCTCGGCGCCGCACGGGTCGCCGGTGCCGAAGCCCTGGTGCGCTGGCAGCATCCCGAGCGCGGTCTCATTCCGCCGGGCGAGTTCATTAGAGTTGCGGAACAAACGGGCCTGATCAAGCCGCTGACCTACTACGTTCTGGATGCGGCCCTGCATCAGTGCCACCGATGGCGCGAGCAGGACTTCGACATGCCCGTAGCAGTCAATGTTTCGGTGCACGCTTTCAACGATCCGGAATTGCTGGGCCGGGTCGTGGAGTCGCTGCGGACCTGGGGTGTCAGACCGGAGCTGTTGGAGCTTGAGATTACCGAGACCACATTGATGGAGGAGCCGTCCAAGGGCCAAGAACTGCTAGTCCGGCTCAAGGATCAGGGGATACTGGTGTCGATCGACGACTTCGGCACTGGGTATTCGTCGCTGAGCTATCTGGCGAGCCTGCCCATCCACGCGCTGAAGATCGACCGTTCCTTCGTGATCAGAATGCTGGCGTCCCCGCGTACTCACAGCGTGATCGCGGCAACGATCTCGCTCGCGCGATCCCTTGGAATCAAGACCGTGGCCGAGGGCGTGGATGCGAAGGAACAAGCCGAAGCACTGTTCGCCATGGGCTGCACCGAAATTCAAGGCTATTTCTTCTGCCGGCCGGTCGAGGCGGAGCAATTTCGGCGCTGGACGGCCGACTTCTCGCTGGAGTCCTATGCGCTTCGCCCGGCATCCGGCTAGGTGTTCGGAGGTCAGCACCCATATGTCGCCGCCCAGTTGCCGGAATGCTGAGGGTCCAGTGGCGGCTCAGTGCCGGCGCAGATGCACCAGCGAGAGCAATTCCCGCACCGGTTCGCCGAGCAATTCGTAGGTCGCCGAGTAGGAGCGTACCAACGCGGGGCCGCTCGGCAAGTAGCGCGACAGACCGACATCGCGCACCGCCCATACGCCGGCCGGCGCCGGTACCACCTCCATGGCGGCGGCGCTGAATTCATGTGCCGCCCGCCATAGATGGCTGGCGCTGGTCACCAACACGATGCGATGTACGCCGTGCGCCCGCAGCAGTTGCGCCGAGTTGCGGGCATTCTCGAAGGTGTCGTAGGCGCGATCGTCGACCCAGCGCGGCTCGAGTCCGAAGTTACGCGCCAGTGACTCGCGCATGGCGGCGGCCTCGATGCCAAAGCCCGTGACCAGAACCGGCAGGCCGGTGTGGCGGGCGACATAGGCGCCATAGGCCAGCCGCTCGAGCAGGAGCGGCTCGGCAGCCGGGCCGCCATATTCGGGCGCATAGGCGCGCTGCCCGCCGCCGCCCAGGATTACGATCGCCTGCGCTTGCGTCGGGCGGGTCAGATCCAGTGGCGGGTAGTGCTCGGCCAGGCGTGTGAGCGCGTCGGCCACGAACGGCAGCGAGAACAGCCATAGCGACCCGAGTCCGAGCGCCAGCAGGACGCGCGCGAGACGGGGACGACGCCGCAGCAACAGCGCGCCGATGATGGCGAGCAGGAGCGGGCCCGCGGGCGGCAGGATCAGATTTCTCAGCAGGGTCTTGCAGTATTTCAGGATCAACAGCACGTGCGCTGCTCCGATGCGGGCGGGTTAAAGCGTTACACGGTAGTCGCAGCGTTGCCAGCCGCTACAGGCCCGCGGCGTCGAGCAGAGCCCGCGCGTACGTCAGGGCGGCAGGCTGCAGCGGGTCGTAGCCGTAGCACGATGCGAGCGTGTCGAGCAGACGCTCCTGTTGCGCGCCGCGCCGTTGCGCCTCGGCGTAGGGTATCTCCGGATGGAACATCACCATCGAATAGCGCGGGATGAAGCGGCCGGGAAAGGCGCGTTCGAGCTCGGCGGCGAGCCGCTTGCGCTGCGCGAACAGCGCCGAGCGCACGCCGTCGCGCATTTCGACGTAGTTCTCCAGCGCCATCGCCGCGATGGCATCGGTGTTGGGCCGGCGCGCCCGTTCAAATTCGGCCAGCGCGATCGCGGGCTGGCCGTGACTGACGAGCAGCCGATCCAGCACGCGGCAGTCCTCGAAACCGCAGTTCAGTCCCTGACCGTGAAAGGGCACGATCGCGTGCGCGGCATCTCCGAGCAGCAGCACGCGCCCCGCGGCCTGCCAGCCTTCACAGTAAACGGTGCCGAGCTGGCTTTGAGGATGCAGCGCAAACTGCTCCTCCAGATCCGGAATTACCGCCGCGGCGTCGGCGAATTGCCGCTGGAAGAACTCACGCACGGCCCCACGGTGCTCGAGACGATCGAAGCCTGGATCGCCCTGGCGCGGCAGGAACAGCGTGGCGGTGAAGCTGCAGTCGGTGTTGGGCAGAGCGATCAGCATGAAGCCGCCGCGCGGCCAGATATGCAGCGCATGCGGCTCGAACACATAGGTGGCCGGGGCGCCGCGTTCGATCGCCGGAATCAGCAGCTCCTTGTAGTCGTGCGCCAGCGGTTGCTCCTCGGCGCGGCTCAAGGCGCGCGCGACCAGCGCCGCACGCACCGCAGAACCGGCTCCGTCGGCGGCGAGCAGGATCTCGAAAGACTCGATGCGCGGGCTGCCGCTGTGCTCATCGCGCAGCTGCAGCGTGCCGGCGTCGGGATCGACGTCGATGCAGCGCGTGTTGAAGCCCAGTTCGATGTCCGGATGCTCGGCCGCCGCCTCGAGCAGCATGCGGTTCAGCCGCTCGCGGCTGATCGCATGGATCACCTCGCGCTCGTTCTGGCCATAGGGCAGGAATTGCAGCGCCGCATGCTCATCGTGCAGCATGCGGCCGGGCATGGCGATCATCTGTGGCGCGATGCGGCTCGACAGACCGGCATGCTCGAGTGCGACCACGCCACGCGCCGCCAGCGCGAGATTGATCGAGCGGCCACGCACCGGTGGCGCCGTGCGCGGATCGGGGCGTCGCTCGATGAGGCGCACGCGCTGACCGCGCCGCGCGAGCATCAGGCCCATCAGGGCTCCAATCGGACCGGCGCCGATAATGGTGTAGCGGGGCATCAGGTTGCGCGATCGGTCGGCGTAGCGCAGCCGGGCTTCCGCGTCATTGCCGCAGCAGTTCGCACAGCTGCCAGGCGCCGCGCAGCACCTCCTCAAAGCTGTTGTAGAGCGGCACGGGAGCGACGCGGATGATGTCAGGTTCGCGCCAGTCGCAGACCACTCCGCGCGCCGACAGTGCCTCGAACACCTCGAAGCCGCGCTCGGCCCCGTTGCGGATGCGCAATGACAGCTGGCTACCGCGCTGTGCCGGGTCGGCGGGCGTGATGATCGCGAGGTGCCCGGCAGCAAGCTCGGTGACCAGCGACTCCAGGCAGGCGGTGAGCGCGAGCGATTTGCGGCGCAATGCCGGCATGCCGGCCTCGGCGAACAGCGGCAGCGAGGCGCGCAGCGGCGCAGCGGAGAAGATCGGCGGGTTGCTCAGCGCCCAGGCGGCGGCGCCGCGCGCGGCTACGAAGCCCGGACGCATTTCAAAGCGCGTGCCCGGATCGTGGCCCCACCACCCGGTCAGCCGCGGCAGTTCGGCGCCCTGCAGATGCCGTTCATGCACGAAGGCGCCGCCGAGCGCACCTGGGCCGGCGTTCAGATACTTGTAGCTGCACCAGACCGCGAAGTCAGCATCGTCGGCATGCAGCGAGAGCGGCACGTTGCCGATCGCATGCGCCAGGTCAAAGCCCACGATACAGTTCGCAGCGTGCGCCGCGCGCGCGATGCGGCGCAGATCGAACAGCTGTCCGGTGCGGTATTGCACGCCGGGCCAGAGTACCAATGCCAGACGCGAGCCTTCAGCCGCGATGCAGGCCTCGATGTCTTCGATGCGAATCAAATCCTCGCCTTGCCTGGAGCTAAGCTCGATCAGTTCGCGCTCGGGGTCGAATCCGTGCCAGCCGATCTGCGAGGCGACCGCGTGCCGGTCGGAAGAAAAAGCGCCCGCCTCGATCAGAATCGCGCGGCGTCGGCCGCTGGGCCGATAGAAGCTCGCGAGCAGCAGGTGCAGATTCACGCTGAGCGAGTTCATCGCCACCACTTCATGCGGCCGCGCGCCCGCCAGCCCCGCCAGCGGCTGCTGCAGCTGCTCGGCGTAGCCGATCCAGGCGCTACGCGCGTGCTCGTGGCCCAGCACCCCGAGCCGCTCCCAGTCCGCGATATCCGCCTCGATCATCGCGCGCGCGGCAATCGGCGCCAGGCCGAGCGAGTGGCCACAGAAATACAGCAGCGGCCGGCCATCCGCGCCGCGTGGAATGGCGAAGCGGTCGCGCAACGGTGCGAGTGCATCGGCGGCGTCCTGCGAGCGGGCCCAATCGAGCCGGCTCTCGAGCGATCCCGACCTGGGGCCGCCGGACGCGGGCATCGGCTCGCAACTGGCGTCCACGTTCATGCCGTTCGCAATGGATAGAGTACCGGCCGCGACGGTACCGCGTCGCCGGCTATGGCCGGCGACTGCAGCGACAGGAAGTACCAGCCATCGCCGACGGTGTCGGTGATATAGGCGAGCTCGGTGATCGTGCTTCTGGGGCGCTGAGCCTCGAGCAGCACGCTGCTGCCGCGCGGCAGACCGAAGAAAATGCGGTGCGCGGCGAGCTCGCCGCCATCGCTGCTGCGGTCTGCGGAGGGCACATCGAGCACCAGATGCTCGATGCCGTGCGCGACCAGCCAGGTGGTGGCCTCGCGGGACAGGAACGGCGCCGCCGCGGCGCGGTCTTCGACAAACTTGTCGTGCTCGTTCGGCAGGGTACGGATGACCGCAGCGCGGGCATTCAGGCGCGGCGCCAGGGCCGGTGGCCAGGCGCGTTCGATCGCGCGGCGTGTAATCAGCAGATCATCGGCACGCGGCGCCGGCGAGCTGCCTTCGTCGCTGTCGCCGGCGAGTTCGGGCTCGACGGTGAGCAGCGCGGCGGTGAGCAGGCGACGCGGTATCAGGCCCTGCACATCGACGCGCTCCGCCGTCAGATGGCCGACGCCTTCGGTGTGGGTGCCGTTGGCATGCGGCGTCAGAGTCAGGACGCTGCAGTTGCAGCTCGCGCCACGGCCGACGTGGCCGGTGAAATCGCCGATTACCAGCGGCTTGCTGCTGGCGGGTGCGGCGCCGAAGCAGCGCAGCTGCGGACCCACGAAATCGAGCACGCGCGCGAGGCTGGCGCCGGCCGCCAGATCAGCGAGCAGCGTTACTCCATCGATATGCAGCTGCGCCCACTGCGCACGCTCATTGCGAGCCATGTGTTTCCGCCGGCGGCAGCGGCGGTTCCATGACAGCGTGGCAGTGCCTGCAGGTGCGCAGCGACAAGCTGCCGAAGAAACGATTGAACACGGGCGGAAACTGAGTCTCGATGTCCGTCAGCGGAAAGAAATCCTGGTAGAGCAGGCGCTCACATCGCTCGCAATACCACTGCAGGCCGTCGAGCTCGCCGGGACGCCGCCGGCGCTCGACGACCAGGCCGACCGAGTTGGGGAAGCGTTGCGGTGAGTGCGGCACGTGTGCCGGCAGCAGCAGAATATTGCCGGCCCGAATCGGCAGATCGACGATGCGGCCATCCTCGACAACGCGCAGCAGCATGTCGCCCTCGAGCTGATAAAAGAACTCTTCCGCCGGGTCGACGTGAAAATCCTTGCGCGCATTAGGGCCGCCGACCACCATGATGAGGAACTCGCCGTCCTGGTACACGACTTTATTGCCAACCGGCGGGCGCAGCAGATGGCGATTGGCATCGATCCACTGCTTGAGATTGATGGGAATGAGAGCACGCATGTCGATGATTTCCGGCAATATCCAAAGGCCGTCCGCTTCGCGTATGGTAAGCGTATTGCCCGAAGGTGGCGACTGCGGACGTTAACCGACCATGATGAAGGACATGCTCTGCAGCACGACTTGCCGCAACATTGCGCTGCTCGCGATGCTGTTGCTGAGTCTTTCGGCCTGTGCGATGCATTGGCCGTGGCAGCGACGGCCGCTCCCGCCGCCGCCGCCGGTGCATCAAGTCAGCATTGTGGCGGACGCGCCCGTGGCTGCGACGACGATCGTGCAGTACTGGGACCGCAATACGCTGCTGCTCGACCTCACGGCCGTCGGCGGCGAGGGCGGCGCGATCATGACGCCGATCAAGGCACTGGGCTGGCCGGTACGGCTGGAATTCCGCGTGCGGCCCGGCAGCATCGGCCGCCTGGAGGTGCTGGCTGCGCAGCGCGTGGTCTATGGGGTCCCGGCGCAGGGCGCGCCGCTGCTGTTGAAGCTCGCACCGAGCGCCTACCACGCCGACACCGCGCAGATCATGCTTCGATGGAGCGCGGCTGATGACTCGGCACACTGACCGGCGGGGCCTGCGGATCGTCGAGATTCACCGCGGTGAGCGAACCGCCCCAGACGCAGCCGGTGTCGATTGCCAGCACGCCGCGCTCGCTATAGAAGCCCAGCGCCGACCAGTGGCCGAACACGATGCGCTGTTCACGGCTGGCACGCCCCGGCACCTTGTACCAGGGCAGCCAGGGCTTGGGAGCCGAGTCCGGGTTGCCCTTCTGCTTGAAATCCACACGTCCGTCAGCCGTACAAAATCGCAACCGCGTCAGCACATTGATCGCAAAGCGCAGTCGATCCAGGCCCGTGAGCGTCGCTTGCCAGCGATCGGGCTGGTCGCCGTACATGGTCGATAGCAGCGCCCGCGGGTCGTCGTGCAGCGCCTGCTGCACCTCGACCGCGAGCTGCAGCGTCTGCGCCACGGTCCATTGCGGCAGTACGCCGGCGTGCAGCAACAGGTCGCTGTGATCGGGCTCGAAGTACGCCAGCGGCAGCAGCAGCAGCCATTCCAACAGCCCATCACGATCGGGGGCGGCGAGGATCTCGCTCAGTGTATCGCTCTTGCGCAGCTTTTCCCCGGCCAGCGCCACCGCCAGCAGATGCAGATCGTGATTACCGAGCACGCTGACGGCGTTGTCGCCCAGACTGCGCACCAGCCGCAGCGCCTGGAGCGAGCAGGGCCCACGGTTGACCAAGTCGCCGACGAACCACAGCCGGTCGCGGTCGCTCGAGAAGCGGATGCGCGCGAGCAGCTGTTCGAGTTCGTCGCAGCAGCCCTGTACGTCGCCGATTGCCCAGCGCGCCATCTGTGCTCAGGTCCCGCGGCCGGCGCTCAGTGCAACATTCCGGGTATGGCAAGGCGAAATGCCGGAATGGGCGCGTCGAACTGCGCACCGTCGTCGGCGATCATCTGGTAGCTGCCCTGCATGGTGCCGACCGGCGTTTCGAGCACGGCGCCACTGGAATAGCGAAAGCCCTGGCCGGGTTTGAGATAGGGCTGCTCGCCGACGACGCCATCGCCGCGTACCTCCTGCACCCGGCCGTTGGCGTCGGTAATGATCCAGTGGCGGGTCAGCAGCTTCGCCGGCACTTCGCCTTCGTTGCGAATCGTGATCGTGTAGGCGAACACGTAGCGCTGTTCGCGCGGCTCGGACTGATCGTCGAGATAGGTGGTCTCGACGTCGATGCTGATCCTGTGGCGCACGCTGGTCATATCCGCTGCCGTCCGCTCATTCAAAGTACCCGCACAGCGAGCACGTCGCAAGGCGCGCCGTGCAGCACCGAGTCCTCGGTGCGGTGAAGCAGTATCGAAAGACCGTGGCGCTCGCGGCAGCCGAGCACGATCAGGTCGCTGCGCTGCTCACGCGCATAACGCAGAATTTGACTCTTGGCGTTGCCGGCTTCGACGCTGCCTGCGTTCGGCGGCAATCCCAGCTCGCGTGTGAGGGTCTCCATCTGCTGGCGCGCGCGCGCCAGCAGCTGTTCGTCGATCTGCATCACCGGCACCAGTGAGTCGCTCATCGGCTCCATAGGCATCAATTCGAGAACGTGCAGAACTTGCACGGCGCCATTGCCGGCGCGCGCGATTTCACAAGCGCGGCCGGCGACAGCCCGACTGTCCTGGGTCAGGTCGATGGCGGCCAGGATGCGGCGGTAGGCGGTCATGGTCGGCTCCGGTCGGCAGCTCAGGGCCGTGCCTGAAGGCATTAGTGAAGCATAGCGGCGGCGGCCTGCGCCAGCGCGCCGAATTGCATCGGCGTCAGGGTCTCGGCGCGCAGTCCGGGGTCAATGCCTAGGGCGCCGATCTGCGGCGCTGACAGATAACGGCGCAGCGCGTTACGCAGGGTCTTGCGCCGCTGCCCAAAGGCCGCCGTCACCACCTCGCCGTACAGCGGCGAGCGCGCCCAGTCCGGCAGCGCGTCGAGCACCACGAGCCGCACCACGCTCGATGCGACCTTGGGCGCAGGGCGAAAAGCGCCGGGACCGACATCGAGCACGCGCGACGCCGTGACCCGCGGCGCGAGCATCACCGTCAGGCGGCCGTAGGCCGGGGTTCCGGGCGCGGCGACGATCCGGTCCACGACCTCCCGCTGCAGCATGAAATGCATGTCGAGGATGGCATCCGCGGCCTGCAGCACACGGAACAGCAGCGGGGTGGAAATGTTATAGGGCAGGTTGCCGATGAGGCGCAGCCGCGCGCCGCGCGTCGCCGCCAGGGCGCGCCAATCCACTTCCAGGGCGTCGGCCTCGTGCAGCACGAACCGCGGCTGATCGGCATAGCGCGTACGCAGCAGCGCCGCGAGATCGCGATCGATTTCGACCACCTCGAGCCGTCCGGCAGCGTCCAGCAGCCGCTGCGTGAGTGCTCCCTGGCCGGGCCCGATCTCGACCGCGGCGTCGCCCGGCTTGAGGTCGATCGCCGCCACGATACGCGCGACGACGGCCGGATCATGCAGGAAATGCTGGCCGAAACGCTTGCGCGCGCGGCCGTGTGGGACGCTCAGACAGACTCCTGACGAGATGCCATCTGCGCGGCGAGCTCGATCGCGGCAAAGAGGCTGCCGGGGTCGGCCTTGCCGCTACCGGCCAGATCGAGCGCCGTGCCGTGATCGACCGAGGTGCGTACGATCGGCAGTCCCAGAGTGACATTGACGGCGTGGCCGAAGCCAGCGTGCTTGAGCACCGGCAGCCCCTGGTCGTGATACATGGCGAGCACCGCGTCGTAGGGCGCCAGACGGCTCGGCACGAACAGGGTATCGGCCGGCCAGGGGCCGTCAACCGACAGGCCCGCGGCCCGCGCCTGCTCGATCGCGGGGCCGATGATGCGCAGCTCCTCATCGCCGAGATGGCCGCCTTCGCCGGCGTGCGGATTCAAGCCACAGACGCCAATACGCGGCTGCGGCAGGCGCCAGTAGCGGCGCAAGCCCTGCGACAGGATCTGCAGTATCCGCAGCAGGCCATCGATGCTGAGCGCGTCGCTGACGGCGCGCAGCGGCAGGTGCGTCGTCGCCAGGGCAACACGCAGGTCGAGCGCGGTCAGCATCATCACTGGCAGCGGCGCATGGGTGCGAGCCGCGATGTATTCGGTGTGTCCGCTGAAGGGCACACCGGCCTGATTGATCAGGCTCTTCTGCACCGGAGCGGTCACGACTGCCGAGAACTCGCCGGCGAGGCAGCCGTCGACCGCGCGATCGATCAGCGCCAGCACCTGGTGGGCATTCGTCACCTCGAGCCGTCCGGCGACGCACGCAGCCGGGAGCGGCTGATGCAACACGCTCAGGGTACCGGCCGCGTACCGGATGTCGCCGCCGATGCGGTAGTCGGAGAACTCTACCTTCAGTTTGAGCTGCCGCGCCCGGAGCGCGAGCAGCTCGCGATCGGCCAGAGCCACCAGCGGCCAGGCGCGCGCCATACCGGCCGCGGCCAGGCACAGATCGGGGCCGATGCCGGAGGGTTCACCGGCGGTCAGCGCAATCGGCGCCAGCATGGCGGTCGCGGCTTCAGAGCCGCAGCTCGACGTAGGATTCGTCGCGGATCTGCTGCAGCCACAGCTCCGTGGCTTCCTCGACGCGGCTGTCGCGCATCGCCTCGAACGCGCGCTCGCGCGCGGCTTCATTGGTGTTGTCGAAATTCCGATGCCCGAGCAGCTGCGCGATGTGCCAGCCGTACTGGGTCCGGAACGGTTGGCTGATCTCGCCTTCCTTGAGCCCCGCAACCACTCCGGCGAATTCCGGCACGAACACGCTGGCTTCAGACCAACCCAGGTCGCCGCCGTTGATCGCCGAGGCGCTATCCTGCGAATAGGTCTTGGCGAACACGGCGAAATCTTCCTTGCCAGAGACGACCTGCTCGCGCCAGCGGGCGAGCTTCTGCTCCACGGTGGCGTCGTCTTCGATCTCGGTGGGCTTGAGCAGGATGTGGCGCAAGTGCACCTGCTGCACCATCTGCGGGCCGCCAGCCGCACGCGTGTCGACCAGCTTCACGATATGAAAGCCGCTCGGCGTCTGCAGCACATCGCTGACATCGCCAGGTTTCATGCGCGCGATCACGTCCGCCAGGAATGTCGGCAGCTCGGTGCCCTTGCGCCAACCAAGCGCGCCGCCTTCGAGCGCGCTTTCGCTCTGCGAATAGGTGACGGCGAGTGCACCGAAATCATCGCCATTGTGCGCGCGATCGTCGACCTCGTGCGCGAGCTTGCCGGCCTGCGCGAGCTGCGCCGGTTTCGCGTCCTGCGCCACCGCGATCAGGATATGCGCGACGTTGTATTCGTTGGCGGCCGAGGCGGTCTTCTTCTGGTGCTCGAGGTATTGATCGAGTTCGCGCGGCGTGACGACGATGCGCTGGACGACGTCGCGCTGCCGCAGGATCTGACGCGCAATCTCGCGCTTGAGGTCGCTGCGGTACTGGGCGTAGTCGATGCCGTCGGCGGCCAACTTCTCGGGCAGCTGCTGCAGAGTGATGTTCTGTCGCTTGGCGATGTCCCCCATCGCGGCGTTGACCTGCTCATCGGTAATCTTGATGCCGGCGCGATCAGCGTGCTGTTGCTGGATCTCTTCCAGAACCAGGCGGTCCAGTACCTGCTGGCGCAGCACGCTTTCGGGCGGCAGTGCGACCTTCTGAGCGCGCAGACGCGCCTCGATCTCGCGCGTCTGCATGTCGAGTTCGCTTTGCAGCACGACGCCCTCGTTGACCACGGCCACGATCCGATCGAGCAGCACGCCCTTGTCTGACAGCTCCTTGGCGACGCCCGCGAAGGGCGCCGCGACCAGCGCCAGGAGGGTCAGGCAAGCGGACGAAAGGTGGACGCTGCGGTGCATTAAATTCTCTTTGGCCTCAAAGGCTTAAGTCAATTCTAGGGCTTGGTGGCGGAGGCGGAGTATCCCCGAATCGACTGCTCAAGGAAAGTACTTACCCCACTTCCAGTGCCGATCCCACTTCCGACATTGGACAGACCCGTGAGTTCCAGCTGCAGCGAGACACCGGTGTCGCGCTGTCCGGTGCGGGTACTCACGGAGCTTTGCGCCACCGCCCGAATGCTCCAGCAAGCACCGCGATACTGAAAACCGGCGAAATTCTCGATCGGTGCGCGATCCAGCAGCGAATACACCGCGCGCGCATAGACATCCCAGTGGCCGCTGACCGGCCAGGCCGAGGACACATCGACCTGCTGCACGACGCCGTCACGAAACAGATAGCCGACATTGACCACCTGCTTGCTGCTGGCGAGGTACTGCACCAACACCTCGGCCTGCTGGATGCTCGATACGGCGGGGTTGGAGGCCACTTCAAGCTGCAGGTTCCAGTGGCGGTAGGCGGTCAGATTGATTTCAGCGATCAGACTTGAGGTCGCGCGAGGCTGGATCAGCTCGCCTGGCGGCGTGATCTGCTGCTGCTGTTGCAGCGTGAGCGCTGACGGCGGCAGCGTGAGCGCCGGCTGCGGCAGCGTAACCCGCGGCGGCTGAAAGTATAAGCTTTGACCGATGGTGGCGCTCAGGTAGCGCACGCCGCTCGAATTCTCGAACCATTTGGTGGTCACCCCCATCGTGAGCTCATTGGCATCGCCGATGCGATCGATGCCGACGTAGCGATTGGGGCGAAACAACTCGATCGTGTTCAGGTCCGGGGTTGAGGTGTCGAACACCGGCAGCTGGGTCTGATCGCGATACGGTATGTAGACGTACATGAGCCGCGGCTCGAGAGTTATGCTGCGCAAGCCGCCGGAGCCGGCGAGGCGTTCGAATTGCAGGCCGGTATCGATATTCAGGATCGGCAGGCTGCGCTGTGGCGAGCTGTCGGGCGTGCCGCTGTCGCGCAGCGAGTACTGGGTCAAATCCCAGGCGAGATTCGGGCGGAAAAAGTAGCCGGGTCCGGAGATGTCGAGCCCAATCTGCGGCCTGGCATCGAGCCGCCAGCCGTCGACGCAGGCCCAGGGCGCTGAATTGCGGACGGTCGACGGCACGGTACATGGCGGCGGGCTGCAGCTGCTGCAGGAGCCTTCCGTGCAGGTGCAGGAGTTGCTGACCGAGCGCG
The DNA here is from genome assembly GCA_049518595.1 of Steroidobacteraceae bacterium. Taxonomy (GTDB): domain Bacteria; phylum Pseudomonadota; class Gammaproteobacteria; order Steroidobacterales; family Steroidobacteraceae; genus FEN-1191. Next base: position 21,075 of record JBEKRP010000007.1, read on the forward strand.
TGAAGTTCACCACCTCGCTGTCGAAGCCGGTGACCAGCGCCGGCAATCGCTGTGGCGACCACAGCCCGGTCGCGGCCAGACGCGGCAGCTGAATGTAGGGCCGCTCATTGTCGAGCCCGGTGTCCGGAAGAGTATTGTCCAGGGTCTGAAAGCCCAGCACCTGAGCACGCAGGTTCCAGATGTCGTCGCGGTGGATGATCGCGACGCTGCGCGCCAGGAACGGCGTACTGGTGGACTGCGAACCCTGGCCGAAATCCTCAAAGTACTCGGTGTCGCTGACGCTATCGACGTTGGTATCGACGCGCGTGTTGTCCGGGAGCTGCAGTCGGTCGATCAGGCGCACGTAGCTGCGCTCGCTGCTCGCACTGCACGGTACCCCCGCTGGACGCGCTGTGGCGCAGGCGGTGTCGTAGTACAAGCTGTCGTTGGGAAGATAACTGGCGTTGATGCTGCCGCGGTTCGAGCTGCTCAGGAAGCGATATTGGACACCCATGTCGGGGCCGCGGTAGGTGTAGTACGCCGGCGTGAAGGTGGCGTCCTGGTTCGGCGCGATGTTCCAATACCAGGGCGTGGCGACCATGGCGCCGCTGCGGCTCGAGGTGCTGACTTCCGGAAACAGGAAGCCGCTCTTGCGCGCGTCGCTCATCGGAAACGAGATCCACGGCAGGTACGCGATCGGGATGCCGTCCACGTCCACGATCGCGCCGCGACCGACACCCTCACCGGCGGCGGTGTCAAGGCGCAGCTCGCGCGCGCGGATCTGCCAGGTGGCCCGCTGCGGCGGGCAGCTGGTGTAGGTGACGTTATGCAGCGTGATCACGTTGCTCGGCGTCATCGACATCTGATCGGCACTGCCGTGGCCGGACTGCTGCAACAGCTGGAATTGCGCGTGGTTGAACAGCGCGCCGTCATCGCCGTAGCGCCCGGTATCACCCTGCACCAGCACTGTCGGATCGTGGAAGCGCACCCGGCCGCTGACGTTGAGGCTGTTGCTGTTGCGATCGTAGATCAACTTGTCAGCCTGGATCTCCCGCTCGCCCACGTGCACGTCGACATTGCCGGTGAGCTCCGTCTGGCCGTCGGCCGTGGTGGTGAGTTGATCCGAGCTGGTGGTGATGTCGGCGCCAAGCCTGGCAGAGCCGGCGTTACTCAGGGCGCCGAGCGGATTGCTCCGGGTGCTCGCGGCCGCAAGCAGCGGCGGCGCGCCCTTATCCCAGGGCACGCCGCACGGTGCGGCGGTCTGCGCGGCGGCCGGGTTTCCCGGGGCGTCCGCGGCCTTCGCCGCGAGCACCAGGGCACAGCAGAGCGCTGCACCCAGAAGCGCGCGCAGGTGCGGGGAAGCAATCATGTGCGCCCTTATTATAATGACTGATGCCACGGCCGCGGTCCTGCTTGAGCCGCGGCATGCTCAAGAGGAAGTAAGCGCTTCAATGACAGGCAGCGACGCGCGCGTCCAGCAGATCCGGGATTGGTTGACAAGCGAGCTTGACTTTCGCCTCGTCCGGCTCGAGCCGGCGTCGGCCGATGCCAGCTTCCGACGTTACTTTCGCGCCTGGCGCGCGGACGGCGTGACGCGCGTGGTGATGGATGCTCCCCCCGACAAGGAGGACATCGGACCGTTCCTGAAGGTCGCCGCGCTGCTCGAGGCCTGCGACGTGCATGTGCCGCATATCCACGCGGCCGATGGCGCGCGCGGCCTGGTGCTGCTCGAAGACCTGGGATCGGATCTATATCTGACGCAGCTGCGCGCGGGTGCCGATCCAAATGCTCTCTATGGAGACGCACTCGAAGCGCTGCTGCGCATCCAGCTACAGGGCCGCGAAGCCGCGCGCAAGCTGCCGGCCTACGATCGCGCGGTGCTCGAGCGCGAGATGGCGCTGATGCCGGAATGGTTCTGCGCGCACCATCTGCAGCTGACTCTGGACGATGCCGACCGCACCGTCCTCGCCGAGAGCTTTGAGTTCCTGATCGTCGAGGCGCTCGCGCAGCCGCTGGTGTTCGTGCATCGTGACTATCATTCGCGCAATCTGATGCTGCTGCCGAGCCGCAACCCCGGCATTATCGATTTTCAGGACGCGCTCGCCGGGGCGGTCGCCTATGACCTGGTGTCGCTGCTCAAGGATTGCTACATCGACTGGCCGCGCGCACGGGTGGAGCACTGGGTCAGCGCTTATCGGGCGCGGTTGCGGGGTGCCGGCGAGCTGGCGGGGTCGAGCGAGCGGGAGTTTCTGCGCTGGTTCGATCTGATCGGTCTGCAGCGTCATATCAAGGTACTCGGCATCTTTGCGCGCCTCTGGTATCGCGACGGCAAGAATGGGTTTCTGTCCGACCTGCCGCGCACGCTCGAGTACGTGCGGGATGCAGCGCGGCGCTATGCCGAGCTGCGAAGCTTCGCGCAGTGGCTGCAGCGGCGCGTGGTGCCGGTGTTCGGCGCAGCCAACGCACGGGCGCTGGCGGCGGGCCGCCCGTGACCATCGCTTGCGCCATGGTTCTGGCTGCCGGGCGCGGCGAGCGCATGCGTCCGCTGACGGACCAAGTCCCAAAGCCGCTGCTCACGGTTCGCGGCAAGCCACTGATCGTCTACCACCTCGAGAAGCTCTCGCGCCTGGGAGTGAAGCAGGTTGTGATCAACCTCGCGTGGCTCGGCGAGCACATCCGTGCCGCGCTCGGCGACGGCGCACGGTGGAACATGCAGATCCGGTATAGCGATGAAGGCGGCGAGGCGCTCGAGACCGGTGGTGGCATCTTCCGGGCCTTGCCATGGTTGGGCCCGGAGCCGTTTCTGGTCGTGAATGCGGATGTGTTCACCGATATTGACTTCGGCGCGATTCGAATAGCCCCGGAGGCCTTGGCCCAGCTCGTGCTGGTTGCCAATCCCATGCACCATGCGCACGGCGATTTTGCGCTCATCAACGGCCGCGTGCAGGAGCAGGGCGGCGCGCGCTGGACATACTCGGGAATCGGCCTGTACCGGCCCGAATTGTTCGAGGGTTGCAGTCCCGGCAAATTTCCCTTGTTGCCGCTGCTCCGGCGGGCAATCGCGGGGCGCCGACTGCATGGCCAGGTGTTCGAAGGTGCCTGGAGCGACGTCGGCAGCGTCGAACGCCTCGCCGCCTTACAATGACGCTCCTATGAGCACACTAAAAGGAATCCCCGTCGTCATCGATATTGCTTCCGGCGGCGCTGGCGTTGGCGCTGGCGCTGGAGCTGGCGGCGCTGGCGCTGGCGCTGGAGCTGGCGCGGCCGAGGGTGTGCGCAGTGGCCAGAAGTACCTGACGCCGCAAGGTTTTACGGCGATCAAGGACGGCATGAAGCCGCCCCGCGAGGTCGATCGCCGCGGCCTCGCCGGCAAGCCGAGCTGGCTCAGGGCGCCGCTTGCGGTCGGCGAGGGCTACGATTTCGTGCGTCGTACGGTGCGGGAGCACCGGCTCGCGACTGTTTGCGAGGAGGCGAAGTGCCCGAACATAGGCGAATGCTGGAACGCCGGCACCGCGACCATCATGCTGATGGGCGCCGTGTGCACGCGCGCCTGCCGCTTCTGTGCCGTCGATACCGGTAATCCGCGCGGTTGGCTCGACGCCGAGGAACCGCAACACGTCGCCGCAAGCGTCGCACTGATGCAGCTCAGGTACGTGGTGCTGACCTCGGTGAACCGCGACGATCTGGCCGATGGCGGTGCGGCGCATTACGGCGCCTGTATTCGCGCCATCAAACAGCGCAACCCGAATACGGCGGTCGAGGCGCTGACGCCGGATTTTCAAGGTATGCTGCGCGATGTCGAGACCGTGATCGATTCGGGGCCGGAGGTGTTCGCGCAGAACGTGGAGACCGTACGGCGGCTGACGCACCCGGTACGCGACCCGCGCGCCGGCTATGAGCAGACACTCGCCGTGCTCGCCCACGCCAAACGACACCGGCCCGAGCTGCTCACGAAGACCAGCCTCATGCTCGGGATCGGCGAGAGCGATGAGGAGATCGCCCGGTGCATGGACGATCTGCGGGCGGTCGGGGTCGATATCCTCACGCTCGGTCAGTACTTGCGGCCGACCGCGAATCACCTGAGCGTGGAGAAATTTGTCACACCCGAACAGTTCCAACACTATCGTGTCTGGGGGCTCGCGCGCGGTTTCCGTGAGTGTGTTTCCGGCCCGCTGGTGCGCTCGAGCTATCGCGCCGAGCAAGCGCTCGCGGGCAATAACGTCGGACTCAGTCTGGCCCCCGGCGCGGCAGCCACTACTGCCGCTACGGTGCCGTGAACGCGCCGCTGGCAGCGACTGACTGGCGTGGCGCCTCCGGCGCGACCGCCGCTGTTGCGGCGCCCGCGACCAAATGGCTGGGCCGCGCGCCTTACGAGCCCACCTGGCGCGCGATGCAAGGCTTTACCGAGCAGCGAGATGCAGCGACGCCGGATGAGATCTGGCTACTCGAGCACGATCCGGTCTTTACCCTCGGCATGAACGCCGATCGATCGCATGTGCTCGCGCCGGGTGATATTCCCGTCGTGCAGATCGATCGCGGCGGCCAGGTTACCTATCACGGACCGGGCCAGCTCGTGGTCTATCCGTTGATCGATGTCCGCCGCGCGCGTCTGGGGGTCCGTGACCTCGTCACCGCGCTCGAACGCGCTGTCATCGAATATGCGGCGCGCTTTGGCATTCGAGCCGAGTGCCGCAACAGTGCCCCGGGCGTCTACGTGGAGGGACGCAAACTCGCCAGCGTCGGCCTGCGCATTCGCCGCGGTGGCAGCTATCACGGCCTGGCGTTCAACATCAGCATGGATCTGGAACCGTTCCGCCGCATCAACCCCTGTGGCTACGCCGGACTGGAAATGACCGAGCTGGCCGCCCTCGGCGGTCCCGCCAATGCGCGGCAGGTGGCCGCCGAGTTCGCGCCTCTGCTGACCACGATCCTCGCGCGCAGCTGACCGCGCTGGCAATCACCGCGCGGCGCAGTGCGCAGGACGGGCGATGGCTATTATGAAAGCGTGGTGCTTGACCCCGAGGGCAATCGAATTGAAATTACGGCGTGAGCTCCGCAGAGCGACGGAAGGTCGGCCGTAATGTCGGCGTGGCAGCTGCTGATAACGCTTTCCGATGTGCCATCGGCACAAGCATTTGCCGACGTGCTGGCCGCCGACGGCATTGTCGTGCGGGTCGATTCCGACGCCAGCGTTCTCGGCCAGGCCGCGCCGTGTCGTGTCTATGTCGACTCCTCGCAACTTCGCCAGGCCCGGTGGGCCCTGTCACAACGCAGTTTCAGCGATGAAGAACTTACCCTTCTATCCACCGGGGAACTTCCGGCGGAAGGGAATCCTTAGCCACGAGATCCGTTCTGATTGCACGTACGACCACGCGCCCGCACCGCGCACTCCGGCTGCGGCCAATTGGGCTGGTGCCGGTGGTTTGCGGGGCTCTGCGACTGATGAGGTGCGTGCGCGAATTCTAGGTTGCCGGGCGCGGTACTTTGGCGCCTTGGGATCCGCCGCGGCAGCTTGTGACCACTGGCCGGTATCGGTACTCGCGCAACCCAATGTACACTGGGGTCGCGATCCTTTTGGGCGCATGGGCGACGCTATTCTGGTCGCGCACTCTTGCCATCTACGCCAGCACCGTAGTAATCGGATTTCATCTGCGGATCGTGCTCGCGGAAGAACCCTGGGCGGCCCGATAGTTTGGTGGCGCATGGGAAGCTTATCGCTCGCGCGTTCCGCGTTGGCTTTTCTCAGTAATCGACCTATGTGGGAGCCGAGCCGCAGTGATTTGCCTTGAAGTGAACGTCAACGGTCAGCTGCGAGTCGTGGCAGGCGGTCGCGCCGCGGAGCTGATCAACGCCACCGTGTCGCTCTACCCCGGTTTGAAAGAAGGTTGGCTCGAAGTCGCGGGCTCGGTTGCTCCGGAGGACCAGCCTGTTGCCGACGCCAGATGGCTGGCCGCGGCGTTATGCGCCGGTGACGTCGTGGAGGTTCGTATCGTGGATTCGGAAGAGGCCGCCGCCCCGAATGTCAGCCGCACGGACCCGACCGCGCGAGCCACGGACAGCATCCCCTTGGTCTGTGCTTTTTGCGACAAGACCCAGGACGAAGTTCCGGGAATGGTGGCGTCACGCAAGGCCATGATTTGTCCCGAATGCATCGGCTATCTTCACGACATCATCAGTGCCGGCGACGGGGGGGTCTGACCAAGCTCTGCGATGTGAATCGCTGCGCCGCCTGATCGAAGCATTGCACAAAGGCTTTCGCCAAGGAAAAGCCCCGCGGGTCGGAGGATCGGCGGGGCGGGTGAGGGTGGAGGGGGATGGGGTAATCAGTTCAAGGTACGGTGCTGTCGACCCAGGGCGGGGTAGCAGCGCTGAGGGCCTGGCCGTCCCGGTCGTTCCAGCCCCGCGAGGTGTAGCCGATGCTCTGGGAGGCGACCGAGCTGTCGCCGCCGATGGCGCCCAGGCCATAGGTCTCGGTGATCGCGATCGGGTAGCCGGCGGCGAGCACGGCCAGCGGAAAGCTCTGGCCCTTGTTGTAGCCGTTAGGCGTGCCAGGCGACGCCGAGCTGACCGATCGGATCGGTGGGCTTGGCGGCCAGCCAGGTCTCGATCTCCCCGGCCCAGCCGATGGGGGAGGCGAGGATGACGTTGGTGGCGCCTTCGCCGCGGATGGTATTGATCATGTCCTGCATGCCGGCGACCTGCCAGGTGAGGCAGAGGGTGTGTATGAGATTGCAGTTGGAGTTGTCCTGCTGCAGGAAGGGGAAGAAGGCCCCGCCATCGCGCAGCGTGATGGCATCGGGGCCGGCCCCGCTCGCCCCGTTGACCCAGTTGTCATAGCCGTTGCTGCCGAAGGGCTCGTTGCAGAGCTCGAACATGACGGGCGGATCGGCCTTGAAGGCATCGGCGAGGGACGTCCAGAAGGCGAGGGAGTGATCGTTGTCGGCACAGGCGGGCTGGCCGATCGGGCACAGCGGCTGGCCGGCGGCGTTGTTGGGTGCGCCCCAGTGCAGATCGAGGATCACGTACAGGCCGGCCGCGATAGCATCGGCGACCGCCTTTTTGACGGTGGCCTGGTAGGCGCTGGCCGGATCGGGGATGTAGCCGCCACCGCAGGCCGCGGTGTAGAGCCCGCGCGAGGCCCCGGTGCCCGAGTCGTAGCCGCTGTACTTGAGCCAGGAGGCCTCGTTGAGCGGCAGGCGCACGGTGTTGAGCCCCGAGCCGCCCCAGTTGAGCACCTGGGACCAGAAGGCGGCCCCGGCATGACTGAAGGGGGCCCAGCGCCAGTTCATGCCGGTCTCAAGCCCCGAGATGTTGGTGCCCACGATCTGCACCGTGCTGTCATCCAGGGTGCTGACCAATTCATTGCCCTGCACCTGGATGCCGAAGCCCCCGGTGGGCGTGGTGGTGGCGTTCGAGGCCGGGGCCGAGGCCGAGGCGGTGGGGGCATTGGAATGGTGTCAGCCGCGCTCGAGCGTCTGCCGCACGCGATCGCGCCGACGGATTGATACGGCAAACCCGTCGGCTACGTCAGGTTCGCAGCACGCGGCTCGCTCTTCAGCACGTTGCCGTGGGAACTACCCACAAGCACATGCCGGCAGCAACCGGCAATTCAGTCAGTGAGAGTTTTGCGCAGCGTCGCGATTTCATTATCGAGCGCCTTGAGCCGATCTGCCGCCTTGGCCTCGCCCAACGCCAACTCGCGTAACGAGCGTAGACCCTTCAGCTCGAGCTGGTTGATGCGCAGGATGGTGCGGCGATGCGTTTCCTCTCTGGCAACGATTTCCGGCTTCAATTGCCAACGCCGGTCGGTCGCGTTCCACTCGTGATCGGCACTGGGCTGCGCTGGCAGTTGATCGATCACTTGGCCTGTCTTGACATCGATGCGTTGCGACAGACGGTCGAAGTGATCGCCTTCGATCGCAATGTGATCGCGCGGCGTATTGAGCTCGATCGATTTGGCGTCGGACGACATCAGATGCCGGGCATGAAACAGGCCGCTCACCTTGTGATAGAACGACACCACTCGCATGATCGGTGCCGGTTTACTCATGACCATATTTGCCGAATCCTTATGAACATCTCGTCAAAGCTCGGCGTGCGACTGGTCGACCGAAGCGTCTGATGTGCAGTGGCACGCGGCGATCTGCGCACACGTTTTCATGTGGTGACGGCTGGAACCGGTCTGGTGGCCATCGGTAGCGTAACGATAAAGTCGCTGCCGAGGTCGCGGCCGGGGCTCCTGGCGACAACCGTGCCTCCATGCGCCTCGACCAGATCGCGAACGACTGCGAGCCCGATGCCCAGTCCGCCGTCGTCAAGGGCCAGGGCGCGCGCGTCCTGCATGAAAAGATCGAAGATAGCGGACAACGCGTCCGCCGTGATGCCAATGCCGTTGTCCGAAACGGTGATCTCCAGCGCACGATCGAGTACTACCGCCGTGAGCGAGATCTCGCCGCCCTTGGCCGTATACTTGGATGCGTTGTCCAGCAGATTGCCGAAGATCTGACCTAGCCGCACCGGATCGCCAAGCACGAGAAGCGGTGCAGGCGCCAGACGGATCGTCAAACGCTGTGACCGCATCTCAACCGCAGGCCGGCAGGTCTCAACGGCCAGGCTGAGGATGTCGGCCATCTCCACCATTCGGCGTTCGAGCCGGAATTTGCCCGCGCTGACCCGCGATCCATCGAGCAGATCGTCCACGAGTCTTGACGCCAGAGATACCTGGCGCTTGATCGCCGCCTGTAGCTGCGTAAGCAGCGGCTCGTTTCTGAGGGCGCGGTTGAGCAACTCAGCGGCGGTTCGGATGGGGATTAGCGGGTTGCGCAACTCGTGCGCCACCATCGCCAGGAACTTCGTCTGGCGCGTATACGCTTCTTCCGTCTGCGCCTCCACTCGCTGCGCCGTTAGCGCGGCAATCACCAATTGCTCGTTCGCCTCGCGTAGCTCCCGAAAGCGGGGCTCCTGCTCGGCTAACGCGGATTCGTGGCGGGGCGCCGGCGGCCGCGGTGCGTCGATGGTAGAGTGCTCCGGCCTGGGTACGCCTGAGAACTCCTCTCGGTGAAGCTCGAACCCGCCGCGTCTGCGCCTCTTGGAACGGTACATGGCCGCATCGGCCCGGCTGATGAGAGTCGCCGCGTCCTCGCCGTCCTCCGGGTAGATGGCGACGCCGACGCTCGCCGACAGTCGAAACGTGTGATCGCCGACACGACTGGGTGCCGTGAGGACGGCAAGAATCTTCGCGGCGATCACAGCGGGATCCGATGCCTGAGAGATTTCGCCCACCAGCACCAGAAATTCGTCTCCGCCGTAACGGCTTACGGTGTCCGAGGCGCGCACGACAGACTCCAGACGGCGTGCTACCAGTTGCAGCACCTCATCACCGACCGCATGTCCGAACGTGTCGTTGATGTCCTTGAACTGGTCGAGGTCGAGAAAAAGCACAGCTAGTCGTGTGACGTGCCGTCGTGCCAAGGCGATGGCGTTCTCAAGCCGGTCGAGCATCAACGCGCGGTTGGGCGTGTCCGTTAGCGCGTCGCGCTGGCTGGAACGGGCTAACTCGTCCAGATGTGCCCTTGCCATCTCAGCCACGGTCTGGGCCTGGAGTGCAGCCAGCACTAAGCGCTCATTCGCTTCCACCAGTTGAGCGGCCCGCGCTCCGCTGACGTCGTGTTGGACCTTCGCCAACTCCTGCCGCGATCTGACTATCTCCGCGCGGATCTGGTCCGCCTGTTTGTTGAGCAACGCCAGCGCCCGTTCCGCCGAGACCACGTCGCTTCTGTCGGGATGCCCGTTCACGCCGATCAGCTCACAGTGGAAAGCTCAGTCATCGCCGATGCCCCTGACAGGGGCGTTCCGTTGACGCGCTCGGCTCGGTTGCCCCCCCAGCAGTCCTTCACGGCCCGAGACCATCTCGCCAATCTTGATGCCATCGTCGTCGATTTCGAACAGGCGCAGCTCATTTGAATGATTGCTGGCTCGCACCTTCGCCACGGCCAACACTCGCTTCAATCGGCTTTCTACCTCAATGTAGCGCATCACCACGATCGCGTCGGTCATGAAGGCCGTTCCATAGGGGCTGAAGCGCAGATCGGTGTATCGGTCTTCCAGCTCGGACGTCATCAGCACCGAGGCGCCAGTGCTGGTGAGCGACGCTACCAGGCGCGCCAACGACTCGCGATAGCCATCACGGAACGTTGGGGCTAGAGCCAGCTCGAAGCCCGATAGAGAATCGATGACGACGCGGCTCGCCTTCAGGCGACGAATCTCGGCGATCAGCAGCCCTGCGATCTCGTCGACCGATAGACCCGGTGCCCGTGTATCGATCACGCCGACACGGTCGGCACCAATCAATTCGGCCAGGTTGCGAGCGCGTGCCACGCCGGATCGCTGTTCGAAGGCGGCGATGATGCCGGTCTCTCCGCCGCGCGCGCCTTCGACCAGGAAGGCGGCAGCCAGGATGCTCTTGCCCGATCCAGAGGGTCCTGCCACCAACAGCGAGTAACCGCGCGGCAGCCCACCGCCCATCATCTGGTCGAGTAACGGCGTCCCCATCCGCAACCGAACCTCCGCGCGCGGCACTATTGGCGCTTCGGTCGGCGCGGCCAGACTTACCGGCGCGAACACGTGGATTCCCGCGCCGCTGATGCGGAAGGTGTGAAGCCCGGGCAATGTCCGTTGCCCTCGCATCTTCATGATTTCCATTTTACGCACGATCGAATTGTTCTGCAGGCTTTGGCGCAACCAGATGAGCCCGTCGGCGACAGTGAATACCGGGTTCGAATCGATCTCGGTCAAATATTCCCCGATCAGGAAGGTCGTAGCCTGCCAACTCGTCATCAGCATGCCTAACTGCTGGACGAACTGCTGCAGGTCCATGGACGACTTGCCATCGCCATGGCCGGCGAGCATCACCGAGCGGAACGAGTCGACGAACACCACCGCCGGTCCGTGCGCTTCGACTTCCGCGACGATTCGGGCCAGGACCTTATTGAGATCTCCGGTGGCCGTATCGTCGGCGAGGTTGATGAAGCGGATCGAGGCATTCACCTTGTCGCTGTCAAAGAAGTCGAATTGTTGCTGGTAGCGCAGCATCTTGAGCGGCGGTTCGCCGAGCACCGTGAAATAGAGCGCTGGGCGCTCGCTCGTCGCCATCGCGAACATGATTTGATGTGCCAGCGTCGTCTTGCCGCTGCCGGGCGGCCCGGCAATAAGATTGAACGAGAACTCCGGCAAGCCGCCGCCGAGCACCTCGTCGAGCCCCGGCACACCCGTGCCAAGGCGATTGATGGTTGCTTTGCGCGTAGTCATCTCGAGCTCTCCTGCACGGCAGGGCCGCCTGAAGTCAAGTTGCAAACCGATCGCAGCAGCCGCTCGGTGAGCGGGACGCCGATCAGGTTAGCCAGGAGATCGCAGAAGGTCTGCAGAAGTGCGCCATTTGCGGCGGCCGCCTGCACATTGCTTTGCTGCGACAGCACCACTTGCAACCCAGCAAACTGAGCGGGCCGCAGCGCATCTTCACGTACAGCCCCCAGGCAGGGGTAGGCGGCGCGTGTCACGTACAGGCTTCGCTGGTAGAGCGCGGCGACGCCCCCTGGGCCAATGATTGAAGACAATACCGCATAGATCTGGCGCCAGGTCGAGGCAGCCAGCTCAGCGACGCGTTCGGCATCAGTCGTGATCGCCGCCAGGTCAGCGATCGTCGATTGAATACGTACTGCCTCACTTTGCATCGGCCATCCGGTGGTGGCCCGCGTACGCGGCCCAATCGATGATACGCCTTATATTCAGAGGACATTCTGCGCGGCGCATCCGCCGACGCGATTGAAAAGAATACAAAGGATGCGCGGTCATCATCGATGCCGCACCTGTAAAATATGACAGGTGACAAATATTTCGTCATGAGCCATCGTGTGATGGACTAGCTATAATTCTTTGATTGTGCAGAGCATCGTCTGAAGGAATCCGCCCTCCACCGCGAGTAAGCGAGGCAATTTGGTCCTCTCCGACTGTGAGAGGAGCGGTGAAACCAAGAGGTGCGTTTGACGACCGCAGACATTGCCGGCCCGCTGGCCGACCTTGGTGTTCCGAGCGCGGCGCTGCAGGTACGGCAACGCGGCAATCGCTAGCTCGCGACGCGCCAACTGATACCCGCCGTCAAGGCGGAGTGCTGGCGGACCAGGGCGGGGAGGTAAGCTCAGCGCTGAGGGCCTGACTGCCCAGTCGTTCCAGCCCCGCCAAAGATAGCCGGTGTTGTTCGAGGCCGCCCAGGTGTAGCCGTTGGCATGCTTGGAGCCGTCTGGGTCTAAGGCATTGTCGAAGCCATAGGGCTCGGTAATCAAGATCGGGTAGCCGGCCGCCAGCACCGCGAGGGTTCCGGCGGTGCCGTTGTTATAGCCATAATTTCACGGGGCGCTATCGTCGGGCTCGCGCAGTCAGTGGCGGAGGCGGTAGCGGTCCGGTCGCTGCCGCGAAGCTTAGAGTTCTTGATACTGAAGGATCTAAGGGGCTGGAGCCCCGTCGGCGTTCCAGGGATTGGTGGTGATCAGGCTGTCGAGATTGGATGCGCCGCCCCAGTTGTTCCAGCCCCACTGCAGGCAGCCGATACCATTGGAGGCGGCCCAGGCATAGGCGCTGGAACTCTCACCGCCGTTGAGCGTCCAGACGGCCCATGCGCTATCGGTGATCTGCCTCGCGTTCGTCGGGACCATGGTCCCACTCGCCGACTGCGTCGCCGCCGACCTGCTGGCGCCGCTGGCCGAAGCGCTCGGGCCCGAGGAGCCGCTCGCGGGGCTGTTGCCCGCGGGGGGGCCGTGACCTGGATGGAGAAGGCCGGCAGCGCGCTCGTGCTCGTGCCGTCGCTGGCGGCGATGACGATATTGGGGTATGTGCCCGCATCCGGCGCGCTCGGGGTGCCCGAGAGCTCCCCGGTGGCCAGACCGAAGCTGGCCCAGGCGGGCTTGTTCTGGAAGCTGAAGCTCAGGGGCGTGCCGGTGGGGTTAGCCACTGTGGGGAGAGAGCTGTAGCGATTATCCGCAGCCACCGTGGTGGGCGGAGTGCCCGAGACGCTCGGGCTCACGCTCGCCACGCTCGCGCTGGCCGCTGCGGCGCCACTGTCGCTGGAGCTCGCGTCGCTCGAGCCTCCGCAGGCCGCCAGGGCCGCGGTCAGGGTCAGAACGGCCAGGCCTTAGCCCAGCGATCGCCAATTTTTATCGGTAGGCATGTCACATCGCCTCGCTATCAGGTGGAAACCCTTGAAGCGCTCCGGCGAGGTATGTACCGATAGGGGAGAAGCGGGTATTGACGGTGGAGAGCCGATGCGCTCGCATCGCTTCCTTGCCGGCAACCCCGCTATCTCATGTCCCCATCGGACCTAAGACCGGAGGCTTTGCGTCCCCGCCTTACGACGGGTTTGCCCTTACATTGCGAGGCCAGTTAATACTCAAAAGAACGCACTGGCAAAGTGTCCGCTCGAGCGCACGTCGCGCAGCCAGACAGCGACGCCCGCAGACCGCCTTTACCCGCGGCGCGCAGATGCATGCGCTGCCGCCCACTGAACCTGCTATGACTGCACCGTGCTACTGTGCATTGACAGTGCGACCAGCCGCAGCGCTCATGGGCGCTCATGATGTGGCGGCAAGGATCAGTGATGAAAGTTAGCGAACTTCGAGGTCTGCTGCTGGAGAAGTACTATCAGCGTCGCAAAGAGCGTCTCATCGGTCTGGTGCCGTCCGACTTTGACGGCAAGCTCAACGAGCAGGACATCCTGAACATCGCAGGGCAGCTAGCCGATCACGGCCTCATTCATTGGCGAGCGAACATGGGACATGGCGGCATCGGTGGCGGCATGGGAACCATAACCGCAGCCGGAGTTGACGTCGTCGAGGGCAAGGTGGCTGCGCCCATAGAAATCCATTTGTCGCCGGATCGCAGCCTCCAGGTGTCGGCGTCATCCGGTGCGACACCGGCCAATGAAACCAAGCAGACCGTCGCAGTCGCGATCGAGCGGCTGGCGCAAGCCATCGATGACTCAGATGCTAGCGCCGCGCACAAGCGGGCGGCGAGATTGCTGCTGCGCGCGTTTCAGGAACACCCGCTTCTGTGTACCATTGCGCAGGGCCATGTTGGGCAATCGAACGACGGGCAGCCGAAACCTGAATCCGAAACAGCGAACGAGACAAGGGATGAGAGCCACTGAACGCGCCGGTATTTTGCCGTGCGGATGAGTCTGCCGTAGCGGGAGGTGTTCCCATGCTTCAACTCAGACCCAACTGTGAATGCTGCAACACAGATCTGCCGCCTGAGTCCGCAGCAGCACGCATTTGTTCTTTCGAATGCACGTTCTGTGCCTCCTGTGCAGAAGGCATCCTGGCTGGAAAGTGCCCCAATTGCGGCGGTGAATTAGTCGTTCGCCCTCGTCGTCCCGCCGCCAAGCTGGCTGACAATCCGCCTTCCTCAAAGCGGGTTTACAAGCCCGCAGGTTGTGCGCCTATCGCGGCGTAGTGGATGGTGTAGTTGATATCGGCATGGTTTGAGCCGGCGGCTGCCGCTCGTCTTCGAGGTCAAGCGGACACGATGAAAGCAACTGCATCCGAACTTCTGCGACGACTTCCCGGCAAGATCACCGAGGAATGGCCGATGGGCGAGCGCTTCGTGAGAGGGATGGCTCACGGCTCGATGTCGGTCGAGATTTTTGCTCCGGTGGCAGTGGATCCGCAGACCCCGCATGATCAAGACGAACTCTACTTCATCCATACCGGTAACGGGATGCTGGTGATTGCCGGTAAGCGATACACTTTTGCCCCCGGCGACTGCTTTTTTGTTGCGGCGGGTGTGGAACACAGATTCGTGGAATTCTCACCGGGCTTCGGTGCCTGGGCGGTGTTCTGGGGGCCGAAAGGCGGTGAAGCCGATGCCTGACTTTCTGCGCAAACCGGCACGTCACAGCCGGCGACCTTGGTCGGCGGCTTAGCGCGATGGCCAGGGGTCAGGTGTTTACACGCCGCCGCCAACACCATGGAGGTCTGCAATGAGTTCGAACCCAGTCCGTAAGTTCGAACCCTCGAGCGCACTCGCCGAAGAATACTTCCTGCCCAGTGAGAAGCTGATCACGGGCAATCCCAAACAGTGCGTCTGGAAGCACTACGCCGACGCCAGCGGAAAGTTCTTCGCCGGTGTCTGGCGCAGCGAGGTTGGCAAATGGCACATCTCCTACACGGAGGAGGAGTACTGCCAGATCCTGCAAGGAATCAGCATCATTGCCGACACCGCCGGCAATGCCGTGACAGTATCGGCGGGTGACAGCGTGGTAGTTCCCAGCGGCTTCGTCGGAACATGGGAAGTTGTCGAGCCGACAAAGAAGATCTACGTCATCTACGAGGCCGGAGAGTGAATGTCCAGGGGCCGCCCGCTCGGGTTCATGCCTGTGAGTTCATGGAATAGCTGCGTGCACCCATGATGTTGGTACCCGGCATACGACTGGCAACCGCCGCCGATGCGCTGGCCATAGCGGATATGTCCAGGGAGTACATTGAACACGGGCTTGGCTGGAGTTGGACGCCGACCCGCATTACGGCCGCGATTCACGAGCAGTCAACCAATGTCGCGGTAATGCATCAATCAGGCGGAGTGGTCGGATTTGGAATCATGCATTACGGCGAGCGCACGGCTCATCTGGCGCTTCTGGCCGTTCACCCGGCGCAGCGCAGACGGGGATTCGCGGCGCAATTGGTATCATGGCTCGAGAAATGTGCCGACACGGCCGGCATCGAACGGGTTCGTGTGGAGGCAAGATCGGACAACCCGGCTGCAATAGCCTTCTATCTGAAGCATGGATATATGCAGACAGACCGGATCGCCCGATACTATCGTGGGGTGCTCGATGCGGTACGGCTTGAAAAGACGCTTCGGATTCCAGTCGGCGAATCACGCCCCTGACGAGCCGGTCGCTGAAATGTCCATCGACAGGTCCTAACAGTGTTCACGGCCGCGATCTTCGACATGGACGGCCTGCTACTCGACTCCGAGAGAGTCATCATGCAGGCATGGCTGGAATCAGCGGAGGAGGAGGGGCTCATCCTTTCCCAGCCTGACTTCCTGTTCGTCGTGGGCTGCGCAGCCGAGGAATCGTACGCCCAGCTGACGAAGCTGCTCGGGGGACATGGGAGTTTTCAATTAGTACGGGATCGGGCGCGTGCAAAGCTCACCGCGCGCTCAGGGGTCGTGTTTCCGCTTAAGCCGGGAGCACTTCAGCTGCTGGCGCTGCTGCGGCAGCGGGGCGTGCCCTGTGCGGTGGCCTCGTCGACCTATGTGCACGAAGTGCGGCGCCGGCTGGCGAAGGTCGGCGTGCTCGACTTCTTTCAGGCGGTCGCGGGCGGCGATGAGGTGTCGCGCAGTAAGCCGGATCCGGCGGTGTATCTGCTGGCTGCCGATCGGCTGGGGGTGCCCCCGGTCCGCTGTCTGGCCTTCGAGGACAGTGATCACGGCGCCAAGGCAGCGCATGAGGCCGGCCTTCGCGTCGTGATGGTGCCCGACCTCAAGGCCTACGATTTCGCTTCGGCGTACATGAAGCTGTCCTCGCTCGAGGACGCGATGGCGCATATCGATCGCTGGTTTTCAGACAGCCGGAATGCGGCATCAGCCGCCTCGGCCCAATGACAGGACAGCGCGCTATGCATGAGATGAGTTATGCAGGTGGTTGTCTCTGTGGGCGCGTGCGCTACGAGGCAAGAGGTGAGGTTACGAACCTTTGCTTCTGCCATTGCTCGAGCTGCCGTCGCGCGACTGGCGCACCAATGGTGCCATGGAGCACTTTCGCGGCGGCGAACTTCTCAATCGTGCAGGGTCGACTGGCTGAATACAGCTCATCGCCGAGGGTCACGCGAGGCTTCTGCGCTGAGTGCGGTACTTCGCTGACATACCGCCATGATGATCGCAGCGGCGAAATCGACGTGACACTGTCGACCATGGACGACCCTGGAGCCTTGATGCCAGAGGTGCACATCTGGG
Organism: Steroidobacteraceae bacterium; assembly: GCA_049518595.1. Lineage (GTDB taxonomy): Bacteria > Pseudomonadota > Gammaproteobacteria > Steroidobacterales > Steroidobacteraceae > FEN-1191. The sequence goes on from JBEKRP010000007.1 coordinate 38,058, forward strand.
TCGAAGACAAGCTGCCATGGGTAGTCATCGCCGATGATCAAGCGCAGTTCGCAAAGTTTCGAGTCAGCGAAACGCAGCCGGGGACTTCTGCCTGATGAAGCCGATGCAGGTAGGTCGCTTTGCGCTCGCCTAGATGAGAATGGCCGTGACGGACTCATGGTCATGGTTTGCGTGGGCAATTCTTTCGGCGGTATTTGCCGCCTTAACCGCCGTCTTTGCCAAAGTGGGCTTGCAGGCGGTGGACTCGGACCTTGCCACCCTAATTCGAACCGGGGTAATCATCGTGGCCCTGGCCGGCTTCGTGTGGGTCACGGGCAAATGGCGCAACCCATCGGAACTCGGGTCCAAGACCTGGTTGTTCCTGACGCTATCCGGCCTCGCGACCGGCGCGTCCTGGGTTTGCTACTTCAGAGCGCTCAAGCTGGGCGAGGCCTCAAAAGTTGCACCGGTGGACAAATTCAGTCTGGTACTGGTTGCGATTTTCGCCTACCTGTTCCTGGCCGAACGCCCGTCCATGCGCGAGTGGATTGGCATTGCCATGGTTGGCGCGGGTGTGGTGATCCTGGCGTTGAAGCGGTAAATGGGGTCGCTGCATCGCTTGACCGAGTAGCCGCAACGCTCAAGCGGAGGCATTACAACTGTGGTGCTGGTGACCCGCGCCGCCGCCTTCAGCTGGATCAGCAGCCGCCGGCCCGAGAGCGGCGAGAATTGGCTGGCTCGCGTGGAGTCGCCGCGTTCATCATCGGTCATCATGAATTCGACGAATATTGGATCGCCGCCGGAGCGTTGGGGCGGCGCGCCAAAAGACGCGCTATGAGGTAGCAGTGGAAAGTTTAATGTCACCGCAGTCGCTCGAGCAGTACCTGCACCAGCAGATTCCGTTGTCTCGAGCCATGCAGGTCTCCGCCGTCGATGTGACCGAAGAATCCGTGCAACTGTCTGCGCCGCTGGCACCGAACCTCAACCACCGTGCCACGGTGTTCGGCGGTAGCGCCAGCGCGCTCGCCATCCTCGCAGCCTGGTCGCTGCTGCACGTGCGGCTGCGCGCCTCGTTCCCCTCCGTCTCCATCGTGATTCAACGCCAAAGCATGAGCTATAGTCGGCCGATTCACGGGACATTTGTCGCCCGTGCCGCCCTCGTGCAGCCCGGCGAATGGCCGCAGTTCGTGCGCCTGCTTACACGCAGGGGCAGGGCCCGGATCACCGTTGCATCGACGCTCGACTATGCCGGCGAGGAGGTCGGTCATTTCACGGGCGATTTTGTCGCGTTCGGCCGGCATTGAAAGACTCTGCCGTCATTCATCGCCTGCGGGCGCCGCAGCACCATCGAGGACCCTCATGCACAAGAGCAAACTGGTAGGTTTCATCATTGATTGTCAGACTCTGGACCTGATGAGCGCCGCGGACTTCTGGGGCGGCGCACTGGGCATGGAGCTGCGGCAGTTGCCGTCGGATGAAGCGGACAAGTACGTGTGCCTCGATGATCCGCTGGGCAGACTGCACATCGAAGTGCAGGCTGTGACGCATCCGAGTCGAGTCCATCTGGACATCGAGACCGACGACATCGAGGCGGAGGTTCGGCGCCTGGAGGCGCTGGGAGCGAGGCGTGTCGCACGGGTGAGAACCTGGTGGGTCATGGAAGCGCCGACAGGGCATCGCTTCTGTGTGGTGGCGAATAGCTCGGCGAAGTTTGCGCAGGAAGCCAAGGAGTGGCCATAACAACGCCGAACGATTCGCTCGCGCCGGCAGGGCCGCTGTCTGCGCGGCGAGACATCGCGTCCCGAGCACGAGAGCAGCATGCGCCAGTGGCCCTTGCATCCGAGGTACCTTGACGCGCGCGGTCTGGTGGCGCTGTGGCGCGAAGCATTACTGGCGCAAGCGGTGCGCCGTGGCTACCGATTCGATGCGCGCAAGATCGGACGGAGCAGTCAGCGCCGCCCGATAGGCGAGTAATGCCGCCAAACCGTGTCAAACGAGCGGCCGCGCTGCGCATCGGTTTGATATCCGACACGCACGGGCTGCTGCGACCGGAGGCCACTGCATTCCTGCAGGGCTGCGATCACATCCTTCACGGCGGCGACATAGGTGGCCCGGACATCCTCGAGCAGCTGGCTGCTCTGGCGCCGGTAACGGCCGTGCGCGGCAACAACGACACGCAGGCCTGGGCGGCATCGCTGCCGGAGACGCAGCTGCTCGAATTCGCCGCGGTGAGAATCTATGTCATCCACAATCTCGACGAACTCGAGCTCGAACTTTCTGCGGCCGGCGTGCAGGTCATCGTGTCGGGCCACTCCCACCAGGCCTCAGTGCGCGAGCGCAATGGCGTCGTCTATGTCAATCCGGGCAGCGCAGGACCGCGCCGATTCAAGCTGCCGATCACAGTTGCGGAGCTTGAGATCTGCGGCACTACCGTCACGCCGCGGTTGGTGGAGCTGCGCACGCCGGCCAGCTAGGGGCCGGTCAACGTGTGGCCAATGGCGGATCGAGCACAACGGGTACCCGAGATGCTACGATTGAGTCTGCCATGACGAAGCTGCTGGTTCATCTGGTGGTCAGCGCGCTGCTGCTGTGGCTCGTCAGCCAGATTGTTCCGGGGATTCGCATCGGCGGCTTCGGTTACGCGCTGCTGGCAGCGCTCGTGCTGGGCCTGGTGAATTTTCTCGTTCGGCCGATCCTGATAATCGTGACGCTGCCGATCACAATTCTCACGCTGGGCCTGTTCCTGATCGTGATCAACGCGCTGATGCTGATGTTGACCGGCGCGATCGTCCCGGGCTTTCAGGTCGCGAGCTTCGGCTCCGCGCTCGTCGGGGGGTTACTCCTTGGGCTGTTCAATCTGGTCGCAAGCGCGATTCTGAACCGACCCGTGCGCTGAGCATCGCTGCCTGAAGAGACTGTCGCGACCGGTCGCCGGGAATTATCGAGCCGCGGTCGTTGCCGGCCCGAGCCGGGATGACTCCTGCTCACAGCACCAGCATCACCTGGGGGCAGAGTTTCAGGGCTGCGAACAACCGCGCAATTTGATCGTGGCTAGTGGCGCGGATGACATAAGTAATCCCGAGGAAGTTTCCTTGCGCCGACGGACGTTGCGTCACCGCCATAAGGTCGAGCGGTCCCGCGTACCGCTCAACGATCGCATCGACGTGGCTGCGTACCCCGTCCTCGACCCGCACCATGACCTTGATCGGGTAATCGCAGGGGAAACTGAGACGTTTCGGGGCGTCGCTGGTCATGTCCCGCAATATTGCACTGCCCCGGTGTGCCATGGCTTGGAATGCCGGATCCCTCTTACAGGGAGCCAGCTTGGAATTCAAGCGGCTGTGCTAGACTAAAAGGCGATCGTTGACAGTCGGTGTTGCTTTTTTCCGGGCCCGAACCGCCTGCGATCATGGTGACAGGATCTACGCTTCGACGGCTCGTGAGACGTCCTCTCCCTGACCGCGGCTGTTGTTCCTGCCGTGTTATACGATCTGCAATGGTCGAACTGTTCTGGAGAGCGTAATTTTTATGGCGAAGATTTATGTGGGTAACCTGCCGTTTACAGCTAGTGAGGCCGACGTGCGCGCCTTGTTCTCGCAGCATGGCGCCGTCGAGGCCGTATCGCTGCCGACGGATCGTGAGACCGGTCGGCCGAGAGGCTTTGGTTTCGTCGAGATGAGCCAGGCTGATGCGGCTCGTGCGATCCAGAGTCTCAACGGTTTTTCGATGAATGGCCGTCCCCTGCGCGTCAATGAAGCCCAAGACAAACCGCGCACGGGTGGGGGTCGTCCGGGCGGTGGCGGCTTCCGTGGCAATGGCGGCGCTAGCGGCGGTGCTAGCGGCGGCGGCGGCGATCGCTGGTAAGCGGCTCGCGCTATTCGCTGGACGCGAACCAAGGCCCGGAGCGATCCGGGCCTTTTTGTTATTCGAGCTATGCTCGCGCTGCCAGCAAAATCTCCGGACCGATTGAGGATCTGCGCTATGAATGCACCCGGGGACGCCACACATTTTCCGGGGCGCATTGGACTTGGAACCTGGGGGACGGGCGTTGCCGCCGCGAAACGTTAGCCAGGAAATCGCGGCGGTGAAACATGCGCTGGATATCGGCTACCGGTTGCGGGATACGGCCCAGATGTATGCCGACGGCGGCGCCGAGCGCATCGTCGGCAGCGCGCATCGAGGAGAATCTACGTGCGGCGGACCTGCGCCTGAGCCCCGCGCAGCTCGAGCAGATCGACCAGGCGTTTCCGCCGCCGAGCTCGAAGCGGCCGCTGGAGATGGTCTAGGCGCTTGAAAGTCGTGCATTGCGATTATTGCCAAGCGCGGCGGTGTGCTGGCACGGCAGTCGCGGTGCTCGCGAGCGTGGTGCTTGCCATCCTGAGCGCTGAGGCGCACGCCGCTTCTGCCATCGTCCCGGCCTGTGGCTACCTGGCGCGGTCGATGGCCGCGCAGCCGGCCGGAGCGGCGTTGCTCGCGAGTTATCCGAGCGAACGCAGCGGCGTTCTGAGCAAAGCGGCGTTTACTTACGACAATGCGGTGGCGGCGATCGCCCTGGTGGCTTGCGGGCAGATCGCGCAGGGTCGCCGCATCGGCGACGCGCTGCTGCTGGCACTCGATCACGATCGCTACTGGCATGATGGCCGTCTGCGCAACGGCTATGCCGCGGGCGCGGTCCGCGCCGAGCCGCTCAAACTTGCAGGTTGGTGGGACCTGAAATCAAAGCGCTGGCTGGAGGACGATTACCAGGCCGGCAGCGATAGCGGCAATATGGCCTGGGCCATGCTGGCGCTGCTGACGCTGCATGCGGCCAGCGGCGATCAGCGATATCGCGACGGCGCGCTGCGTCTGGCACGCTGGGTGGAGGGCATGCTCGACACGCGCGGTGCCGGGGGATTCATCGGCGGCTACTTCGGCAATGAACCCGCGCCGCAGCGCCTGCACTGGAAGTCCACCGAGCACAACACCGATCTGGCCGCAGCCTTCGGACGGCTGGCGCGCGTGACTGGCGATGCGCATTGGCAGCAGCTAGCGGGGATCGCAGCCGACTTTGTCACTGCCATGTGGAATGCTGGTTGTGCCTGCTTCGCGGTGGGCACGGCCGAGGACGGCGTGACGGTCAATTCGATGCTGGCACTCGACGCTCAGGTGTGGCCGTTGATGGCATTGCCCGGGAGCGTGAAACAGCCTGCGTCCGTGCTCCAGACCATTGACCGAAGGCTGCGTTTCGAGGCGGGCTACACCTACAGCGAGGCCGGCAGCGGATTGTGGGTCGAGGGCACCGCACAAGTGGCCGTGCTGCTCGAGCTGCTGCATCGGGAGGCGCGCGCGCGCGCGCTTCGCGCCGCGATCAATGGCCAGCGCACAGCGGACGGCGGCTACTACGCGAGTGGCGCGGCGGCCACGCCCACTGGCTTCATGTTGGCGACTGATCCCGCCAAGCCGCGGGTTTATTTCCATCTCGAGCATCTGGGCGCGACCGCGTGGGCGGCGCTGGCGGATCAGGGCTACAACCCGTTGATGGGCGGTCGTAGCCTGCCGCCGTGACGGGTAGAATTCCGGCCAGCGTGCACGCAGCGTGTCTGCGCAGGAGTGGGGACTTGAAAGCGTTGGTGAGCACCGAATGGCTGGCGGCACAGTTGGAGTCGAGCGATCTGATCGTGTTCGACGCCAGCTGGTATATGCCTGCGGAAGGGCGCGATCCACGGGCGGAATATCGGCTCGCGCATATTCCCGGCGCGCTGTTCTTCGACATCGACGCGATCGCCGATACTGAGTCGGCGCTGCCCCACATGGTACCCACAGCGGCACGGTTCGAGCGCATGATCGGTGCGCTCGGCGTGTGCGCTGCCAGCCGGGTGGTGTTTTACGATCAAAAGGGGGTGTTTTCGTCGGCACGCGGCTGGTGGCTGATGCGTCTGTTCGGTCATGAGCGCTGTGCGGTGCTCGATGGTGGTCTGCCGAAGTGGCGCCGGGAAGGGCGCGCGCTGGAGCACGGTGCAGGGCCCACGCCGGCAGCCGCGGTGTTTCGTGCCAGCCTCAATGCGCGCTATCTGCGTGGCTTGGGAGATGTGCTGGAAAATCTGCGGTCCCAGCGCGAGCTCCTGCTCGATGCGCGCGCGGCGGATCGCTTTCATGCGCGCGTACCCGAGCCACGTGCCGGGTTGCGCGGGGGTCACGTGCCCGGCAGTCGGAGTCTGCCCTATACGGAATTGTTGAGCGCCGAGCAGACACTGCTGCCTGCGGCACAGCTGCGCGCGCACTTCGAGGCGCGAGGCGTCGGTGAGCACAGTCCGGTCGTTACCAGCTGCGGTTCCGGACTGACGGCGGCAGTGCTGAACCTTGCACTCGAAGTGGCAGGCTTGCCGATGGGCGCCCTCTACGACGGTTCCTGGAGCGAATGGGGCGCCCGCGCGGATACACCCGTTGAAGTCTGAACTCCAAGCTGCCGGAGCGTGCCGGTGCGTGGCGCGGCCACGCTCGATCGCTTAGGGTAGAGAGCAATCCCAAAGATTACGCACGCATGGACCTGGATTCACAATCTTCCGCCGGCAGCACAGTTGCGACTGCGAAGCCTCGCACGTTCGACGGGTTGCGATTGATTGCCCTGCTGAAATTCGGCAAGGCGCTGCTGCTGATCGCGACCAGCTACGGTGTACACGAGCTGCTGAACGCGGCGCTGGTCGAACGCCTGTACAACTGGTCGGCAGACCTGAGCGATGACCGCTTTGAACGCAAGCTGCTGATGCGAGCGTTGACCTGGGTCGAGGGGCTGGGTGCAAAGAAAATTCAGATTTTCTTCGCGGTAACCGTGGCGTATACCGCGGTGGTGCTGGTCGAGGGGACCGGCCTGTGGCTGCGCCGCGCCTGGGCTGAATGGCTGACCGTGATTGCCACCAGCTCGCTGATTCCGTTCGAACTCTGGGAGCTGATCACACGGCCGCCGGGGCGTCGATTGGCGATCGCGGCGACACTGGTGCTCAACCTGGTGATCGTCTGGTATCTCGCGCGGCTGCTGCGCGCAGCGGGCGCGCGGCACCAGGGTCAAAGCGGTGGCCAGAATGCACTCGATCGGCAGTCGAACGGTCCTTGAAGCCTGGATGAATATCAACCGGACACCCAAGTGGGGCAGCGGCATGACGCGTGCTCGCGGGCTATGCCGCCGCGCGATGCTGGCATCGGAGTTTGGGCTGCTCGGCGCAGCGGCCCTGGCGACGGCGGCAGCGGCGCCGCCACCGCACTATGCCTTGATCAAGGAGATCCGGCTGGCTGGCGACAGCGGTTGGGATTACCTGTCGATCGATGCCACGGCACGGCGTCTCTATGTCGCGCATGGCGATCATGTTGACGTACTCGACATCGATCACAACACAGTCGTTGGCAGCATCGCCGGTACCCCGGGCGTGCATGGTTTTGCGATCGCGCACGATCTTGGCCGGGGCTACGCCAGCGATGGTCAAGACTCGCAAGCCAGCATCGTTGACCTGAACAGCCTCGCGACGATTACGCGGGTCGGGACGGCGGCCGGGCCGGATGCGATTGTCTACGAGTCGAGCCGCAAGGAGGTCTACACCTTCAACGGACGCGACCATTCGACGACAGTGTTCGATGCGCAAAGCGGCGATGTGGTCGCGACTATTGCACTGCCCGGCAAGCCGGAATTCGCGGCGGCCGACCCGGCAGCGGGCCGCGTCTACGATAACATTGAGGACAGAAACCTGATTGTGGTCATCGACGTACACAGCCACACGATTGCGGAGCAGTGGCCGATTGCGCCCGGAGAGAGCGCGACCGGCATGGGCATCGACACCGCACACCACCGGCTGTTCATCGGCTGCCGGAATCAGCGAATGCTCATGCTCGACGCCGGCAACGGTCGCGTGATTGCCATGGTGCCGATCGGAAAGGGCGTAGACGCCAACGTCTTCGATCCAGGCACGCAGCTTGCGTTCAGCTCCAATGGTGAGGGCACGCTGACGATTGCGCATGAGGACACACCGGAGCGGCTGAGCGTGGTGCAGACGCTACAGACGCAGACCGGTGCGCGCACGATGGCGCTGGACCCGAGTTCGCACAATATTTATCTGGCGACGGCGGACTTGGTGCCCCCGCCGCCGGCGCCACCGGCCCCGAACGCCGCCGCCGGCGAGCCACCGCACAGCCGGCCGGCGATCGTGCCGGGGAGTTTTCGGATTCTCGTCTACGGACCGGAGCCGACACACTAAAACGAGCGTCATGAGCGCATCGGCGCGCGTGGCCCGCCTGCGGGCGGTACTGCCGCGCGCGAACGCGCACGGTCGCGTCACACGAGGCTCAGATCCAGCGGCGGTGTCTGCTGGAAGATGCGCTCGCTTTGGGCAGGCGAGAGCGCCCAGAGCGAGCGGAACAAGCCTCCGAGCAGGGCGCGGTAATCATTGAGCACCGGATAGTCGCGGTCCTGGAACAACGTGCCGCGCTCCAGGCGCTGCTGTTCTCCGGCAATGCGGCCACCATGGATCGCGCCGCCGAGCACCCAATAAACGGTGCCGTGCCCATGATCGGTGCCGCGATCACCGTTTTCTCGGAACGTGCGGCCGAATTCGGACAGCACGACCACGACGGTGTTGTTCCATTCTGCGCCCAGGGACTGCGCAAATGCCTGCAGCCCGCGGCCGAGGCCGCTGAGATTGCTCGCCAGTACGCCCTGCGAGGCGCCCTCGTTCACGTGCGTATCCCAGCCGCCGACGTCGATGAAGCCGATGCGGTACGTGTCGCGCATCAGTTTGCCCATGCGTTCGGCCTCGAGTTCGAAGCCCTTGGTGTTGATGGCGTCGCGGCTTGCGGCTCGCATCTCGTCGGCCATGGTCTGGGCCACCTCCTGACGCAGCTCGAGCCCGTTGGCAACTGCGGGCTGGAGCCGATGACCGGCATACATATCGGTCAGAATGCGCACCTGACGTTCATCGAACGGCGGCTTACCGAGATTCTTCAACGACAGGTTCGGCACCGGCGTGGCGCCCTGGAACGAAAGCGGCAGTGCGTCGGTAAATGCGATGGCGGGCGAGCCGGCGGCCGTGTGGGACATCAGAGTGTCGGACAAGCGGGCCATGAATCCGGAGCGGTAATCGCGCGCACCATTGATGGGCTGACCGAGTTCGATACTATCCTGGGTCTCGAAGTGGCTGCGCGAGAGGTCATCGGTGCCGGCGAACGGCACGAACGCAACCTGTCGCTGCAGATACATTGTGCCGATCGTGTCGCGTAGCGCGGGCGCCAGAGCCCAGTTGCCATCGAGCGCGCGGGCGCCGGCAGCCATGGCGACATCGGGTTTCGCGATGGCAATGGTGGGTCGGGCCTCATAGTAATAGCTGCTCGCGTAGGGAATCAAGACATTGGCCGAGTCGTAGCCGCCGCGCAGGAACACCAGCAGAAAGCGCGGACCGCTGACCGGGGCGGCATACAGGCCACCGGATACGCCGACGCCGGCAAGGGCGGCGGTGCCGAGTTGCAGCAGTTCCCGACGATTCATATAGGTTCACTCATAATTGAAGTCCGGCGAAGACAGCAGAAATGTATTCCATTCCTGCTGCGAGTTGGCTCGATTGAGGGCATCGCGCGTGCTTGCCGCCAGGAAAGGCTCGAGCGCCTCGAAATAGAGGCGATTCGACAGCTGCGGAAAACCGCTGGTCGTAGCTGCAGTGCCATCTTCCGGGTCGAACAGGCCGGCATTGCCAGAACCGATGGCGCGCGCAATCTCGAAGCGGCGGCTGATCTGGCCGGGGCTCGCCCAATTCGGTTCGCCGAGCGGGTAGCCGTCGGGCGTCTGGCGGTTGTACGGCCCCTCGCCAAGTGCATTGAGCCAATTTAACAATGGACGCGTGTTGCTGATCGGGCGGCCGTCGTAGGCGAAGCGCACCGCCGATAGAACATAGCGCATCGGGTCCTTGAACTTGCCGCCGAGCGCGGTGTTGAATTCGGGCGCGAGGAACATTGTGCGCAGCACCGCAGCGATGTCGCCATCGGTCATCTGGAACGTCTGCGCCATCTTTTCCACCAACCGTGGCGGCGCATTGTCGGCCACGAAGTACGATGCCAGTTGACGCGAGATGAATTGCGCGCACGCGGGCTGGTGTACGATCAGCGTCACGGCATTCTCGATTTCGTCGAAGCCCTTGCCGTCAATCGCGTGGCCAAGCAGCGTCTTGTTGCCGAAATCATGGCGTGCCGGGTTGAACTCGAAGGCGCCGCGGCGCACATACAACGGCTGCCACTCCGCTTTGAGCTTGGGCGCATCGCCGACGTTGACGCCCGCACCGGTGAGGATAAGCGCCAGCTGCTGCACATCCTGCTGTGTATAGCCGGCTTCGACGCCCAGCGTGTGCAGCTCCATGAACTCGCGTGCGTAGTTCTCGTTGACGTGACCAGCGGCGTTCTGCTGGTTGTCGAGGTACTGCAGCATTGCCGGGTGCTCGAGGGTTGCCAGCACTAGGTCCTTGAAATGCCCGAGCGCGTGCGGGCGAATTGCGTGTTCCTCATAGTCGCCAATCAGCCAGCGCAGATTGGCTTTGTACTGATGGACACTGAAGTGGTTGAGCCAGAACCAGACCATCTGCTCCTGCAGCTGCGAAGGCGAGTAGACGGCGCGCAGCAAATCACGACGGATGGCCTCATACGCCAGCTTATTGCCTGCATCATTGAGCATTTTGCGCGCTTGCTCCTTTTCCGCCCCATCCGGCATGGCATTGATGCTCTTGTACCCTGCCTGGATGTCTGCCAGCCGCCGCGCAGGATCGACGTGTGAGACATCCATGGTATCGATCTGGCTCGCGATCGCTGCGGGCAGGGTGTTATTGCGGGCATCGAGCTGTTGCGCGAGAAGTCTTTCGCGGCCGAATCGGCGGTAGTCAGCCACGATCTGACTGTCGAGACCGAATCCTATCCGATCAATCCACAGCACGTCCTCGCGGCGCAAGGTGGGCAAAGGCATGGCGGTCACGGCCTTTTGTGCGCCGGCAGCGGTGCGCGGCGCCGGCGCAGCGCAGGCCACGAGGAAGGCGGTGACGCCGGCCAGGACCGCTGTGCGACGACCTGCAAGGCGCCGGTAACTTTGCGCCTTCATTGGCCAAGTACCCATGCAACAGCCAGTAGGCAATCATAACGGTGCGTGCAGCGTCGCGTTGACAGACGGCGCATCGAAGACGTGATTCGACGCGATAATGGCTGGCGCCCAGGCGTTCCCGCCGTGACACTCGCCGCCGCTGGTGCCGCTGGTGCCGCTGGTGCCGCTGGTGCCGCTGGTGTCGCTGGTGTCGCTGGTGCCGCCGGAACTCCGACAGGGTAGACTTTGCCGCACTGCCGCCGCCGGCGGTTGTGAGAGGTGACGCCATGACAGCAATGATCCGCCATACCGGCGGCTGCCACTGCGGCCGCGTTCGCTTCGAAATCCAAGCGCCCGCGGAAATCGAAGTCTCGGACTGTAACTGTTCTATCTGCGCCAAGTCTGGCTATCTGCACCTGACGGTGCCGCAGGCGCGTTTCCGATTGCTGTCGGGTAGCGAGTGTCTGACCTGCTATCAATTCAATACCGAGACAGCGAAGCATCTGTTCTGCTCGACCTGCGGTGTCAAGTCCTTCTATGTGCCGCGCTCGCATCCGGACGGTTACAGCGTCAATGCACGCTGCCTCGATGAAGGCACCGTGACCGGCATGCGAGTCGAGTGTGTCGATGGCAAGAATTGGGAGCAACAGTTTCCGCAAGGGCGGGGACGGCCCTTCGAAGAGCTTCGCTGATGAGCATACCGCGGGTCTACGGCATGTCGAGCTCGGGCAACTGTTACAAGGTGCGGTTGCTGATGGAGCAACTGCAGCTGGAGTATGAATGGATCGAGCTCGATGTCCGGACCGGAGTGACGCGCCAGCCGGAGTTCCTGAGCAAGAATCCCAATGGTCGCGTGCCGACACTGGAATACGAGCCGGGACGGTATCTGGTGGAGTCCGACGCGATATTGGTGTACCTGGCTGAAGGGTCCGGATTCTGGCCGCAACACCGGCTCGAGCGTGCCCAGGCGCTGCAGTGGATGTTCTTCGAGCAATACAGCCATGAGCCCTACATCGCCGTGGCGCGGTTCATCTGCGCCATGCTGCCCGCGCAGCACGCACGTCGCGGCGAATTGCCGCGGCTACACGAGCGCGGCTATCAGGCGCTGGCGGTGATGGAACAGCATCTGGCGCACGGCCGGTTCTTCGTCGGCGACGCCTATTCGATCGCCGACATCGCGCTGTATGCCTATACGCATGCAGCCGGGGATGGCGGCTTCGATCTGCAGCGCTTCCCGGCTGTGCGTGCGTGGATCGCGCGCGTGGAGAGTCAGCCGCGTTTCGTGCAGATGCCGCCGGCGTGATCCTGCAGAAAATCATCACCCTGTCGGTGTTCGTGCCGTTTGCATTTTTTTAGGCGAGCGCGTAGCAAGGGCCTCCGGACGCCGGATCTACGCAATGGCGACGAGGTCGTCAGCAATCGCATAGCAGCCAAACGTTGCAATAACCAGACCGCACAAACGGTTGACCCCTGTATGACCCCGACGCTCATGTGACGCCGCGCCCAGGCGCGGCGATCGAGAAGCCGATCGTAAGCCCCTTGAGCTGAAGATGCATGCTCATGCGGCGCTCCGCCGGTCAGGTTCCAACAATCGCTCCGCGATCTGTACTGCGTTCGGGGCCGCGCCTTTGAGCAGCTGATCGCCGGCGGCGAACAACGCGAGCGAACGACCCGACGCGTTGCTGCTATCGTTGCGGATGCGGCCAACCAGTACGTCACCCTGGCCTGTGGCCTCGATCGGTATCGGGAAACGATTCGCGGTGATGTCGTCGACGACACGCACGCCCGGAGCCAGCGCCAGCAGTTCGTGTGCGGCTTCAGGTGTTATCTTACGTTCGAATTCCACGGTCAGCGCAACGGCATGCGCGCGCAGCACCGGCACACGGATGCAGGTGACGCTGATGCGCAGCTCCGGTGCCTGCATGATCTTGCGCAGTTCGGGTTGGCGATGATGCCGCGGTGCGCACCGATAACATCGGCATTGACTTCGGGCACGACCAGCGGCACTGCCCCGTCCATGCGAAAGGCGGAGGAGTTGTCGATGACGACGGTACCGCTTTGCACCGCCGGCGGCACGAAACGGTGTGAGGTAGCGCTGCCCGCCGAAAAGAGGGCGATTTCAGCGTCCTCCAGCGCCTGCTCGGTAAGCGCTTCCACCGGCAGTGAGTCGCCGCGGTGAGGCAGCCTGCGTCCGGCCGAACGCGCCGAGGCGAACAGCCGCAGGTGGCGCAGGGAAAAGCGGCGCCGCTCGCGGCAGGCGATCAGTTCAGTGCCGACGGCGCCGGTGGCGCCGACGCTGGCAACGGTGGGATCGTTGCGAGACATGACTCGTTACTCCTGGTACGGTGAGCCGGAGGAACGAGCGCCCTAAACCCAAAGGCCCCGTCCGTCGCCGGCGGGGCCTCTCAGCGATCCTATGTTGCAGCTTTCAACAACAGCACGACCGAACCGCCCCGGAGGAGCATCGTTTGGTGTTGGTCGTGGTCGGGGCTGACAGCAGCATGGCAACAGGATAGGCGAAGTTCATCGTCGGGGAACAATTTCAGCGGTGCCATGGCTGCGAGCGTATCTGTATACTTCGACGCAGCCGCTGCTCAGCGACAGCGAGCTGTCCGATCATCGATCAATCGGCCTTAGCCGAGGTAAGCTTGTCACAGCAGCTCAGTCGTTCGCTGCGACCGCGACATGTCGCGATGATCTCGATCGGCGGCATCATCGGCGCCGGGCTTTTCGTCGGCAGCAGCGCCGCCATCTCCGCCACCGGCCCGGCGGTCTTATTGAGCTACCTCCTGGCGGGTGTACTGATACTGCTGGTGATGCGCATGCTGGGCGAGATGGCCGTGGCGCTGCCGACAACCAGCGCATTCACCGAATTTGCTCGCGCCGGCCTGGGGCCGTGGGCGGGCTTTATCTGCGGGTGGCTATACTGGTATTTCTGGATCATCGTGGTGCCGGTCGAGGCGATTGCGGGCGCCAATATCATGCACCAGTGGCTGGCGCTGCCGACCTGGCAGCTCGGCCTCGGGTTGATGGCCGTGATGACGGCGGTCAATCTCATGTCGGCCCGCTCGTACGGCGAGTTCGAATTTTGGTTTGCATCGATCAAGGTCGCGGCGATCATCGCTTTTATCGTGCTCACCGCCGCTTACGTGTTCGGCTGGACTTCGCCGGAAGGCGCGACGCTCGGCAATCTCACCCGCTACGGCGGATTCATGCCTAGCGGACCGATATCGGTGCTGGCGAGTGCGGTCACGGTGCTGTTTTCGCTGACCGGAGCTGAAATCGCGACCGTCGCCGCGGCAGAGTCGACGGAGCCGGCACGCGCCGTGGCAAAGCTGACCACCTCGGTCATCGTACGCATTCTGATCTTCTACGTGCTCTCCATTTCTCTGATCGTCACGGCAGTGCCCTGGACTGCAGTGCACGCGGGGGAATCGCCATTCACGCTGACACTGAGCACCATGCATTTCGGCTGGGCCAGCACGGCGATGAGTGCGGTCATTCTGACCGCCGTGCTGTCGTGTCTGAACTCGGCATTCTACGTATGCTCGCGCGTGATGTTCCTGCTGGCGGCACACGGCGATGCGCCGCAATGGTTGGTTCAGGTCAACGCGCGGCATGTGCCCACACGGTCCGTATGCATCGGAGCCATCGCCGGTGTCATCGGCATTCTGTCGGCGACGTTGGCACCGCAGACGGTATTCGCCTTCCTGGTGAATGCTTCCGGGGCGCTGATCGTGTTTATCTATATCCTCATTTCGCTGGCGCAAATACAGCTGCGTCAACAGCGTGAGCGGCGAGGCGAGCCGCAGCCGGCGTTACTCATGTGGCTGTTTCCGTGGGCCAGCTATGCGGCGATCGCAGGATTTATTGCCGTGGTCGTGGCGATGGCGGTGACGCCGGGGCAGCAACGAGACTTATACTTCAGCCTGATCACACTCGCAGTGGTCCTTCTGGCGTACGCCGCACTGCGCCGCCGTCGAGTCGGCCGGGCTGCTACGGTATTGTCGTAATGACACCCGGACTGGTTCTGAGCCAACGCCGGCGGGCAGGCCGCCGGACGGGATCTGCGATTTCAGCTCCTCGGCGATGCGCGATACCCGACTTCGAAGCGATGTCGGACGGCGTGATCGGGTCTACCGTACTGCGAGAACTACCAGTACAGTATAGGCAAGTTGGGCCAGCGCCGTGTCTGGCCCGGAACGCTGGTACGCGCCACCTTCAGCCATGAACCCGAAACTCGCAATCGCCGGCGCCAGCGAGATCTCCGGCGCAATCGATCCGCTGCAGTCCTGGTGGATGCCGTTCACTCATAACCGGCGTTTCAAGGCGAAACCGCGCCTGATCGAAAGCGCGGCCGGCGCTTACTACACGTTGACCGACAAAGGCCGTGTGTTCGATTGCCTGTCGGGCCTGTGGTGCACGCCGCTGGGTCATGCGCATCCGGGGATCGTCCGTGCGGTATCGGAACAAGTGCAGCGGCTGGACTATAGCCCAGGCTTTCAGCTGGGCCATAAGCCTGCCTTCCAGCTTGCGGCCCGGATTGCCGCTTTGGCGGGGCGACCGAATGATCGCGTGTTCTTCGTCAATTCCGGTTCGGAGGCGGTGGACACCGCGCTGAAAATAGCGATCGGGTATCACCGTGTCCGTGGCGAGGCTACACGCACCCGCGTGATCGGCCGCGAACGCGGGTATCACGGGGTCGGGCTCGGCGGCATCTCCGTCGGTGGCATCGTCGCCAACCGCAAGATGTTCGCTTCGATGATGATGCCCGGGGTCGATCACCTGCCCCATACCTATTCGCTCAAGGACATGCGCTTCAGCCGCGGCCAGCCGCAGTGGGGCGCGCATCTGGCCGATGATCTGGAGCGTCTGGTGGCGCTGCACGACGCCTCCACCATCGCCGCTGTCATCGTCGAGCCGGTGCAGGGCTCCGCCGGAGTGATAGTTCCTCCGCGCGGCTACCTCGAGCGACTGCGCGAGATCTGCAGCAAACACGGCATCCTGCTTATCTTCGACGAGGTGATCACGGGTTTCGGTCGAATGGGTAAGCCGTTTGCTTCGCAATACTTCGGTGTGCAGCCGGATTTGACCACGTTCGCGAAGGCGATCACCAATGGCGTGGTGCCAATGGGCGGAGTACTGGCGCGCGGCGAGATTTACGACGCCTTTATGAACGGGCCGGAGCACGTGATCGAATTCTTTCACGGCTACACTTACTCCGGCCACCCGCTGGCGGTTGCCGCCGGGCATGCCTCCCTCGATGCGATGACCAACGAAGGCTTGATCGAGCGTGCGGCCGAACTGGCGAGCGTGCTGGAAACTGCCGTGCATACGCTGCGCGGTGAGCCGCATGTTCTGGACATACGCAATATCGGTCTGGCCGCAGCCGTCGAGCTCGAGCCATACCCCGGCCAGCCGGGCGCTCGCGGACAACGCGTGTTCGAGCGCGGCCTGGATGAGGCAATACTGCTGCGCCTGATGGGCGATATCATCGGGCTGGCGCCGCCGTTCATATCGACCGAGGATGAAGTGCGCGCCATGATTGAGAGTTTGCGGCGGACGCTGCGCGCAATCCCGGCCGACTGACAACAGGGGATGGCATGAACGTGGCCGCCGGCCAAACGCCGATCACGACACCGATAACGGTCTCTCACTGGATCGACGGCAAGTCCGTGGCTGGCGCCGGGCGCGCTGCTCCGGTCTACAATCCATCGCTCGGGCGCGTGGCGCGCGAAGTGAGCCTCGCCACGAAGTCCGAAGTCGATCGCGCGGTATCGAGTGCTACCCGGGCATTTCCCGACTGGTCGCGACAGACGGCTTTGCATCGAGCGCGCGTCCTGTTTCGGTTCAAGGAGCTGCTGGATCGTGACGCCAAGCGCATTGCGCGCATCATCTCGGAAGAACATGGCAAGACCATCGACGATGCGCTGGGAGAAGTGACCCGCGGTATCGAAGTGGTGGAATTCGCCTGCGGCGCCCCGCATCTGCTGAAAGGGGAGTTCAGCGACAATGTCGGCCGTGGCGTCGACAGCTACAGCCTGCGCGAGCCGCTGGGCGTGGTCGCTGGAGTGACGCCCTTCAATTTTCCCGCGATGGTGCCGCTGTGGATGATTCCGATCGCACTGGTCTGCGGCAACAGCTTCGTGCTCAAACCCTCGGAACGCGATCCGTCCGCCTCATTGTTGCTGGCCGAGCTGCTGGCGCAGGCAGGGCTGCCGGACGGCGTGCTGAACGTCATTCACGGCGACAAGGAAGCGGTGGATGCGCTGCTGGATCATCCGCAGGTCGCGGCCGTGAGTTTTGTGGGATCGACCTCGGTGGCGCGCTACCTGCAGGGCCGCGGCGTGGCCGGCGGTAAGCGCGTGCAGGCTCTGGGTGGTGCGAAGAACCACATGGTGGTCATGCCCGACGCGGATCTTGGCGCGGCGACCGAGGCGCTGATAGGCGCCGCTTACGGGTCGGCCGGAGAGCGTTGCATGGCGATTTCGGTCGCCGTTGCCGTGGGCGATGGGGTCGCCGACGCTCTGATCGAAAGACTCAAGCACCGGCTGGCGCACCTGCGTGTTGGCCCCTCAGATCAGCCGGGAGTGGAGATGGGTCCGCTGGTCACGCCGGCGCACCTGGCGCGGGTACGCGAGTACATCGACATTGGGATCCGCGAGGGTGCGAAGCTGGTACTGGACGGACGTACCCACAGCGCGTCATTGCTGGCTGACGGCTTCTTCCTCGGGCCGTCGTTGTTCGACGCGGTGCGTTCCGACATGCGAATTTATCGCGAGGAGATCTTCGGTCCGGTGCTCAGCGTGGTGCGTGTTGCCGACTATCGCGCCGCCGTCGAACTCATCAACGGGCACGAGTATGCCAACGGTACCGCCGTATTCACCCAAAGCGGTGCGCGTGCGCGTGCCTTCGTCGCCGATGTCGAGGTCGGCATGGTTGGTGTGAACGTGCCGATTCCCGTAGCGATGGCCTTCCACAGTTTCGGCGGATGGCGCAATTCGATGTTCGGCGATCATCATGCGTACGGCACGGAAGGCTTCCGCTTCTATACGCGGCTCAAGACGGTCACGCAGCGTTGGTCGGAGGCCGATGCAGTAGGTGCGGAATTTGTGATGCCGACGATGAAGTGACGGCGCCTTCAGGCTCAACCGGTCCAGTAAGCCTCAACCAATTGGTGCATCCTGCGCCACAGCGGCCCAGGCTTGCCGCTGCCCACGGGCATCCCATCGAGCGTGGTCACCGCTACGACACCGCGCGTCGCCGCCGTCAGCCACACCTCATCCGCCGCCCGCAGCTGCGCTTCGGTCACAGCAGCGACGCGCCGGGGCAGGCCATGCTGATCCGCGAGTTCCTCGATCAGGCTGCGAGTGGTGCCGGGCAGTAACTGCGGCGAGTTCGGCGGCATGCGAATCTCACCGTCGATGATGACCGCTACGGTGGAAGCACTGGCTTCGGTCAGAAGGCCATGGCGCAGCAGAATGGTCTCAGCGGCTCCCGCTTCGACCGCCTGCTGCCGCAGCAGCACGTTGGCCAATAGCGCGACCGATTTGATATCGCAGCGTGCCCAGCGCGTGTCGCTGGCCGTAATGCAGGCCACGCCGCGCTCGAGTACTTCCGCGGTCGGCAGCGGCAGCGGTGCGCAAAATCCGAATACCGTCGGCTCGATATCCGGCAGCGGCGCATGGTTACGGCCGTACTCCGCGCCGCGCGATACCTGCAGATAAACGTAGACATCGCCACCGCCGTTCGCGCTGATCAGGTGCTCGACGATGCGGGTCCAATGCTCCGCGCTGTGCGGATTGCGGATGCGCAACTCACGCAGGCTATGCGACAGACGCGCCAGATTCGCCCCCAGCCGCCGCGCCCGGCCGCCACGTGCCGGAATGACCTCATAGACCCCGTCGCCGAACAGGAAGCTGCGATCCAGCGGCGAGATGCGCGCTTCGCGTAGCGGCATCAGGCCGCCGTTCAGATAGCACGTCGGCAGTGGTTCGGCCACGTGCGCCGTTATTTCTGGAACCAGAGCAGCACGGTGTCGCTGAGCCGGCTCCAGAACCCGCCCTCGGGCACGCTCGCGATCGGGTAGAGCGGTACCGAGGTGACCGGCTTGCCATTGACGACGACCTGCAGTTCGCCGACCCGGGTGCTGGTGCTCAGCGGCGCGATCAATCGCCGTTGCACCGTCGCCGTGGTCATGATGCTGCCGGCCTGGCCGCGCGGTACGACGATATTGATGTCGGTCGCCGGTCCGACGCCATAAAATTCCTCCGCGGCTTTGTAGACGCGCGGCTTGAGTACCGCGGTTCCGCGCCGCTTGACGTTGACGGTCTCATAAAAATTGAAGCCGTAATTAACCAGCGCGGCGCTCGCGTCCTCCCGGCCCTTGATGCTGTTGGAGGCGAGCACCACCGCGATCAGGCGCATGTCCTGCCGCCTGGCCGAAGTCACCAGGCAGTAGCCCGCGCTGTCGGTGTGCCCGGTCTTCATGCCATCGACCGACGGATCGCGCTCGAGCAGACCGTTGCGGTTCTGCTGCCTGATATTGTTCCAGACGAACTCGCGCAGCGAAAACCACGGATAGTACTCGGGAAAATCGCGCACCAGTGCGCTTGCGAGTAGCGACAAGTCGCGCGCGCTGGTGTAGTGCGTCGGCGAGGGCAGGCCGCTGCTGTCGTCGAAGTGCGTATTGGTCAGCCCTAAGCGCCTGGCATAGTCGTTCATGAGTTGGACGAAGGCGCCTTCGGTACCGCCCACCCGCTCGGCGAGCGCGATGGTGGCATCGTTACCCGACTGCACGATCATGCCTTTGATGAGCACTTCGGCCGGTACGTTGCTGCCGACCTGCACGAAGGTACGCGAGCCTTCGGCCTTCCAGGCGTGCTCGCTGATGGTGACCTGATCGTCAAGTTTGAGCGTGCCGGCTTTGAGCGCATGAAACACGACATAGCAGGTCATGAGCTTGGTCAGGCTCGCCGGTTCCATGTGGGTGTCGGCGTTGCGCTGCGCGATCACCTGGCCGCTGCTGTAGTCGGTCAGGATGTAGGCGCGCGCGTCGATCTCCGGCGGGTTCGGGGTCACGAGTGCTGCCGCCGGAGTGGCGGCAGGTGCGGGCGGGGCGTTGGCCGGGGTGCTGGCCGGGGTGCTGGCCGGGGTGCTGGCCGGGGCTGCTTTCGCGGGATGCATGGGAGACGCGGCGAGCGCCGTGAGCGGCAGCAACAGCAGCGGCATGCAGGAGGCGGCGAGCAGAGCGGGGAATTTCATGCGCCGGAAGTCCCTCGACGGGCTAAGGCGCACAGTGTAGCGGCTGATTTCAGTCTTGTGCGAGCCTTGCGTTCGGAAATCCGAGCGCGCTCAGGCGTTCGATCAAGGCGTCGAACTGCTGCACGCTCGCGATCGGACCGATGCGCACGCGCTGCAGCGGCTGATGCGCATCGCGGCCGAGCGTGAATGCATTCTCGAGGCCCGCGCCGCGCAGCTTGCGCAGCGCGCTACTCGCGTTCTCCGGTTTGGCATAGGCGCCGACCTGGATGTAAAAGATGCCGGTCGGTGCGGGCATCGCGTCCGGGCCGGCCGGAGCAGCAGGGGCGGCAGCGACGGCAGGGGAATCTGACGCCGTGTTGGTCGCGACTGCGGGGGCTGTCACCGGTGGCCGGCTGGCGGGTGCCAGGCTCACCGGTGGCACGCTGCTGACGCCAACACTGGCCGCCTGAGCGGCCAGTGTGGTCACCGGCATGGATGCGGTCAAGGAGGGCGCGGCGGGTGTGAGCACTTCGACCTGAACGAATGCCGTGCCGTAGCGAATCATGTCGAGTCTGGCGGCGGCGGAATACGACAGATCAATGATTCGGTTGGCGACAAAAGGGCCCCGGTCGTTGACGCGCACCACGACGTGGCGGCCATTGGCGAGGTTGGTGACGCGCGCGTAGCACGGCAGCGGCAGCGTCTTGTGCGCGGCGGTCATCGCGAACATGTCGTAGGATTCTCCGGTCGCGGTGCGCAGCCCGTGAAACTCAGTGCCGTACCAGGACGCAACGCCGCGCTCGACGTAGCCGGCGGCGCTCGGCAGCACGACATAGCGACGGCCGCCCACGTTATAGAACGGCGGATTGCCGAAGGCGCTGCGTGGCTCATCATGCGGTACGGCGTCCGGGATCTGATCGACGTCCGGTGCATTGCGCGGCAGCACGCTCGGCGGCGGGACCGTGGCTGGCGTGGGTCCGGGGCTGGGATGACGCGGCGCATGCGCACAGGCGGCGAGCAGCAGCAACGCTGCCGGCGTCGCGCGTAGCCGGGCCCGAAGGGCTCCCGGGCCCCGCGAGCTCAAAGCGCAGACTCCTGCGCGATCTGCTGCCCGATCGCCTGCGCGAGGTCATACACCGCCATCGCATACAGCGGGCTGTTGTTGTAGCGCGTGATTACGTAGAAGTTCTGAAACCCTACGCGGTAGCCGTTGGCATCCGGTTGCGGGGCTGCCAGCAGCAACGCCGGTGTGCCATCGGGCAGCTCGCTCGAGACGGTCAAGCCGCGCGCACGCAGGCCGCCGAGCGTGTCGTTGAGCGCCAGATGATCGGCCGGCAGCAGGCTCAGATCGGGCGGCAGCTGCGCCTCGGCCAGCACCGGGGCGCCGTATTGCCAACCGGCCTGGTGCAGGAAATTGGCGGTACTGGCGAAGATGTCGCCCCAATCGGCCCACAGATCGCGATGCGGCGCATGTTGCTCGCTGACCGCAAATTTGCGGTAGCTCGAGGGCATGAACTGCAACGCACCCATCGCGCCGGCATAGGAGCCACGGATGCTCAATGGATCGAACTTGTCCTCGCGCGCGAGCAGCAAGAACTCCGTCAGCTCCTTGCGGAAGTAGCCGGAGCGCGGCGGGTAGTCGAAAGCCAGCGTCGCAAGTGCGTCGATGACGCGGTAGCGGCCGGTGATGCGCCCGTATTGGGTTTCGATGCCGAGCACCGCGATCAGATACTCGGGCGATACCTGGTATTGCATCGCAACCTGATCGAGCAGCTCCTTGTGTTCGTGCCAGAGCTGCACGCCGGCATCGATGCGCGCCGGCGTCAAAACGCGCGCGCGATACTCCCACCATTGCAGCATCTTCTCGGCCGGCCGGCTGATGGCATCGATGATCTTCGGCTGCGGTTCAGCGGCACCGAGCAGCGCCGTGACGCGATCGCGATCGAATCCCTGCGCCACCAGCTGATCGATGTAGCTATGGATCTCGGGTCGCGACAGATCGAAATGTGATTGGTCGGCGCCAGCGGATTCCGCGGCGGATGGCGCAGGTGCTGCCACAGGCGCGGCTGCTGCTGGAGCATCGCCCGGTGCTTGCGCCGCGGCGCCCAGGTTCGCGCCAACGCCGAGCGCAATAAGAAGTGTCCATGCCTGCCTCATCGAGTTCTCTCTCGCATCAGGAGTCGACGAGCTTACGGTGCGAATAAAGTCCCATCACGATTCCGAACCCCGCCAGCAGCGTTACGACCGAGCTGCCCCCGTAACTGACCAAGGGCAATGGCACGCCCACGACCGGCAGCAGCCCGCTGACCATGCCGGCATTGATGAACACGTAGACAAAAAAAGTCAGGGAAATGCTCAAGGCCAGCAGCCTCGAGAACGTGTCGTTGGTCTGCATTGCAAGCCAGAGCGAGCGCGCGACGATGAACAGGTATAAGGCCAGCAGCAGAATGAGGCCGATCAGTCCGAATTCCTCGCCGACCACGGCAAAAATGAAGTCGGTGGAGCGCTCGGGCAGGAACTGCAGCTGCGCCTGGCTGCCGTGCATCCAGCCTTTGCCGAAAACGCCGCCGGAGCCGAGCGCAATCTGGCTCTGGATGATGTGATAGCCGGCGCCGAGTGGGTCGGTTTCGGGATTTAGGAAGGTCAGTACGCGTTCGCGCTGGTAGTCGTGCAGGAAATGCCAGCCGGCGACGGCGCCGATGACGCTCAGCAGCAGCAGGAGAATAACGATCCGCAGTGACAGGCCGGCCATCAGCACCAGCAATGCGCCGCTGGCGGCGATCAGAGCCGCGGTACCCAGGTCGGGCTGCATCGCGACCAGGCCCGCCGGCAGGAAGATGATCACGGCCAGGATCAGCATCGTTCTTCGGTCCGGCGGCAGTGGGCGGTCGTTCAGGTACCAGGCTGCCAGCATCGGCACCGCCAGCTTCATCACTTCGGAGGGTTGAAAGCGAACGATGCCGAGGTTGAGCCAGCGTTGCGCCCCCTTGCCGATGACGCCCGTGAGCTCCACTACTAACAGCAGCGCCACGCCGATGACGTATATCCAGGGTGAGAGGCGGCGCAGGAGATTTGGACTGGCATGCGTCAGCGCCAGCATCGCGGCAGTGCCGAGAGCAACGCGGATCAAGGTGCGCAGGACCGTATCGAGGCTCTGGCCCGAGGCGCTGTAGAGAATCGCCAGGCCGTAGAGCGCGAGAAATCCCAGGCCGACGAGCAGCGGGCCGTCGAGATTCAGCGCCGAGAGCAGTTTCGCCGTCGCCGACAGCGTGCGGCGCGTGCGCGCGTAGCCGAAGTCTTCAATCACTGGCCTGGCTCTCGGGCATTGCGATCTCGGCCGCCGGCGAAGTGGTTTCGTGCAACAGATAGGCGTCCATGACCTTGCGTGCGATCGGTGCCGCGGCAGTGGCGCCGAAGCCGCCGTTCTCCACCAGCACGGCGATCGCGATACGGGGTGCCTCCGCCGGCGCAAAAGCGATGAACCAGGCGTGGTCGCGCAGCCGCTCGGCCACGTTTTTCTCGACGTATTTTTCGGTTTGACCGACCGTGAACACCTGTGCTGTACCGGTCTTGCCCGCAATGCTGTAGCTCGCGCCCTTGCTGATCGCGGCAGCGGTGCCGTAGGTCGCCGCTCCCATCATCCCACGCAGCATCAGATCCCAGGCGGCATCGCTGACGTTGTCTATCGCCGGCAGCTGCAGCGGCGCAATCGCCTTTACATTGCCCTCGATATCGCGGACACCGGTGACCAGCCTCGGCCGGAAGCTCTTGCCGCGCTCGGCCAGCACTGAGGCCACGTGCGCAAGCTGCAGCGGCGTGACCAGCAGATAGCCCTGGCCGACGCCGAAACTCACGGTGTCGCCCGGAAACCACACCTGATCCTGCGGGCGCTTGAAGGCCTGTCGCTTCCACTCGGGCGAGGGCAACAGGCCGGGCTTCTCGCCGCTGATGTCGATGCCAGTGAGCTGGCCATAGCCAAACGGCGCCATGAACTCGGCAATATGTTCGGCACCGATGGTTGAGGCGAGGCCGTAGAAATAGACATCACAAGATCTGGCAATCGCACGTTCCAGATCGACGTAGCCGTGCTTGCCGCCCCTGCCTTCGCGATAGAGATGGCTGCTGCCGGGCAGGTGGAACACGCCGTTGCAGAATTCCTGCCGAGTCGGATCCACCACGTGATAGGTCAGTCCCGCCAGTGCGATCACCGGCTTGATGGTTGAGCCGGAAGGGTAGGTGCCGCGCAGCGCCCGGTTGAACAATGGCTTGTCGATATCGTCGGCCAGCGCGGCGTATTCGCTGCGCGACAGACCGCGGGCGAATGCCGCCGGGTCGAAGCCAGGCTTGCTCGCGAGCGCCAGCACATCGCCGTTGCGGGGGTCGATCGCAACCACGGCACCGCGGTGATCACCGAGCGCGTCCTCCGCGGCCTGCTGCGTCTCGAGGTCGATCGACAGCACGAGGTCATCGCCGGCGGTGGGGGCCTGCGAATGCAGTTCGGCGGCAAAGGCACCTTCGCGCTGCACCGACCGACCCTGCGCATTGACCAGGATTTCTCGAAAGCCATTCTTGCCATGCAGAGGCCGCTCGAAGGCGCTCTCGATCCCGAGCTTGCCGATCAACGCGGTGCCGGCGTAGGACACGCGGTCGATGTGCTCGAGGTCCTGAACGCTGATGGCGCTGACATAGCCCAAGGCATGCACCGCGAGCTGGCCGAAAGGATAGTGCCGGGTCTGGCGAGTGGCGAGATCGACGCCGGGGAACTGGTAACGGTGCACTGCGAAGCGGCCGATCTCTTCGTCGCTGAGCCGCAGCCGGACCGGCACGCTGTCGAAGCTGCGACGCGAGAGGATCATGCGGCGGGTGTCGTCGAGTTCATCGCGGTCGATGAGCCCTAGCGAGGTCAGGCGCTTGAGCGTGTCGTGGAGATCCGGTACCTGCTCGCGGATCAGCTCGAGCTGGTAGGCCGGCTCGTTGTCGGCCATCACCTTGCCGTTGCGATCGAAGATCAGGCCGCGGCTCGCAGGGATCGGATCCAGCCGCACACGATTGCCCTGCGACAGCTCCGTATAATAATCGTGGCGCCAGACCTGCAGATAAGTCAGGCGGCCGATCAGCGTCAGCACCAGGGCGGTGATGACAATCACCGCCCCGAGCGTGCGCTGTGAGAAGATACGCTGCTCGTTCCAGTGGTCTTTGATGCGAACGCGTGGATCCACGAGGTCTTCGGTGCTGACGTTTCAGGTAATTACGATCGATCTTGACCTAGGCGCTCAGCGCGAGGCGCGGAAGCGGCCGAGAATGCCGACGACCAGCGGCCAGATCAGCCCGCCAGTCAGCGTATGCACCCAGCGCGCCGGCGTGGACAGAGGATGGCCGCTCCAGCCATCGATCACCCACAATAGAGACTCATAAACCATCAGCGCCGCAAACACAAACAGCGACTGCTCAAACAGCGGCTTGGCTCGCATCAACAGGTGCAGGCGGATGGCAAGATACGTCACGAAGGCCAGCGCCAGCGCGTGTTCGCCGAGCAGCGAGCCCTGAAACACGTCGAGCGCCAGGCCGCTGGCATAGCCCAACAGCACCCCTCCGGCGCGAGGAATCATGATCGACCAGTAGAGCACGGTGAGCACCAGGAATGCCGGGCGCACGATAGCGAGCCAGGTGGGCAGAGGCGCGACCGTGAACACCATGGCGATGATCGTGGTTGTCAGCACGATCAGGCGTGGATGGCGGTCACTCATGGGTGGCAGCGCTGCGTTGCCGTAGTCATTCGTCCGGATCTGCAATTTTTGGCGCCGGCTTCGGCGTCGGCACCGCTTCGGGTGCGATCGGCGGGTTTGGCGCCGGCGCGGCCGGGTGCGACGGCTCGATCTGCAGTAATACGACCTCGCGGTCGAGTTCGACATGGGCGAGCGGCTGAGCGCGCACCTGCGCCAGCAGCTGATTGCTTTCGCGCCGTACGCCGCTGATGCGCGCCACCGGCAGCCCTGAGGGAAATACCCCGCCCAACCCTGAGCTCACCATCAGATCGCCGCTCTTGACGTCGGAATTGATCGCCAGGTACGGCAGCAGCAGCTCGCCGGTCTTGCCGGAGCCCACCGCAATGGAGCGCAGGCTGTTGCGGGTCACTTCGACCGGGATCGCGTGCTCCGGATCGGTCACCAGTATCACCTCGGCACTCCAGGGCCCCACCCGCGCGACCTGGCCGAGAACGCCACTGCCATCGACGACCGCTTGATTCACCACCACGCCGTCGGCAGCGCCTTTGTTGATCACGACGCGCTGGCGCAGCGGGTTGGTCTCCACGCTGATGATTTCGGCCAGCTGCCATTTCTTGATGAACGGCGGCAGCGCTGCACGCAGACCGCGCAGCTCGGCGTTTTCCTGCTCGAGCGCGTCTTGCCGCACGACGCTGAGTTCCAGTGCCAGTACCCGAGCGCTCAAGCGCTGGTTCTCGGCCCGCAGTGCATCGCGAGTCTGGAAACTCTGCGTGACCCAGTTCCACGCGGCACGCGGCGAGCTGACCGCGACCTGCACCGGATAGGCCGCCGCGTCGAGCGCGTAGTGCAGACGCTGCACCCAGTGGCCGTGCTGGTCGTAGTACATCAGCACGATCGACAGGATGGCATAGGCGGTGAAGCGCAGTCCTGCCGAGGGCCCACGACCGTACAGGGGTCGATCGACGTCGGTGCCGAAGACCGCCATGGCGGAGGGCCTAGCAGCCTGCGCGGCTACTGCGCATGAACGGCGACGCGCCGGGCAAGCCGTCGACTGCCGGACGTCGGCCCGCGCTGCGGTTCAGTGGTGTTATTCCAAGCCGAAATGTCCGGGCCCCATCTGGTCCATCAACTCGAGTATGCGGCCGCCGCCTCGCGCGACGCAGGTCAGCGGATCGTCGGCCACCATGACCGGGAGCCCGGTCTCTTCCATCAGCAGCTTGTCGATGTCGCGCAGCAGCGCGCCGCCGCCGGTGAGGACTATGCCACGCTCGGCCACATCGGCGCCGAGCTCGGGCGGGGTCTGTTCCAGTGCCTGCTTGACCGCGCTCACGATACCCTGCAGCGGCTCCTGCAGTGCTTCGAGAATCTCGTTGCTGTTGAGTGTGAAACTGCGCGGCACGCCCTCTGACAGGTTGCGGCCCTTGACCGACAGTTCGCGCACCTGCTGCCCTGGATAGGCCGAGCCGATCTCGATCTTGATGCGCTCGGCCGTGGCCTCTCCGATCAGAATGCCATAGTTGCGGCGCACGTAGTTCATGATCGCATCGTCGAAGCGGTCGCCGCCGATTCGAGCCGAATTGGCGTAGACGATGCCGTTCAGCGATATCACCGCGACCTCACTGGTGCCGCCGCCGATGTCAAGCACCATCGAACCGCGTGCCTCCTGTACCGGCAGTCCCGCGCCCACCGCGGCAGCCATCGGTTCGCTCACGATCCCGACGTTGCGGGCACCGGCGCCCTCGGCTGATTCGCGGATGGCGCGGCGCTCGACCTGGGTCGAGCCGAACGGCACGCACACCAGTACGCGCGGTGAGGGCTTGAGGAAACGATTGCCATGCACCTTATTGATGAAGTACTGCAGCATCTTCTCGGTGTAGGTGAAGTCGGCGATCACGCCGTCCTTCATCGGGCGAACGGCCGTAATGTGGCCCGGCGTGCGGCCCAGCATGGCTTTGGCATCCTGGCCGACTGCGACGATGATCTTGCCGCCGCGCGAGGGCTCGTCCTGCACCGCCACCACCGAGGGCTCGTTGAGGACTATGCCCTTATCACGCACATAGATGAGTGTGTTGGCGGTACCCAGATCGATCGACAGATCGCTGGAGAAATAGCCGCGCAGGCGTTTGAACATGAGAGCGGCCGACCTTTTTGGGAGTTGAACAGGCGTCTTAAAATCGGGCGCTAATCTAGCAACCGAGAGGACATTCCACAAGGCGAGGTGTATGATTTCGCGCTGTTTTTTCTGCGGAAATCCGAACCTTTCCCCATGAGCCTCAATCGCAGCGACATCGAGAACATCGCCCGCCTGGCGCGTCTTGAGCTGACCGAGCAGGAGATTCCGGTCTACGTCGAGGGACTGTCGCGCATCATGGGGCTGGTGGGCGAGCTCGACCGTGCCGATACCAGCCAGGTCGAGCCGATGGCGCACCCGCTACCGGGCCAGCGCCAGCGCCTGCGAGCCGACGCGGTCACCGAGACCGACCGGCACGAGCTCTACCAGCGCAACGCCCCTCAGGTCGAAGCCGGACTCTACCTGGTTCCCCGAGTGATCGAATGAGCGATCTGCATGACAAGACCGTGGCCGAGCTGGCCGCGGCGCTGCGGGCGCGCCAAGTCTCGAGTGTCGAGCTGACGCAAGCCTTCCTCGAACGCGTGACGCGGCATCAGCGCGAGCTCAATGCGTTCATCAGCATTACGACCGAGGCGGCGTTGGCCGAGGCGGCACAGGCCGATGCGCGGCTGCGCTCGCAGGACGGCGGGCCGTTGACCGGCGTGCCCATCGCCCACAAGGATATTTTCTGCACCCGCGGCGAGAAGACCACGTGCGGTTCGCGCATGCTGGCGAATTTTGTTTCTCCCTACGATGCCACGGTGGTCGAGCGCCTGCGGGCGGCCGGCGTAGTCATGCTGGGCAAGACCAATATGGATGAGTTCGCGATGGGCTCCTCCAATGAGAACAGCTTCTTCGGTCCGGTGCGCAACCCCTGGGATCCCACGCGCGTGCCCGGCGGCTCCTCCGGCGGCTCGGCGGCGGCCGTCGCCGCCCGACTTGTGCCGGCGGCGACCGCGACCGACACCGGGGGTTCGATTCGTCAGCCGGCGGCGCTCTGTGGCGTGACCGGGCTCAAGCCCACCTATGGCCGGGTGTCCCGCTTTGGAATGATCGCGTTCGCCTCGAGCCTGGATCAGGGCGGTCTGATCACGCGCAGCGCCGGCGACGCGGCGCTGCTGCTGGGCGCGATGGCCGGTTTCGATGAGCGAGATTCCACCAGCGTCGAATTGCCGGTACCCGATTACAGCGCCGCGCTCGAGCAGCCGCTCAAGGGACTGAAGATAGGTGTGCTGAAGGAATTCTTCGATAATGGCCTGGATCCGGCGATCGAGCAGCACCTGCGCGCTGCGCTCGACCTGCTGCGCTCCCAGGGCGCTGTGCTCAAAGATGTCAGCCTGCCGCATCTGCCGTTGTCGGTGCCGACCTATTACGTGGTGGCGCCGGCCGAATGTTCCTCGAATCTCGCGCGTTTCGATGGCGTGCGCTACGGCCACCGCTGCGATAAGCCGCGCGATCTGCTGGATCTGTATCAGCGCTCGCGCGGCGAGGGCTTCGGCGCCGAGGTCAAACGCCGCATCATGATCGGGACCTACGTGCTCTCGGCCGGCTACTACGACGCCTTCTATCTCAAGGCGCAGCGCGTGCGGCAGCTGATCAGCAACGATTTCGAGCACGCTTTCCACGAAGTCGATGTAGTGATCGGCCCGACCACGCCGACCGCCGCGTTCGAGCTCGGCGCCAAGACCAGCGATCCGGTGACCATGTACCTGAACGATATCTATACGATCGGCGCCAATCTGGCGGGCCTGCCGGCGATCTCGGTGCCCTGCGGCTTGGCACAGGGCCTGCCGGTAGGCATGCAGATCATCGGTCCGCATTTTGGCGAGGAGCGGCTGTTGAATGTCGCGCATCGCTACCAGCTCGAAACCGATTGGCATCGCCGCAGGCCGCCGGGGTTTGCCTGATGGAATGGGAGACAGTCATCGGGCTCGAGATTCACGCCCAGCTGGCGACGCAGTCGAAGATATTCTCCGGCTCGCCCACCGCCTATGGGGCGCCGCCGAACGCGCAGGCCAATCTGGTCGATCTCGCCTATCCCGGAGTGCTGCCCGTCCTCAATGCCGAGGCGGTACGCATGGCGGTGAAATTCGGACTGGCGATCAATGCGCGGGTGACGCGGCGCTCGATATTCGCGCGCAAGAACTACTTCTATCCCGATTTGCCGAAGGGCTATCAGATCAGCCAGTACGAGTTGCCGATCGTCTGTGGTGGTGCGGTCGACATTGTGCTCGACGACGGTACGGTCAAGCGCATCGATATCACGCGCGCGCACCTGGAGGAGGATGCGGGCAAGTCGCTGCACGAGGGTCTCGCGGGCTCGACCGGCGTCGATCTGAATCGGGCCGGTACGCCACTGATCGAGATCGTCTCCGAACCGGCAATGCGCTCAGCCAAGGAAGCGGTCGCATACCTGAAGAAGATCCATACGCTGGTACGCTATCTCGAGATCTGCGACGGCAACATGCAGGAGGGCTCGTTCCGCTGCGACGCCAACGTCTCCGTGCGGCACCGCGGTGCCGAAAAGCTCGGCACGCGCGCCGAGATCAAGAACCTCAATTCGTTCCGGTTCGTCGACAAGGCCATCAACTACGAAGTCGCGCGTCAGATCGAACTGCTCGAGGGCGGCGGCCAGGTAGTGCAGGAGACGCGGCTATATGACGCGGATCGCGGCGAGACGCGTTCGATGCGCTCGAAGGAAGAAGCCAACGACTATCGCTATTTCCCCGATCCGGATCTGCTGCCGGTCGAGATCGACCAGCTCTATATCGATACCGTGGCCGCCAGCCTGCCGGAGCTGCCTGATCAGAAGGCGCAGCGCTTGCGCAAGGACTATGAACTGTCGGCCTACGATGCCGGCGTGCTCACCGCCAGTGCCGAGCTTGCCGATTACTACGAGCAGGTGGTGCGCGAGTTGGGCGGCAATTCCAATCTTGCGGTTAGCCCAAAGCTCGCGGCTAACACGGTGATGGGCGAGCTCGCGGGCCTGCTCAACCGTGACGGGCTGGAAATCACCGCCAGCCGCGTGACGGCGCCAGATCTTGCGGGGCTGCTCAAGCGCATCGCCGATAACACCATCTCGGGCAAGATGGCCAAGGACGTGCTCGAGGCGATGTGGGAAGAAGGCAAGCAAGCCGATGCGATCATCGAGGCGCGCGGCTGGCGCCAGATCACCGATGAGTCCGCGATCGAAGCGGCGATTGATGCCGTCATGGTGGCCAATCCGTCTCAGCTTGCGCAGTATCGCTCCGGCAGGGACAAACTGTTCGGGTTCTTCGTCGGCCAGGCGATGAAGGCCACGCAGGGAAAGGCCAACCCGGCGCGCCTGAACGAGCTGCTTAGAAAGAAACTCGGTGGCTGAGGTGCTGGCAAGCAGTGACGGCGAGCTGCGGCGCTTCATACTCGAACGTCACCCGGTCCGCGGTTTCTGGATCCGGCTCGATGGCGCGTGGCGCGAGCTGCGCAGCTTCCATCGCTACCCGCCGGCGGTCGAGGCACTGCTAGGGGAAGCGGTGACCGCCTCGCTGCTGCTCGCCGCCACGCTCAAGTTTCAAGGTACGCTGACGCTGCAGCTCGCGGGCGACGGCCTGGTGAATCTGCTGGTGGCGCAGTGCACGCATGAATTTGCTATCCGTGCGGTCGCCCGCGCGGACGACAGCATCGACGAGCCGGTGAGCTTTCGGCAACTGGTGGGCGACGGCCGGCTGACCGTCACCATCGAGGCCGAGGAACGCGCCGCCCGCTATCAGGGGATCGTCTCGCTCGAAGGCGCGAATCTCGCGGACTGCCTCGAAAACTATTTCGCGACCTCGGAGCAGCTGCCGACGCGCATTGCGCTCGCCGCGGACGGTGCCAGCGCCGGCGGCGTGCTATTGCAGAAGATCCCGGCGGCGAGCGCTCAAGGCGAAGCGCTCGCAGCGGTGTCACAGGACGTCTGGGAGGACCTGCAGTCGCGCCTGGCGGCACTCGATGCGCCACTGTTGCGACTTGGGACGGCGAAACAGCTGCTGCAGCGTATCTGCGGTGAGCACGATTGCCGGCTTTTCCAGGGCTCATCGGTTCGATTCGCCTGCCGCTGCAGCGAGGGGCGAGTCGCCGGACTGCTGCGCTCGCTCGGGCCCGCTGAGATGCGCACTATCCTAGCCGAGCAGGGCGCCGTGACCGTCACCTGCGAATTCTGCGGCCGGCCGTATCGTTTCGATGCGATCGACGTCGAGCGACTCTTTACCGATGGCGCGAACCCCGAGGCTCCCCACTCACTGAATTGAGCGGCACGGCCAGGGAGTGGCTGACTGACTACATTGAGGTATAGAACACATGGAGAATTTTTGATTAACAAAAATTCTCCATGTGTTCTATACCTCAATGCGCCGCACATTCGCTCCCTGGCCGCGCCGCTCAAGCCTTGAGCGAGAACGGCGTGAAGTTCGTGCCACGGAGTAGCTTCACGGGTATTTGTTCTCCACGACGTCTCGGACAGGATGCGTATCGTAAACGAGCACAATTGACTCGATCCGCCCGGAATTCGGATCGAAATTGAAGACATCAGCGCAATCGAACGATACATTCGATCCGTCCTTCAGCGACCAATCGTAGAGGTAATATGCAACTGCCCGCAGATGCCCTTCTGCGCTCACTAGAACGTCGTAGACCGTCAGCTTTGCCCCGCTCGACGCGCGCGCCACCTTCGCCACGAAGTCGCGCACCGGCAGCCGGCCCAAAAAAGGTGACTGGACCCAGCCATCAGCAACAAACAGGGACGCCGCCTTCTCGACGTCGCCCGCTTCGAGGGCCGACAGATATTTGCGTACGGCTTGCTGCATAGAATTCTCCGTATATGGGCATCATAATAGCGAGAGCCAGGGTTGGCTAACTCGGCTGAGGGCACTGCAAAGACAGCGCCTCCAGGGAGTGGCTGGGGGACTACGTAGAGGCATCAAACATATAGAGAATTTTTGTAATCAAAAATTCTCTATATGTTTGATGCCTCTGAGCGGCCACTCAATCGCTTGCTGGCCGCGCGAATCAATCTTTGAGCGAGAACGGCGTGAAGTTCGTGTCCCGGTCGTAATAATCCTCGTGCTCGGTGCGTTTCAGGAAGCCGACGACGCGGTAGGTCACGGGCGTCATCACGATTTCCCAGCCGCTCTTGAGCACGTACTGCGTCAGCATGACGTCCCCGAGGTGCCTGGGTTCCCACAGGCCATAGAATGCCATCGAGTAAAACAGGCCTGAATCGACGAACTCGCCGCACAGTGTGGAACCGACGGTGCGCGTCCACAGCCAGCGGCCGCTGCTCCAGATTTTCATCTTCGCCATGACATAGCTGTTGACGAAAGAGCCGGCCCAGAAGGCGACGATCGATGCGGCGATGATGCGCGGCGTATTGCCGAAAATGGTCTCGACCGCAGGCTGCTGGCTTTGCCAAAAGGCCGACGGCGGCAGCGCGACGATCACGCTCGACATCATCGAGGCAAACGCCAGCGCGCCAAAGCCAGCCCAGACCACGCGCCGGTCACGCGCATAGCCGTAAACCTCCGTCAGAATGTCGCCGAAGATATAAGAGATCGGAAAGAACAGGACGCCAGCCAGGAAGGTGATGTTTCCGATCCACGGCAGATGAACCGTCGATTCTTTCGCGGGGCCGATCAGGTTGGTGCACAGCAGAATGCAGACGTACGCCGCCATGAAGAAATCGTAATAACGGTACTCGCGCTCGTGCGGCCTCGCCGGCGCGGGGTCTGGTGCAGCGGTATTGGCCGATCGGGTCAATTCGGTGTCCGCTCGATGCCTGGTGCGTGGCAGCCTGCGTCAGGCGCGGCGCCAATGCAACCGCCGGGCTTCGCGGCCGCAGCCTCTACGGCGGCTCGATCGCGTTGAGATAGGCTGGGCCGCCCAGACTTGCCATCTGCTTCAAGGTCCAGTCACGCTGGGCGAGCATGTAGCTCGACGGTGCATCGACGCGCAAGCGCAGCGGATTGGGCAGCACGACCGCGAGCAGTGCGCTCTGCTCGCGCGTGAGCCGCGCAGCGCTCTCACGGAAAAAGTGGCGCGCGGCCGCTTCGACGCCGTAAATGCCGCGGCCGAACTGGACGATGTTCAGATACATCTCGAGGATGCGCTCCTTCGGCCACATGGTCTCGATCATCACCGTGAACATGGCCTCGAGGCCTTTGCGCGCGAAGCTGCGGCCCGACCAGAGGAACAGGTTTTTCGCCACCTGCTGGGTAATGGTGCTGGCGCCGCGCAGCTTGCGACCGCGCTCATGGGCGCGCACGGCCTCGCGTATCGATTTGAAATCGAAGCCGGCATGGAACGGAAACTGCTGATCCTCGGAGGCAATCACGGCGATGGCGGCCTGCGGCGAGATCTGCTCGAGAGCCACCCAGTGATACTCGGTGTGATAACCGTGCTCGCCATTGAGCAGCGCCTGCATTCGCGCTGTGAGCATGAAGGCGCTGGTCGGCGGATCGATCCATCGCAGCGCCAGCACGCTGGCGGCCAGTAGCAGCAGCGCGCCAAGCAGTGCCAGACCCAGGGCGCGGCCGACGCGGTACCACACGTCCGCTGAACGGCTACTTGGTCGCCTGCACGCGCCGCGCCGAGGTAATCACGACGTCTTCCAGCGGCGCGTCGGTGAAGCCCTTGCGGCGCCCGGTGCCGACGGCGGCGATGCGATCGATCACATCCATGCCGTCGGCGATGCGGCCAAATACCGCATAGCCGTACTGGCCGGGTCGCTGGTCGAGAAAATCGTTGTCGGCGAGATTGACAAAAAACTGCGAGGTGGCGCTGTGGATCTCATCGGTGCGCGCCATCGACAACGTGCCGCGTTCGTTGAGTACGCCGTTGGCGGCCTCGTTGCGCACCGGCGGATGAGTTTTCTTCTGCACGTAATCGGCCGTCAGGCCGCCACCCTGGATGACGAAGCCCGGCACGATCCGATGAAAAATGGTGCCGTCGAAGAATCCATCATCGATATATCGCAGGAAATTCTCCACGGTCTGCGGTGCGTCCTCGTCGTACAGTTCGACGGTGAAGCCGCCGTGTGAGGTCTCGAATCGAACCATGGGCGTGTTCCTCATAATCTGCTTCCCGGGTGGGGGATGTCAGGGCCACTGCGCCTCGGTGACGCGGTCGCGGCCTGCAAGATCGGGATAGCAGCGTACGCGAGCATAGCCTGCGCCCACAAGCGAGCGTGCAAGCTCGGCGGCCTGGCCGGCGCCGTGCTCGAGCACCAACCAACCACCTTGCAGCAAATGAGCGGGTGCCTCCAAAACAATTCGGCGCAGAGCCTCCATCCCACTGGCTCCGGGGCTCAGTGCCGCGGTGGGTTCATAGCGCAGCGCGTTCAGGGCAGGGTCGCCTGCCGCCACATAGGGCGGGTTGCTGACGATCAGGTCGAACTGGCGTCCGGGCAGCGCCGCGAACCAGTCGCCCTCGAAGAATTCAACATTTTGGGCGCCGAGTCGCTGCGCGTTGGCGCGCGCAACCTGCAGCGCGCTGGCGGCGCGGTCGGTGGCGACGAGGCGCCACTGCGGCCGTTCGACCGCCAGCGCCAGGGCGATGGCGCCCGATCCGGTGCCAAGGTCGGCGATGCTGGCCGGGGCAGCGTCGCGCAGCGCCAGGCAGCGCTCGACCGCGAGTTCGGTCTCCTGGCGTGGAATCAGCACGTCCGGCGTCACCGCCAGCGGCAGCGACCAGAACTCGCGCACGCCAGTCAGATAGGCCAGCGGCTCGCCCTGTGCGCATCGGGCCAGCAGCGATTGATAGCGCGCGATGGCTGCCTCATCGATATGGCTGTCGTCATGTGCGGGCAGATAGCTGCGCGGTCGACGCAAGACGTGGGCGAGCAGCACCTCGGCGTCCAGGCGTGCCGACTCGCTGCTGAGGGCGAGCTGGGCCCAGCCGCGCTCGAGCAATGCCCGCACCGTGCCCTGATCGGCCACGTGGGCCGCGGGGGCTACGTGGTCCGCGGGGGCTACGTGGTCCGCGGGGGCTACGTGGTCCGCGGGGGTTACGTGGTCCGCGGGGGTTACGTGGTCCGCGGGGGCTACGTCGTCCGCGTGATCTGTGCCGCCTGCGCGGTCCGCGTGGTCTGGTACATTGCCGGATTCCGCCATGGTGGAGATATTATGACTGCATCGATGCCGCCTCGGCCCGACGCCAGCGTCAGCAAGCTGCTGGAGGCGGCGACAATCCTGTTTCGGGCGACCCTGCTCAAGTGCCTGCCATTCGCGATGGTCGGGGTGCTGTGCCTCGAGATCCCGAATTTCTACTGGGTTGCGAGCGGCCACACGCTGGAGCACGGTATGCCGGCGGACACGAGGTATTGGGTGCTCGCGTTCATTGCTGGGGCCGTGACGCTGTTTATTGCAAGCGCCATGATGTTGCGACAGCGTGCCCTTGCCGGTGGCGCCGCGGTCGATTCCGCCACCGAGCTGGCCGCCGCCGCGCGCCGCCTGCCGGTCATCCTGCTGGGTTGGATCCTGGCGCAACTGAGCCTGTTCCTCGGCTTCACGTTGCTGATTTTGCCCGGGATATTCCTGCTGGTCTGCTACCTGGTGTTACTGCCGGTGCTGCTGTTCGAGGATCGCAATCCCTACGCCGCGCTCGTGCGCTGCGTGCAGCTGGTCCTGCCTCGCTGGTGGAAGGTGCTCGCGACGATCGTGATCGCGGTGCTGGTCGTATTGATTTGCTCGCTGGCCGCCGCCGCGGTGCTGAGCATCCTGGCGGCTCTGCTGGTCGGCCAGGGTCCGGCGGTGCAGGCGATCGTGGCCGCCGTAACCGTGGGCATTGGGGCGATTGGCTGCGTATTCTTCAGCGCTCTGGCGCTGACGCTTCATTCCGCCGCCAGCAGTTCCGCCTGATATTCCTGCTGCAGGCCCTGCAGCAGCTCATCGATCTGCCCCTGCATGATGTCGCCCAGGCGGTACAGCGTCAGATTGATGCGGTGGTCGGTGACGCGGCCCTGCGGAAAATTGTAGGTGCGGATGCGCTCGGAGCGATCGCCGCTGCCAACCTGGAGCTTGCGTGACTGCGCCTGCGCGGCCAGCTGCTTTGCCTGCTCGGCGGCCAGCAGCCGCGCGGCCAGCAGCGACATCGCGCGCGAGCGATTCTTGTGCTGTGAGCGTTCGTCCTGGCATTCCACGACGATG
Organism: Steroidobacteraceae bacterium; assembly: GCA_049518595.1. Taxonomy (GTDB): domain Bacteria; phylum Pseudomonadota; class Gammaproteobacteria; order Steroidobacterales; family Steroidobacteraceae; genus FEN-1191. Next base: position 75,348 of record JBEKRP010000007.1, read on the forward strand.
CCGCTCGGAATATGCGTGATGCGTATCGCCGAGTCGGTCTTGTTCACGTGCTGGCCACCGGCGCCGGAGGAGCGGTAGGTGTCGATACGCAGATCGGCCGGATTGATCTCGACTTTCTCGATTTCGTCGAGCTCCGGCAGGATCGCGACCGTGACCGCGGAGGTGTGGATGCGTCCCTGGGCCTCGGTCGCCGGTACGCGCTGGACACGGTGGGTGCCGGATTCGAACTTGAGCTTCGAGAACGCTCCGCGACCGACGATCCGGCAGATCACCTCGCGATAGCCGCCATGCTCGCCGGGGCTCTCGCTCAGCGTCTCGACCTGCCAGCCCTGCGATTCGGCATAGCGGCTGTACATGCGCAGCAGCTCGCCGGCGAAGATGGCGGCCTCATCGCCGCCGGTACCGGCACGGATCTCGAGGAAGATGTTGCCCTGATCGCGAGCGTCGCGCGGCAGCAGCAGCCGTTGCAGCTCGGCGTCCCGCTCCTTCAGGCGCTGCTTGACGGCGGCGAGCTCTTCTTCGCCGAGCACCCGGATGTCGGAATCTACGTCCGTCAGCATATCCTGTGCGCTGACCAGTTCCTGCTCGAGGCGCCGATAGTCGGCAAACGCCGCCGCGGTAGGCTGCAGACGGGCGTACTCTACCGATAAATCCCGGAATTGCTGCGCGATTCCGATGACTTCAGCGTCGGCGAGCAGGTGTCCCAGCTCCTCGAAGCGCTGTTCGGCTTTTTCGAGTTTTTGGCGGATCGATGCTTTCATCTTCAGCTATAGTCTAATGGCCATGGAGTCCCGTCGCCTCACCCTTGCTGTGCTGCAGCTATTGGCTGCTGCAGCGCTGGCCTACATGCCGCCAGGCGCCGCCCGGGCGTCTTCGCCCAGTGTGCGGGACGTGGAAGACTCCAACGCGCTGATCATGACCGCGGAGATCGCGCTGCAGCGCGACGACTGCGGCCGTGCGGCGGCAAACTACACTATTGCGGCGCAGCGAATGACCGACGCCAAGCTCGCGGAACGTGCCGCGGGGGTGGCGCTCGACTGCGGACAGTACCAGGCCGCCGAGCAGGCAGCGGCGCGCTGGCGGCAGCTGACGCCGTCCGACCCCGCGGCGCTGCGCGCCGCGATGCGGGCGGACCTCGGCCTCTACAAGATCGATGATGCCCGCAGCGCGTTTGAGGCCTGGATCAAGAATGGCGGTGGCTTCGCCGCAGCGAAAGGCGGGCACCGCAGTGGTGACGCTCGCGGCAATGGCAATGGCAATGGCAACGGCAGCGCCGCCGCCGCCGATGACAACATCGCTGAACAGGTGAGCCAAGTGGCGCTGGAAGCCGGGGCGCCGGCGACCTTGGCGATGTTGCGTGGTGCGCAGGTGGCTCGGCTGCAGACCGGTCGCGCACAGCTGGCACTCGCCAGTCTCGCGTTCGACGGTTGGAATTATCGCGAGGCGCTGCAGTTTGGTCAGCGCGCGCTGAGCGCCGGAGCGGACCGCGCGCCGACGCAGCTTCTGCTCGCGCGTGCGCATGCGGGCCTAGGCGAGGCGGATCAGGCCGTGGCCGCGGCGGGCGCCGCGCGCACGGCGGCGCCTAAGGAGCTGAGCTTCGCGGCCGCCGACGTGCTGATACTGCTAGGGCGCGAGCGCGAGGCGCGAATGGCGCTCGAGGGGCTGCGCGATACCGCCGGGCTTGGGCCGCAAGCCGAACGCCGCCTCGGGCTGTTGGCCTTCGATCGCGGCGACTATGACCAGGCGCAGAGCCTGTTCTCGTCGCTGTTGAAGGACCCGGAATCCTCGGGGATCGCGGTGTATTATCTGGCGGCGATCGCGGACCGCCGCGGCGAGACGGCGACCGCGTTGCGTGGCTATCAGATGCTCGGCGGCACCGCGCTCGAAGGGGCCGCGCGCAGTCGCGCCGCCGCCATTCTCTATAAAGAGGGTCAGCGCGATGACGCGCTGCAACTTCTGCAGGCCCACGATGACGCGACGCCGTCAGCGCGACTCGAGGCCGAAATCGCACAGGCGCAGCTGCTGTCCAACGGCGGCGAGGGCGCTCAGGCGTTGGCGCGCATTGACGATGCGCTGGCGCGCTTTCCGGGTCATCCGGATGTGCTCTACCAGAAGGCGATTCTGCTGGAGAAGGCAGGCCGCACCGACGCGGCGATCGCACAGCTCGAGGCGCTGTATCGCGAGCGTCCCCAGGACAGCGCGATCGGCAATGCCCTGGGCTTCATTCTCGCCGACCACAATCGGGAACTATCACGCGCGGAACGGCTGATCAACTCCGCGCTCAAATCCGAGCCCGACAATCCGGCCATTCTCGACAGCCTCGGCTGGCTGCAGTATCGGCGCGGCATGCTACAGGCGGCGCTGCCGCTGCTGGAGCGAGCGTACCGCCTGGATCAGGACGGCGACATCGGCGCGCATTGGGGTGAAGTGTTGTGGGCGTTGGGCGATAAGACCAAGGCACGCAAGACATGGAACCGGGCGCTGATGGTCGATCCTGACAATGCGCTGGTCAAGGCCGCGCAACAGCACGCCGGTGTACCGTCGCTACCGGTTCAAGGCACGGGCACCTCAATCTGAGCGCAATGACAGGCCGGGGCTGGCGTGGCGGCGCTGCGGCGCTGGTTCCCCTGATTTGCGCCCTCCTGCTCTGTGCTTGCGCCACGGTGCCGCGGCCGACCGCCGCTCCCATACCGTGGGCGCGGCGTCTGCCCGCATTGCAGGCCATCAGCCATTTCGAACTGCGGGGGCGGCTGGCGGCTTCCACCGGCGCGGATGGCTTTAGCGCCGGCCTGCGATGGCAGCAGCTGGACGACGAGCGCGCCAGCATCGACCTGTCGGCGCCCTTAGGATTCGGCGCTGCGCATATCGAACAGACGGCTGCGAATCTGCAGCTCACGACGAGCAAGGGGCAGACGCTCGATAGTGCCGCGGCCGGCGATGAGTTGCGCGCCACGCTCGGTTTCGAGCCCCCGCTCACCAGCCTGCGGTTCTGGATCCTTGGCGCCAGCAATCCGACGACGAGCGCGCAAGAGTCGGTCGATACGCAGCAGCGACTTGCGCATTTAGAGCAGGACGGGTGGCAGGTTGATTACGCGGATTATGTTCTGGTGCAGCAGCAATGGTTGCCGCGACGCTTCAGCGTGACTCGCGGATCACTGCGGCTGCGAGTCGTCATCGACAGCTGGCAGCTGTGAATGAGCTGACCTGGTGGCCGGCGCCGGCCAAGCTCAACCTGTTTCTGCACGTCACCGGGCGGCGGCAGGATGGCTATCACGATCTGCAGACGCTGTTCCAACTGATCGATCGCTGCGATCGGATCGGGCTGGCGGTGCGCGAGGACGGACGCATCCTGCGCAGTGCCGGTCTGCCCGACGTCGCGCCGGAGCAGGATCTGGCGGTGCGCGCGGCCCAGGCGCTGCAGCGGCATGCGGGGGTGGCACTCGGTGCGGACATCCAGGTGATTAAACATATTCCGGCCGGCGGGGGACTGGGCGGCGGCAGCTCGGACGCGGCAAGCGTGCTGCTCGCACTCAATACGCTCTGGCGTTGCGAGTTGAGCCTCGATCAGCTGGCGCAGCTGGGGCTGGGGTTGGGCGCGGACGTGCCAGTGTTCGTTTATGGGAGCTCCGCCTGGGGGGAAGGTCGCGGGGAGCGGCTCACGGCCATGGAACTGCCGTCGCGCTGGTTTCTGGTGATTCACCCCGGGGTCGGGGTAAGTACCGCGGAGATCTTCCAGGCCCCTGAATTGACACGAAATTCTTCCATCATCACAATACGCGCCTTTTCGGAGAGCCGCGCCGTCAACGTCTTTGAGCCGGTAGTATGCGCGCGCCGCCCAGAGGTGGCCGAGGCGCTCGGTTGGCTGCGCGGACAGATCGATGGGCACGGGGTGGCGATCGCGGCACGCATGACGGGTACCGGCGCGTGCATCTTCGCCAGCTTTGAGCGCGCGGAGGAGGCGGAGCGCATCGCGGCGCGGGTTCCAGACCGATGGGGCAGTTTTGTCGCGCGCGGACTGAATCGCTCGCCGTTGCATGCGATGCTGCGTATGCACGGATGAGCGGACACGGATGAGCGGACATTCGGAGGTTCGAATCCTTCCACCCCAGCCACTACTTTAGGAAACACTGATCGTGGAATCGGAATCGCTGGCGCTGTTCACGGGTAATGCGAATCCCGCGCTGGCGCACGACATCGCACGTCATCTGCGGCTGCCCGTGAGCCGGGCCGCGGTCGGCCGTTTCAGCGACGGCGAACTCAACATCGAGCTCATGGAGAACGTTCGTGGGCGCGATGTGTTCATCGTGCAACCCACCAGTCCGCCGGCGAACGATCATCTGATGGAGCTGCTGGTGATGGTCGATGCCTGCCGCCGCGCGTCGGCGGCGCGCATCACGGCGGTGGTGCCGTACTTCGGTTATGCGCGCCAGGATCGGCGGCCGCGCGCGACGCGCTCGGCGATCACGGCGAAACTGGTCGCGGACATGATCAGCAACTCCGGAGTGGACCGGCTGCTGACGCTCGATCTGCATTCGGAACAGATCCAGGGTTTCTTTGCCATACCGGTGGACAACGTGTACGGATCTCCGGTGCTGCTCGGCGACGTCTGGCGCCAGCGCTACCCGAATCTGATCGTGGTCTCGCCCGACGTCGGCGGCGTGGTGCGCGCACGCGCCATCGCCAAACGGCTCGATGATGCCGACCTGGCGATCATCGACAAGCGGCGCCCGCGGGCGAATGAGTCGAAGATCATGAACATCATCGGCGAGGTCGACGGCAGGACCTGCGTGCTGATCGACGACATGGTCGATACCGCCGGCACGCTGTGTGTGGCCGCGCAGGCATTGAAAGAAGAGGGCGCCCTCAAGGTCGTGGCCTATATTACGCACGCAGTGCTCTCGGGCGGCGCGGTGGAGCGCATCGCGACTTCCGCTCTCGATGAGCTGGTGGTGACCGACACGATTCCGCTGTCGCAGGCTGCGCGCGAATGCCCGCGCATCCGCCAGCTGTCGGTGGCGTCGCTGCTCGCCGAGACGATTCGTCGCATTCGCGATGAAGAGTCGGTCAGCTCGCTGTACATCGATTGAGATTTGTTTCGATTGAAAGTTGAAGGGTGGAAGCGCACTGGTCGCGGTGCGCATCCGTAGTTGTGCACTGTCAGGAGTATGAAAATGCGTATTACGCTTCAGGTCGGCGCGGACTCGCGTCACGATCAGGGCAAGGGTGCGAGCCGCCGCCTGCGTCGTGCCGGTAAGGTCCCCGCGGTTCTCTATGGCGGCCACGGTGAGCCGCGCAATATCACGCTCGATCATCAGCAACTGCTGACGCTGATCGACAACGAGAAATTCTATTCTTCGATCATCAGCGTCAACGTCGACGCGCAGGGGCAGCCGGCCATCGTGCGCGACGTGCAAATGCATCCGGCGCGCAATGCCGTGGTGCATGTGGATCTGCAGCGGGTGCTGGAGAATGAGAAGCTGAAGATTCATTTGCCGATACACTTCAAGGGTGAGGCGGTGGCGCCGGGGGTGAAGACGCAGGGTGGCATCGTGTCCCACCTGATCCAGGACATGGAGGTCAGCTGCCTGCCGAAGGATCTGCCGGAGTTTCTCGAGCTGGATCTGTCCGGCATGAGTCTCAACGATACGCTGCATCTGTCGGATATTCCGCTGCCCCCGGGTGTCACGATTCCAGAGCTGGCGCATCGCAATCCGCCGGTGGTTTCAGTGCACAGCCCGCGCGTTGCCGAGCCTGAGCCGGAGGTGGTTGCTGCGGCGGCTGAGGGCGCGGCTGCGGTGCCGGCAGCCGCGGCTGTTGCTGCTGCTGCAACCGAGGGTGCGGCGGCTGGCAAGAAGGAAGAGCCGAAGAAGGAAGAGGCCAAGAAAGAGGCCGCTCCAAAGAAAGAAGCTGCTGCCAAGAAGGAAACCAAGAAGTAACCTCCAGGGTACGAGTTCGGTGAACTTGGGAGTCGCCTGGATGTGTTGAAACTAGTGCGCATTTTTTGTAATTAAAAAATGCGCACTAGGTTCAACACATCCAGGTGCTCGCCAGCTCCAGACGACCTCGTACTCCGCAAGCTTCATCGGTTTCGTGTCTTGGCGGGACTACCTCTCAAACTCATCGTCGGCCTCGGCAATCCCGGGCGCGAATACGCGCGGACGCGGCACAACGCCGGCTGGTGGTTCGTGGATGAATTGGCGGCGCGATCTCACGGCAGTTGGCGCCACGAAGCGCGGCAGCATACGGATCTGGCACGCGTAGCCATTGCCGACACGGAGCTGTGGCTACTCAAGCCCACGGCGTTCATGAATCGCAGCGGCGTGCCGGTGGCTGCGGTCGCGAACTTCTATCGCATTACGCCAGCTGAGATTCTGGTGGTGCACGATGATATCGATCTGCCGCCCGGGACCGCGCGGCTCAAGCAGGGCGGCGGCCACGGCGGCCACAACGGCCTGCGCGATGTGATTGCGCATGTCGGCGCGGAGTTCTGGCGCCTGCGCCTCGGGGTCGGTCATCCGGGGTCAAAGAAGCTGGTGCTCGACGCGGTGCTCGATCGGCCCACCGCGGCGGAGCAGCAGGCGATCGAGCAGGCGATGTCGCGTGCGCTCGAGGTCATGCCGGAGTTGCTGCGCTCGGGTGCGCAGAAGGCGATGCTCAGCCTCCACAGTCGGAACGCCGACGATGCCGACTTCGAGGACAGCTGATGCTCCCGCGAAAGAGAAGCCAGCGGGAGTTTGGTGATCGCATAGAGGTATTGAACTACAGAGCGAATTTTTGATAACAAAAATTCACCCCTGTAGTTCAATACCTCTGCATGATGCCCAATCTCACGTAGTTCATCTTTCGAGGAACCCAGATGGCGATTCAATGCGGCATCGTCGGGCTGCCGAACGTCGGTAAGTCGACTCTGTTCAATGCACTGACGCGCGCTCAGATCGCGGCGGAGAATTATCCGTTCTGCACCATCGATCCGAACGTCGGCGTGGTGCCGGTGCCGGACGAGCGGCTCGAGCAGCTCGCGGACATCGTACATCCGGAGAAAATTGTCCCGACCGCCGTGGAGTTCGTTGATATCGCCGGCCTGGTGAAGGGCGCTTCCCAGGGCGAGGGTCTGGGTAATCAATTCCTCGCGCATATCCGGGAAGTCGACGCGATCGCCCACGTCGTGCGCTGCTTCGAGAATGAGGACATCGTGCATGTGGCCGGTCGCATCGACCCGCTCTCGGACCTCGAGACCGTCGATACCGAGCTCGCGCTCGCCGATCTGGCCTCGGTCGACAAGGCGGTGGATCGCGCGGCCAAGGCGGCCAAGAGCGGTGACAAGAAGGCCATGTTGCAGCGCGAGCTGTTCGAGCGTGTGCGCGCACTGCTCAATGAGGGCAAAGCGGTGCGGGCCGAGCGCCTGAGCGATCAGGCGCGGCGCGATCTGCGTGAGCTGCATCTGCTGACCGCGAAGCCCGTCATCTACATCGCCAACGTCGATGAGGCCGGTCTTGCCGGCGGCAACGCGTATCTCAGCGCGCTGCGCGCGCGCGCCGAGGTGGAGCATGCCGTGGTGGTGCCGGTCTGTGCCGCGATCGAGGCGGAAATCGCGCAACTGCCGGAGGCCGAACGCGCCGAGTTCCTGCGCGATCTGGGACTCAAAGAGCCGGGCCTGAACCGCGTGATCCGCGGCGCCTACGAGTTGCTCGGACTGCTGACTTATTTCACGGCGGGGCCGAAAGAAGTGCGAGCCTGGACAGTGCGCACCGGCAGCACCGCACCGCAGGCCGCCGGCGTGATTCACACCGATTTCGAGCGCGGCTTCATTCGCGCCGAGGTCATCGCGTTCGAGGATTACCTCAACTACCGCGGCGAAGCCGGCGCGCGGGAGGCGGGACGGCTGCGGCTCGAGGGCAAGGAGTACATCGTGCGCGAAGGCGACGTGATGCATTTCCGCTTCAACGTCTGACGCCGCCGCCGCAGGCATTGCGGATCCGCTCGCGCTCGTGCCAAGCTTGCGCGAACTATGATTGCCTATGTCCGCAATGTTGTCCTGGTGCGCGCCAAGCTGGCGCAGCTGCGGCCGACGCAGTTTTCGGTAGGTTATGCCGAGGTCGAACTCAAGGCTGCCGAGTGGAAAAGGCTCAAGAAAAAGGAGCGCCAGCAGGTGCTGGAGAGCCACGTGTTTCCGGCGGTACTGGGTCTGGAGGGGGCATATTACATCGTCGATCACCACCATCTGGGCATCGCGCTCATCGAACAGGGGCTGAAGGAAGTCTGGGTCACGAAGCTCGACGATTTGTCCTGGCTCGAGCCGGGGATTTTCTGGCGAACGATGGAGTTTCGCTCCTGGACTCATCCCTACGACCATCGTGGGCGCCGGCGTGACTTCGCCGATATGCCGCGAAAACTGATCAGGCTGCAAAACGACCCCTATCGCAGTCTCGCGGGCCTGGTGCGGCTAGCCGGCGGCTACGCCAAGGATCTGGCGCCGTTCTCGGAATTTCTGTGGGCCGATTTCTTCCGTCCGCAGGTCAGCGCGCGGCTGATTGCCGACGAGCGGGTCCGCGCCACGCGCATGGGCGTCAAGCTGGCACGCTCGAATGACGCCTGTTATCTACCGGGTTGGATCGGCAACGCTGTTTTGTCGTAGCCTGCGCGAGCGCTTGAGGTGTGGCAGGTCGCCAAACCGCGGTATCACGCACCGGGCGTTTACCGTCGGGGTGTCGCCCCCTACAATGCGCATCCCCGATGGCTAGGTAGCTCAGCTGGTTAGAGCGTGGCACTCATAATGCCGAGGTCGTGGGTTCGAGTCCCACCCTAGCCACCAATCGATTCAAAAACTTAGCGGCGCGATCGTTGATGACACGAAGTGCTGTAAGCGCAGGGTAAGCGCAGCCGCGAGCAAATCCA
>JBEKRP010000008.1:0-86641 GCA_049518595.1 Steroidobacteraceae bacterium
CAGATTTGCGCGGCCTTGTTCGGCGGCGGCGGCGCCATGGATGCCTTCACGGTGGCTTTCCGCATCCCCAATCTGCTGCGTGACCTGTTCGCCGAGGGCGCGCTGTCGACCGCCTTCGTATTGAGGCGCTCCGTGCGCGTTTCGACGTCGACCAGCGCCTTCATCGGCACGCCGAAATCCGGGCGGCTATCAGGCTTCAGACTGTCGGGGGGCGGCTTCGGTCCAGAGGCGCTCATTCAATATTACACGGCCAGACGAGCCCGAATCAGCACACTGACCAGCAGCAGCGACGCCGCGGCGCCACGCATCCCGGCATACGCGACCAAGCCGAGCGCAAATCCGTTGTCGAGCGGCGACTGGCCGGCCGGCCACGGTCGCCAGACCAACCAGGCCATAGCCAATAGTGGCGGCAGCAGGTAGGCGCTGAGCCATGCCAGACGTTCAGGCCGTGCGATGCGGCGGACCGGCGGCGCGATCGGTGCCGGCGCATGGCGCAGCCACAGGATCAGCGCGGTGGCGACCACGGCCAGACCGACCAGACTGCTGCCATACTGCAGCCAACGATACAGGTGCAATGGATGTCCGGCCATTTCCGGGCCGTAATCGGTCAACAGCGGAAACATACGCACGCCGCGGGCATTTTCGTGCGTGAACGCGTCCCAGATCAGATGCGTAACCGCGCCGAGCAGCAGCGCTACTCCTGCGTACAGCCAGGCGCGAAACTGCCTGATTGATGCCGGCGGAGACGCCGCACGCAGCCGCAGATAGGCGCCGTCCGGCACCACTTCGAGCACAGCGGGCCTGATCAGCAGCAGTGTGAGCCAATACGCCGTCAGCCCCACCGGCAGGCAGAAGCTAAATAGAGCCGGAAGGCTGTGGGTCTGCCAGCGCACCATGGTTCCGGGCATCAGCATGCCAAAATCCGGCACCATGCTGCCGATGACGGCCGCCGTAAACATCTGGGCGCGAGTGAGCGGCCGGTATCCCGGCAACACTGCGGCGATGTGCGATACGGTAAACGGCATCGCGCCTCAACCACTCCAATCGCGCACAAACGCGGCCCGCTCCGGGCGACGCGGCGGTGAGTCATCCTGTGGGGACATCGAGCCCACGTAGACGAAGCCCAGGCAGCGCTCCTGCGCATCGAACCCCAGCGCCGCGGCAATCTCGGGATCGTAGGCGTTGCCGCCCGTCAGCCAGATCGCGCCGTAGCCCTGAGCGTGAAAAGCGTTGAGCAGATTCATAACCCCGGCGCCGGTCGCGAGCAGCTGTTCGTGTTCGGGCACCTTGTGATCCTGGCGCAAGTGCGCTCCCACGGCGATGACCAGCGGCGCGGTCAAGGGCATGGTGCGGGCCTTGTCGAGCTTGCCCGGCGGCGTGGCCGGCTCGCGCTGCTGCAGGCGCCGCACAAACAGCTCCGATAAGCGCGCCCGCGCCGCGCCGTGAATCAGCACGAAGCGCCAAGGCTTCAGACCGCCGTGATCGGGCGCGCACAGCGCGGCATCGATCGCGGATCCGATCTGCGCCTGCGAAGGCCCGGGCTCACGCAACCGCAGTGCCGGCACAGAACGGCGCGACAGCAGCGCTTCGATTGCATTGGAGGTCTCACGCAGCATCGAGCAAGCGCAATATCTCGGCGGTCTTGTCATGCATAAGCGTCGCATTGCCGCGCGACTCCACATTCAGACGCACCAGCGGCTCGGTGTTGGAACCGCGCAGATTGAAGCGCCAGCGCTCGAATTCCATCGACAGGCCGTCGGTGAAATCAATCGACTTCGCGCGCGCCTGATAGTTCTGCTGAATGCGTGCGAGTACGGTCTTGGTGTCGCCCATCTGTTCACTGATCTTGCGATTGATCTCGCCGCTGGCCGGGTACAGTCGCTGCCGCTCGCCGACCAGTTCCGACAAGGTTTTACCGGACTCGCTCATGACCGCCAGCACCAGCAGCCACGGAATCATGCCGCTGTCGCAATAGGCGAAGTCGCGGAAATAGTGATGCGCACTCATCTCGCCGCCGTAGACAGCATCGACTTCGCGCATTTTCTGCTTGATGAATGCATGGCCTGACTTGCACAGCACCGGCTGACCGCCATACTGCTGCACGATCTCGATCGTATTCCAGGTCAGGCGCGGGTCGTGAACGATGCGCGCGCCGCGGTGGCGGCGCAGAAAGGCTTCGGCGAGCAGACCGACCAGGTAGTAGCCTTCGATGAAGCCGCCGTGCTCGTCGAAGAAGAAGCAACGGTCATAGTCCCCGTCCCAGGCGAGGCCAACGTCGGCCTTCGAGCGGCGAATCGCTTCGACCGTGCTGGCCCGATTCTCCTCCAGCATCGGATTGGGCACCCCATGCGGAAACGAACCGTCGGGCTGGTGATTGATCTTGATGAACTCAAACGGCAGCCGCGGCTCAAGCTGGTCGATGATCAGTCCGGCACCGCCGTTGCCGGCATTGACCACGACCTTGAGACGCTTGAGCTTGTCCGCCGTGACGTAGCCGAGCAGGTGCTGTAAATATTTTCCGCTGGTGTCGAGCGAGCTGACCTGACCCGATCTGGCTGCCTTCCCCGGCAACTGCGCGCTTTCGATCAGCGCCTGCATGTCGGCCAGTCCGTTATCGGAGCTGATCGGACGGCTCTGCTCGCGCACAAATTTCATGCCGTTGTAATCGGGCGGATTGTGGCTCGCGGTCACCATGATGCCGCCGTCGAGTTGCTCGGCGAAGGTCGCGAAATACACGCCCTCGGTGCCGCACAGTCCGATGTCGGCCACGTCGACGCCCGAATCCGTCAGGCCGCGCGTCAACGAGTCCCGCAATTGCGCGCTCGACTCACGGATATCGCGCCCGACCGCGACCATCTTCGGCTTGACGAAGGCCGCGTAAGCCTGACCGATCTGATATGCCAGCGTGTCGTTGAGCTCGTCCGGAATGCGGCCGCGAACGTCATAGGCCTTGAAACAGCGCAGCTTCTGCATTAAATCCTCTTTGGACCCTTGGTTCGAAACGAGCGATATTAGGCGCTTGCCGCAGGTATTGAGTACTTGGCGGATTTCTTAATTATAAAAAATCCGCCAAGTACTCAATACCTGTAGCATCCGTGAATACCGCTATGTATTCGTACCCTGGCGCCCATAGCGATCTTCGAAGCGAACAATATCGTCTTCGCCAAGATAGCCACCCGACTGCACCTCGATGATGTGCAATGGAATACGTCCCGGATTCTCGATGCGATGGCGCACGCCGATGGGAATGTAGGTCGATTGATTTTCCTCGAGCAGGAAAGTCTCGTCCCCGCGCGTGATTCTGGCGGTGCCGGAGACCACGACCCAATGCTCGGCGCGATGATGATGCATCTGCAGCGACAGCACACCGCCGGGATGCACCACCAGGCGCTTGACCTGAAAGCGCTCGCCGATATCGATATTGTCGTAACTGCCCCAGGGGCGGAACACTTGGCGATGTAGTGCGTGCTCGTAGCGTCCATAGGCTTTGAGCCGCGCGACCAGCTTCTTGACATCCTGCACACGATCCTTCGGCGCCACCAGCACGGCATCCTTGGTTTCGACCACGACGTGATCGCGTAACCCCACTGTCGCCACCAGCCGGCTCTCCGAGTAGACATAACTGTCGTGGGTATCCTCGACCATCACGTCGCCAAACAGCGCGTTGCCCTGTGCATCGTGCTCGCAGGCCGCATGCAGCGATGTCCAGGTGCCGACATCGCTCCAACCGGCCTCGAGCGGCACCACCACCGCATCGGCGGTCTTCTCCATGACCGCATAGTCGATCGATTCGCTGCGGCAGTCACGGAATGTACCGGGGTCGATGCGCGTGAAATCCAGATCGCGCACCGCGCCCGCAAAGCTGTTGCCGCACACCGCGGCGATGTCCGGCGAGAACTTCTCGAGCTCTTCCAGATAGCGGCGGGCGCGGAACAGGAACATGCCGCTGTTCCAGTAATATTCGCCGGTAGCGAGGAATGCCTGTGCCCGTGTCAGCTCCGGCTTTTCCACGAATTCGGCGATGCGATAGCTGCCGCCCGCGAGAGCACCGCGCCGGATGTAGCCGTAACCGGTCTCGGGCGTAGTCGGCACGATGCCGAAGGCCACCAGCGCGCCGTTGCGCGCCGCCACGCCCGCGACTTCGATCGCGCGGTGAAAGGATGATACATCGACGATGACATGGTCCGCCGGCAGCACCAGCAACAGCGGGTCGCCCTCCTCCCCCGCCAATGTCGCATGCGCCGCCAGCGCGATCGCGGGCGCGGTATTACGACCCGCCGACTCGAGCACGATCGCGCGCGGCTTACAATCGATCGAGCGCAGCTGTTCAGCGACCATAAAGCGGTGTGCCTCGTTACATACCACTATCGGCGCACCCGCCTCGAGTCCCGCCAGTCGCCGCACCGTGTCCTGCAGCATGGTATGGCGGCCGACCAGCGGCAACAGTTGCTTCGGATGCAGCTCACGCGACAGCGGCCACAGCCGCGTGCCGGCGCCGCCGGAGAGAATCACCGGAACAAGCATGATTTAGAGACGCTCCATTGTTAGGTCCGCGATGCGTGGCTCGACTTGCGGCACTCGGCCACGACCGATCGCAAAATATTCGAAGCCCAGGCGCTGCATCAGCGCCGGGTCGTATAGATTTCTGCCATCGAAGATCAGCGGTCGTACCAGCAGGGATTTGAGCCGGTCATAATCGGGGCTGCGAAATTCCTTCCATTCGGTCGCGATCAACAGCGCCTCCGCACCCTGCGCTGCCTCGTAGGCGTCCTTGCAGAACACCAGACTGTCCGCATGGCGGGCGTTCGCATACAGCCGTCGGGCCTCATTGCTCGCCACCGGATCATAGGCGCGCACACTGGCGCCTGCAGCCAGCAAGGCATCGATGACGACGCGGCTCGGCGCCTCGCGCATGTCATCGGTATTGGGCTTGAAGGCCAGGCCCCACAGCGCAAATCTGCGTCCGCCCAGACGATCCTTGAAATGCGCTCGCAGCTTTTGCACCAGCACGGTTTTTTGCCGCTCATTCACGCTTTCTACCGCACGCAGCAATTTGGCATCGTGACCGACGTGGTGCGCGGAGCGGATCAGGGCCTTCACGTCCTTGGGAAAGCACGAGCCGCCGTAACCTATTCCGGGATAAATAAAGCTGTAGCCGATGCGCGGATCCGAGCCGATGCCGATGCGTACCTTCTCGATATCCGCACCGACGCGCTCGGCCACCGCCGCCAGCTCGTTCATGAAGCTGATCTTGGTCGCGAGCATGGCGTTGGCGGCGTATTTGGTGAGCTCGGCGGAGCGTATGTCCATGACCACAAGCCGATCGTGATTGCGGGTAAACGGTTCGTACAGCGCCCGGATCAACTCGGTCGTGCGCGGATTGTCGGTGCCGACCACGATCCGGTCCGGCCGCATGAAGTCATCGATCGCGGCCCCTTCCTTGAGGAACTCCGGGTTCGAGACCACATCGAATTCGATCGCGGTCCCGCGCTCAGCCAGCGCCGTTTGCACTTCCAGGCGCACCTGGTCGGCGGTACCGACCGGCACGGTCGATTTCGTCACCAGGATGGCATAGCGCGGCAGGTGCTCGCCGATAGCGCGCGCTACCGTCAGCACATGACTCAGGTCGGCAGAGCCGTCCTCATCGGGGGGCGTGCCGACGGCGATCAGCTGGAACAGGCCATGCTCGACCCCGCGTGCGGTGTCGGCGGTGAATTCAAGCCGGCCGGCGTCGCGATTGCGGTGCATCAGCGCCTCGAGCCCGGGTTCGTGGATCGGCACCTCGCCGCCGTTGAGCCGCTCGACTCGGGCGGCATCGATGTCGACACAGACGACGTGGTTACCAGCCTCTGCCAGGCAGGCACCGGAAACCAGCCCGACATAGCCAGAGCCAAAGATGGTGACTTTCATGAATAACGGCTTGAAATACCTGCAAATCGCAGCCTAGCGGAAGCGCGCGGACAAGGCAAAACACCGCCCGGCTGACTGTAGCTTTATAACCAGATTGTTACCAGCTTGGAACTGACCCGGACACCTGAACTTCATAGGATGCAGGCTGCGGGAGCATGCATGTCGATCAACTTCGAGCAGATTACCAAGCATTACAACAGTGCGCCCGTCGTCAACGATGTTTCATTGCAGATTGAAACCGGCGAATTTTTCGTGCTCCTGGGCCCCAGCGGCAGCGGCAAGAGTACGCTGCTGCGCATCGCGGCAGGCCTGACCGATGTCGATCACGGACGCATCTCCTTCCATGGCCGCGATGTAACCAACCTACGCGCCCGCGACCGCGGAGTGGGCCTGGTATTCCAGCACTACGCGCTGTTTCGTCATATGACGGTCGGCCAGAACGTCGAGTTCGCCCTGCGAGTGCGCGGTGTCAGGCGTCGCAATCGTGCGCGCCGGCGCGACGAGCTGCTGCAGCTGGTCGCGCTGGAGGGCTATGCCAGCCGCCTGCCGGGCCAGCTCTCGGGCGGCCAACAGCAGCGCGTAGCCGTCGCCCGGGCGCTGGCGCACGAGCCGCAGGTACTGCTGCTCGATGAGCCCTTCGGCGCGCTCGATGCCAAGATTCGCGTCGAACTGCGCGAGACCATTCGACAGGTCCAGCGGCGCCTCGGCATGACCACGATTCTGGTCACGCACGACCAGGAAGAGGCCTTCGCGCTCGCCGATCGCATTGGCATCATGAACACCGGCCGCCTGCTCGAGACCGGGCGGGCCGAAACGCTCTATCGTCGTCCGGCAACGCGATTCGTCGCGACCTTCCTCGGCGCCGCGAACTTTTTCCTCGGCGAGCGCAGCCCCGAGGGCCTGCGCCTCGGCAACCGTTTCCTGGCCGTTGGCGAGAGCCTGAAGGCTGCCGGCATGGGCAATGAAGTCGTCACCGTCGTGCGTCCCGAGGACATCGAGGTCGCCGAGAACGAAGAGCGGCTGCGCAGCAGCCCGCTGAGCCTGGGCCATGTGCTGTCGGTGGATTTCGGCGGTGTATTTGAACGGCTGCGGGTGCAGCTGCCGCGCGAATCCGAGATCATCTCCGCGGTTGGCCGCGAGCATCAGCCCGATGCTGCCGGTGCCACCCACATGCCGGCGCAGGTAGTCGTCGATGTGACGCGCACCAATAGCGAACAGGGGCAACTGCCGCTGACGCCGGGCAAGCGCGTCGCGCTCGCCATCCGCCGCTTCCACGTGTTGCCGACACCGATCTCCAGTTTCCGCATTCTGACCAGCGATGCGGCCATGGCGGAAGCCCTGCTCCAGGCGCCGCTGCTGCGCCAGCTGGTGCAGAGCATGCAAGCCCCGGTGCTCGGAGCGCAGGACAAGGGCGAGCGCGATGCCACGCAAACCGGGGTGGCCGTGATTGCCGGCGGCGGTAATTCGATTGCCGAGATCGTCGCCGCGGCCGCGCAGGGGCGGAGGCAGATGCTGTGCATTCCGCCGCATTTGGCCTTACCACGGCGCATATTGATTCGGTGCAACAGTGATGCGGCGCGGTCCGCGACCCTCGGCCTGGTCGCCAGCGTCATGCGGCACCTGCACGCCGCGGCCACCTTTGTCAGCGTGCAAAGCCCGACCGCGCCCCGATCCGAAGTCACCAGTTCCTTCCGCCGCCTGCTCGATGTCCGCGCCGAGCTGCAGGAAACCCACGGTCTGGACATCCGCACCGATGTGCAGATTGGCGACCTCAACGGCTGGGTGGCTCAGCTGGCCGCGTCTTCCGAACCGGTACTGCTCGTGCTTGGCCTCGATGGCTCCCCGCGCGAGCTCGAGCAGATCCTCAAGAGCGATTTCCAGCCGCTGTTCAACGACGGCGGCAACTGTGCCCTGCTGCTCTCCTGCACCGGCACGCCGGCCGCGGCTGCTTACAGCCGCTCGAGCGGCATCGACTCGTTGTTCGACGCCAAAGCGGTCGAGCTGTCGCAGGGAAATCCCGGTTGAATTGCTCTGGCACACGCCAAGCGGCCGTCAGCCTGGCGGCGGCGCTGCTCGGCGCGCTCGTCAGCAGCGTGCTCCTGGTCGGCTGTTCGAAGCCAGCCGGGGTCGCCACCGCTGCTCGGGTCACGCTGCTGAATGTTTCATACGATCCGACACGCGAGCTGTATGAGGCGATCAACAAGGCCTTTGCCGCCGAGTGGCTTGCGAGCACCGGCGAGCAGGTCACCATTCGCCAGAGCCATGGCGGCTCGGGCAAGCAGGCCCGCGCGATCATCGATGGGCTCGAGGCCGACGTCGCGACGCTGGCATTGGGCTACGACATCATCGAGCTCAACAAAAGGGCGCAGCTGATCCCGGCCGACTGGGCCTCGCGCCTGCCGTACAACAGCGCGCCCTACACCTCGACCATCGTGTTCCTGGTGCGCAAGGGCAATCCCAAGAACATCCGCGACTGGGACGATCTGATTCGCCCCGGTGTCCAGGTCATCACCCCCAATCCGAAGAGCTCTGGCGGGGCGCGCTGGAACTACCTCGCCGCCTGGGCCTGGGCACTGAAGCAGCCCGGAGCCGATGACGCCAAGGCGAAGGATTTCGTGCGCAAGCTTTATAAGAATGTGCCGGTGCTGGATTCGGGCGCGCGCGGCGCCACGGTGACGTTTGTCGACCGTGGCATCGGCGATGTGCTGCTCGCCTGGGAGAACGAGGCGATGCTGGCGAAGCAACAGCTCGGAGCCGACAAGCTCGACATCGTGCTGCCCTCTCTGAGCATACTGGCCGAACCACCGGTAACGGTGGTCGACAAGGTCGTGGACCGGCGCGGTACGCGCAAGCTCGCCGAGGCCTACCTGAGATTTCTCTACACCCAGCAGGGCCAGGACATCATCGCGCGCAATTTCTACCGTCCGCGCGATCCGGAGATCGCGCGCAAGTACGCCAGCCAGTTTCCAACCCTCAAGCTGGTCACCATCGACGATACGTTCGGCGGCTGGGAGAAGGCCCAGGCCACGCATTTCGACGATGGCGGCAGCTTTGACCAGATCTACGGCCAATAGCGGCATGAGCGACGCAGCCCTGACTCTGCCGCCGCCCACGGGCGGCGCCAGCCAAAGCCGGCCGCGACGCGGCTTTCGCGTGCTTCCGGGCTTTGGCCTGACGATGGGCTACACCGTGATGTATGTCTCGCTGATCGTACTGATCCCGCTGTCCGCGGCGTTTCTGCGCTCGGCAGAGCTCGGGCCGGAGAAGTTCTGGCAAGTCGTCACGACACCGCGCGTTCTGGCCTCGCTGCGTCTGAGCTTCGGCGCCGCGCTGCTCGCCGCGGCGGTCAACGGCGTGTTCGGGTTCATCATCGCCTGGGCTTTGACCCGCCAGCGCTTTCCGGGGCGCCGGCTGTTCGACGCGATCATTGATCTGCCATTCGCGCTGCCCACGGCGGTCGCGGGCATCGCATTGACGGCGCTCTATGCCCCCAACGGTTGGATCGGCCAGCTGCTGCTGCCTCTCGGCATCCGCGTCGCCTATACGCCGCTGGGTATCGTCGTCGCACTGGCCTTCGTCAGCCTGCCGTTCGTGGTGCGTACGCTGCAGCCGGTGCTGGGCGATCTGGATCGCGAAGTCGAACGCGCCGCCGAGACGCTCGGGGCCTCGAGATTCCAGACCTTCATCTGGGTGGTGCTGCCCTCGATCTGGCCGACGCTGCTGACCGGCGTGGCGCTCGGCTTTTCTCGCGCCGTCGGCGAATACGGCTCGGTAATTTTCATCGCCGGCAACATTCCCATGGTATCGGAAATCGCACCGCTCATGATCATGACCAAGCTGGAACAGTATCAGTACGCCGAGGCCACCGCGATCGCCGTCGTCATGCTGCTCGCCTCGTTCGCTCTGATGTTCGGCATCAATGGTCTGCAGCTTTGGGCGCAGCAGCGGCGGCAGGCGCGATGATCCGAGGACAGCAGATACCGGAGGAACTCGGCCGCTACGCGCTACTGGGCGTCGCGCTGCTCTACCTGGTCGGGCTGGTGGCGATGCCGCTGGTGGTGGTGTTCGTCGAAGCCTTCACCAAGGGCGTGGGCAGCTATATTCAGGCTCTGCTCGATCCCTACGCACTCGCGGCCATGCGCCTTACGCTGCTGACCGCAGCGATCGTCGTGCCGTTGAACCTGGTGTTCGGCATCGCCGCGGCGTGGGCGATCGGCAAGTTCGAGTTTCGCGGCAAGAATGCGCTGATCACGCTCATCGACCTGCCATTCGCCGTCTCCCCGGTGATCTCCGGTCTGATCTACGTGCTGATGTTCGGCGCTCAAGGCTGGTTCGGCCCGTGGCTGATTGCCCATAGCGTTCGCATCATATTCGCCGTGCCCGGCATCGTGCTGGCGACAACATTCGTGACCCTGCCGTTCGTCGCCCGCGAGCTGATCCCGCTGATGCAGACCCAGGGCAATGACGAGGAGGCGACGGCGCTGTCGCTCGGCGCGAGCGGCTGGCAAACCTTTCGCCTGGTGACCTTGCCTAATATCCGCTGGGGCCTGCTCTACGGAGTACTGCTGTGCAACGCGCGCACGATGGGTGAATTCGGCGCGGTCTCGGTGGTCTCGGGCCACATTCGCGGCCTGACCAACACGCTGCCCCTGCATATCGAGATCCTGCACAGCGAATACAACTACGTCGGCGCCTTTGCCTGCGCCTCGATTCTGGCCCTGCTGGCGCTGGTGACGCTCGTGGCCAAGACGCTGCTCGAGCGCCGCCACCCGGAACTGCGCGCCGGTGTCGTCGCCACTCACGCCTGAGACCGGCCGTGGGATTGCGCAGTTCGGCGCCGCGCGCGCCGCGCTGGTCAGTGCGCGGCGCGAGGGTTAGGCTTTCCAGCCCATTGCAGACACTGAAGCGCCGTGAACACCGATAAATCAACTTCGCAGGCGCAGATCGGGCTGGCGTCCTGGCTCGGCGGCGGCAGCGTATTCATCGTGCTGCTGGCGGTCGCCGCCATCGCGATCACCTGCGCGATACTGCTCAACCGGCTGGTGCAGCAGCAGGCGCTGGTACGCGCGCAGCTGGCAGTCGCCAGCGCGCGTGAGCTGCTTCGACGCGCCGGCGAGGACGCGCTCAGCGACGCGCGCGTGCTGGCCGAGCGCCCGACGCTGCAGCGCTTGCTCGAGAGCGAGCCCAACAGCGGCTTGGAGCCGTTCCTGCGCCGCTTCAGCGAAACCACGGGCACCGACGTGACGGCGCTGATGCGCGGCGATACCGCCTTGGCCCAGTCCGGGCCGGCGATGGATTGGCCAGAAATCGCCACGGCGCTGCAGGAACAGGGTGAGCGCTTTGTCATCGCGCCGAAGGACGGTGGCGCCCTGATCTGGGGCGCAGCCGCCGCCGTGCCCGGCACGGACGTGCGAGCGGTCACCCTCAAACTCACGGACCCGGAGCTGCTGGCGAAACTCGGGCTTCAGGTCGGTGCGCAGCTACGGGCGGTGAATTTCGCCACCTATCACGCGCCGCCGGACGACGACATGACACCGTTGCACACACGGGCCCTGGCCAATCCGGCCGGCGCGGCCTCGGGCAAGCTCACGCGCGGCAATCAGTATGCGGCCACGATGGTGCTGGCGGCGCAGACCGGTGAGGTCGTGGGACTTCTCGATGCGCGATTGAGCAGCGCCGAGTTCGTGGCGGCGACGCACAGCTTTGATTGGATACTCGGTACGACGGCGATCATCGTCGCCTCGATTGCCGGCCTGCTCGGCGTGCTCTACGGGCGCTGGCTGGCGCGGCCAGTCGTGGCGCTGCGCGAGCTGGCCGAGCGTATCGGCCGCGGCGATTTCTCCACGGCGCTGCCGGCGGTGGCACCGCTGGAAGTCGGCGCGCTGGCGCGCTCGATGGACGAGATGCGGCGCAACCTGGTCGAATTGACCGACACGCTGCGACGACGTGAAGCCGAGGCGCAGACCGTGCTCAGCGGCGTGATCGAGGGCGTGTACGCAGTCGATCACGAGCGGCGCATTCGTTACGCCAATGCGCAGGTGGCACGACTGCTGGGCCGACCGGCCGCGGAGATCGTGGGCCAATTCTGCGGCGACGTATTGCAGCCACAGCGCGTCGACGGCGAACGGCCCTGCGAACGCAACTGCCCGATCCTTGCGGCTCGTGTCTCGCCTCAGAGCAGTGCGCGTGAGATACTTTGTCTGCGCGATGGCAGCACCCGTTCGGCCATCGTGCTCAGCGCGCCGCCGGTGCAGGGCGTCCAGGTGCAGATCCTGCGCGATGAGACCGATCTGGAGGCCGCCCGCCGTGCCCGCGACAGCGTGCTCGGCAATATCTCCCATGAATTCCGCACGCCGCTCGCGGCGCAGCTGGCCTCGATCGAGTTGCTGCGCGACGGCCTGAGCGACATGCAGCCTGAGGCCCAGCGCGAGCTGCTCGCCAACGTCGAGCGCGGCGTACTGCGCCTGATGCGATTGATCGATAATCTGCTCGAGAGCGTGCGCATTGAAGCCGGGCAGCATTCTATCCGGCAGCAGCCGGTGGATCTGTCGGATGTGATCGCCGATGCGCGCGATCTGATCGCCCCGCTGCTGCGGCAGCGCCAGCTGAAGATCGAGCTGGACGACTCGGGCATTGGCGGGATCGTGCGCGGCGACGCGCAACGGCTCGGACAGGTGTTCGTGAACCTGATCGCCAATGCCGCCAAGTTCGCCCCTGAGGGCAGCACGATCCGCATCGGCGGCCGGCGCAGCGGCTCGCAGAGCGAAGTCTGGGTGGAAGATGAAGGTCCGGGCGTGCACGAGGGCAGTACCGGCGCGATCTTTGAGCGCTTTCAGCGCGGCGCCGAGACGGAACCGGATGCACCGGGACTTGGGCTCGGGCTTTGGATCGTCAAATCCATCATCGAGCGTCACGGCGGCAGCGTACGCATGGAGCGCACGCCCGAGCGGCGTACACGCTTTATCCTGACACTACCGCAGGAACGGGAGGATGAGGCTTGAAACTGCTCGTTGTCGATGACGATGCCGATATGCTGGCCGTAGTGGGCTTCGCGTTGCGCCAGGCCGGCTTTCCAGTGGTAAGCGCCAACAGTTACGGCACCGCCCTGAGTGCCTTTCGCACCGAACTGCCGGATCTGGCGATACTCGATATCAACCTGCCGGGCGGCTCGGGCTTCGACCTGTGCGGCGTGCTACGCAAGGAGAGCACCGCGCCGATCATGATGCTCACGGCACGCGGCGAAGAGGCCGATCTGGTGCGCGCGCTCGAGCTTGGCGCGGACGATTACCTGACCAAGCCTTTCAGTCCGCGCACACTCGTGGCCCGCGTCAAAGCCCTCCTGCGGCGCACGGGACATGACGGCGGCGGGCAGACTCAGGCCGGCGAGCTGTCGCTCGACCCGGATCTGCTGATGCTGCGCATCGCCGATCGCGAGATCAAAATCACGCCGCTCGAGTCGCGGCTGCTGCAACTGCTGCTGGCCAATGCCGGACAGGTGGTGCACACGGATCGGCTACTGGTACACGTCTGGGGCCATCGCGGTGGCGGCGATCGCCAGCTGCTCAAGCAATTGATACATCGCCTGCGACAGAAAATCGGCGATGATCCGGAACAGCCGCGCTGGCTCAGTACCATCCCGAGCGTCGGCTACAAGCTGCACGTGAGGGAGAAAAATGTTCCTTGATATCGACTGCAATTCGCCGTCATTGGCCGCCTTGAGTGCGCCAGGGACGGCGACTTTTCGATCCCCAAGGCCAATGCGTGCATGAAGATCTACGGCGCCGATAACAAGGAGATGATGAATATCACTTCGCTGGAGCGCGACGGCTCCGAGCTCGTAATTCAGGGCAAGCTATTCGGCACCATGCCTCTGACGGCGAAGCTCCGGCCGGAGGACGCGCGAGCCGCGCTCAAGCTGCTCGACTTTCGCACCGCGCTGTTCCTGCTGACGCTGTTGTTCCGCCGCAAGCGCTCCTGAGCACGAGGCGCTGCTCGGGGGCAACAGCGCCTCGGCGCCGGCCGCTTCAGCGAGCTGAAGAGGACTGCGGGGGATATCGGGGCAGTAAGTCAGAACATGGTGTTGTCGTTGGCAGTCTTCTCGGGCACGTCCTGCGCCACGTCCCAGTGCTCGACGATCTTGCCGTTAACCAGCCGATAGATATCGACCATCGCCACGCCACGGGTCTCACCGGGCTTCTGGTCCCAGAATACCTGAGCGGCGACCAGGTCCCCCTGCGCCACCGTGCGCTTGACGACCAGGCGCGAACTGGGAAACACGTTCGTGAGCAGGTAGCTCAGCGCCTTGATCGCGGCGTCTTTGCCGTCCGGCAGCATCGGATTGTGCTGCATGAAAGTCGACCCGACGTAGCGCCCGAAGCCTTCCTTGACCTGATGCTTGTTGTATACCGTCTCCTCGAAGGCCAGCACCGTGTGGGTATTGGTCCTGGCCACCTCGGCATCGATCAGGGATCTGGACGTAGCGCAACCTGTCGTCGTCGCCGCGGCGCCGACCATGAGCGCTCCGAGCAAACTGCGCGTGAACATGGCCTTGAATCTCCGGGATTTCGACTATGGAACCAGTATGGTCGAACCAATGGTGCTGCGACTCTCGAGATCGCGCTGCGCCTGAGCCGCCGCCGCGAGCGGATAACGCTGGCCGATATGCACGCGGATAACCTTGCGCCTGATGAGATCGAACAGCTCGCGCGCGCCGGCCCGCCGGGTCTCGGCCTTAGCCAGGTAGTCGCCGGCGCCCGCGCGCGTAAAGTACAGTGATCCGCGCTTGGCGAGCTCCATAGGCGAGAACGGTGGCGCCGCACCCGAGGCGTTGCCGAAGCTCACCATCAGGCCGCGTGGCCGCAAGCTGTCGAGCGATGCGAATAGCGTATCCTTGCCGACACCATCGTAGATCACGTCGACGCCGTGGCCGCGGTTGAGCTTGCGCACCCTGGCGGCCAGGTCCTCGTAGCCCACGAGCACCTGGTTGCAACCACTGCGCTTGGCGAGCCTGGCCTTGACATCGGTGCTGACGACACCGATGACTTTTGCGCCCAGCGAGCGCGCCCATTGACTCATGATCAGGCCGACGCCGCCGGCCGCGGCCGGAATCAGCACCACGTCGCCGCGCTTGACCTTGCAGGTTTGACGCAGCAAAAACCAGCTCGTCAGCCCCTTGAGCAGCACGGCCGCGGCCTGCTCATCGCTGACTCCAGCGGGAATCTTCAGCAGCGCATCGGCGGGCAGCACACGCTGCTCGGCGTAGGCGCCGGGAGCCGGGGAAGTGTACACCACGCGCTCGCCGGGCTTGATGCCGCGCACGTCGCGACCCACGGCTTCGACCACGCCCGCAGCCTCGGAACCGACGCCGGACGGCAACGGCTGCGGGTACAACCCGGTGCGCAGATACACGTCCGCGAAATTCACGCCGATTGCTGTGTGGCGCACGAGCGCCTCATTGACGCCGGCAGTGCCTACTTCGACGTCTTCCCATTTGAGAACCTCGGGGCCTCCGCGCTCGCTCAGTCGTATCGCCTTGGCCATGGATGATCTCCTTGTTCTCCAGAGCGGGCGGCGGGACGGCGATTCACCGGGCGGTCGCGCCGCCTTCATGATCATGTGTAGCAGCCTACCATACCAGGGCAGCCCGCTTAAGCACGAGGCGGTGGTGCGGCGTGACGGCCCGGACACTTGAATGTGTCCGCCACGCGCGCTGCTGCGTGTCGCGCCGCTGCTGCGCACTGGCGCATCACGGTCCCGCATGCGATAAATACCTCTGGGAAAATCATAACTCGTACTCTGGCACCGGTATGCCAAAGTCCATCGCCCGCCAACGGGCCGCACGCAAGCGGCCACCGCGCAAGAGCGTGGTTCGTCGCGGCGGCAAGCACCGCGGCATCGGCCGTCCAGCCACCGGGCAGCAGACCGTCGGACGCGAGGCACTGATCACGCAAACCTGCGAGATGATGATGCATTTGGCACCGAATAAGATCACCCGGGCCGAAGTTGCACGCCACATGAACGTCGACCCGTCGCTGATCCGCTATTACTTTCGCGATCGCTCGACGCTGCTGCTGGCCGCCGTGGCAAGACTGACCGCTGAGTTATCGCGCCTCATGGATGAAGAATTGGCCCGGTCGGACCTGACGCCCGTGAGCCGGCTGCGGGCCCGCGTGTCGGCACTGCTGAAGCTGAATGTCAGCTATCCGTTTTTTTACCGCCTGATGATCGACGAGTTGGTCAATCTCAATTCGCCGGCCGCCGTGCGCTTCGTCGACCAGCTGACCCGCGAGGCGGTCGCCGGTTATGCCGAGATTATCGACGCCGGTGTGAAGGAGGGCGTGTTTCGCCGCACCAACGTCCCGTTTCTGTTCCTGGCGGTCATCGGCATGTGCGAGTTCTTCGTCAATGGCATGCCGATCCTGCGCACAGTCATGGGCAGGGACTTCGATCAGCGTGCGATCAGCCTTCGCTATCGCGAATTCATCTGCGACCTGCTGCTCGATGGCCTGAAGGCGACATAGCTCCGAGATCGAGTCATCGATCCAAGCAAATAATGCTCGAATGCGGCCCCAATGCTGCAAGCATTACAGCGGCGCAGGGCCGGAAGGCCGCGCGACACCACCAGGCGGAGCCGCTGCTGCTCAGGCTCAGCTTCCGGGCGCGCCCGAACTCATGTCGGCCTCGTCCTACAAGTTCCTATAAGAGACTGATGCCGCTGGCGGTCTTAGCTCGGTGACACCAAGCAATTCGGCAACTGCACTTGCGTGGCACGTCGGGTGCTCATTACCGTACGAGGGCCCGCAGCAGGTAGGTGCAATTGGACGGTTATCCCTCCCTGTCGAGCCGTCAATCTACCTGTCCTGCGTTATTAGGCGCACCGTGGCCACTCCCAGACGGTGCGCCTATTTTTATTCGGCACTCTCGCTTCTGGCAATGTAGCGTCGCTATATGCCAGGGAGCATCGCATGAACGCCGCAGAGCCGGAACTTCAGACTGCTCGATTGATTCTGCGCCCGCTGCGCATGGAGGACTTCGAGCCCTGGGCGGCAACGATGGTGGACTCGGAGGCGGCTCGCTTCATCGGCAGCCTGCCGGTGCGCGCCGTCGCCTAGCGCGGCTTCATGACCATGGCCGGCGCCTGGCACCTGCGGGGCTTCGTGATGTTTTCGGTCATCGCGCGATCCACCGGCCGCTGGGTCGGCAGGCTGGGCCCGCGGCACCCGGAAGGCTGGCCAGGACCCGAGATCGGCTGGGCTATCATCCGCCCGTGCTGGGGCCGCGGTTACGCGACCGAGGGCGCTGCCGCCACGATGGACTGGGTCCTTGACGTCCTGGGTTGAAGCGAGGTAATTCACTGCATCGCGCGCGACAACATCGCCTCGCAGGTGGTGGCGCCCAAGCTTGGCTCGAGCAATCGCGGTCCGGGGCGTCTGCCGGCGCCGTTGGCGACCACGCGCATCGATATCTGGACACAGACGCGAGCCCAGTGGAACGCGCACCGTGCGCAGCAGCAGCAACAACACCAGATGGAGCGCTAGCCCGCCCGCGCATCGGCCGCGAACGGCGGCATTGCACCGTACTGGCGATACATCGGAGCGAAGTCGGTGTCGTAGCAGGCGTCGAACAATTGCTCGAAACTATCGAGTACAAAATAGGTCCGCTGAAA
This sequence comes from Steroidobacteraceae bacterium, assembly GCA_049518595.1. Classification (GTDB taxonomy): domain Bacteria; phylum Pseudomonadota; class Gammaproteobacteria; order Steroidobacterales; family Steroidobacteraceae; genus FEN-1191. The sequence goes on from JBEKRP010000008.1 coordinate 17,576, forward strand.
GTCATCGATCCGGTAGTCGGTGCGCATCACACGCACCAGATCGAAGCCCAGGCGCTGCGGCTCGGGGCTCTCCACGCTGTATACGGTCTCGGCCTTGGAAGAGAGGATGCCGGCGCCATAGACGCGCAGGCCCGAGCCGGTGCGAATCAGTCCGAACTCGACCATGTACCAGTAGAGCCGGGCAAGCATGCGCAGGCCGCCCGGCGTGGCCGTTGCCTTGGGGCCCGCCTCACCGTAGGCCTGCATGAAGCGTGCGAAGATCGGGTTAGTCAGCAGCGGCACATGACCGAAGAAATCATGAAACACATCCGGCTCCACCAGGTAGTCGAGCTCCTCGCGACGCCGGATCCAGACTGTGACCGGGAAGCGCCGATGCGCCAGGTGCTCGAAGAACTTGTCCTCCGGTATCAGCCCCGGCACCGCCACGATGCGCCAGCCGGTGGTGGTCTGCAGCACCCGATTGGCCTCCTCGAAGCGCGGAATCTGCGACGCTGAGGCGCCCAGGGCGCGCACCCCCATCAGGATCTCCGGGGCCGCATAGCGCTCGATCAGATCGATCTGCCGGCTGTAGAGCGTCGCCCAGATGGCGTGCTCATCCTGCGAGTAGCGCTGCCAATCCTGAGCCACGGTGTAATCGCGGGCGGCGCGCGAATAATCGCCGCGCAGCCCGCGAGGCTGATTTACCGGCGCCGACGGCGGCTGGACCATGCGCTCTCCAAAGAATCAATGGAGCATTTTAACCCCGGCAGCATGGGCCGAGCGACTCGTGGGTCCGATGGGGCTCGATTCCGCGATCAACGACGATCTACCGCCGGCCATGCACCAGCATTCCGGCACGGGGAGCGGCGATCTACCCGTATTTGCTCTCGGGTCTCGCCATCGAACGGCCCAACCAGGTCTGGGCGAGCGATATCACGCGCTTACCGATGGTTCACGGTTTCATGTACCTGGTGGCGATCCTGGATGTGGCAACGGGCAGCCGCCCTCGCCCGCTCAAGCCCGTTTGCCGTCCCGCCCGCAAACGCTGCGGACGATCAGATCATATTGTTCCTCGAGGCTTGCGCGGTACGCCGCAACTCGTTCGACGAACCCTGCACGCAGGGAATTCGCGTTTTTCTCCAGGCTTTGAAACTGCTCCACCAGCCGCTTCACGTCGAGATCGTCGATCGACTGACAGTAGTCAGCTAACCCCATTGCGCGCATCAAGGCCTCGTGCTTGCCCTCGTAGGACAGTGACACGACCGGTTTGCCGAGCAACAGGCCCAAAATCACGTTGTGGTATCGGCTGGCGATCACAAAGTCCACAGCGGAAAGCTGGTTCAATAGATGCTCAAACGAAGCCGCCGGCTCGTCGGCAAACAAGGGGCTTGTCAGATCCAGACCTCGCCGCGCGAGCTCCGCGCGAACGTCTAGGCGCACATCGTCGTCATACTTGAAATCGCCAATGACAACGCGGACCTGGTATTCGCGCGCGAGCAGCCACGTGATCAGGGAGCAAATGCAATCCAAGTACGCGTGGTACGCAGCGGCGTCGGCGCTGTTCGCCTGTCCGCGGCCGCGATAGTTGAAGACGCCAACGGCTACCCGACGGGCCCGCAATCCTCCCGGCTCGGACATTACAGCGCCGTGGGTCACCGCGACGCATCGCGGCAGGCTAAATGCCAAATCCGGGCGGATCACATCCTGGTCCGTCTTGAAGCCAAGACTCTGCAGGAGCTGTGCGGAATGCACGTCTCGGTAGCAGCGATAGTTGGCCAGCTTGAGCGCACCTTTCACGAATGCACGCGACATCGGCCGGGCGATTGATTCGGCACCCACACTGACGTAGAAGAGCTGCTTGCGACGGAGCTTGGTCACGAGCGACCATTTGAACAGCTCGTAGGGCAGTCCGAGCGTGCCCTCGCCCTCGTCGCTAAGAATGCCGGATCCTGTAATGAGCAGCGCATCGATAGTCGACGCATGCCCGAACGCACGCAGCCAATCAACGGCTTCTCGGCCCACACGACGCAATATGCGCACGAGCTTCGGGGGACGCCGAGCTTCAGCCGGCCAGCCGCGCCCGCTCATCGGAATCGCGGCAATGCCATGTCGTTTCGCCGTGTCCTCAGGGTCACGGCAAATTGCTACCAGCTCAGCGTCTGGAAGGCGTGCACGGATGTTGCCGACTGCAGCAGCCAGCGTGCATTCGTTTCCCAGATTGAGGGCACCGAAGTTACCCCAAAACGCTATCCGCATCCCATCCATGCTCTCGCGCCGCGCGACGCTGGTGCGAATTCCTGCCAGCGTTCAACGTTGCAGCAGGGAAAACGATGACAATGACGTTCGCCGTCCTTATCACGTGACAGCGTCAATTGACCTCGAATCACATGCCCCGTCCTCGCGGCGACGTCATTTTCTGAGGCAAGCAACATCCGTCCGGAAGCCACGCCAATCGCGTGGATTGCAATACACGATCATCAACATCAGCCAACCTTGAACTCGCGAGGCGCTTCGAGCCGCCTCTGCCAATGTCGTGCCCTGGTCTACTTGCGTGATTGCGGCCGGATACCGTGCTTGCGCGTATCGCGCTGCGCTGGCAAATCACGGGGCTTATTGTCCAATTGCATCAGGCCGACCCGCTGCGGTCCGCTACTGCCATAATCTGCCATGGCGAGCCAGCCCGCAGTCTACACGACTTTAGCACAATGAGAATTGCTGCCCGGCGCTGCGACTAATGTCCCGTTCTCTAATTGCTGCACAAACCTGCGTGATCGAGCCGCGGTCGCCGACTTGCCAATCGGCATGTGAATGGCATACTAACTGCATCATGGCTTCAATAACTGCTTAGCTGCGCGAGAGAAACTACCGTGAACTTTCCCAATGACATACTGGGTGTCCCAGGCCGGATAGGTCTCGGTACCAACGGACTCGGCGACTCCGTGGAGCGACATGATCAGGACGTCGCGGCGGTCAAGTTCGCGCTCGATATCGGCTACCGTCTGATCGATACGGCCGGGATGTACGGCAACGGCGGCGCCGAGCGCGTCATCGGCAGCGCGCTGGCGGCTTTCGGCGCCGCGCGGCGCTCCGAGGTATTCATCATCAGCAAGGTATATCCGGAAAATGCGTCGCGCACTGGCACCGTGAAGGCATGCGAAGCCTCTATCGAACGCCTCGGTAGCAAATATATCGACCTCTATCTACTTCACTGGCGCGGATCCCATCCATTCGCGGAGACGCTGCGCGGTTTCGACGAATTATTGGAACGCAAACTGGTGCGCAACTTCGGCGTTAGCAATTTCGACGTTGACGATCTCCAAGAGTGGCGTCGGGCAGAACGCCAGGTGGGCGTGCGCGCCACCGCAAAAGCCAACGAAGTCTCCTACAGCGTGGATCGGCGCGGGATGGAGTATGGACAATTGGACTGGCAGCGCGCACACGGCATTCAGGCGATTGCGTACGGGCCTCTCCGGCAAGGCGATTTGCCGCAACATCCCGTATTGGTGGAGCTCGGGCGCAAACGCGGCGTCAGCCCCGCGCAGATCGCGATCGCCTGGTGCCTGCGCGTGCCGGACATGATCGTGATTCCGAAATCCGCCCACCCACAACGGATTGAGGACAACTTTCGTGCGGCGGATGTACGGTTGAGCCCAGAGGAACTTCATCGGATCGACCAGGCGTGGCCATTGCGGCACCGGTGGTTGAAAGGAAATCCGCTGCTGCGTCATGCGAGGTCGGCAGCGCGCCGGCTGATTCGTATTGTGAAAAAGCCAGCGTCCCGCACGGTCGATTCAGCAACGCAGGGCAACCATTGACGGGCCGCAGATGCTCCGATAGTCCCACCTCGCCGGCGATCTGCCATCGCGTCAGTCTGCGGATTGATGCGGCGCCGTCACTGTCCTTGGTGGAACGGATCGGTAATCGCTGAAGAAAGCCGCTAAATTCGGTTCTATCATCGATTTATTGGGGTCCCTAAGGGTACTTCACAGGCGCGCGGGAAAGTCTGGCACGGGGCCAACTACACCGGCGCTAATCAAACAGTGCCGCAATGCTGGCAGCGGTCGGCGACTTGACCACGCCTTTTTCAGTGATCAGCGCAGTGACGAGTTCAGCTGGCGTCACATCGAAGGCCGGATTGCGCACCGCGACATCGGCCGGTGCCCACCGCAGATCGGCAAATCCGCGCACTTCAGCGGCGTCGCGTTCTTCGATCGGGATCTCTTCCCCGCTCGCTAGCTGACGATCTATTGTCGATAGCGGCGCGGCGACGTAGAACGGAATGCCGTGCCGATGCGCGAGCACCGCCACCATGTAGGTACCGATTTTGTTGGCGAAGTCCGCGTTTGCGGCGACGCGGTCGGCGCCGACGATCACCGCATCCACTGCACCTTTCTGCATCATGTACCCGGCCATATTGTCGGTGATCAGCGTCACCGGAATATTCTCCTGTTGCAGCTCCCACACGGTCAGGCGCGCGCCCTGCAGAAAGGGTCGTGTTTCGTCGACGATGACCGAAATCCGTTTGCCGGCTCCCACCGCCGAGCGGATCACACCGAGCGCGGTGCCGTGTCCCGCAGTAGCGAGGGCGCCGGCGTTGCAGTGGGTCAGCACCTGTGCCGTAGGCGGCAGCAGCGCCGCGCCATAAGCGCCCATCGCGCGATTGGCCCGTACATCTTCGGCGAGTATGTCGTGTGCCTCCTGCAGCAGTACGTCGGCGATGGCCGGCAGCGTCTGCGCCTGCGCTGTCGCGAGCGCTGCCTGCATGCGCTTTAGCGCCCAAAACAGATTGACGGCAGTGGGCCGACTTTGCGCGAGCAGCTCGAATGCCGCGCCCATGCCGACAGCGAACGCGGCCCTGGCAAGTGGCTGCAGGCGCCGCGCTTCGACCGCAATGCCATAGGCAGCGGCGCACCCAATGGCCGGCGCGCCGCGCACGACCATGCTGCGGATGGCAGCCGCCACGCCCGCCGCCGAATCGTAGGCCAGCACATCGAAACGTGCAGGTAACACGCGCTGATCAATCATCTCGATCTGGCCACTGCCGTCATCCCAACGCAGCGGCCGAACGGACAGCGGGGCGCTGACGCCGGCCATTCAATCGCCCTCAAATTTGATCGGCATGGGAGTCTTCAGGAAATCGATTAACGATGCAACACGCGCCCGGCAACCGAGTCGAGTGTCTTGATGATTTTGGGGTCGCGCGCTTCCGGCGCAGTGATTAGAGCGTATTCAAGCGCTCTCTGGCAACCGTGCGGGCACGGGGATGCCGGCGGTTGTATGGTCCCGGGCACTGCCGTTTTCACCAGTGCGCGCGCATTACCGGCATTGGCTTGCACCGTTTTGACTATCATGTCTACCGTGACCGCATCGTGATCAGGGTGCCAGCAATCGTAATCAGTGACCATGGCCACTGTCGCATAGCACAGCTCCGCTTCGCGCGCGAGTTTGGCTTCCGGCATGTTGGTCATGCCGATCACATCGCAGCGCCAGGCGCGGTACAGCTCGGACTCGGCCAGACTCGAGAATTGCGGCCCTTCCATCACCAGATAAGTGCCACCGCGCACGTAACGGATCTGGGCGGTCCGAGCGGCGGCTTCTATGGCGTCACCCAGTCGTGCGCACACCGGATGCGCCATCGATACATGCGCGACCATTCCAGTGCCGAAAAAGCTCTTCTCGCGCGAAAAGGTACGGTCGATGAACTGATCGACGATCACGAACATGCCGGGGGGCAGCTCCGCTTTGAGCGAACCGACCGCGCTGACCGAAATGATTTGCGTAGCTCCCGCGCGTTTGAGGGCGTCGATGTTGGCCCGGTAATTGATTGCCGAAGGCGGTATCTGGTGACCCCGGCCGTGACGCGGCAGAAACGCCAGCGGCAGGCCGTCGAGTTCGCCCAGCAGCAGTTCATCCGAGGGCGCACCAAAGGGCGAATCGACCTTCACCCAACGGGTGTTGGTCAGTCCATCGATGTTGTAAACGCCGCTGCCGCCGATCATCGCCAGCATGTTCGCTCCCTACTGGTCAAATCACGCGGTCGTTGCCGCCGTCGACCGGCACTTGCGCACCCGTGGTCTTGTCGAACAACGATCCGCACATCTCCGCCGCCAGCTCGGCCACGTCACGGCTGAAAACTTCGACTTTCAGCACATTGTTGATCTTGTACTCGGCGACCGACAGACCGTAATGCCGGGCGCGTTGCGCCAGGACTTCATCCGACCAGATGCCCGTATCAAACACCGCATTGGGATGCAGGGTGTTGATGCGGATGCCATCAGCACCCCATTCCAGCGCGACCACGCGCGCCAGCTGCGTCAATGCCGCCTTGGACGCGGAATAGGCTGCCGCACCCGGCCCTGGTGCCGGCACGTTCTTCGAGCCGATGATTACGACACGGCCACCGCGCAGTGCGAGCTTGAGCAGTGCGTGAGTTTCGCGTAGCAGCGCCAGATTGGCGTCGAGGTTGACTTGCATCACGCGCCGCCACTCCTCATCCGCCAACGCCGCGACGCGCTTGCCGCCGGGAAAAATGCCGGCGTTGAGCACCAGCAGGTCCAGGCCCCCGAATGTGCACACGCCGCAATCCAGCGCCCGCGAGATCTGCGCCGGTGAGGTGACGTCGCAGCGCAGCCCAAGCACATCCGGCGCCGAAAACATGGTGGCAATGTCGGCGTTGATATCGAGCGCGATCACCGCCGCGCCGCGTGTCACGAGCGACTCGACGCAGGCCTTGCCGATACCCGATGCCGCGCCCGTGACCAGGGCCACCTCGCCGGCGAATGCCGGTGGCGCGCCGGTCTTTTTCAGCTTGGCCTGTTCAAGGTCCCAGTATTCGACGTCGAAAATATCCTGTTCCGACAACGCACAGTAGCCGCCGAGCCCCGTTGCGGCCAGGATCACATCGATTGTATGCGCATAGACATCGCGCACGATGCCGGCGTCCTTGACCGTGCGCCCGACGCAGCCGAGCCCAAACACGGCATCGAGCACCACTCGCGGCGCCGGATCGAGCATGACTTTGGGTTGCTTGGCGCTGGCGGCGTGACGCGCGAAATAGTCGCAGTAGGCTGCGGCGTAGGCGCCGACGTCGCGCCCCAGCATCGGAACGCGCTTGGTGCGAATCACATGATCAGGCGTCGCCGGCCCCTGCTGCGAGATCTGCGCGATGTCGCCGCGCTGCGCGAAGGCGAGAAATTTCGCATCGTGGTGCGTTGCGAAGATCATAGGGAATCCGGCGCAGGCGGAGATTTCCCGGCGCAGCCGCGCGATATCGTGGCGGCTAGCGGCCGGCGCCGCCGCTCGAGCGGGCGGCAGATGCCACGCCCCGTTTCTTTCCAGATAGACCTCAGCGCGGCCGACCAGCGCAATCATCCGCTCATACGATTCCCGCGCACTGCTGCCGAAGGAGAAGATGCCATGATTGAGCAACACCATGCCGAGGGTGCGCGGATGCGCCTGCCGCGGGAATTCGCGCGCGCACAGGCGGGCCAGGTCGAAGCCTGGCATCACATAGGGAATCAGCACGACATCGTCGCCATAAATGTCGCGAATGCGCCGCGCGCCATCGGCGGTATTGGTCACCGCGAGCAGCGCATCGGCATGCGTGTGATCGACGTACGGGTACGGCAGGATCGCATGCAGAATGGCCTCGACCGAGGGCGCCGGAGCGCCGGCGCGGACCACATGGGTCGCCAGTTCACTGACCATCTGCGGGTCGGATAAGGACTCGAGCGTGGCCAGTTTGAGCAAATGATCCATTCGCACCGGCGCAAAACCGGGTTCGAGGATGGTTGCCAGATCCCAACCACTGCCTTTGACGTAGAGAATGTCTACCGCTTCGCCCAGCACATTTACTTCGCGCAGCTTGACCGAAGTGTTGCCGCCGCCGTGCAGCACCAACGACGGATCGCGTCCCAGCAGCTGCGAGGTATAGACACGCAGCGCGAGCTCGCCCGAATACCGCACGGCATCGTTGCTGTTCCACAGTCCGATCACGTCTCACCCGTTGCGTTGAATGGCCGGCTATTTTAATTGTCCCGCCGCACGAAATCCGGCGCGACGCCAAGCGCGCGGACGCTGTGCGCGTCCAATGCCTTGTTTTCGCGACGAATTATATGGGTCGGGTGGGGCTCGAACCCACGACCAACGCCTTAAAAGGGCGCTGCTCTACCGACTGAGCTACCGACCCGCTGACCGCCGCGCAAAGGCGAGCGCTGAGCGGGCGCGCATGATACCGAAAAGCCCTTATCGCGGCACGCCGGGCCGGACTCACTGATATCGGGTCGGATCGGCGATGCCCGCGGCCTCGAAGCCTTCACGCCGCAGCCGGCAGGAATCGCAGCGGCCGCAGGCCGCACCCAAGGCATCCGCCTGGTAACACGACACGGTCATGGCGTAATCAACCCCGAGCCCGAGGCCGCTGCGAATAATCTCTGCCTTGCTCATCGAGATCAGCGGCGCGTGCACCTGGAAGCGCGCGCCTTCCACGCCGGCCTTGGTTGCAAGCGCCGCCAGTGCCTCGAAGCTGCGGATGAATTCGGGCCGGCAATCGGGGTATCCAGAGAAGTCGACGATGTTGACACCAACCACGAGGTCGCGCGCCTCGAGCACTTCGGCCCAGGCCAGCGCCAGGGCCAGCAGCAGGGTATTTCTCGCCGGCACGTAGCTGACCGGAATACCCGCGCTCGGCTGATCGGGCAGCGGAATACTCCAGTCGGTCAACGCCGACCCGCCGATACCGGCCAGATCCACTTGCATCACGCGATGCTCACACGCCGACAGCGCGCGCGCGACGCGCGCGGCTGAGGCGAGCTCAGACTGGTGGCGCTGGCCATAGGCGACCGTCAGGGCGTAGCAATCGAATCCCTGGGCACGCGCCCAGGCCAGCGCCGTGCTCGAATCGAGGCCGCCGGAGAGCAACACGACCGCGCGCGCGCCCGTGTCAGCGGCCCGGCTCATTGCCCCACAGATGCTTGTGCAACTGGATCTGGAAGCGCACCGGCAAGCGGTCTGCAAGAATCCAGTCGGCGAGTTGCCGCGCCGGCAGCTGCTCGTGACTCGGCGAGAACAGCACCTGACAACGCTGCGCCAGCTGCAACGATGCCAGCTTGCTTCGGCTCCACTCGTAATCGGCGCGGTCGCAGAGCACGAACTTGATCTGCTCTTCCGGCCGCAGCAGCGCCAATTGATCGTAGCGGTTCCTGTGCTCTTCGCGCGACCCCGGCGTCTTGACGTCCACCACGCGGATCACGCGCGGATCGACCGCGTCGATCGGCATCGCGCCGCTGGTCTCGAGCGATACCCGGTAGCCGGCCTCGGCCAGCGCGCTCAGCAGTGGCAGGCAGTGCTGCTGCGCAAGTGGTTCGCCGCCCGTTACGCAGACGTGGCGCGCCTCAAACTCACGCACGCGCTCGAGAATTGCGGCCAGTTGCCACCACTGGCCGCCATGAAAGGCATAGGCGGTATCGCAATACTGACAGCGCAGCGGGCAGCCGGTCAGGCGTATGAACACCGTCGGAATCCCGACCGTGTCGGCTTCGCCTTGTAGCGAGTAGAAGATTTCCGTGAGCTTGAGCCGGACGCTCAATCCGCACACCCTAATGCTCGTCGGGCGGGATGTTCTGCAGTCTTGAAGCCGCGAGCTTGGCCGCATCGGTACCCGGGAAACGCTGCACGAGCTGTTTCAGCGTCGCACGGGCATCAACCGGTTTCTTCTGATCGATCTGCGTCAAACCGAGTTTCAGCAAAGCGTCGGGAACCTTGGGCGACTGCGGATATTGCTCGCCGACCGCGCGAAATGCAGCGGCGGCATTGTCGTAGTCGTGCGTGACGTAGTAGGCCTCGCCCAACCAGTACTGCGCATTGCCGCCGAGCTGGCTCTGCGGATAGGCGCGCAGGAAGTCACGGAACCGCGAGATCGCGCCGGCGTAATCGGTGGCCTTGAGTGCATCGAATGCATGGGTATAGGCGGCCTGATCGCCGCCGGTATCGGCGCCGGCGCTGCCACCCGTGCCGCCGCCGGCGCTGCCATCGGTCGACCCGGCCGCACCGGCCGCCGCGCTCTTCGCCCCAACTTGCAACGCCGACAGCCGCCGATCGAGATCGGCGTACAGATCACGCTGCTGCTTGCGCAGCATGTCGTTGCTATTTTGCAGCTCTTCGACTTCGCCGCGCAGCTGGCGCAGTTGCGCCTCGAGCCCGTCGATCCGCTGCGACAGCTGCAGCAGGCTCTGATTGTTGACGACGCGCTCGACGCGTCCGAGTCGCTCATCGATGTCGTTGAGCTTGACCAGCGTCGGGTCAGGCTGCGACGGCGTCGTCTCGCAGCCGGCGAGCGCCAGCGTCGCTATTGCGAGCGGCAGGCATCGGCGCAGCAGCGGTGACATCTTCGGCACTTCAGTTCAGATAGACGATGTCGGCGCGTCGATTGCGCGCCCAGGCCTCTTCCGTGTGGCCCGTGACCGCCGGCCGCTCCTCGCCGTAGCTCACCGTCGTGATCTGCGCTTCCGTCACCCCCTGCAGCGTCAGTGCCCGACGCACCGCCTGCGCGCGGCGCTCGCCAAGGCCGATGTTGTATTCACGCGAGCCGCGCTCATCGGTATTACCCTCCAGGCGCACGCGGATCGACGGGTTGGAGGCCAGATAGCGCGCATGGGCCGCGATCAGGCCGTTGTATTCCGCCTTGACCTCGCTGCTGTCGAAGTCGAAATAAATCGTCCGGTTCTGCAGCTGTGCGCCCGATGGGCCAGCCACACCTTCGCCCGTGCCGCCGGCAACTCCAGCGCCGTAGGCGCTCGAGGCGTCAGCGCCGGCGGTCTGCGATTGATCGCTCGGCACCGCGGCATTGGTGCTGGTTGCCGTCGGGCGCGGCTTTTTGCTGCTGCAGCCGGCGGCCAGCGAGACGCCGAGCACAGCGATCAGGATGAGAACGGTCTTGTTCATGTCGCTACTCCAATTGTCGCTGCCGGGTCGCGGCAGCCGCCTTATTACCATACTGTGCCTTCAGCCACACCTGCCAAGGCCGTAAGCGCAGCGCTAGCGCGGGAATGGTCCCCACACCGGCTCGCGCACCTCGCCCTGATCCGACCTCAGCCGTTGCGTGACCAGGCCGTCGACCGACACGGTCTGCAGAGTACCGATTTCGCCATCGCGCCCGGCGTAAATGATGACCGCTCCATTGGGCGCAAAGCTCGGCGACTCATCCAGGCTGCCATGCGTGAGCACGCTCACGGTGCCGGAGGCCAGATCCTGCACCCCGATTCGATAGTTGCCGCCCTCGCGCGTCACGAAGGCAATTCTCTTTCCATCCGGCGACACGCGCGGTCGGGCATTGTAGGCCGAACCAAAGGTAATCCGCTCGACGCGCTTCGGCTGGGCGATATCAAGCTTATAGATCTGCGGGCCGCCGGCGCGATCCGACGTGAAATAGAGACTCTTGCCGTCCGGACTCCATGCCGGCTCGGTATCGACCGCCGGATCATCGGTCAGCCGGGTGAGCGCCTGCGTGCTCAAGTCGAGCAGCCAGACGTCCAGGTTGCCCCCGGCGCCGGAGAGCGTCAGCGCCAGATGTGTGCCATCGGGCGAATACGCGGGCGCGCCGTTGACACCGACTCGGGCCGACACCAGCTGGCGCTCGCCGCTGTGCACCCGCTGCACGTACACGCCCGAAAGGCGGTTTTCGAACGATACGTAGGCCAGCCATTGTTCATCAGGCGACCATGACGGGGACATGATCGGCTGCGACGACTCGAGAATCACCTTCGGATTCTCGCCGTCGGCATCGGCAACGATGAGCTGAAAGTGCTGATTAGATGGCTGCCCGTGTACCGCCACGTAGGCGATGCGGGTCGCAAAGGCGCCACGCACGCCCAGGATTTTCCCGTAGATGAAATCGCTGACCAGGTGGGCGGCATTGCGCAGGCTGGCGCTGTTGGCAATGAACTTCTGGCTGGCAACGCGTGTCCCGGTCTGGATATTGATCAGATCGCATTCGACGTCGAGCTCGCTCGCCGAGACCGAGGTGACGCGGCCGACGACGACATAGTCGTTGCCCGCGGCCTTCCAGTCGGCGGCCTGCACTTCATTCGCGCTGGTCGGCGTCGTCAGCATGTCGCGACGCTGCATGGCGTGAAAGCGACCACTGCTCTCCAGATCGTGTTGAACCACGGCGGCGATGTCGAAAGCGCCGTCCGCCGGCACCGCGCGTCCGAACGGTACGATCGCGATCGGTATCGGATCGGTCACGCCCTTGGTAATCAGAATCTGCAGATCTGCCCTCGCCGGCGTGAGGCTTAAGGCCATGGCCACACCGACCAGCAGCGCGCAGCCGCACACGCGCCGCACGAACTCCCGCGAAGGTCCCGCCATCCAATGGGTCATTACTCTATTCATCTGGCGCGAACGTAACATCGATGTTTGGATCAAACAATGCCGGATCGGAGGGCGCCGGCAGCGGCGAGGCCCGGTAGGCGGCCGTTTCCACCGATTGCCGGACCGCCTCATCGCCATTGCACCCCGCCACCACCACGTGCGTGATCTCGCCGCCGGGGATCTGCGTGATATGCAAGCCGCACTTCACGCCCGGCCGCGCGCTGGCTGGGCGGATCCATGCGCGGTTGATGCGCGCCGTGATCAACGACAGATACTCGGCCTTGGCCGGGCTCGACTGCACGGCGTTGAGATGCTCTTCGGTCGCCAACTGCGAGCGCAGGTCCGCTTCGCGCTGGGCACGCTCCTGTTCGGCTTTGCGCTGCTGTGCGAGCTGCTGCGCTTTGCGGTCGGCCTCGGCCTTGGCGGCAGCGGCACGCTCGGCTTCGGCCTTGGCGGCAGCGGCACGCTCGGCCTCGGCCTTTTCGGCTGCGGCGCGCTCGGCCTGCTCCTCGGCGGCACGCTTCTCCTGCGCCGCGTGCTCCTGTTCCTGCGCTAGTTGCCGCGCTGCCTGTTGCGCGCGTGCCTGTTGTTCGGCCTGCTCCTCGGGCGATGGCGCTGCCGGCGGCGGGTTCGCGGGCTGCGGCGGCGGGATCGCCGGCGAGGTTGGTGGCGCCGCCGCCGGTGCATTGCGCTCTACGGTCGCCTCGATGGCGAGCCTCGGCGGAGTCGCCCTGGGCTGCCGGTACTGCAACCACCCCCACAGCAGAACGCCGACGATCGCTGCGTGGATCAGTACCGACAGCACGATCGACAGGACGCGATCGCTCCGGCGTTCGGTCATGGCGGTGTCGGTGCCTTCGGCAGCGGATCGGTCTGGAAGCCGACCTTGCGGGCACCGGCTTGCTGCAGAATGACCATGGCCTGGACTACGCGGCCGTAGCTCACCGCCTGATCGCCGTTGACGAGCACCGCGCGCTGCGGCGCGCGCCGCAGGGCCGCGCTCGCGCGAACCAGGGCGGTCTGATCGTCCACCGGCTGGCGCGGATTGGCGCCCAGGTTGAGATACAGCCGGCCGTGGGCATCGATCGACAATACCAGCGGCGGCTCGTTCGCCTGCGCGGCGATCGGTTCGGCGTTCGCCTTCGGTAGGTCGACCTTGATGCCCTGTGTCAACAGCGGCGCCGTGATCATAAAAATAATCAGCAGCACCAGCATCACATCGATGTAGGGCACGACGTTGATGTCGCCCATCAATTTGCGCTTGCCTTTGGTGAGGGCTGGCATATCAGCTCCTGTGCGCGGTCGGCGACGCTGCGGACGCACCAGCGCTTGCGCCGGCCGAGCCCGCCGCGGGATTGCGTCCGGCATAGCGCTGCAGAATGGTCGACAGCTCCTCCATGAATGCGTCGTAGCGGAGCTCCAGGCGGCTCGCCTGATCGGCAAAGCGGTTATAGGCCACGACCGCCGGGATAGCGGCGAATAAACCGATCGCGGTGGTAACCAGCGCCTCGGAGATGCCGGGCGCGACCATCGCGAGCGTCGCCTGCTGCACGTTACCGAGCGAGCTGAAGGCATTCATGATGCCCCAGACGGTGCCGAACAGCCCCACATAGGGACTGGTCGACCCCACGGTGGCAAGCGTCGCCAGGCTGTGCTCGAGCCGCTCGATTTCCTTGAGCTGAGCGACGCGCATCGCGCGGCGAGCGCCCTCCAGCAGCATATCTGCCGCGACGCCGCCCTGGGCCCGCAGCCGCGCGAATTCGCGGAAGCCGAACTCGAAAATGCTCTCCATGCCGGTGGCGCTGCCGCGCGACTCGATGGCTCGATACAGCGAGCTCAGATCGCCGCCGGACCAGAAACTGTTCTCGAAGCGATCGGCATCGCGCTGCGCGCGCCGTACCACCATGCGCTTGCGGAAGATGATTGCCCAGGACATCAGCGAGGCGGCAAGCAGGATGCCGATGACAATCTGCACCACCACGCTCGCCTGCACAATCATGCTAAGAATCGACAACTCGCCGCCCATCAGCTACTCCTTGGGTTGCCGCCGAGCTGAACGCTCATGCCGACAACTCTCTGACTATGACTGGCGGCAAGCGCCGGGGTTTCAACGTACCGGCGTCGAGGCAGGCGACGCGCACCGAGGCGGTGACCAGCAGCTCCTCATCGACCGGCTCGCGCCATATGCGCTGCGCAAACACGATACTCGCGCCGCCCTCCCATTCCGGCTCGCAGCTGATCGACAGCAGGTCATCGAGCCGCGCCGGGCGGCGGTACTGAACTTCGAGCGCTACCACCGAGAACACGACCCCCGGATCACTCGCCAGCGCGAGCTGCGAGACGCCGCGCGCACGTAGCCACTCACTGCGTGCACGCTCCAGGAATCGCAGATAGTTCGCATAATAAACAATCCCCCCGGCGTCAGTGTCCTCCCAGTAGACACGCGCCTGCCACACGAACGGGCTCAAGCGCCCTCGCCGAACAACGGCAGATTGGCGGCGGCGCGCTCGGGCATCTTCAGGCCGAAGTGCTGCCAGCTCATGCGGGTGGCGATACGGCCGCGGGCGGTGCGCGCTATGTAACCCTGCTGGATCAGGAACGGCTCGATCACGTCTTCGAGCGTGCCCCGCTCCTCGCCGATGGCCGCGGACAGGCTCTCGATACCCACCGGCCCGCCATCGAATTTCTCCATGATCGTGAGCAGCAGCTTGCGATCCAGCGCATCGAGCCCCTGGGGATCCACCTGCAGCAGATCCAGCGCCGCATGGGCCACCGGTTCATCGATATGTCCCGCCCCCTTCACCTGCGCGTAATCACGCACGCGCCGTAGCAGGCGGTTGGCGATGCGCGGCGTACCGCGCGCGCGCTGCGCGATCCGCAGCGCGCCGGCGGCGTCAATCGGCACATTGAGGATGCGGGCCGAGCGCTGCACGATACGCTCTATCTCGGGAACGCTGTAGAACTCGAGCCGCTGCACGATGCCGAAGCGGTCGCGCAGCGGCGAGGTCAGCAGCCCGGCGCGTGTGGTCGCGCCGACCAGCGTGAACGGCGGCAGATTGAGCTTGATCGAACGCGCGGCCGGACCCTCGCCGATCATGATATCGAGCTGATAGTCCTCCATCGCCGGATAGAGCACTTCCTCGACCACCGGGCTCAGGCGATGAATCTCATCGACGAACAACACATCTCGAGGCTGCAGATTGGTCAGGATCGCTGCCAGGTCGCCGGGTCGCTCCAGCACCGGTCCGGCGGTCTGACGCAGACTCACGCCGAGCTCGGCGGCGATGATGTGCGCCAGCGTGGTCTTGCCCAAGCCCGGCGGTCCGAAGATCAACACGTGATCGAGGGCCTCGGCGCGCATGCGCGCCGCATCGATGAAGATCGACAGTTGAGATTTGACCTGCTCCTGACCGATGTAGTCGGCCAGGGCTCGCGGACGAATCGCCTGATCGATGGCCTCCTCGGCACCGCCCGTGGCGCCGCTCACCAGTCGTTCGCCTTCCAGGGCACTCATGCACGCACCGCGCTCTGCAGCGCCCGCCGGATCAGCTCTTCGGTGCTCAGACTCGCGCTCTCGGCACCGACCCCCTTGAGCAGCCGCGTGGCTTCCACCGGCTTGTAGCCCAGCGACACCAGCGCGCCGTAAGCCTCGGCCTCCGCACCCTGCGCGGCGGCGCCGGAGCCGACGCCGCCTGCGGCAGGCGCCGCGCCGGGCGCATCGATGCGATCGCGCATCTCGACGATCAGGCGTTCCGCAATCTTGCGGCCCACCCCGGGAATGCGCGTCAGCGCCGCCGCGTCCTGTTCGCGCACGGCATGCGCAAAGGTGGCCGCGGTTCCGCCCGAGAGTATCGCCAGTGCGATCCGCGGCCCCACGCCCGACACCTTCAACAGGTTGCGAAACAGCGTGCGCTCCTCGACCGTCGCAAAGCCGTACAGCACATGCGCGTCCTCGCGCACCACCAGATGCGTCAGCAGCCTGGTGCGCTCGCCGACGGCCGGCAGGCTATAGAAGGTCGACATCGGCGCCTCGACTTCATAACCGACCCCACCGACTTCGAGCAGCAGATGCGGCGGTGATTTTAAGGCGAGCACGCCCGTGAGCGTCCCGATCATGGCCTAAAAGCCCGCCGCTCAGGCGACATCGATTGCATTGAGCGCGCCCAGTCGACGCGTCTGGGCATGACAGAGCGCCACGGCGAGCGCATCGGCGGCATCGACCGCAAGCCTGGTCTCGAGCAGCAGCAACGTGCGTACCATCCGCGCGACCTGCGGCTTGGCCGCGGCGCCGTATCCGGTCACGGCCATCTTGATGGCCCTGGGGGCGTATTCATGCACGCTCGCGCCGAGCGAAGCCGCGGCGCACAATGCCACACCGCGAGCCTGACCAAGCTTCAAGGCGCTGTCGGGATTACGATGCACGAACACGCGCTCGATGGCGACGCTGTCGGGCCGATGTTCGGCCACCAGCGCGATGACGGCGGCATAGATGCGCTGCAGCCGCACCACCATGTCGTGCCCGATCACAACGACGCAGCCGCTGGCGACGTGGCGCTCGCCGCTGCCCCGACAATCGATGATTCCATAGCCGGTGCGCTGCGAGCCTGGATCCAGACCGAGCACGCGGCAGTCGCGCGCCACCAGTCTGATTGACGCCGGCGCCAGCGCTGCGGGGGCGCTGCGCGGCCGGAACGTGCGCCAGGACTTGCTCGCGTATCGCGTCATGAATGCATATCCTCAAACGCACTTGCTGTAGCCGGCCATACCCTGAATGATAGCCGGAAGCCACCAGCCACACAGCATGGAAACCGCGACCCCCGCATCGACCGAGATCGCCACGCAGCTCGAAGCGGCGCGCGCAGCACTTGCTGAGCTCGGCGCGGATCAGGCTGCGCTCGAGGCCGGTGTCGAGGCCGCCCAAGCCGTGGCCGCCTTGACGCACGATGCCGAACTGGCCGTGGGCACCATGCTGCATCGGGTGCGCCGGGCCGGACTGCCGCGCGAGAGCCCCCAGGTCGAGGCGCGCCTTGGGACGAGCTGTACACGCGTGGCGGTCGAGCTCGAGCGGCTCGGTGAGCTGCATCTGCCTGCCGGCTGGTCGGCGAGCCAGGGCCTGAACGCGCAGCAAGCCGAGATCCTGCGCAAGATGCTGCTGGCCGTGGCCGCCGACCCGCGCCTGGTGGTGGCGCATCTGGCCGAGCAGATGGTGCAACTGCGCAACGCGCGCGAACTGTCCGCGCCCGAGCGGCAGCGACTGGCGCTCGAGACGCGCGAGATCCTGGCCCCGCTTGCCAATCGCCTCGGCGTCTGGAGCCTGAAGTGGGAACTCGAGGATCTGTCGTTCCGTTACCTCGAGCCCGAGGCCTACCACCGCATTGCGCGTGCCCTGGCCGAGCGGCGCGTGGATCGCGAACGCTACATTGAGGACGTCTGTGCGCTGCTGCAGCGTGAGCTGCGCAAGGCTGGCGTCGCCGCGGTCGCGGTCTATGGCCGGCCAAAGCACATCTACAGCATCTGGCGAAAAATGCAGCGCAAACAGGTCGCCTTCGAACAGCTGTTTGACGTACGCGCGGTACGGATCGTGGTCGAATCGATCGAGGACTGCTACGCCGCTCTGGGCGTGGTGCACGCGCTGTGGCACTACATCCCCGGCGAATTCGACGATTACATCGCGACTCCGAAAGATAACGAGTACCGCTCGATTCACAATGCGGTGATCGGCCCGGATGACAAATCGCTCGAGGTGCAGATCCGATCGCGCGACATGGACCAGTATGCCGAGTTCGGAGTCGCGGCGCATTGGCGCTACAAGGAAGGCGGCGCGCGCGACCTCGGTTATGAACGCAAGATCGAATGGGTACGACGCGTGCTCGATCCGGCGCGTGCGACGCAGTTCGAAGGCGATTTGATCGAGCGCGTCAAGGGCGGGCTGTTTGCCGATCGCATCTACGCGATGACGCCGCGCGGCGATGTGGTCGATCTGCCGCATGGCGCTACGCCGCTGGATTTCGCTTATCAGGTGCACACCAGTCTGGGCCACCGCTGTCGCGGCGCCAAGATCGACGGCCGTATCGTGCCGCTCAACCAGCCGCTCGCCAACGGCGGCGTAGTCGAGATCATCGCCGGCAAGCAGGCCGCGCCGAGCCGCGACTGGCTGTCGCCGGAACTTGGGTTTCTGGTATCGCCCAAGAGCCGCGCCAAGGTCAGGGCGTGGTTTCGGCGCATCGATGAGTCGCAGCATCGTGCGCTCGGCCGCGAGACACTCGAGCGCGAGCTCGCGCGTGTCGGTGGCGGGCCCGAGACGATCGCAACCCTCGTGCGCGAGCTGCATGCCGAGAGCGCCGAAGACCTGCAGCGCCGGATCGGCGAGGGTGATATCAGCGCCACCGCGCTCAGCCAGGCGCTGTCGCGACTGCGCGCGCCCGCGGCGGCACCGCTGACGCCAACGCGCAAGCGTGTAAGCCGCTCGTCGGCGCCACGCTCACCGGTGGAAATCGAGGGCGTGGGCGATCTGCCGACCACCATCGCGCGCTGTTGTGGGCCGGTGCCGCCCGAACCCATCGCCGGCTACGTCACTCTCGGCCGCGGCGTCACCATCCATCGTGAGCGCTGCCCGAACCTGCTGCGCATGCAATCGCTCAATTCCAGGCGGGTACTGCGTGTCGAATGGAACCTCGAGTCCGACAGCCTGCTGCCGGTCAGGATCCGCGTCGAGGCGCTCGACCGCCGCGGCCTGCTGCGCGATGTGTCCGATGTGATGGCGCTGGAACGACTGAGCATCGACGGCGTCAATTCCGACACCGACCCGAACGACCGTATCGCCACGATTGTCATGCGCACCGCGGTGCGCGACAGTGAGCAACTCGGGCGCGTGCTGCAGCGTCTCAGCGCCGTGCCAAACGTACTGCGCGCGCTGCGCCTTGCCTGAGCACGCGCAGCTCGAACGCCGGCCCGCAAGCAGGCGTGGACAGCGAGAAGGCTCACATTGATTGTTTTAATATCATCAACTTACAATTATTAACCAACGCCGCACTGCCCTGGCTCGAGCGCTGCTCGGCCGCGCGCGCCTCCTGCGAACAATCTCTACAGCGCTTGGGCGTGGAGTACATCGATCTCTCTGCTACCAGCAGCGCGTCGATCCGTCAGTGCCGATCGAAGAGACGGTCGGTGCCGTGGCGGAGCTCGTGCGCCAGGGCAAGGTGCGCCAGCTGCGTCTGTCCGAGGCCGCACCGGCGACCGTGCGCCGCGCGCACCGGGTACATCCGATCGCTGCGTTGCAGAGCGAGTACTCGCTGTGGAGCCGCGGCTCGCCGCGCTTCCAGGGCGAGAACTTTGCCCGGAATCTTGCCCTGGTGGACCAGGTCAAAGCGCTCGCCGGACAGAAGGGCTGTACGCCATCACAGCTCGCGTTGGCCTGGCTGCTCGCGCAGCGGCCGGACATCGTGCCGATTCCCGGCACCAGCAGTCGCGCGCGGCTCGAAGAGAATGCCGTGATGGTCGAGGTGCCGCTCAGTCGGCAGGAGCTCGAGCGCATCGCGTCAATCGCCCCGGTAGGCGCGGCAGCAGGCGAGCGTTACTCGGCGGCAGGCATGGCTTCGGTCGATCGCTGAGCGGCCATCCGACGGCCGCGAGATCAACCCCCAGGGCAGCTCACGGTCGATTATTTTGCCGACCGCCGCGCCACCGCCACGCGTTCCCCCGCAGGTGGCCAAAGTTAACCGGCCAGCGCAATCTCGACGCGTTTGTTGCGCTTGCCCTCGCTGCGGATCCTGAGTACCCGGATGCCGCCGATCTCGGCGATGTTGCGGACGTGCGTGCCGCCGCAGGGCTGCAGATCGATGTCAGGAATTCTGAGCAATCGGACCCGGTCGGCGCCGCGCGGCGGCTGCACGCTCATGGTCTTGATCAACTCCGGTCGCGCGTCGAGATCCGCGTCGGTGATCCACACCGTTTCTGTTTCCACCCCGCGCGCGATCAACGCGTTGGTTTCCCGTTCGATGCGCGCCCCATCGAGCAGACTCATGTCGATGTCGAAATCGAGCCGCGCCTTGTCCGGGGAGATGTTGCCGCCGGTCACCGGCGCGACCACCACGCACGACATCACATGCAACGCGGTATGCAAACGCATAAGCGAGTAGCGGCGATCCCAATCGATTTCGATCGTGAGCGTCTCTCCAACCTCGGGTGAGGCCGCGCCGGCACCGGCAATGTGCAGCACGCCGTCGATCGCATCGCCCTTGCGGGTGTCGATGATCGCGATGCGCTCGCCGTTGGCGCGTAACAAGGCGCCGCTGTCGCCCATCTGCCCGCCGCCTTGCGGATAGAAGATCGTGCGATCGAGTTCGATGCCGCGTTCATGCACGGCGATGACACGCGCGCTCGCGGTCTTCAAGTAGGCATCGTCTCGGAATAGCAGGTTGGTGGTCATGGATTCAAATCCGGGCAAAGTTACCGCTGCCTCTGACAGCGACGAGCGGACTTGCCTGAGCTCAACGATTGATGTTGTCGATCGCACGCTTGTCTACTGCCATTGCCGCCTCGTGCAGCGCTTCCGCGAGCGTCGGATGCGCGTGAATAGTGCGCTGCAGATCCTCGGCACTGGCCTGAAATTCCATTGCCAGCGTGGCCTCGGCAATGAGCTCACCGGCCATTGGCCCGATGATGTGCACGCCCAGAATGGTGTCGGTCTCGCGCGAGGCGAGAATCTTCACGAAGCCCGTCGCCGCTTCCATGGCGCGGGCGCGGCCGCTGGCCGCGAACGGAAATACCCCGCTCTTAAAGGCAGTACCAGCGCTCTTGAGCTGCTCCTCGGTCTGACCAACCCATGCGATCTCGGGCGCCGTGTAGATCACCGAAGGAATCACCTCGTAGTTCACGTGCGCATAGAGCTCGGCGATTCGATCGGCGACGGCGACGCCCTCTTCCTTGCCCTTGTGCGCCAGCATCGGCCCGCGCACGCAGTCGCCCACGGCCCAGACGGCTTCGGCCCCGGTCCGGCATTGCGCATCGACCTGAATGAATCCGCGCTCATCGAGTTCGACGCCGGTGTCCGGCGCCAGCAGATTTGCTGTGTACGGCTGGCGGCCGACCGCGACAACAACCTTGTCGGAACCGAGCGTGTGCGCTTCGCCCTTGTCGCTGTAGCTGACGGTGACGCCGCCATTCGCAACGACGGCGCCCGTCACTTTGGCGCCGAGGCGGATATCGAGTCCCTGTTTCCTGAAGTGCCGCGCGGCCTCGGCGGCGAGCTGCTGGTCGGCGATGGCCAGGAAGCTCTCGAGCGCTTCCAGTACGATCACCTCGGCGCCGAGCCGGCGCCAGACACTGCCGAGTTCCAGACCGATGACGCCGGCGCCGATGACGCAAAGCTTTTTGGGTACCGAGGCGAATTCGAGCGCATCCCAGGAATCGACGATGCGCTCATGATCGAACGGGGCCGATTTGAGCTCGGTCGGTACCGAGCCACTGGCGAGCACCACGTGGCGCGCGCCGATCTCACTCCTGGAGCCGTCGTGCCTGGTGACTTCCACTCGGCGGCCCGGCAGCAGCCGGCCGCGCCCGAAGATCGCTGTCACACCCGCCGCCTTGAACAGCGATGCGATGCCGCCGGTCATGTTGCGCACGATGGTCGCACGGCGCTTTTGCATGACGGTGAGGTCGAGCGTTATACCGGTGGCCACGATGCCATGCGCGGCGAATTCGGTCTGCGTGCGATACAGCAGCTCGGATGACTCGAGCAGTGCCTTGGAAGGTATACAGCCGGCATTGAGGCAGGTACCGCCGAGCGCGGTGCCGCCATCGCGGTTCATCCAAGCGTCGACGCATACCACTTTGAGGCCGTTCTGTGCGGCGCGGATTGCCGCCGGATAGCCAGCCGGACCCGCGCCGATCACGACGACATCAATAGCCTCAGCCATGATTGTCAGACTCCGAGCAAAAGACGGCCCGGATCCTCGAGGCAGTCCTTGATCGTGACGAGAAATTGCACTGCCTCGCGTCCGTCGATGATGCGATGGTCGTAGGTCACCGCCAGATACATCATCGGCCGGATCACGATCTGGTCGTTCATCACTATCGGCCGCTGCTGAATCTTGTGCATGCCGAGGATCGCGCTTTGCGGCGCGTTGGCGATCGGCGTGGACATCAGTGAACCGAAGATGCCGCCGTTGGTGATGCTGAAGGTGCCGCCGGTCAGATCCTCGATTGTGATCGAAGCGGTGCGTGCGCGCGCGGCGTAGTTCGCGATGCCAGACTCGATATCGGCGAAGCTCATTGCATCGGCATCGCGCAGCACCGGTACCATCAGGCCGCGCTCGGTCGACACCGCGACGCCGATATCGAAGTATTCGTGGTAGATGATGTCGTTGTTTTCCACCGAGGCATTGACCACCGGAAACCGCTTCAAGGCCTCGATCGAGGCCTTGACGAAGAACGACATGAAGCCGAGCTTCACGCCGTGCTTCTTCTCGAAGCTGTCCTTGTAACGCGCGCGCAGCTCCTGCACCGCCGTCAAGTCCACTTCATTGAAGGTTGTGAGCAAAGCCTGCGTCGATTGCGCCTGTATTAGGCGTTCGGCGATGCGCGCACGCAGTCGCGTCATCGGCACACGTTGCTCGGCCCGGCCGGCACGCGCGATCGCGGGCACCGGTACTGCCGGCACGGCCGCCGCTGCCGCCACGGCCGCCGCTGCCGGCGTCGCTGGCGCCGATGCTGCGGCCGCACGCGCATCATTCTTCGTGATGCGCCCACCAGGCGCGGAAGCCGCGATCGAGCCGGGGACGAGATTGTTCTCCTCGATCACGCGGCGCGCGGCCGGCCCGGCCCTCGGCGTCGCGGTCGTGGCGGTCTTTGCGGTCGTCGCAGTCGTCGTGGTCGCTGCGGCGCCCTCTTCGATCACCGCCAGCAGCTCGCCGCTCTTGACCGATGTGCCAGTCTGCACCTTGATCTCGCGCAGCACGCCGCTGATCGGCGCCGGCACTTCCAGCACCACCTTGTCGGTTTCCAGGTCGGCAAGATTCTCGTCGCGGCTGACGGGCTGACCCGCCTGCTTACGCCACGCCACCAGCGTGGCATCGGACACGGACTCGGGCAATTGCGGGACGCGGATCTCGACGCTCACGAACTCTTCCTTATTGCTGTACTTATCGGCGCCGGGGTACGCTCCGTCGCAGCCGTCACGCCGCCGGTGGGCGTCAATATCAGCCGCGGCGTGTTGCGCATGGTCTGCTCAATCGACACTGCATTGAGCGCGGTGTCGACCAGACGGCGCTGCTCGAGTTCATGATTCCTGCTCAGGCCGGTGGCGGGCGCCGCCGCGGCGGCGCGGCCGGCGTAGTACACGGTGCGCGGTCCGGCAAGATCCTGCAGTCGATGACGAATCTGATACCAGGCGCCCTGATTCTGCGGCTCCTCCTGGCACCACACGAGATCGGTCGCGTTGGCATAGCGCGCCAGCACGGCTTGATATTGCTCGACCGGAAACGGATAGAGCTGCTCGATGCGCACCAATGCGATGCTGCGCAGCGCGCCGTTGCGACGCGCCTTGAGCAGATCGAAGTACACCTTGCCGCTGCAGAATACGACACGCTCCACCTGTGCGGCCGGGATGTCGTCGAGCTCGCCGATCACATTGGCGAAGCTGGTGTTGCTCAGGTCGGCCAGCGAGGACACTGACAGCTCGTGACGCAACAAACTCTTGGGTGTGAACACGATTAAGGGTCTGCGAAACGATTGCAGCACCTGGCGGCGCAGCAGGTGAAACATCTGCGCCGGCGTCGATGGCACGACCACCTGCATGTTGTCTTCGGCACACAGCTGCAGGAAACGCTCCAGTCGCGCCGACGAATGCTCCGGCCCCTGGCCCTCATAGCCGTGCGGCAGAAACAAAGTCAGTCCGCACAGCCGGCCCCACTTGGCCTCACCCGAGGAGATGAACTGGTCGATCACCACCTGCGCACCATTGACGAAATCGCCGAATTGCGCTTCCCAGATCACGAGACAATCCGGACTCGTAGTTGCATAGCCGTACTCGAAGCCGACCACGGCTTCTTCGGACAGCACCGAGTCGATCACCGTGAAGCGCGGCTGGCCATCCTTGACGTGCTGTAACGGAATGAAACGACGGCCGGTATTCTGATCGTGCAGCACCGCGTGCCGATGGAAGAACGTACCGCGACCGCTGTCCTGACCGGAGATACGCACCGCAACGCCCTCATCGAGCAGCGAGGCGTAGGCCAGGGATTCGGCCGCACCCCAGTCCAGGGGCATTTCGCCGGCGACCATTCTGGCGCGGTTGCTGATGACCTGCGCGACCCGCGGCTGCAGCACCAGTTCGTCCGGATACCGCACCAGGCGTTTGCCCAGCGTCGCCAGCCGTTCGGGCTCGACGCCGGTGGCCACGCGCTCGGACCAATCGGCCTGCCCGTAGCGCGTCCAGTCGATCGTGTATTTGTTGCCGATCAAGCCCAAAGCCGGGTGCAACTCCAGGTGGCCGGAGTCGAGCGCCTGGCGATATTGTCCGGCCAGCTGCTCGACGTCCGCGGCCGACACTACACTGTCGGCGACCAGCCGATCGGCATACAGTTTGCGCACCGTTGGATGCTGGCGGATGAGCCGATACATCACCGGCTGAGTCGCTGCGGGCTCGTCGGCTTCGTTATGCCCGAGCCGCCGGTAGCAGACCAGATCGATGACGACGTCCTTATGGAAGCGCTGGCGATAGCGCAGCGCCAGACGTGTCACGAATAGCACGTCCTCGGGATCGTCGGCGTTGACGTGAAAGATCGGCGCTTCCACGATCTTCGCGACGTCGCTGCAATAAGTAGTCGAGCGAGCATCGCGCGGATCAGAGGTGGTGAAACCGATCTGGTTGTTGATGATGATATGAACCGTGCCGCCGGTGCGGTAGCCGCGCGCCTGGGATAGCTGCAGCGTTTCCATGACGACGCCCTGGCCGGCGAAGGCGGCATCACCGTGCATCAGCACCGGTACGACCTTGTCGCCCTGAGCATCTTCGCGGCGCTCCTGACGCGCACGCACCGAACCCTCGACCACAGGATTGACGATCTCCAGATGCGAGGGGTTGAAGGCCAGCGCGACGTGCACGTTGCCCCCGGGCGTACGTACGTCGGCGGAAAACCCCTTGTGATACTTGACATCGCCGGATCCCTTGGCGTGATTGTCGTCGTACTTGCCTTCGAACTCCGAGAACAGTTGCCCCGGAGATTTGCCCAACACGTTGACCAGCACGTTGAGCCGGCCGCGGTGCGCCATGCCGAGCACGAACTCCTCAACGCCCGATTGGCCTCCGGCCTGGATAAGTTCGTTGAGCGATGCGATCAACGCGTCGGCGCCCTCGAGTGAAAAGCGCTTCTGCCCCACATACCTGGTGTGCAGATATCGCTCGAGGCCCTCGGCCGCGGTCAGCTGGCCGAGCAGATTGCGCCGTTCTTCGATGCTGAAGCGGTGCTGCATGCGACCGAGCTGGAATTCATCCCGCAGCCACAGCCGCTCGTCGGTGTCGGAGACATGCGCGAACTCGGCACCGATGTGCCCGCAATAGACATGCTCGAGGCGCGCAATGATTTCACGCAGGGTCGCGCGCCCGGGTATCCAGTCGTTGCGGCTCGCGGTGTAGAACTCGGTATCGAGGTCAGCTTCGCTCAAGCCCGCGTAGTCCAGGTCGAGCACGCGCGGGCGCGGGCGCTGCAGCAGACCCAGCGGATCGATGTGCGCGATCAGATGGCCGCGATTGCTATAGATCTGCACCAGCCGCGAGACGGCGGCTTGTTTTTCACTGGCGACAGCCGCGGGCGCGGGCATCGTAGAACTGCTTGCGCGCGCCTGGGTGCGGGCCGCGACGCCTGCGATAACCGTGGTGTGCGCCTGGTCGCGCACCGCCGATGGCGGCAGCGCATCGAAGTAACCGCGCCAGGCTGGATCAATGCTGTCGGGATTCTGCAGATACTGCTCGTACAGTGCCTCGACGTAAGTGGCGTTCGCACCCGAAAGCGCAGTGCTCGCGAGCAGCTCAGGCAAGGATGGGGGCATGGGGTAACCCGGGAAGCTTGGGAAAAAAACCTGTCAGCTCAATGATCTAGACGGTGGCAGAACGACTTAACATTCTATAGGAATGATCCCCGCAAGGAAACGGACGCAAGTCACGGATGATCGCAGCTGGTTGAATGCATTGGCTTCCCTTAGGATGGCTCGAGCGCTTCAATGATCCACTGCAGGACGATCCGCGGATGCCGCGCGATCACCTGTCTGCCAGCCGCCGCCGAGAGCGCGGTACAGGCGCACCAGGTCCGCGGCAACGGCAGTGGTGCTGTCGACCAGCGACAACTGGTTCTGCTGCAACGTGCGCTCGGCGTCCAGCACCTCGATGAAATTCGCCAGCCCGCTCGCATAGCGCTGCCGCGCGAGGGTCAGCACCTCGCGGTCTTGCGCCACGGTGGCATCCAGCCACCTGCGCCGTTCCTGATCGGCGCCGTATGCCGCCAATGCGTTCTCGACTTCGTGCAGCGCGTTGAGGACCGCGTGTTGATAACTGAGGGTGGCTTGCTGCGCCCGCACATCGTAGAGGCGCACTGTCTTCCAGCGGCCGCGATCGAAGATCGGCAGATCCAGGCTGGGTCCAATCGAACCAAACCGACTCGCCCATTCGACCAGGCTGCTGCTGGTCTCGGATTGAAAGCCGCCCATGGCCGAGAGCGTCAGGCTCGGGTACAGATTCGCCACGGCCACGCCACTCTGCGCGGTAGCCGCGTGCAGATTGGCCTCGGCTTCGCGGATATCGGGTCGGCGCCGCGCCAGATCGGCGGGCAGACCGATCGGCACTTGGGCGGGGACCGGAGGCACGGGAGCGACGCTGTCCAATTCGGCGCGCAGGGCCTCGGGCTCACGACCGAGCAACTGGCTGAGTTGATTGATGCTCTGCGTGATCTGCAGGTCGAAGGCCGGCAATTCGGCGCGCGTCGCGCTGGCCTGCGCGATTGCATTGCTGACATCGATGTAGGTGGTCAAGCCTGCGGCGCGCCGCTGTCGCGTCAGTTCCAGCAGCTCATCGATGGTCGCGAGATTCTCCCTGGCGATGAGCAGGCGCGACTGCGCGCCGCGAAGTTCGATGTAGTCCTGCGCCACATCGGCGAGCACCGACACCAGCACCGCGCGCCGATCCTCGATCGAAACCTGAACGCTGGCGTCCGCGGCTTCCACCGCACGCCGTATGCGCCCGAACAGATCGATCTGCCACGAGGCATCGGCGCTGAGCTGATATTGGCTGTAGGGGTTGGGAATGCTGATGGCGGCGCCGCCGGGCAGCCGGATGTTGCCGATCGAACTGAACAGCGACCCGGTGGGCGTGGTTTCACTTAGGCGCTGCCGGCTGTAGGAGGCATCGGCCGACAGCGTGGGCCAATAACCCGCCGCCGTGACGTCACGCTGTGCGCGTGCCTCTTCAATGCGCAGCACCGCGACGCGCAGATCCAGATTCGAGCTCTGCCCGCGCTCGACCAGCGAAGTCAGCATCGGATCGTTGAAGGCGGCCCACCACGCGGCCTGCTGCGCGGATTGCTCGGTGACCGCACTCGGCGACGGCGGCGGCGCCGATTGCTCTGCCGGCAGCGGCTCCGCGGCGGCCGGCGCCGAAATCGCCCGCGCCGACCAATGAGCCGGCGCCTGCGGCGTGGGCCGCACGAAGTTTGGCCCGACCGCGCAACCGGCAAACAGCGCCGACAGCGCGGCGGCGCACAGCACGCATGACACGGGAACGCGATGCTGGCCGCTGCGCATAGTGATCATTGCATGCGGTGGCTGAACATCCATGAGGCCCCCGACAGGGTCAGCGCCGCGAGCAGGCACAGGGGCCATAGATCGGGCAGCAGCAAATCAAGTCCGGCCCCCTCGAGATACACGCGCCGTGTGATATCGATCGCGTAGCGCAGCGGATTGATCGCGGTCAGATACTGCAGCCAGCTCGGCATGCTGCTGATCGGCGTGGTCAGGCCCGAGAGCAGGGAGAACGGCATGATCAGCAGCATCGAATACAGCATCGCCTGCTGCATCGTCGCCGCTACCGCGGACAGCAGCAGACCGATACCCACCGCCGCCAGCAGAAACGCCAGCAGGCCCGTGTACAGCGTCAGGTACGAGCCTGCAAACGGAATGCGAAACCACAGCTGTGCGACCAGCAGCACACCGGCGGCCTGGATCGTTCCGACCAGCATCGATGGCAGAGCCTTGCCGGCCATGATCTCGTACGGCCGGAAGGGCGTCACCAGCAATTGGTCGAAGGTGCCCTGCTCGCGCTCGCGTGCCACCGACATCGCGGTCAACATCATGGTCTGGATCAGCGTCAGCGTGCCGATCATGCCGGGGATCATGAACCAGCGGGTCTCCAGATTGGGGTTGTACCAGGCGCGACTGACGATCCGCACCGGCGCCGCCGCCCAGCCGTGGTCGCCGCCCCAGTCGGAATTGAACTGCTCGACGATGCTGCTGACGTAGCCCATGGCGGTGCCTGCGGTATTGGAGTTGCGCCCGTCAGCGATCAGCTGCAGGTCGGCGCTGCGGCCGGAGAGCAGCTGGCGTTCGAAGTTTTGATTGATTTGCACGACCAGCAGAGCGCGGCGGGCATCGATATAGGCTGCGACATCGCTCGCTCGCTGCAGATCCGCGACGCGCTTAAACACCCCCGAGCCGTCAAGACCGGCCAGAAGTTGCCGCGAAGCCGCGCTGTGATCCTGGTCCAGGGCTGCGTAGGTGACGTGATTGAGGTCGTAGGTGGCGGCGTAACCGAACACCAAGGCCTGCACCACCGGCGGGATCAACAGACTCAGCCGACTGCGCCGATCCTTTAGCACCGCGAGCAGTTCCTTGCGCGTCAGAGCCAGGATGCGAAGCAGTGAGTCGAGCATGCGCATCACTCCAGGGTCTTGCGCATGGCGGCGCGGCTGCCCAGACCCAGCGCCGCCGCCATCGCCGCCAGCGCCAGCGTGTTCGGCACGATCACCGACCAGACGTCGCCGGCGAGAAACACCGTCTGCAGCAGCGCTACGTAATAGCGTGCCGGCAGCGCGTAGCTGATCAGCTGCACCACGGCCGGGGGACTGCGCAGATCGAACAGAAAGCCGGACAGCATGAAGGCGGGCATGAAGGTGGCGAGCATCGTGAGCTGACTGGCCACCAGTTGATTTTTCACCCAGGACGAGATCAGCAGTCCGATGCCGAGCGCCACCAGGACGTACAGCATCGATGCGCCGAGCAGCACCCACGCCGCGCCGCGCAGCGGCACGTGAAACAGAAACCTGGCCGACAGCACGCACAGCGCAAAACCGATCAAGGCGAGCAGGAAATACGGCAGCGTCTTGCCGAGCAAAATCTCGTCGCTGCGCACCGGCGTGACCATCAGCGCTTCCAGAGTGCCGCGCTCCCATTCGCGTGCCATCACCATCGCCGTCAGCAGCCCGCCGATCAGCGTCATCACCAGCACCACCAGCCCGGGCACCAGAAAGTAGCTGCTGTCATCGGCCTCGTTGAACCACAGCCGCGCTTGCACGTTTACCGGCGCGCTCGCGCTCGCACGCCCTTGCGCCGCCTGTCGCGCCGACCAGGCGCCGACCGCCCCCTGGACGTAGCCCTGGATGATTCGCGCCCGATTGGCATCGCCACCGTGCACGATCAGCTGCAGCTCGGCATCCCCGGCACTGACGTGGCGGGAGAAGTCGGCGGGAATGCGCACGATGCCATCCACCGAATGCTCGAGCAGCTGCTGCTGCGCCGGCGGCATCGCCTGCATCAACTGCGGGTGAAAATACGGCGACAGCTGGAAGCCGGCGGCCAGCTCCATCGCCTCAGGCGTGGGCTGCTCGATCACCAGCGCGATCGGTACGTTCCTGACGTCGAGCGACAGCCCGTAGCCGAATAGCAAAATCAGGATCAACGGCAATACCACGCCAATCGCGATGCTCGAAGGATCGCGCATGACCTGGTGCGTCTCCTTCCATACCAGCGCGCGTATGCGGCGCAGCTTTGACCGTGAGACCATGGTCACGGGTCCCGCGCCTTCATGCCGCGGCCGGCGGCGCAATGCCTGAGGCGGCCCGGCTCGCTCGTGCCTGCTCGACCACGGCGATGAAGGTATCTTCCATGCTCGGCTCGGGCCGAGCCTCGGTCCTGGCGCGTTCGCGCAATTCGGCCGGCGAACCCTGCGACAGCACCTGGCCGGAATCCATGATCGCGACGCGGTCGCAGTACTCTGCCTCCTGCATGAAGTGCGTCGTGACGATAATGGTCACGCCCTGCTCCGCGAGGGCGGTGATGCGGCGCCAGAACGCGCGACGCGCCAGCGGATCGGCACCACTGGTGGGTTCATCAAGGAACAGAATCTCCGGCTCGTGCAGCAGAGCGGCGGCCATCGCCAGGCGCTGCTTGTAGCCGCCCGGCAGCTGCGAGCTCACGGCGCGCAGATGATCGCCGAGTTCGAACTGCTGCGTCGCCCAGGCGATTCGAGCGCGCCTGCGCTCCCCGCGCAAGCCGTAGGCGCTGGCGAAGAATTCAAGATTCTCGAGCACGCTCAGGGGACCGTAGAGCGAGAACTTCTGTGCCACATAGCCCAATCGGGCGCGGGCCGAGGCCGGCGCGTCGAGTACGTCGGCACCGGCCACATGCAACTGTCCAGCGCTCGGCGCGAGTAAGCCGCAAAGCATGCGGAAGGTCGTCGTCTTACCGGCCCCATTGGGACCGAGCAGACCGAAAATCTCGCCGCGTCGAACTTCGAAGCTGATGCGATCGACCGCGGTAAAGGCGCCGAACTTCTTGACCAGCTGCTGCACTCGCACCACGGCATCGTCAGCTTGCCCGGCGACCGGACGCGTGATCGAAATCGCCTGCAGGCGCTCACGATCGACGCTGGTCCGCAGCAGCATCATGAAACCGTCCTCGAAGCGCGGCGGCACCGAAGTGACGGACAGCCCGCGCAGCGCATCGTCGATCGAAGCCGCCGCCCCGCGGACCGAAGCTGCTGCCTGGAGCGCGCTGGCGCCGAGAACGAAACGGACGCGCCCGCCATCGGGCACAGCGTCGATGACGTCCGGCTGATCCAGCAGCCGCGCCTGCAACGCGCGCGGCGATTGCTGTGCCGACGGCGTGGCCACGAAGCAGCGCCCCGTAGCCATGGCTGCCACCTGCTTTGGCGATCCCTGCGACAGCACTTTGCCCTGATGCAGAATGATCACGCGGCTGCAGCGCTCGGCCTCATCCAGATAAGCGGTGCTGAGCAGCACCGTCAGTCCCTGATCGGCGACCAGTTGACGCGTGATTTCCCACAGCTCGCGCCGCGATAGCGGATCGACGCCGACGGTGGGCTCATCCAGCAGCAGCAGCTTGGGCGATCGCACCAGCGCGCAGGCCAAGCCAAGCTTCTGTTTCATGCCACCCGACAGCTGGCCGGCGAGACGTGTCTTGAACGGGCCGAGCGCGGTCATCTCGAACAACGCCGGATAGCGTTGCGCGCGCTCGGCGGCGGCCACGCCGTGCAGATCCGCGTACAGATCGAGGTTTTCCTGGACGCTGAGGTCCTCGTACAAACCGAAGCGCTGCGGCATGTAGCTGATTCGATCCTGGACCTGTTGCGGATCGGCAGCTACGTCGATGCCGAGCACCATAAGGGAGCCGGCATCGATGCGCAGCAGCCCCGCGGCCAGGCGCATCAGCGTGGTCTTGCCGGCGCCGTCCGGGCCCACCAGCGCCGTCAGCTCTCCATAGCGAGCCTCGAGCGAAACCCCATCGAGCGCCTGCACCGTCGCGTCGTCTTTGCGCCTGAACTGCTTACGCAGCTGCTGCGCGACCAGAGCGGGCGCGCCGCCCGTCGCCTGGCTGCCGTTGGCCGCGGCGTTCATGCGCCTCCAGACCCGGCGCCGGATTTTCCGGCGCTGCCCGTTTCGGCCCCGTGCGCCGCCTCGCCATCGCGCCGCAGCGACAGGTGCACGGTCGCCGGCATTCCCAGACGTAGCTCATCGCCAGGATCGTGCACGAACACGCGGATTTCGTACACCAGGCTCGAGCGTAGTTCCGTGGTCTCCACCGACTTGGGCGTGAATTCGGCGACCGGCGAGATGAAGCCGACCCACCCGGGGAAGCGGCGGCCGTTGAAGGCATCGACCGTCACCGCGGCGCCCATGCCTTCGCGCACCGAACCGAGATCCGGCTCGCCCACATAGGCCCGGACCCACTTCGGATCGGTGATGGCAAGCGTGAAAGCAGACTTCTGTGGCGAGGCGATCTCACCGGGCTCGACGATGCGCGAGCGCACCACGGCATTGAGCGGCGCGAGCAGGTCAGCGTCCTTGAGCTGCTGCTGCAGCAGCGCGAGCTGAGCCTGATCGGCACGCAGCTCCGCTTCGCCCTGCGCGACATCTTCATTGCGAGGACCAGCGAGCTGCAGCACCAGCGCTTTTTGATTCACGGCGAGCCTGGCGTCGGCGGTATCGAGGGCGGCTTTGGCCGCATCCATGTCCTGGCGGCTGACCGCACGGCCGGAAGAGCTGTCGGACAGCGAGCGCAGACGATCGTATTGCGCCCGCGCATTGGCGGCATCGGCGGCCGCGGCGTCGACATTGGCGCGCGCCTGCGCGATTTCCTCCGGCCGATTGCCATGGTGCAGGCGATCGACCGCCTGCTGCTGCGCGGCCACGTCGGCCTCGGCCTTGGCCACCTGCGGCACGAGCCGGCTGGTCTCGAGCCGCCCCAGCAGCTGCCCCTGCTTGACCCGATCGCCTTCCTGCACCAGCACCGCGGCGATGCGCTCGCTGCCGTTGAACGGCAGCTCCACCTGGCGAAGATCCACGTTGCCGTACAGGGCCAGCTCAGTGCGGTCGCGGTGGCGGCCCATGAACCACCACAGCGCCGCCACGATGACGATGACAAGGACGATCCCGCCAGCGAGAAAGAAAGCGAGTCGCGTCATCTTTGGCATGCGGTCACCTACTTTCGGCCCAGTTAAGATCAGTCCCGTATTTCAGTCAAGTGAAATTCAAATTTAAATTTGAAATTGATTTGAAACTTTTGCTGGAAGGTGCTTAAGTCTGGATGGATGGGGTGGTAGATGGTCATGACGACCGTACATTACTGCAGGCTCGAGCTGTGAAGCGGAAAAATATCGTTCGATCAGGCAGGGCGGCGGCGGGCGCGACGGCTACGCGCCGAACTCGCCGGGCCGCGGCACACAGCCGCGTCGCCGGGCCCGGTCAGCGCACCCGGGCGCAGTTGATCGAGGTCGCCGGGCAGGTATTCGCGGAGCAGGGCTTTGACGGCGCCACCGGTCAGGGCATCTGCCGCCGGGCGGGTTTCAACTCCGCGGCGATCGTGTACCACTTCGGCGGCATGGCCGGCCTGCACCGAGCGGTGCTCGAGGAAGCACAACGGCGGCTGGTCACGACCGAGGCGCTGGCCGCGGCGGTCAAGGCCGAGCGCAATCCGCGGCGCCAGCTCGAGGCCTTTCTCGGCTTGATAGTCCGGGCCTTGACCAGCCCGGTATCGCAGTCCTGGGCGGGACGGCTGTTCAGCCGGGAATGGGTCACGCCGTCGACGGTTTACGGACCCACGCACGATCGAGCGCTCGCCGCCAGATCCAGGGCGCTGAAATCCATCGTCAGCGCCTTGACCGGGCGCCCAGCCGATCATCCGCTGGTCGCGCGCGGTTGCATCAGCGTGATGGCGCCCTGCGCGCTGCTGCTATTGGTCAATCGGCGCAAGTTGCAGCGGCTGTTGCCCCATTTGGATATCACGCCCGAGTCCGCACCGCAGATCACGCGACATCTGGTTGATTTCGCGCTCGCCGGTCTGCGGGCGATTTCCGCGCGACAAAAACCTCCATAGGCCGAGGCGCTCAGCTGCACGGTAGCACAAGTTGTTCGCCGCAGACCGATCCGAGATCCGGCCGGCGACCGAGAATCCGATCAGCATACCCGCGCCGTACGTAGCCAGCGTGATCATGCCTTGTGCCGAACTCTTGAATTGCTCCCCTGCCTTGGCGTCGGTGTATATCTGACCCGCTATGAATAAAGAGTCGTAACAGATCCCGTGCCGCGCGATCGCCAGAATCAACACCGACACCGCGCGACCGGCGGCGCCGATATCCGTGGCGGATTCAAAGTTGCCGATACCATCAGCGTTGTCGGCGCTGGGCGGCAACTTTGCCTGAAGGAGCGAGCGGCTAACCCTATGGCGACACAAACGTCGTATTGATCTCGCCCTTTTTCGCTGTCGACTTCACCACCTCTGCGTCGGCTGAAATGCGAAAATAAAAATCATCCAACACTGAGGTATTGTCCCAGGAATTTGCGCTGCGTGGGTGGCCTCGGCGATCGAGTTGCGCACCCGCTGGAACACGTCTTCCACTTTCAGACCCGACACCGCCAAGGCCTGATATGAGCGCGCCGCTGTAAGGACTGTCCTTTCCCGATCCGTCGCTCGCGACCTCACCAGGTGCTGTGGCAAAGGCGAGAAATGTTCTGGACGGCGCGAAGGTCTGCACCAGTCCGACAGCGACCTTGAATGGCGTTTGGCCGGTGCCGCGCGACAAGGAGCGGCTGAGTTCGAGCGCTTTCTCGGTAAACGGGTTATCCCGGCGGGCATCCAGGATCACGATGTTGAGCTTTTTGTCCGCGCGACCCATGCAGTCGAGCACACCGCTCAGATCGACGGTTTCGTGCGCGACTTGACCGGCGAGCTTGTTCGCCGCCGGCCGGCTCGGCTCCAGATTGGCGGAAATCGGCCCCATGAAATTGTGCCAGTCGACCCGGGCGGCATGACCCGCAAAATAGAACATCCCGACGTCCGCCTTGCTCAATGCCTGGTCGAACTGGTCCAGCGCCTGATTCATGTACTCACGTGTGGCGTCCAGGCGCAGAATGAGCTGGAAGCCGGCATCGCGCAGCGCGGCGGCGACGCCGCTCGCATCGTTCACCGGGTCGTCGAGCGGTTGGAAGTTTCGCGCGGCTCCCGGGTGCCATGGATCAAGCGACGGGGCGGCCCGGGGCCGGCCCGCCAAGGCTAACTAGTAGGCGCTGCGAAGCGCGTGAAACGCGCCAGATCGATGTCCGGAATGTCCGTGAGCACCCGGCCGTCATTCATCGGGGTACCGAGCTGCGTCTTGATCGGCACCACTCCGGCCCAAACCGATAGCGAATAGTCCGCGTCGTCGTCCACCGGTGGGCCGCTGCGGATCTTGGCCGACACTTCTGCTAGGGGCAATGCCAGTACGCTGGATTGTCTGAGTTCCAGTTCATTGGGCGAGCGCACCTCTTCCCATCGTCGCGGCACCACATGATTGGTGATCAAATGCAGCGCCCGCATTTTTTCGTCCTTATCACCCACCAATCGCGCGTTGCCGATCACGACGACTGACCGATAGTTGAGTGAGTGATGAAATGCCGAGCGCGCGAGTACCAGGCCGTCGAGCAGCGTGATGGTGATGCAGACAGGCACTCCTTGCGTCAGCGTACGCAACATGCGGCTGGCCGCGGAGCCATGAACGTAAAGCGTGTCGCCGGCGCGGGCATAGACCGTCGGTATGACGTATGGCTGGGCGTCCACCGCGAAGCCGATGTGGCAGACGAAGCCTTCGTCCAGAATGGCGTGGACTGCAAGCCCGTCGTAGCTTGCGCGTTGCGGAAGTCGACGGACTGTGGTGCGCGAGGTCGGAGTGTACTTATCCATGGGAAGTATGCTCGATCATAAAAGCGGACCATCGCCTTCGCAATCACTTCATCGCGCGGCGCCATCATCCGAAGAGTTGCGCAGCCGTCTCGGGCTTGCGCGCCGGGGGGAGCGCAGCGCATCCTCATCCTGCCGCGCAACAGGGAGGCCAAAAGCTTGTACGTTCCGGAGCACTTTCGCGAGACCCGAATCGAGGTACTGCGCGCATTCGTCGAGCGGCATTCTTTTGGCACACTGGTCGCGGTCACGCCGGAGGGGATCACCGCCAACCACATCCCGATGCAGCTGCTGTCTGGGTCCGACGGCCCGGGGCTGCTCCGCGGTCATATCGCGCGCGCCAATCCGCTGTGGCGCCTGCTGGAGCCCGGCGCCTCCGTGCTCGCTGTATTCATCGGCCCCGACCACTACGTCTCCCCTTCCTGGTACCCGAGCAAGCACGAGCACGGCGAGGCCGTGCCGACCTGGAACTACGCCACGGTGCACGTAAAGGGGCACATTAGGTTCATCGACGATCCGGGCTGGCTGCGCACCCTGGTCGAATCGCTAACCGACGAGCACGAGCGGCAAAGTGTCAATCGCTGGAGGATCACCGACGCTCCCGCGGACTACATCGCGGCCATGCTGCGCGCCATCGTTGGTTTCGAGATACAGGTGTCGGCCATCGAAGGCAAGTTCAAGGGAAGTCAGAATCGGTCGGCCGCGGATCGTGCGGGAGTGGCCGAGGCACTGCGCGCCGCCGGCCTGCCGCTCGATGAAGTGGCTCAGCTTGCGCCTGAGTCTGGGTCCTGATTTCAGGCGTAGTAATCAGCCGCCGCCGTCTGGTCGACCGGCGCAGGCCGCGCGCTCAGCGCGTTCAACACCGGCGTCAGCACGATGACCACCACCAGGTTGAGGATGACGGTATACACGGCGATGTAGCCTGGAAACGTATAGCCGCCCAGCGCCAGCGGATAGGCCGGCTTAAGGTTCACCGCAACGGCCATTGCCGTGCCCGCGAATATTCCGGCGGCCCAGCCGAGTAGAAGTGCCCAATCATTGAACCAGCGGGTATAGACGCCAAGCATCACCGACGGTAGCGTCTGGATGATCCAGATGCCGCCCAGCAGTTGCAATTGAATGGCGTACTGGGTCGGCACGAACAGGATGAACACCAGCGCGCCGAGCTTGACGATCAGCGACACCCATTTCGCCATCTGCGATTCCTGACGGTCGCTCGGATTCTTATTGAGGAACTCACGATGGATGTTGCGGGTATAGAGGTTCGCCGCCGCGATCGACATGATCGCCGCCGGCACCAGGGCGCCGACGCCGATCGCGGCGAAGGCGATTCCCACGAACCAGGACGGGAAACTATGGAGCAACAGCGCCGGCACCGCAAAGTTGTTGCCGAACTGCTTGAAGCCACCCGCGTATTCGGGAAGGTTGGCAACCCCGGCAGCGATAGCGAAGAAGCCGAACAGTGCGAGCAGGCCAAGCATGAAGGAATAGCCCGGCAGCATGGCGGCATTGCGGCGGATGGCGTGGCCGCTGCTGGCGCTCAGAATGCCCGTAAGACAATGAGGATAGAGGAAGAGCGCCAGCGCCGAGCCCAGGGCCAATGTCGCATAGCTGCCGTAGGCGCCGGTGGTCTTGGTTCCAGGAACTGCCAGCAATAGCTTCTGTGCCGGCACGGCCGCGAAGATTTTGCCGAAGCCGCCCAGCTCGATCGGAATGACGATTATTGCGGTGAAAGCGGTGACATAGATCAGGATGTCTTTGACGATCGCGATCGATGCCGGCGCGCGCAGGCCGCTCGAATAAGTGAAGGCGGCCAGCACCAGGAAGGCAATGATGAGGGGCAGGTCGGCAGCAAGTCCGCTCCCGGAGATGCCGAGCGCGCCCACCACGACCTGGATGCCGACGAGCTGCAAAGCGATGTACGGCATGGTCGCGACGATCCCGGTGATGGCCATCGCCAGCGCCAGCCAGCGATTGCCGAAGCGCCCGCGCACAAAATCGCCCGAGGTGATGTAACCGTGCTTGCGGCAGACGTTCCACAGGCGCGGAAAGACCAGGTACAGGAATGGATAGATCACAATCGTGTACGGCACCGCGAAGAACGCGACCGCGCCGGCGCCGAAGGCGAGCGCGGGAACGGCGATGAAGGTGTAGGCGGTATAGATATCGCCACCGACCAGGAACCAGGTGATGAGGGTGCCGAAACGCCTGCCGCCGAGCCCCCATTCGTGCAGCAAGTCCAGATCGCCCTTGCGCCAATTGGCGGCTGCGAATCCCAACCAGGTAATCAGGCCGAACAACAGCACGAAAATGCTGAGCGCAATCCAGTTTACATCCTGCACGGCATTCCCCCGTCGTTTCCTCTTTTTTTTGGCTCAGGACCCGGCGAGGTGACGATTAGCTAGTCATTGGTGGCCAGATAGATGACCGCCGTGATTACGGCACTAATGACGACCCACAGTAGCTGATACCAGTAGAAGAATGGGATGCCCATCCAGTGCGGTGCGGCGCTGTTGTAGAAGGGCGGCCAGAGAACGGCGACGAACTGAACAACAAAAAGCAGGTACCACCAGCTCCATCCGCCGCGTCTTGTTTGTGCGCTATTCATGGCCAAGACCCCCATCAAGCATCGGCCGAGCCCCCCCCGCGTCCCCAGCACTCTGGTCAATTTATACTTTTGTCTTTTGCCTTGCCAGCGCCAGCACGCTATTGGGTTATCCGTGCATGGAACCCCCGGCGAGAGGCTACCCGAAGAGACAGCGACCCAGTCGGCACCGCGGTCATTCAACTCCTTGGAAAGCGTGATCGTTTGCTCGAGATCCCAGCCCCTATCAACCCAATCAGTCGCCGAGAGCTCCACGCCGACGCGCTTCTCCGCGGGAAAGGCGGCACGCACAGCGTCAAAGACCTCGAGTGGAAAGTGCAGGCGATTTTCGAGCGATCCACCATATTCGTCGGTGCGTTGGTTGGCGATAGGCGACCGAAATTGATGAAGGAGATACCCATGGGCCGAATGAATCTCGACCGCGTCCATTCCCAGGCGCGCCGCCCGCATGGCCGCGCCCACGAATGCCTTGCGCACCCGCGCAAGGCCCGCCATATCAAGCGCCAGCGGTGCAGTTTCGCCCTCCTTATATGGCAGCGCGGACGGCGCATGCGGCAACCAGCCACCCTCCGAAACTGGAATGAGTTGGCCCCCTTGCCACGGCACGTGACTCGACGCCTTGCGTCCCGCGTGCGCGAGCTGCATCGTCACGGCAATCTTCGAATACTTGCGGACCGCGGCCCGCACCGGCTGCAGCGCCGCTTCGGTGCGCTGGTCCCAGAGACCGAGACAAGCCGGCGTTATGCGGCCATCGCGTTCAACGGCCGTCGCCTCGATGCACAACATGCCGGCGCCAGAGAGGGAAAGATTGCCAAGGTGAATCAAATGCCACGCACTGGCCTCACCGTGTTCGGCCGAATACTGACACATCGGGGACACTACGATCCGATTCGGAACGACCACGCTACGCAGCGTAAATGGGGTGAACAAGGCGCTCATGAGCGACTCCGTTTAGCAAGAAGAACATCCGGAATATGGCCGCAAAGCCTACACGGAGGCTTCCCCACTCGAATGCAGCTTAATACGTAGTTATAGCCGCGGGCATAGGTGAGCAGCGACTAAGGAACGATCCGAACAGCGCGAATGTGTTGCCGGAACAGAGTGCAGGAAGAATTCGACCGGCTCACGAGTTTGGAGCGGGCTTGCCCAGAAGGTCCTTCAGGACAACGGCCAAGTCGAGAATCGCTTTTCGGCAATCACCGCGAAATGAAGAACCGTGCATTGCCGCGAGGGTTACTGGCGTCAAGCCGGCGAGCCGTTGAAGCGTGCTTTCCGTGTATGGCGTGTAGGGCATGTCTTTTGCCAGCGGACTTGTAATAGCGCCTTGGATTGCATCTCGAGCGCGCTCGACGATTCCAGACTCGATCAGCGGCTCCGGATCGCCGGGCTGGAAGAAAAGATCCGAGCACAGAAGCGTCCGTTCCGTCGTGTCGAAAAACAAACCCGCGTCCCATGAGTGGGGCACATGCGGGGTCGAAATAAATCGAAAATTGTGCTTGCCAGTCTGCAGGACTTCGCCCTCTGATAGCGCGCGCGCAGCGCGATCGGCGAAGTCGTTGACCATTACCATCGCACCGACCAAGCTGCAAACCGCCTGCGCGCGCGGCGCCGTCTCCAGCCACTGGTTCAAGGCACCACATTCGTCTGATTCAAAGTGGCTAAATCCAATCCAGCGCAGCTTTGCTGGATCCATTATGGAAGCTACGCCCTCCAGCGTGCATTGAAACATTCTCTTGAATCCCGTATGCATCAGGAACGGCTCATCATCCTTTATGAGGAATTGATTAAATTGGATCTTAAAGTCGGGGTGAAATGTTGAGATCCGATACGTAGCAGGTGCGATTTCAGTTACTTTGCTTTGCATGCAAATGCTCCTTTCGATAAACCCACCGTCAAGCTTGGGATTCTCGACGAAAAATGTCCCCTATTGGGAGGCTCAATGGCGTTTCCTACGGCCCGGAGTGAACCGCCAAGCTACCGCTTAGGATGCGGTGACCTTAACAGCACACAAGCTATGGATTTTGCCGAGTTTATGCGCTCACGGTGTCTAATAAAAACACCAAACTATTCCTCAACTTTCTCCGGGTTTTAGCTACTTCTCGGGCCCCGATATTAGACACACCAAGCAACCGCGCCTCGGGCCCCGTCAGCTTGGGATGCCGGTCCCGCTCCATTAAGATTTCGAACAGATACGCAACGTCAATGCGCATCTCGCTGCACGTCTGGCGGGCCTCTCACCACACGCGGCAACGGTTCTCTGTGATCATCGGTTGGCCTGCCTTGCAGGCAAAGGCCCGCTGGAACTCAGGCATGTTGATCACGAGACCATTAACGCGATAGCGACCCGGCGAGTGCGGGTCCGTCTTCGCATGCAGGCGCAGATTTTCGGGTCGATCGTTCTCGCATGCCCACTGCGCATAGCCGACAAAGAATCGCTGCTCGGGCGTAAGGCCATCCCGGTCCTGCAGCGTCTGACCGGCGGTCTGCGCGATCCAGGCCATGTGTGCCAGGATAAGACCGCCCAGATCCGCCACGTCCTCACCCAACGTGAGCCGGCTGTTGATGTGGATGTCATCGACAACCACGTATTGGGCGTACTGATCGACGATGCATTGGGCTCGCTGCTTGAACTTCTGTGCATCGGCATTAGTCCACCAGTCCACCAGGTTTCCAGCCGCGTCATATTGCCGACCTTCATCGTCGAAAGCATGGGTCAGCTCATGGCCGATGGTACCGCCCGTGTTGCCGTAGTTTGGAGCGTCATCCATCGCAGGATCGTACAACGGTGGCTGGAGCACACCGGCCGGAAAATTTATGTCGTTCATCTGTGGGTCGAAGTAGGCATTTACGGTCGGCGGCGTCATACCCCATTCCGAGCGATCGAGCGGCCTCCCGATCTTAGCGAGCTGGCGTCGCGACTCGAACTCCGTGGCACGCACTACGTTGCCATAGAAATCGTCGCGGCGGATGACAACGGCGCTGTAGTCGCGCCAGCGGTCCGGATAGCCAATCTTGTTGACGATCGAATCGAGTTTTACGAGCGCCTGATGCTTGGTCGGCGCACTCATCCAGGACAGACTCCCGATGTCTTCGCGCATCGCCTGTTCAATCTGCATCGTCATCTTAAGCGTTGAGGCCTTGAGCTCCGGTCCAAAGGCGCGGGCGACAAACTCTTGTCCCAGGGCTTCACCGAGCAGCCTGTCCACCTGTCTGACGCAGCGCTTCCAGCGTGGTTGCTGCACCGACACACCGCGCAGCGTGTG
Organism: Steroidobacteraceae bacterium; assembly: GCA_049518595.1. Taxonomy (GTDB): domain Bacteria; phylum Pseudomonadota; class Gammaproteobacteria; order Steroidobacterales; family Steroidobacteraceae; genus FEN-1191. The sequence continues at coordinate 59,507 of JBEKRP010000008.1, forward strand.
GTCAAAAAATGCGAAGCGCTCATCCTCGAATGCCGAGGACAGGAAAGGGGCGGCGCTGTGAGCGGCATGCCAGCGCAGATAGGTCTTGAGATCACCGAGGTTGGCATCGGTCAGCAGATGCCCAATCGCCGCGTAAAACTTCGGCTCAGTCACGTTAACTTTGGGGATGTCGGCCAATCCCAACGGCTGCAGATAGGCCGCCCAGTCGAATTCCGGCGTCAGGCGCTGGAGGGCGGCCCGATCGAGCTTGTGAAACAACTTATGTGGATCGCGGCGGTCAACGCGCCTGAGCGATGCCTGCGCCAGTTTGGTCTCGAGCCGCAACACGACCGTCGCGTTTCGCGCCGCCGCCGCTGGCGAGTCACCGAGCAGCTCAAACATGCGCGCCAGGTGCTGCTTGTACTGCGTTCGCAGCTGCGCAGCATGTGCGTCGGTATCGGTGTAGTAGTCGCGATCGGGCAACCCGAGGCCGCCGGCTTCGGCGAACGCGATGATTTGCGTGGAATCAGCGTAATCCTGATTCGAACCAAAGCCAAAGAGGAATCCCGAGTCGCGTGTTTGCGGTTGCAGATCGGCAAGCAGGCCTGGCAGCTCGCGTTTGGATCGCAGATTAGCAATGCGCGTCAGCAGCGGGGCCAAGGGTCGGATGCCGAGTTGTTCAATCGCCGATTCGTCCATACATGCGGCAAAGTAATCGCCGATTTTCTGCTGACTTTCTGAGCGGCCCGTAGTGGTGTGCGCAAGGTTTTCGAGGATTCCCCAGAGGAACCGCTGATTGTCCTGATACAGTTTGCCGTACACGCTCCAGTTCGCCTGATCAGGCGGAATAGGGTTGCGACTTCTCCAGCCGCCGCACGAGTACTGATAGAAGTCGACGCAGGGATCGGCCGTGCGATCCATGGCGGTGACGTCCAGGCTTGGTGTGTGCGGAAGTGCCACCAGCGGTCCATCTGTGGCGCTTACAGCAGTTTCTGTGGCCGCCGATTGAGCGTTACAGTTTGCGCCAAGCAGCGCACCAGCCAAGCCTAAAGCGACTGCAGGCGCTCGGCGTGAACGCATCGGTTCGCTCCATCGATTGCTTATAATCTGGAGTATATCGTAGCCGAATCAAACTGCCTGATGCCGCGTGCTCTAGACGCATTCGCGAGTGCAGGGGATAGTAGCGACACTTTTAAAATTAGAGGTGAGCCCTGATATTAGACGGGGCCGGCGCTGACTGCGTCTAACCCCGTGAATCTGGCGTCCCCGGCCGGAGTTGAACCGACTACGCTGACCGGTCAGCCACCGTCAGTGCCGCCAATTTAAGTACTTGATCAAGCAGGTTGGCGCAGAGGGCTCAGCTGAGCATGGTGGCCATTCAAGCGGGCTTGCGCATCGCCTCGAGCGCCGAGTCGCCCAGTCGAATTAGCGGCCGCGCCTGCGGGCGTCGCTCTCCACGGCACGGTTCGCAGGCCGAATTTGACATTCGTCTTCCGAAGTATAAACTTGTTTATACATTGGAGATGAACCATGATCAAAAGTGCAACGCTCACGGTCCAGCAATGGGGGAACAGCCTCGCTGTGCGGATTCCCGCGGCAGTGGCACGTGCGGCCCGTTTTAGAGTCGGGCAACCAGTCGAAGTGTCAGCTCAGGACTCCAACGTGCTGGTCAAAGCAATCGGTGACCCGAAACTGACCCTCGCGCAGAAGCTGGCCGCATTCGATCCCGCACTGCATGGCGGCGAGGCCATGGCGACCGCTCGCGTCGGCAATGAGGCCCTCTGATGACCGCCCGGAAGTCGTGGTGCCCCGAGCGCCGTGACATGATCTGGATTGATTGCAACCCACAAGCCGGCCGCGAGATGAAGGACGTGCACCCGCTCGTTGTTCTCTCTCCGCGGGAATTCAACGAACGCACCGGGCTTGTGATTGGCTTGCCGATGACGACGGCAAAGTACAACGACACTAATCCGTTCGCCGTGAAGATCAAACGCCCCGGAGGAGTCGCCAGTTACATCCTGGGTCATCAGCCCAAATCATTTGATTGGCGGGCCAGAAATGCGAAGCCGCATCCGCTCAAGAAGGTGCCAGAGGACTCTTACGCGCTTGCTTGCGAAACCCTGAACCAGATCATCGAAATCGGGGGTTAGCCGGGGGCTGCGCTAGGCTGTATCGGGAGAGCGGCGCCTGCCGGCCAACTGCGGACACAGAGCCTGTCGAATTGTCAGCCAGGACGCTCGTGGCTTTCGCTATGCTAACCAAGTGATTGTGTGCGATGAAGTCCGGGCAGCAGCGCCCCTCCATACCGCCACTTCCAAGGAGCGCTATTCGCAAACTTTCACCGTCCGCGGTACTCGCCCGACTTTACAGCGACGGTCGTTGAGCCGCCTCGCGGACGTGAGCATGCTTTCTGAGATGGCTTTTGCCGAGCGCAATCCGAGAGGTGCTCAACCTGTACTCAACATGTAAGCCGCTCGCGACCACGCCGGGGCGTTGTTGCAGCCTGGTCTGCCACGTAGACTACAGCCGTGTCGTGGCTATGATTCGGAGGCGAAGTGCACCATCCCCCACCCTTATGTGCGGCCCTCTCTTTGACCGCAATGCTCTGTGCCTGCGGCCCCCAGGGAATCCACCAGCAAGTGAATGGCTCGCTGCAGGTCAATAGCATCACCGTGGCCGCCGGCGCGATTCCGGAAAAGTGTGGCTGCAAGGGGCTTGGCATCTCGCCGCAAATCTCCTGGACCGGTCCTCCGCCTGGCACGCAGAGCCTTGCGCTGATCATGGACGACAAGGACGCGATCGTCGGTCACTTTCACCGGCACTATTTCGTGCACTGGCTGGCATTCGACATGCCTTCCGACAAGCGCCAGCTGACTGAAGGCCTGCCGAGACAGCCTCTGTCCGATGGCACCCAGCAGGGCAAGAATGACGTCGGTGAGTTCGGCTATTCGGGACCCTGCCCGAACGCGGGATCGACGCACCACTATGCTATTACGGTGTATGCGCTCGATACAAAGCTGGGGCTGCCTGTGGAAACCAAGGGACGGCAGCTACTCACGGCGATCGATGGGCATATATTAGCGCGGGGTCAAATCGTTGGAACTTACGGAAATTAGACCACCCTTGTTGCCGACACGGGCGTTTCGCGTAAGCAGTGTGCTGCCGACCCACTATTGAAAGAGCGGGCGAGGGGATTCATTGCTTGATCGCCATGTCTCTACCGTCGCTATCAGCAGCACACACTCGGCAACCCTCTTACTGGGCTAAGTGGCAGGTCGCAAAAAGTCGTGACGGCTTCCATGAATGCTGTCGAGCCCTCCGGACTCAAAGTGACGCCGGGACACTGACGGACAGTGGCAGCATAAGGTCGTGCGTCAGCACGATCTCGGTCGAGGAGCGCCCCACGAGAATCCGATAGCGACCCGCGTTGGCATGCCACGCCTTGGACTGCACATCATAGTAAGCAAAAGACCGGGCGTTCAGTTCCACGTGGACTCGTCGCTGCTCCCCGGGTTTCAGATATACACGCGCGAATCCCTTAAGTTCCTTCGCCGGCCGTTCGACCGCCGGATGGGTGTCGTCACTGACGTAGACCTGCCCGACATCGGCGCCGGCGAGCTTGCCAGTGTTGGTAACCTCGAAGGAAACATCGAAATGCGGTTCCGCGCCCGCTTGGTGGCCGATCGGCCGGACTTCAATGTGGCTGTAATGGAAAGTCGTGTAGGAGAGACCGAAGCCGAACGGAAACAGCGGACGCACATGGTTTCTTTCATAGCCTCGGTAGCCCACAAAGACGCCTTCCGCGTAGGTGATCTTCTGGGTCAGCGGATCCTGGTAGTAATAATTCGGAAAGCAAGGATTGTCCCTGAGGTCCTGTTCCCAACTGATCGGCAACCGGCCGCTGAAGTTCGTCTGCCCAAAGAGGAGCTGGATGAGTGCGGTGCCGCCTTCTTCGCCGGCGTACCAACCCTGGATGACTGCCGGGACCCGCTCTAACCATTGGGCCGTTGCGACACTGCCGCCGGAAGTCACAATCACAATCGTATGCTTATTGGCGGCCGCCACCTCCCGGATCAATTCCTCCTGTCCCGGCGGCAAGTCAAATTCGCGATCCTGTCCCTCGCTCTCGCTTACCTCATCAAATCCCACGGCCACGATCGCCACCTCAGCCTTAGCCGCCATCGCTTTGGCCGCCGGATTGACTGCCTCATCCTCGGCTACCACGCCGCACTGAATGAAATCGTTCTGAGTCTCGTCGGTGGCACTATGGAAGTGCTCGATGATGATTGTATGCGGCTCGGTGCTCAAGGCGACGACCACATGGCTTAAGGCCGCTTTAAGTACCATTGACTCGTCAATTACCACCTGATCGTCGACGAGCAGACGGAAGCGATGGGACTCGCGCACCGCGAGGATGTAGCGTCCTGTCCGCGACGGCTTAAAATAGCCGGTGATCCGCATGGATGTCGCCTCGGTGCGCATCGACATGCTCGCAGCCGCGGCCCTGGCCTCTGGTGCAGCAGGGGCTGCCCCGGGAATATAATTGAAGTCAGGCCCTTGTTCCTCGCCTCCGGTTTCGATTAGTCGGGGTTGTTCGACGGTGGCGGTAGGCAGCACGCGCGTTGACACCGGTGTCCCGGACAGCTGATCGTTGCTGTAGGTCTCCACGGTGATCCCGCGTGCGTTCCCGTCGCGGGTCGTCGTGAAAACCGTGGCGTGCGCGAGTTGCTGCATCGTGCGGAGACCCCGGTGATACAGCACGCGACCGTCAAGACCCATGAAGTCGCTGAGGGCCGTCAGTGGACTGGCCGCCGCGAAAGTCTGAACGTGGCCGCTACCGCCGGCCGTTGCCATACCCGGATGGGCATCGGGGCCGATCAGCGCGATCGTTCGGATGCGAGTTTTGTCTAATGGCAGCGCGTACTGCTCATTCTTGAGCAGCACCATGCCTTCCTCGGCCGCGCGCAAGCTCAGCGAACGGCCCGCTTGGTTGTAGCGTGGTATATCGATATCCATCTGTGCTTTGTCCAGCCACCCGAAACGGACCGCCAGGCGCAACAATCGACGCACCTTATCGTCGATGGTTGCAGGCAGGACGGCGCCGGAATCGATGGCCGGGAGCAATACATTGGGATTCATGAACAACCCCCGGGGCATCTCCAGATCCAGCCCGGCATTGGCCGCCGCGATGCCGTCGTAGGTGGAACCCCAGTCCGAAATCAGCAGGCCGTCGAATCCCCACTGGTGCTTGAGCACTTCGTTATCCAGATAGGCGTTCTGGCTCATGTGCTCGCCATTCGTGAGATTATAAGAGCTCATGACCGCGCCGACATGGGCTTGCTTGACGGCGGCCTCGAACACCGGCAGATAGATTTCGCGCATGGTCCGCTCATCGATGACGCTGTCCGAGGTATGGCGGGCGTACTCTGAGTTATTGGCCATGTAGTGCTTGACGGTGGCGCTGACACGCTGTGACTGCACGCCTTCGACATAGTTGACAGTGATTCTCGCGGCGAGAAACGGGTCCTAGCCAAAGTACTCGAAATTCCGGCCATTCATCGGTGCCCGATAAATGTTGACGCCCGGGCCCAGCAGGAAGTTGGCACCGCGGGAACGCGCATCACGGCCGATCTGGTGACCGACTTCCCGCGCCAGCTCGGTATCCCACGTCGCGGCGAGACTGATGCCAGCGGCATAGGCGGTGGAAGGGGTCGCTAAGCGTGCACCTAGAGGGCCATCGCTGGTGTAGAGCGCGGGAATGCCCAGCCGCGGTAACGAGCCTGTGCGCATATTGGCACTGCCCGAAATGAGTCCGATCTTCTCCTGCAAAGTCATCTGCGCCATCAGCGACTCCACCCGCGCTTCGATCGCAGCACCGCTGGTTGGCATGTTCTCACCGGCGTTCGCATGTGCTCCCGCAAGGCTCAACATGACGCACACCCAAGCCACTCTGCTGACCATGAGCAGTACTCCCGGCCACTTGATGACCATTTGTTAGATAGCGCTGTCGATTCTAGACTCGAGTTGCCTCAGAATCTGCTTCGCTGGCGGCGGCCAAAGAGTGGGACGCCTTTGCGGCGGGCAAACTCACGTTGGTGGACTGCACCCGGTTCCGCGGCAACGTTCTGGATATGCGGGGCGACTGGTCAGGTGCGCAGGAGTGGTGTGCAAAGGCGGTGAAACTGGCGCCCAGCATTCCCTCGGGTTACTACTCCCGGGGCCTGGCACTGGCCAAGCACGGGATCTGGAGGGCGCAGCCGCCAAGTTCAAGAACACCCACCAGAAAGGCCCGCACTGGGCTGATCCGCTCAAAGCCTGGGGTGATGTGCTCCTGAAGCAGGGCAAGATCCAGGAGGCAATGGCCAAGGACGATGAGGCGCTCAAGTACGCGCCGAACTGGAAACAGCTCAAGGACACCCGTGAAGCGGCAGCGAAACTAACGCACTGAGTTTGCCTTTCCGAAAGCCGTCGTTGGCGACAGGCTGGATCGGGTAAATAGTTGGCACTGCCGGAGCGACGGTCGCCTACCGCGCCACAAAAGTCATCCGTCATCCTCTGTGGCTTTCCGCGCTGGCCTATCCTCCGCAACGCTGCGCTAACGTCACAGCGAATTTCAGGCGCTGCCTCGGCTGTATTGCTTCGCGTTTTTATTTCATTGGGCCGGGCAGCTTGCGCTGATCCACTTGCCCGTGTACGACGCGAGACCGTGCATTGTTTGGCCGTTACCAGTCAAAGTAACTGTCATTGATCCTGTGCCGTTTTCCGAATCCAGGATATGGATTTGCCCGTGGACTTCCGCCGTCATCCCAGAGTTCTTACCGAAGTTGCACCCAATTCCCCGCACCTCCATGTCGGTGCTCGTTGAATTCAGGGCGGTCCACGTGCAGTTGTCGCCAGACCCATTCGCCCATGGATTGCTATTCAAATCCTTTGTAGTTACACACGAATTGTAGGTCGTCGTCTGTGGCGCTGCCTTCATCATGGCCGCCATTTGGGGTGGAAGCTCGGTCCACGTGATAGCCTTAGTCATGCGCCAAAGGCCAGTCTTGACGTTGAGGGGCTGGAACTGTGCTGCGGCCGCAAAAACGACGGAAGCCGCCGAACAGATTACAACAACCAAGAGTCTCTTTCGCATTTCATTCTCCATGAGTTGTGGACCGCACTCGTGGGCCCTTTACTGCGTGCCAACTCTGCGGTCCAGGATTGATGACAGATGGGTCGTTTCCGTCTCCGCTGGACTTGCCTAGCTTTGGTGGACGGTTCGTGATCTCTCTGTTGACCGATTTAGCGTTGATGATGCTCCTGTTCGGATCTGCTCGGCAATGAGGGGTAACAGTGGCGACGAATGCTCGCCCTATTGAGCGTTAGCGGAATGAAGATCCACGACTGTACTGCACACCGGTGAGGTAGCAATTAGCTGAGCGGACGCTCATAAATTTCGGCTGGTAGGAGGTGCAGGAAACCCGAGCCCGAATCGCCCTTGGGCTCTATGCGGCTTTCGGGCCGTCTTAAAGCCCGAAGCCGACATTCGTGAGCGGCCCTCAGAGGGATAGGGGGAGGGAACGGCTGTCGCCGTCCCCTCCCTCCGAACCCGGTGTGCAGTTCTCCCGCGACGAGCTCTCCAGTCAGTTGTTTCCGCATCGGGATTGGCGCACCAATCGGTGGGGCATGTTGGAAGTAGGCGCACCAGCCTCGCAGAGTCGGATTGAGTGACGCAATCACTACTCGAGGGAATGCCCCTCGTTACGCTTGGTCTTAGCGCGGATCTTGCCCCCCAGCCTTCAGACTATTCTTGCGAACGCAACGCCGCCCTGCCTCAAACCGGCATCCGAGAAACTCGAACCCTTGACCCTCCACCCGGCAATCCCCAAGATGGGTTTTCTCCGGGTGCAGCGTCAGTCCGTTTGCATTCACCCAAGCACGCATACGGGCCAGCGCGGATTCCGCTTGTTCCTGTCAACGGTCATCCAATATTCCCCAGGTGTGGTCATCGAAAACTTCCCACCCCGGTCAGTTGATGGGTGAAGGTTCTTCGGCTCGTATTAGTCCGGCTTCGAGCTTCTCCTTGAGCCGATAGGCACCCCGAACCCCGAGTCCCCATCTGTCAGGCTTCGTTGAAACTATTCGATCAAGCGGCACATATTGGCCAGACGAAATTTTCACCCGCACAACCCTTTGAATCTGGCGCCCCCGGCCGGAGTTGAACCGACGACCTACCGCTTAGGAGGCGGTCGCTCTATCCACTGAGCTACGGGGGCGTTGGGGCTCCAGGATCTAGACCTCGACCACGCGGTTGCGCAATTCGCCGATGCGATCGATGCGTGCCAGCATCTCGTCGCCATCGTGCAGGTACTGCGGCGGTGTCATCGCAAAGCCCACTCCAGACGGAGTCCCGGTCGCGATTATATCCCCGGGCAGCAGTGTCAGGCCGGCCGACAGTGAGGCGATGATCGTCGGAATATCGAAGATCATCTGCTCGACGCGCGCGCGCTGGCGTTCCTGGCCATTGACGGTGAGCGAGAGCTCGAGCACTTTAGGGTCGCTGATCTCGTCGCTCGACACGATGCAGGGTCCCAGCGGCAAGGTGGTGTCGAGCGACTTGCCTTTGAACCATTGGTCATGCCGACGCTGCAGATCGCGCGCGGTGACGTCATTGGCGATGCTATAGCCGAAGACATGCTCGAGCGCTTCCGAGGCGGCGATGTCGCGGCCGCCGCGACCGATGATGACCGCGAGTTCGACTTCATAATCGAGCTTCTGGGTGAGCTTTCGATCCAGTCGCACCTCGGCGCCCGGACCGATCACAGTGAGCGTCGCTTTGCTGAAGAACTGCGGCACCGTGGGCAGTTTCAGATCGGTACGCAGCGCGGCCGCCCCCTCCTTGACGTGATCGACATAGTTTCGGCCCACACAGAAGACATTGCGCAATGGCTGCGGAATCGGCGCCAGCTTCTGCACCTGTGACATGGGCAGCAGCGCATCGCCGCTCTGCGCGGCCCGCGCCGCGAGGCGCTTGCAGGCCGCCAATGCTTCCGCGTCCCCGCGGATGATGGCCAGCGTCGACGACAGATCGACCGTCTCGCCTGCCGCTTTCCCGGCCACCGCCAGATGCAGGACGCCCTCGGGAACGATAAGGCCGGCGGCGATCTGATCGTGGTAGCGAAAGCTGATGAATTTCATAACGGGGATTGAGTTGGCGCAGGGAGGTCTAAGGAGATGCGTAATAGTCTGATTTTAGACCCATATTTCACGATTTCGCCGACTGTGCCGAGCGCCGCCCGGCAGCTACGGAGCCAGCCGCAGCCAAGGCTGCAGCGGCAGCGAAGTCTACGCGATCTGTCAACGACTTTACTTCGACTGCGGGAAGCAGCGAGCGATCATGCGGGAATTCAAGGCCTGCCGCGCCGCGCGTGCGTCGAGGCCGAGTTGCAGGCCCCGCGGGGATCAGGCCAATACGTTGACGACATGGCCGACCGAGGCGCGCCATGAGCCCTGTTGCTGCAGATGTTGCAGCATGCCTTGCAGCAGGCTCGGCAGTGACGTACCGGCGCTCGAGGTCGATGCCACATTCGAGGCGCTGACCGATACCGGGTTGGCGGTCGAGCCCGAAGGACTGGTGCTGGTGCCGACACCCAGATCAGTCATCAACTTGCTGAACGTGGTGTTCAGGTTGCTGACATTGGCGCTCGTGGAGGCGCTCGACGTGCCGCTCGAAGCGCTGGCGCTGCTGTTCTGGTTCAGGGTGTTGATCAGCGACTCGAGTCTGCTTGTCATGCCCCCATGGCCATGACGGTAGCCGCGCGGCATCACGATGCCGGACGCGCTGCCATTGACCGTCCCGCCGGCGCTGGCGGCGTTGCCGGAACTGCCGCTCTGCGGCTGCGCGGATTGATTCGACGCCAGGGCCTGAAGCAATGACTGGCTGAAAGCCTGGAGATCCTGGGCAATCTGGCTGCGACTGGCGGTGCTGCCGGTCGCGCTCGGACTGCTGGTGCTGCTGGCAGCGCTGGCAGAATTGGCAGCGCTGGCGATATCGGCAGCCGCGAAGCCGTTGAACGTCACCGCCTGTCGGCTCAAGGCCGAGACCAGGTCGGCGAACAGGCTACCTCCACCGCTGACAGCAGTCGTGCTGGCTGAGTTGCCGGCCAGCGCGCTCGCCGCGTTCGCCTGCAGCGTGCGTTGCGTGCTCAGGGCTGAAATCTGGTTCGCCCATATGCTCGCACTGTTGATCGATATAGCGGACATACGTGTACCCTCGATAGAACTCGGCATCGGACTGCCGCGCGGCAATCAATTGCCGGCAAACACCTGCCGACGGACCCATCGTGGAGCCTTGGTCACCGCCTGTTTGCGTCGAACGCATCACAGTTTGGCAGCGGTAAGTCCCTTCGGCGGGCGTCGGCCGGCGATACCGATGTACCGCCGATCCGGATGGATGCGAAATCGATGCCAACCGACGGCAGCGGGTGCCGTCACTGCACGATGGCCGACATCTACATCACAGGTGCCAGCTTACGCCAACGGAAAATTGGTCCGCCGTGTAACCGTAGCCGTCATTGGTCCCGCTATCGAGTCTGGCCCATTCCGCGTGCAGGCTGACGCCACCATAGAAAGTGAATTCCCCGCCAAGACCTCCCGATAGTGAGACGTCATTCGAATTGAAATCAGGGTAATTGCGATGCAGCTGCAAACCGCTGACACCGGCAATCGCATAGAGGGAGAACCAGGGGCTTACCGGCAGCATACCCTTGACATAGCCGCCGTACACCAGCGGGACATCCACGTGAAAGTACTGGAACTGATCCCCGGCAATGCCTCCGCCTAAGCGACCCTCGATGGCCAGATACGGATTGAATTGCTGGCCGATTTGCAGGAAGGCGACGCTGGGCGCAATCGTAGCGAGCCCCTGCTCTTTGTAATAAATCTCACCGGCACTGGCGCCGATGTAAAACCCGCTGCTATAGTAGTCCGCGCCGCCACCGTAACCATATCCGTTGGCCGCCATGGCCGCCATGGACCCAAGTCCGATCAAACCCAATGCAAGTGATGCAATGATCTTGTTCACACCTACCTCCCGAGACTAGCTGAGCTGCAACTGCACCGTACCATAAGACACACACGCGCCCGACTCGGTTCCTTGCCACGATGGTTATTAACGCGGCGGCGGTCATTTGGCTGACGGTCGGGGCCCCGAATTGGCATTATTTGACCCCCAGCGTGATTTAATATCAGCTCAGGCGGTGTGCTGACAGACCCCGCGCCGGCGATCGCGATGCAGGGTCGATTCTGGAATTGCTGCGCGCACGGCGCTCAACACGGAACATCTCATGAAGTCTTTCGCTATGGATATCGCCGGCCGTTTTGTTGCTGGCTGCTTATGTGTGCTGCTGGCGACGGTGAGCTGTGCCGCGGCCGCGGCTGACCAGAACGTGTTGCGAGCGACATTGGCGAACGGTCTGCGGGTAATTATCGTACGCAACACGCTCGCTCCGGTGGTCGCAACCTCGATCAACTATCTGGTGGGATCCGACGAGGCCGCCGCGGGTTTCCCGGGCATGGCACACGCGCAGGAACACATGATGTTCAGAGGCAGCCCCGGCCTTTCCACCGAGCAACTCGCCAATATCAGCGCCGTCATGGGCGGTAACTTCAACGCCAATACGCGCGAAAGCCTCACTCAATATCTTTTCACCGTACCGGCCGAGGATATCGACGTGGCCCTGCACGTCGAGGCGCTGCGAATGCAGGGCGTACTCGATACCAAGCAGGGATGGGATCAGGAGCGCGGCGCCATCGAGCAGGAGGTGGCCCAGGACCTCTCCAATCCCGGCTACGTGCTGTATGCGAAGATTCGCTCGATCATGTTCGGCGGCACGGTGTACGCCCATGACGCGCTCGGCACGCGCGACTCGTTCGACAAGACGACCGCCTCGATGCTCAAGAGCTTTCACGATGCCTGGTACGCTCCGAACAACGCCATTCTGATTATCGTCGGCGACGTCGCGCTCGAGGCGACGCTGCGCGAGGTACGCGAGTTATTCGGTGCGATCAAGTCCAGGCCCTTGCCGCCGCGGCCACCAGTGCGCCTCCGCCCCGTGCATCCGCAGTCATTTAGCGTCGATACCGATCAGCCGGTCGGAACGCAGATGATCGCGATGCGCGTGCCGGGCCTCGATAGCCCGGACTTTCCCGCGCTGGAGGTGCTCTCCGACGTTCTTAGCAGTCACCGCTTCGATCTCTACGGTCTGGTTCCGCAGGGCAAGGCGATCGACGCGGAATTCTCGCTCGATCCGCTGCCGCGGTCCGGTCTTGCCTATGCCGCACTATCGTTCACCGCCGGAACGGATCCCAAGGCCTTGGAGAGCGACGTCCGCGCGATTCTAAAAAAAGTCGCCAGCAGCGGCGTACCGCCCGAACTTGTCGAGGCTGCCAAGTTGCACGAGCACAGCGAAGCCGAGTCTCAGAAGAATTCGATCGCCGGTTCGGCAGCCGTCTGGTCCGATGCCGTCGCGCTGTACGGTTTGAACTCGCCCGACGACGATCTGGCGCGAATCGAAAAGGTCACCGTGGCCGACGTCAATCGAGTAGCGCGCCAATACCTCGACCTCGACCACGCTGCGACGGCCGTGATGGTGCCGCGTGGGTCGGGCAGACCGGTTGCCTCGAGCGGCGGCTTCGGCGGACCGGAGAACATCGCCCTCGGGGAAGCCAAACCTACCCGGCTGCCGGACTGGGCGCAGGCAGCTCTGAAGCGCCTGGCGGTGCCGGATTTGACCACGCATCCGATCGTCACCACGCTTGCAAACGGCCTGACGCTGATCGTTCAGCCCGAGGATGTCAGCGATACCGTGAGCGTCTATGGCTATATCAGGAATCGACCCGAGCTGCAGGCGCCCCTGAGTCGCCAGGGCGTATCGCAGCTCCTCGATCTGCTGCTGACCTACGGCAGCGAGCAGCTCGATCGCGTAGCCTTCGAGCAGGCACTGGATGCGATCGGAGCGCGCGAACGTGCCGGAACCGAATTCTCGCTTCAGGTACTGAGCCAGGATTTCGAACGCGGCGTGGAGCTGCTGGCGGACAACGAGCTGCACCCCGCGTTGCCATCGCAGGAGCTGGACATAGTGCGCGGCCAGGTGTCCCAGGTCGTCGCAGCACGCAACAAGAGTGCGGGCCACCTCGCGCAGCATGCCCTGCGAGAGTCGCTGTTTCCGAAGGACGACCCGAGTCTGCGTGAGGCCACTCCGGAGACGGTACGCTCGCTCACGCTGGAGGACGTGCGTTCATACTTCCGCGATACGTTCCGTCCCGACCTCGCCACTATAGTCGTGATCGGCAGCATCACACCGCAGCAGGCCCAGGCCGCCATCGAGCAGCATTTTGGCGCCTGGAGCGCGAGCGGCCCGACGCCGCAGATCGATCTACCGGCGGTGCCGCCGAATCGATCGGCCCTCATCGCAGTGCCGGACGACAGTCGGGTTCAGGATGACGTGCTGCTGGCGCAGAATCTCGACCTGACTCGCAGCGACCCCGACTACTACGCCCTGGAGCTCGGCAGCGCGGTTCTGGGCGGCGGCTTCTATTCGACGCGGCTCAGCATCGATCTGAGAAAGAATGCCGGCCTGGTGTATTCGGTGGATTCCGAACTTCAGGTCGGCAGATCGCGCGGCGTGTATCTGGTGCGCTATGCCTGCGATCCGCAAAACGTGGTCAAGGCGCAGGACATCGTGATCCGGGATTTGAAGACCATGCAGTCGCAACCCGTGGGCGACGACGAACTGTTGCGCGTCAAGGCGCTGTTGCTGCGCCGTATTCCGCTGAGCGAGGCGAGCATCGACGATATTGCGCTGGGCTTCATCCATCGGCGCGATCTGAATCTCCCGCTCGATGAGCCGATCCTCGCCGCGCGCCGGTATATCGGGCTCGAGCCCATCGAGGTTCAAACGGCGTTCCAGAAGTGGCTGCGCCCCGACGATCTGGTGCGCGTGAGTCAGGGACCGACACCGAAATAGCGTTCGACGACTTCCCACAGCAGCACGGCATATTGGGGCAGAAGCAATTGAATCCTGCCAGGGGGTCGCCGAGTCAGGTCCGTTCCAGCAGCGCCCCCTCGCCCTCATCCTCATCCTCACCGCATAATTCGAGCAAGCGGCTGTTACCGTGGCTGGTCGCAGTGGCGTTTTTTATGGAGTCGCTGGACACGACGATCCTGAACACCGCGGTGCCCGCTATCTCGGACGCGCTCAAAGTGGCCCCACTCAGCATGAAGTCAGTGCTGGCCAGCTACACTCTGAGCCTCGCGGTCTTCATTCCCATCAGTGGCTGGATGGCGGATCGGTACGGAACGCGGCGGGTGTTTGCTACCGCAATCGGCTTGTTCACCCTCGGGTCGTGTCTCTGCGGCATATCGAGCAACATCCATCTGCTGGTCGCGTCGCGCATCCTGCAGGGCTGTGGCGGAGCCATGATGGTGCCGGTGGGTCGACTCACGCTTGTACGAACGTTTGCCAAATCCGAGCTGATTTCTGCCATGAGCTTCGTGGCCATTCCGGCTCTGGTTGGCCCAATGCTCGGGCCTATTGCCGGTGGCATGATCGTCAGCTACCTGCATTGGCGAGTCATCTTTTTCGTGAATATTCCGATAGGCCTCGTCGGTTTGCTGATGGTCCATATTCATCTGCCGGACTATCGCCAACAGCGCACCAGGCCGCCCGATATTGTCGGCCTCATCCTGTTCGGATCCGGTGTCGCACTGCTGTCGTACGTGCTGGAGATATTCGGCGAGCATACATTGAGCGTGCGCGAGATTCTGGGATTGCTTGCGATTTCTCTGGCGCTCATCGCCGGCTACGGACTTCACGCGGCGCGGACCAGATTTCCATTACTGCAACTGAGTCTGTTTCACGTCCGCACTTTCAGCGCGGCGGTCAGCGGCAGCTTCTTCACCCGCATCGGCATCGGCGGCGTGCCATTCCTGTTGCCGCTGCTCTACCAGATTGGCCTCGGGCTCACTCCCATTCAGTCCGGTTTGCTCATCATGCCCCAGGCGCTGGCCGCGATAAGCACGAAGTTCCTGATGCGGCGGGTTCTGACCCGCATCGGCTACCGCGCCGTGTTGATCTCGAACACGGTCACGCTTGGTCTGCTACTGCTGCTGTTCGCGACCATTGGGCTGCGCACACCGATCTGGCTCATCGTGCTCCAGGCGTTCTGTTATGGCGCCTTCACTTCGCTGCAATATACGAGCATGAACACCCTGGTCTATGCCGACATCACCGAGGAACAGACAAGCAACGCCAGTTCCATAGCCAGCACGATGCAGCAGATGTCCATCAGCTTCGGCGTCGCGGCAGCGGGACTGGCCACTGCGTTTTTCATTCCCGATCGCTTTCGATCCAGCCCGAGCGAGCTGATTCACGGCATCCACGAGGCATTTCTAGTGCTTGGCGGATTTACCATCCTATCCACAGCCGTCTTTCGCACATTGAAAAGCGGAGACGGCGGCAATGTGAGCCAACACAAGGTCATTGCCGCCGCGTGACTGTCACCACTGCATCGGCTCACGCCGCGGCCTCAAGTGTGCGCGGCTTGATGCGCCTCAAGCGGCGCGCAGCGCTGCTCCACTACGGTCCAATCAACGTTGTCGAGAATGATCTTGACGTAGTCGGTGCGCTGCGCAGGAGTGAAATCGATCATGAAGGCGTGTTCCCATAGATCGAGCGCAAACACGACGTCACAATTGGCCGGCATGTGCAGGTGGTGCAGGTCGATCCAGCAGTTGTGCAGGCGTTCGCGGCCGCGCTCGCGCAGCGTCAGCACCCAGCCGACCCCACGTGTCTTCGCGAGAACCTCGACCGAGGCTCTCCAGCCGCCAAAATCGCCATAGTCGTCATGTAGCGCCTCGACGAAGTCGCTGTCTGACTGCGGCTGCCGGTGCTTGCCGACCAGCTGTTCAAAGAACAGTTCGTGCAGCGTCACACCGTTGAATTCAAACGCAAAGCGACGGTTATAGCCATCCAACGCCCACTGCACGGCGCCGGCCGAGCGCTGCGGCGACTGCTCGAGCAGCTTATTGAGCTGCTCGACATAGGTCTTGTAGAGGCCCAGGTGCAGATCGATGGCTTTCTTCGACAAACCCTGCACGCCGGAAAGATCAAACGGTCGGGCTTCGTAGGTCACTGCAGATCTCCACGTCGATGGTTAATGCGGATCGCGGCGGCCTCAGCGAGGTCGCAGCGTGAGCGCACGACTAATGAATCACGGCTCGAAGCGGGGACCGATCATGTCACCTCCTACCTGGCTATATGATCGGCGGCACCCGGAAATCGCCGTAGGAGATTGCTCACAGCGGCACGGCCATCATTCGCTGCGTTCGTGTCTCGCGCGCCACGGCGATCGACAATCCAGCAGCGCTAGCGAAAACTCGGGGTATTCCTAAAGACGGGGACCGCGTCTTCCGCGGTATCCAAACAGCAGGTAAGCCACGACGATGGCAACGATGATCAGGCCGATGGGACCAAATCCCCAGCCCGCGCCCATGCCCCAATACAGACCTCCGCCGCCGCCAAACAGCAACAGCAGGACAATCACGACGATCAGCAGATCCATGTTCGATCTCCATTAAATGCAGCCCGGGCGACATTGTTCCGCGCCTGACGAGCCGGAACAGTACGCTGCTGAAACATCGCCGTCTGTAAGACGGCGCCGCCAGCGGCACTTTACGGCACCGCAATCAAGCCGATCCCACTCCTACGACCGACACAACTCGGTGCAGTCGCGGGAATTATGCGGCATGGCAATGGCTATCTGCGCTGGCGCACAGAGTGCGCGAAGACTTGCGCATATCCTGATTGGCGCAAGCGTCGAACATTGAGCACTACGCGCCCTTCAATTATCGAGATTCTTACTCAGGAGACGGTTATGGCGACACTTCGACTCAAGGCCAGAACGAAGCCGGTGGAAGGAGAAATCAAGGAGGCCACCGGTACGGTGAACCGCCACAAGAGCCCGGAGGAAAAGAGCGAAGGCCGGCAAGCCGCCGGCGCAGCCCCGGCGAGCTACCACGACCTCAGGGAATATCCAAAGACAGATCACTGATAACTTCCAGTTTGAGCGGCAGATTTCTGGCTGGCGCAAGCTCTCGCTGGTTGATCTTAGACGCAAGGAGTATTATTCTTATGTCACATGGCGCGATCCACACAAGCGCAAAAGGCGCGAAGGCTGAACGCCGCGTATCGTCTGATCGAGCGTCAGATGAGTGTGGCAGAGGCTGCGGCGACATTGGCGCGAGAGGAAGCGATTTCATTGCGTCACGCCTATCGTTATCTCGATCAAGCCGTCCACCTCAAGCGACCGGTGGCGATCGCCGAGCCGGCGCAACCCATCACCTTCAAGATCTCCGGCAATGTCATTGGCGCGTTGCGCGCGTATGCCGCCGCGCACGATTTGACGTTGAGCGAGGTCGTCACTCGCGCCATCACGGAGTTCGTGAGGCGTGCTCGCCGACATGCGTAAGCGGCATGGCCCGCGCGATATCGGTCTCGAATACACCTTCGATCGTTTGTTCCCCGCCAAACTCCAACAAGTCTACGAGCTGCTCGTTCCCGACCGCGTGCGCAGCACTCGCGAAGCTTTGATGCCCGAGGGAGAACGTCATGAAGAATGCCGCGATCTACGCCCGAGTGTCCTCTGCCCAACAGAAGGAGGAACACACGATTGCGAGTCAAACCGCAGCGCTGATTGCCTTTGCGCAGGAGCACGGCTATCACGTGCCGCGAGAATGGGTCTTCGAAGACGAGGGGTATAGCGGCGCCAACCTTGAGCGGCCGGGATTGGAGCGCATTCGTGATCTGTCGGCGGAAGGCCAGCTGCAAGCCGTGCTCGTCTACTCGCCAGACCGGTTGAGCCGCAAGTACGCCTACCAGGTTTTGGTGATGGAAGAGTTCGCGCGTCACGGCGCGGAGACGGTCTTCATCAAAACGCCCGCGGGTCACAGTCCTGAAGATCAGTTGCTGGTGCAGTTCCAAGGCATGATTGCCGAGTACGAGCGCGCGCAGATCCTGGAGCGCTCGAGGCGTGGCAAGCGTCATCATGCCCGCCAGGGGCACGTCAACGTGCTGTGCGGCGCCCCCTACGGCTATCGCTACGTGCGTAAAACCCAGGACACTGCGGCGTACTACGAAATCATCGAAGAACAAGCCGTTGTAGTGCGCAAAGTCTATGACTGGTACACCGTTGCGGGACTGAGCATTGCGGCCATCACCCGTCGGCTCAATGAACAGAGCATCCCCACCCGCAAGCGCATCTCCCGCTGGGAACGTACCACGGTGTGGGCCATGCTGCGCAATCCGGCCTACAAGGGGCTGGCGTGCTTCGGCAAGACCAAAAGCGCCAAACGCCAGCGCATCACGCGCAAACTGCGGTTGCGCGGCGGGTTCGCTCAGCGCGACAGCGCTGGCCACGAGCGACCGCGCGAGGAATGGATTGAAATCCCCGTGCCGGCGATGATCAGCGAGACCACATTCGATTTGGCGCAGGAGCGACTGCGAGAGAACAAACGTCTGTCGCCGCGCCGAACCGTCCAATGGAGCATCGTGCAAGGTTTGGTGAGCTGCAGCAAGTGTAGCTACGCGATGAGCCGATCCTCCGGGCGTTCGACCGCACGCAAGATCCACTACTACCGCTGCATCGGCTCTGACGGGTGGCGCCATTTGAATGGTCCACTGTGTGATAATCCTCCCGTTCGCCAGGATCTGCTCGATCATCTGGTGTGGAGCGAGATCCTCAAGCTCCTCGAAGACCCGCGTCTCATCCAAACGGAAATCGAGCGACGGCTCACGGCTGCCAGAGACTCCAGTCCGAACAAACGACGCGAGGAGTCTTTGCAACGCGATCTGACGCGTGCGCGCAAGAGCATGGAGCGCCTGGTCACTGCCTATCAGGAAACGCTGCTCTCGCTGGAAGAACTGCGCACACGGATGCCGGAGCTGAGACGGCGAGAACAAACATTGAGTGCCGAACTCAAATCCATCACTGATCAAACCAACGACCGCGCGACTTATTTGCGCTTGACCGAAACGCTGACCACGTTTATGGCACGGCTGCGTTCCTCGGCTCAAACTCTGGACATTGGCGAGCGGCAGCGTATTGTTCGACTGCTGGTCAAGGAGGTTCTCGTCGGTGACGACACCATCATCATCCGCCACTCGATCCCGATACCGGCTGCTTCCTCGAGTAACGACACGCCACCTGCTTCCGGTCCCCCTGCAGTCCCCGAAAACGCAAGTTATCTTTTGCGTAAGGGGAGTAATCAGCGTATTGCTCAGTAATCTGTACCTGCACCATGTCTTAGACCTCTGGTTCGAAAAGGTGGTCAAGCCGCGACTCAAAGGGCAAGCCTACCTGATCCGGTACATCGATGACTTTGTGATCTGCTTCCAGTATCGGGAAGATGCTGAACGAGTCCAGGCTGTCCTCGGCAAGCGCCTCGATAAATTTGCGCTGGCCCTGGAGCCGAGCAAGACCAAACTCATCGAGTTTGGTCGATTTGCACAACGGGATGCCCGCGCGCAAGGGCGACGTCCAGAGACACTGTATTTTCTGGGCTTCACGCACTTTTGCACGCGCAACCGCAAGGGCAACTTCAAGGTTGGCCGGAAAACGGAGAAGTCTCGGCTTCGCCGTAGTCTGGCTAACATTACGGCGCTCATGCGTGACATTCGCCTTTGGTCGCTGCGGGACCAAAGGGAACGGCTCAATCAGGTCCTGCGTGGCCATTATGCCTACTACGGTCTGGCGGGGAACGTGCGATCCATGCTCAAGTTCTACCGCGCCGTGGAACGCTACTGGCACAAGATGCTTGGCACGCGTAGCTGGGCTGCTCCGTGTACATGGGAGGTCTTCAATCACTTGAAAGATCGCTTTCCGCTGCAGCGTCCAAAGGTCTATCTGCCTTACCGGCGGTTACAGGCCTATGCTGTGCTGTGAATCAATGACTGACGAGCGTAGTGCGGGAAATCTGCACGCTACGTTCTGTGGGAGCCGGGAGCGGGCAACCGCTCCTGGCGACCCGGTGGATGTGGAAACGGAGTTAACGAAAGGGGCGGCAACAGACACCCCGAACCTACGACAGCCACGCCACATCTCGACTCTACCAATACCGGGCAAAATCGTACGGCCGCGGGATATTCACCGTACTCCAGCTCGGCGACGACGCTGGTTTCCAAGAACCCGCCAAGTCCAGCAGCTGCACGATTTCCGGAAGGCATGATCGCGTGAAGCTCCCCAAGTCCGTCGGACGGCGGAGCCGAGCCAGATACGATGCGTGGCGTACTCGGGAATGTCCTGCCGATCCAGGAGTCCAAGGAGATTTCCCAGCCGTGTAAAGCGGACCAGGCATTCGTTACCCAGGGCTGTGCCCGTGACGTCGCCGGCGACGAGAATCGGTGAGCGCAGCCAGGTCCCCGCTGTGCGCCACTGCGCGACAGACGGGATCGCCGAGGTGTATGCGCTTCGCGGCCAGACGACTGAGTCATGCATCGCAGTTCATGACCGGATCTGGGTCTGACGCATCGATACGCGGCGTGGGCACGCATGCTGTGTCCGGGATTCGCTGCGCCGACTCGAGCGATTAGAATTGGCCCAACGCCACGAAGGAGACCTGCAACATGGATTGTGCTACCACTCGTGCTTTGCTCATTCTCGCCATTTTCATAGGCGCCGCCGCTTGGGCGCCTGCAGGGAACGCCACTCCGCCGGGCGATGCCTGTGCGCTGCTTACCCCGGCGCAGGTAGGCGCAGCGCTGGGTGCCCCGGTCGCTGCGGGCACATACGTGACGCCCACATTCAAGAAGACCTGCACTTGGCAATCGACCAAGGAAGGCGGCGGTTACGTCACACTAATGCTACAGGATGCTGGCAACTTCCAGAGCGGGAAGCAGTTACCCGCGATGGCGGCAAACGCAAAGATGTTCGTCACGTCGATAAGCGGTGTCGGGGATGACGCCTATTATCTGGCCGTGGGGGACCAAGTTGGCCTCATCGTCAAGAAGGGCAATATCGCCTTCAAGGTCGCGGTGTACGAACACATACCCGTTGAAAGCAAGCAGGCCAAGGAGAAGACGCTCGCCCAACAGGTGGTATCTAACCTCTAGACTGTCCATTGGAGCGCGCTCGATCAAAGAGCTGCGGTGCTGCAATTGGGGCGCCACATATGCGACATCGTTTGTCTTCGTGACCTGTGCGTGCGTGCGACACGTGCGGGGCGAGTTCGCAAAGTACGACCAAGGCTCTAAAGTTCGCCCCAAACTGGAAGCAGCTCAAGGAAGCGCGCGAGGCGGCGGGGAAGTAAATCACCTGAGCTGTTGTGTTGCTGGTCTGCCCGAAAGCTGCCGGTCGCGACGGACCGCTCAGGTTCAAGGAAGCGACCCTCCACCGATGGGCGAGTGGTGAACGTCGCTGACCGGCCAACGTTCGGGACGCGGAAATTCCAACCCCTAAGCGGTCGCCCGCGACCATCGGTCTACCGTAGGGCTGCAGGGGTTAGCCGGTTAATCGGCCCGGGGCTCCCGGCACCCATCGGCCGACCTTCGGCCGAGCGCGATCATTTGTCACCCGGCCCGGTGGGCGCGAGCAGATGTCCAAACAGCCTCCAGACGACCAGCGTCAAGACGGCGGCACCGCCGACCAGTGCGGCGTGCAGCAGCCAGAACTGCGTACCGGGCATGCGCTCCAGGAGCCCACCGAGCCAGCCAACGAGATTGTTGCCCATGAACAGGTGTAGGTAATACACCCCGATCATCGTGCCTGCGATCACCTTCGGGGATGCGCGCGCGTAGAGCGCCAGCCCGACCGGGAACACGTTTGCGAAGCCAATGCTGTTCAGGACCTCGAACACGAGCACCCATCCGACGCCGGCCTTGTGGCCTCCCGCGCTGATCGTAGCCGCGACGGCAAGCGACAACAGCGCACCAGCACTGATGCCAAGGCCGACAGTGATTTTGACGACCTCACTCGGCTCTATGAAACGTCTCGACCATAGGCGCCAGAAGGCCACGGCTGCGACCAGGGCGGAGACCGAAACCAACGAGTCAAGGGTGATCAGCCACGTGGTCGGCATCGTACGACCGAAGAACACCATGTTGACGTTGCTCGGTACCCAGAGCAGGTAGGCGTTGAAGATCTGCTGGTTTCCGACGGCGCCGATTGCAAGGATCGGCAATAGCAGGATCAACACCATAACGGCGGTGCGCTCGTCACGGCTCAAACCCGGCCGCGCAGCCGATCTGGTGCGGGCCGCTGCGTGTTCCGGCGCTAGCCATTTGCGCCCGGACAAGTAGATAACGAGCGAGATCAGCATGCCGACACCCGCGGCGCCGAAGCCGTAATGCCAGCCGTACACCTCGCCGAGCGTGCCGGCGATCAGCGGTGCGACGATGACGGCGCCATTGATGAACAGAAAGTAGATCTGGAATGCATCGGCGCGCCGCAGATCGCTCGGCGCGTAGAGCGCACCGACTTGGCTGGCGATGTTGCCCTTGAAGCAGCCGACCCCGGTCAGAAGGCACAGGAGTGCGATCAGGAACGACACCTCGAAGGCCATCAGAAAGTGACCGGCCGCCATCAACAGCGCGCCGATCGTGATCGTTCGAGTCCTTCCGAGCCACCGGTCGGCGATGATGCCGCCGGCGATCGGGGTCAAGTAGACGAGGCCGGTGTAGAGCCCGAAAATCGCCGAGGCGAGCGCGACCGTCGACAGCGGTGCGCCGTAGGCGCGCTCAACGGCGACGCGGAACGCGTTGAATCCGGCAATGTGTTCGATATGCCCCGGACGCAGCACCTGGCGGACCATGTACAACACCAGAAGCGTCTGCATGCCGTAGTAAGAGAACCGTTCCCACGCTTCGGCGAAGGCAAGATAGGCGAGTCCGCGGGGATGGCCCACGAAGGAATGGTCGGACTCCCTAGTCGCGTCCGCGGCGGTCAGGATCGCGCTCATGCCTGATAGTCAACGGCCAAGCATGAATTGACAAGGCTCGTCACTCGTTCCCAGGAACTCACTGAATGCCAGTGGGGCAAACCTGGGCATTGATCCGCGCCCGGCGATCGCTGAAGTGCCGGCATCAGTGCGAAATCGATTCTGAAATCAAGCTTTTGGCGCGGTTTGGGCTTCTGTTACCCGAAAAGTCACCCATCTCAATCGCGCGCTGTGGTGGGACCGCTTGGCATCTGTCGGGCTCGCATGAGCCGGCTTGTCCCACTGAGGACGGCATTCACGAACTTTCTGACAGTCGGCGCGCGAAGCAGCGTACCACCCGCGATCACCCGCTGCGCAGGGCTCGGGGTTAGGATCGGCCCGATCTCGAGGGAAGAACCGCCATGATCCTGGGGATGACGACTTTCACTGCCGTACATGTGCTATTGAGCCTGATCGGTATCCTGTCGGAGTTGGTGGTTTTGTTCGGACTGCTCACCGCAAACCCGATGAACGGCTGGACGCTGCTCTTCCTTGCAACGACGCTCGCGACGAGCGTAACCGGCTTCTTTTTTTCCTTCCACGGCTTCACGCCGGCGCTGGGCGTGGGCATCCTGTCGATGTTCATCCTCGCCGCGACGATCGTTGCGCGCTACGGCTTCCATCTTGCCGGTGCGTGGCGCTGGGTCTACATCGTCGGCGCTGTAGCGGCGCTCTATTTCAACTCGTTCGTACTGGTGGTGCAGTCGTTCCTTAAGATCCCGGTACAGCGCACGCTGGCACCGACCGGATCTGAACCTGCCTTTGCCGTCGCGCAAGGCATCGTGCTGATGTTCCACCACGTCACCGGCTTCCTGGCCGTCAAAGGGTTCCGCCCCGCCGCGCATCGGGTCTGATGGCTACGGCGACACGATACCCGACGCGGCAGAGGCGAATGACCTGGCCATTTTCAAGTCTGAAGTCGCCGAGGGAGGCGACTTGTTGCGCTCCTTCCTGGCCCCCGCGTGCAATCGGTGCCGAAAGTGCCGGATTGCGGATTTGGCGGTCGCTATCATATTGATTTTCTTGGCATGCCGTTTCGGGGTAGCCCGCCCCAGTTGGCAGTCGAAAACTTCCGCGAAATCAAGGGTCAAATTTTGAAGACGGCACTTTCTGCAGTGAATGCACGCCCCGGCCGGCCACTCGTGCGCCTGGCGCTCGAGGATTCGAGAGTATCGAGCGTCATTGCACCCACACGCAGACCGATGGCGCGACATTCGCAGTTGCAGAATCCAATCATCGATTTCGACTCGTTGGATCCCAGCGCTCCGTGGTGGCGAGTCCACGCAGTCATCAGTGGACTTGGAACGAAGGGTAGTCTTGCTTCCCTTGCCAAAACTGACGGTAGAAAATACCGAGAATTATAGAGTTGACTTCGGTAACTGGCTGATATCGCATAGTTTGCTGTTCACTGAAAGACACGCACTTTTCCTGCAGAAATCGTGCATATTTTCACGCCTCAGAAAGTGCGGTTCGATGCCATTTTTCCCGAGAAACTTCGATGTTTTTTTTGCGGAACAGCAACTGGCCATAAATCATTGGATTACTTAGCAAGGGCTCGTGGCGCTCGGGAAAAACGCCCTGTGTCTACCGGCACTTCTGACGCGGAAATTGAGCCGACCCCAGTACAGACGTTGACTGATCGTCATTCAAGCCCACCATTCACGGAGCCAGCGATGTCACGCATGCGAGCAGTTCAGGTTTCTAGCGCCAACGGCCCCTTCGAATTGGTCGTGCGCGACACCCCAACTCCCGGACCTAAACAGGTCCGAATCAAAGTGCAGGCGTGCGGCATCTGCCATAGCGATTCATTCACCAAACTGGGTGCTTTCCCGGGAATTCAATTCCCGCGTGTCCCCGGGCACGAAGTCGTGGGCCTCTTGGATGCGGTTGGTTCTGAAGTACCCGAATGGAAACTGGGCGCGCGGGTCGGCGTCGGCTGGCATGGAGGCCACTGCGGACACTGCGCCTCGTGCCGCCGAGGAGATTTCATTACCTGTGCGACTGGGCAAATCCCCGGCATCTCTTATGACGGTGGGTATGCGGACTACATGATCGCGCCCTTCGAAGCACTGGCCGCCATTCCCGACGACCTATCCTCGGCGGAAGCGGCGCCGCTGCTATGCGCTGGAATTACGACGTTCAACGCCCTGCGCCACAGCGGTGCAGGGCCAGGCGATCTCGTTGCCGTACTCGGCATCGGCGGCTTGGGTCATCTCGGCGTGCAGTTTGCAGTCAAGACGGGTTGTCACACCGTGGCCATCGCTCGAGGTACTGACAAGGAGCCGCTGGCTCGCCAGTTGGGCGCCCAACACTACATCGACAGCACGACCCAAAGCGTCGCCACGGAACTGATGAAGCTGGGCGGTGCCCGACTGATCTTGGCCACTTTGACGGATGCCAAATCGATGAGCGATGCCGTAGGTGGACTTGGCGTCGACGGTAAGCTAATGGTCATCGGTGCGTCCATGCAGGCGATCGAAGTTCCGCCGTTTGCGTTGATTTCGGCGAGGCGTTCCATCTCAGGATGGCCGTCGGGAACTGCCAGCGATTCAGAGGACACCATGGTTTTCAGCGTACTGTCCAACATTCGCCCGCTGATCGAGACGTTTCCGTTGGAGCGAGCGGCAGAAGCCTACGAACGGATGATGAGCGGAAAAGCGCGGTTTCGCGTGGTGCTCACGACCGACACGAATGATCGCGCCAATACGAGCCCGTCGCAGTCGACTTCCTTAGCGCGGGGGAGGAGATGATTCGTATCGCGCCCCTGAGACTCTCGGAGCATAGCCGATGGGGCCAGCTATGGTCCGAGCACCAGCTGTTCTACGGCGTCGAACTCCTGGTAGCCGTCTCCGAGAACACTTGACAACGCTTTCCTTTAAAGCGCGAATCGTGTCTTCGCCGACTTCGCGCAAATGTCGTGAAAACGCAGTTTCGCTCCCAATGGGCCAGTTCGGTATGGGATCGGTGCATAGTTTCACCACAGCGGTGGACTTTCAGCAATAGCATTTGCGGCGACAGGGAGCAGCGCATGGATCAGCGACGTTGGAGCACGCTCGTTCGGTTCTTGGCGCGTTGGCTCAATGCGCTGACCATTGCAGCATTGGGCCTGGCCGCCATCTGCTGCGCGAGCTCGCGCCGGCCGCCGTTGCGCAGGTACTGCGTAATCCCGGTCGCACGAAACGTATGATTGCCGATTCGAGTCCTGATGCCGGCGCCAAACGCCCGGCGACGAATCATCCGCTAGACATCGGCCTGAGCGAGGGGATTGGTCGTCAACTGCCGAGTTCTGCCGCGCGTACTGCGAAATAAGTATCCCTTGAGGTCGCCGGCGAGACCTGCGGCGCTGATGTAGGCATCCAAATAGGCCTCGAGATTGTGGTTGCAGGGCATCTCATACCGCGTGCTGACGTTCTCATGCAATCTGACCCAGCCGCGGCGGCCTTGAGTGTAGTAGTGCTCGACGCGCATCTTGATGACTGCGGCGACGCGGCCAAAGGTGTAGATCATGGTCGCGATGAGGGCCTGATCGCGCAATCCCACGAGCGTGGATGTGTCGATGGCGTCCAGCAGCTCGCGCGCCTCCTCCTGCGCCAACACGGGCGTCTTGCCTTTACTGACCGTGTACCTGGGCCCCGTACCGGTGCAGCGGGATTGGTGGCCACGAGCTGGCCCACGACCAGCCAGTCGACGAGCATGCGGATCGTCGCCAGGTGCTGCTTGACTGACGGCTTGGCAAGCCGCTGGCTGAGCTGCTCGATGTAGGCGGCCACGTGTAGCGGCTCGATATCGACGATCTCCCTCAGCTTCTGCGCCTCACACCACGACGAGAATTCTAGATTCGCACCTACACGCGCCTGCCCGGAGGTCTGGGGCCTTCGACTGCTGGTCACTCAATATAGGAGAATGGTGCATTCCGGGTGCTGGATAGAGGGTCGGCAGCATCAGTTCGCCACCGGCAGCGGCCGCTCATTAGGCGAGGTTCGAGTTCGACGCAGAGCGGTCCAGACGCCGGCCTCTGATCGATTACTGCGGGTGGTGCGCGAAGAGCCGGGAAGATTCCCCGATTTCGAAGTCGGTGGCTATCGACCGGGCGCCTGAGCTTGCGAAGAGGAGCGCTGTGTCATACGCTCGGATTGTCAGCAGCT
>JBEKRP010000009.1:0-125457 GCA_049518595.1 Steroidobacteraceae bacterium
ACTGCCGTAGAAGGCGAAGTGCTCGTCAACGAAATTCTTGCTCAAATATGGAGCGACGCCGCTGAGCACGCGCCAGCGGAAATAGGCCCTCCATACCGGCAGCGACGTCTGGCGCAGGATCTCATTGAATCCGGTGATGTAGCTGGGCTGGCGGATGACGAGGTAATCCGTCTTGCCGGTGACGCCGGCGTCCGCGAGATATGCCTTCCAGTTATAGCCGGGGGCTAAGCCAACGAGTTTGGCGAGTTCGACCTTGTTGTAGGTTTTTATAGGATCGCGGTTCTCGACTTTCGTCCACTGCACCGTGGCCAGGGCCGTTTCCAGAGCGAGAATGTCCATGGCATCGTTCGCAGCGCTCTTGCTGCCCGCCAAGGCCAGCATCTTCTCGACATGCTTTTCGTACTGGGCGCGAACCTGCTTGAGCTTCGCGTCGTTTTGCAGGTAGTAGTCGCGGTCGGGCATCCCCAGGCCGTCCTGACCGAGATCGAAGACGTACTTAGTCGAGTCCCTCGCATCCTGATGTACCCGCGGCGTATAGGGCGCAGCAATGCCAATCCGGTTGAAGTGCGCAATCAGCGAGGGAATCTCGGCCTTGTCCCTCAGCGCGTCGATCTTCGCGAACTCAGCATCGAGTGGCTTCAAGCCCAACTGTTCCAGCGCCGCCTCGTCCATGAAGCTTGCATACAGATCGGCGATCTTCTGCTGATCGGGGTCGGTGGCGTCGACGGATATCAGCAGTTCCTCGACGATGCCGCGCAGCTGATCGTCCGCGTCGTCGGCCAGTTTGTCGAACGCGCCATACCTGCCTTTATCGGCCGGAATCTCGGTACTCGCGAGCCACTTGCCGTTGACGTGCCGGTAGAAGTCGTCCTGGGCGCGGACGCTGTCGTCGATGTACTGAGTGTCAATGCCAGATACCAAATGCGTAACCGATGCAGCTGAGGAATTTGGCCGTTCAGCGGACCCGCAGTAGCTTGCCACAAGACACGCCCAGGCAAGTCCCCAGAGCAATCTGTTCATCGCCGACTTCTAATCCAAGAAATCGCGGGGAGCCCGCATCAGGGCAGATCATAGCAGCGTTCGGTCCTAGCCTCCCTTGAGCATGCCAGGGTGCCCGCATTATAGCGACATACCGGGAGCGACCTGCGGTGCATAAGAAAATCGCGAAGACGCGTTCTTGGCGGAAGCGAAATTGCTTCACAGTTTGGCGCGATACACGCGCTGCACGCGCTTGATCCGCTTGTCGGTCCCGAAGAATGCGTGCTTGGACATATCCGCCGAGTACTTGCTCGCCTCCGGGTGGCGGCCAAGTGCTTCGGCCAGCGCGCGGATATGGTGCGGACCGGCCCCGCAGCAGATGCCCAGGTAGCGCACACCAAGCGCATACGCAGCCTTGCCGAACTCGTATATTTCCCCGCGCGTGCAAACAAAGGGATCCAAGCCGACGGGGAAAGCTCGCGCATTCGCGCGGCACGGATCGGTCAGTGACATGAAGGAAGGCTGCTCAGGCGTGGTCCGATAAGGCACGGGGAGGGCGGCCACATTACACTTGACCGCCGCGCGGATCTCCTTGAGCGCCGGCATGATCGTCGTAGGTCCGCGATGACAATTCAGGCCGACGACGTCGGCGCCGGCCGCTTCCAGCCGCTGACAGGTCTCGGCAACGCTCCAGCCCTCTCGCGTCGATATCTCTCGATGTTGGGCGACCGTGACGACGGCGGGGACCTTGGAGTATTTCTTGATCGCCTCCAGGGCCATCAACGCCTCGCCGCCCCAGGAGTAAGTTTCCGCAACGATATAATCCACACCCGCATCCGCAGCCCAGCCGACCTGTTCCTCGAATATCCTCGCCACTTCCTTGAGCGCCTTGCGATCCGTCGGGTCATAAATATTGGTATTGCAGATGTCGCCGGCAAATAGCGTGCCGGTCTTGCGGGCGACCTTCTTGGCGATGGCAAGCGCCTTGCGGTTCATCGGCAACAGGTCCTTTCCCCGGCCGATGACCCGCAATTTCTCACGATGCACGTAGTAGGTCAGTGCCTGCGTGACGTCTGAGCCCGCGTGCACAAAGTCCATGTGCAACTGCTCGACCACATCCGGATGCTCGGTGAGCACGACCGGCACAAAGGCGCCGGCCTGCAGATAGCCGCGGCGCTCCAGTTCAAAGACATACCCTTCAGCGCAGATTACTGCTCCATGTGCCAGGCGGGCTAACAGGTCGCGGCTCGATGGTTGGCGCGAACGCGCGGTATTTTTCCTGGCACTGTTCGCCATAACGTGCTCCAATAATAAAAATGTTGTATCAGCCCTCGACGCCCGATCGCTGCGACGGTAGATAAGCCAAGCCGGCCCGATGGTATCGCTCGCAGCACGCTGGGATCATACCTCGGAGGTCACGGACGCGAGCGCCTCACCATTGTGCCAGATCGGCACCTCGGCGCTGACATCGGTATCGTTCCCCCGCTGCCATGAAATCCGCACTGCTGCCGCTTGGAAGCAGGGGCGCCAATCCAAGCGAATATTCGGCCTACAAGAAGCGCCCGGGCTCGTCCGCTGGCAGCTTGATGCGCTCAACCCGACGGTTGCGAAAGGCAGGAGGACCAACGCCGATGCATGCCAGCCGCCAACCGCGGCCGCGACCGCCGCGAGCAACAGGGTTCCTGGCCGGAGAAGTGAGGCTCGCAATATGGCGCCGAATTGCGTCGAGTGCCGCGCGCTAACCGCGTGCGCGAGCGAATTTGACCATGCAACGGCGAGAGCCAGCCCGGCCAACAGCGCTGCATTGAGTTCCCACAACGGCCGTCAGCCGAGAGCGGCGAGAATTGGCGGGGAGCCGGCCAGCGCGAGCGCGATGGCGACCGGCATGTAGGCGCCCCACAGCGACGGTACGAACCGCCGATCACGTTCGACCGCCGCGGCAATCAGCAGACTCGCAACCCTCACCCGGCGCGATCCGTATCGGTACGCGAATGCGCCGGCCACGCTCCCGAACAATGCTCCGAGAGCGCTGAACATCGACAGGATCCAGGCCGAGGCAACCAAGCGCACGCTGAGGTCCTCTCGCAGCAACGATAGCGCGGGAGGAACCTTCCCGATCTGCATTGCGGATACGACGACTGCAAGGACGAGTACGCAGATGCGCGTCCAGTCGCTGCGATCGACACGGCCGCGATGGCTTTTCCCGGAGCAATACTCGCACTTCGATGAAAATAGATGATGATGTCTCCGTGCCTGATGTAGTTTTTGGAATCTTGCTAATATATATTCCAATCTATCTGCGATATGAGTCCGTGGAGACTATACTGCCTGGCTCATGGTCAGAAGTGCCCGCGACCCTCAATTGGCGGCGCACATAAGCCAACTCAGATCGTCTTATCATGTTACAAAGTGCTTTTTGCCGCTGAGGGTGCTTTCAGCATATATGCCGTATTTCGACGCCGTTTCCAAGGTCGATACCCATGAGCTTTCCAATGCAGTGGACCAGGCCAATCGCGAGGTGGCAAAGCGCTACGACTTGCGCGGCACCAACGCGCGCTTTGAGCCTCAGGGATTTGTGATCACGCAGTTTGCGCAGAGCGAATATCAGCTCAATCAGTTGCTCGACATCCTTAGGTTGCGCCTGGCAGCGCGCGGCATCGACCCGCGCAGCATCGAGCTTGGCGAGGTCGAGGTAAACCTGACCGAGGCGCGGCGCAAGATCACAATAAGGCAGGGCATCGAACAGGCCGTGGCCAAGAGACTCGTGGCCAGCCTCAAAGAGGCCAAGCTCAAGGTCGAGGCGCAGATCAATGGCGACAAGCTGCGCGTCACGGGCAAGAAGCGCGATGATCTGCAGTCCGCCATCGCGCTGCTGCGTCAGTGCGACATAGATCTGCCGCTGCAGTTCGAGAACTTTCGCGACTGAACCTGCGCCGCTTCCGGGCAGGCGGGGCCAATCGAGCCATAGACTATGCCCGCCAGTTTCAAGGACGAGGCAATGCGCGCCAATGAATTCCGCGCGGGCTTAGATCACTGTCTTGGAGAAATAGGTGGTGTCGCACAAGCCGCCGTTCGGCCACAACGCGTAGCCGGGGAATCACACGCAGCCGGTGCCAGCGCAGGCGGGTGTACCGACGCTCGTCGTCGCCGCCGGTGACAGTGTCCAGCACCAACAGGGTCCTGCCGGCTTCGCGCGCCGCCCTCGACGCAGTCGATGAGAACGTCAGCCAGCGCCGCGGCGAGCTGGGGCTCATGAGCCGTAGCGCGAATTCGAATGTGGGCAAGATTCATATCGCTCGTCTCGAAAAGGCGGTTTTAGCACTGATCACTACGACGTAACGCGCCGGATGGAGGGTGCGATTGGCATACACGAAGGGTCGGTCCAGCAGCATGGCCAGGCAATCGCCTGTCTCCAGGCGATACCGCTCATTGCCAAGCGTCACCTGGATCCGTCCGGACAGGACCGACACCTGTTGATGCACGGGGAGATCGCGCGAGCCGGTCTCGTAGGACACGCGGGGCCAGCCGGAAAGTCCACGTCCACGATCTGAATCGGCGAGGGCCTGTGCAGTGGTGACACGTTACGGCGCAGATAGCCCGAGGCGGAGTCACGCCATTGCGGCTGTCCGGCATGCCGCACAATGGCCTGGGGCGCGGCGCTTTCATCGGCGGGCGCGTCGAACATCCGCGCGAGCGGAACCCCCAGGCCCCAGGCCAGGCGCTCCAGCAGGACTGCCGTAGGGCTGGCCTCGCCGCGCTCGATGAGCGAGATCATTAAGCGGCTCAGCCCGCTCTTGGATGCCAACGCGCCTAATGAAAGTCGCAGGGCCGCGCGCGGGCCGCGCGCTTATGCCGCGATGCGATGGTTGATGTCCTTGCTTGGCCGATCCATTTAACCAGATATATGTGCCACTTTAATGGAGACGGGTCAATATCTTCCGCGGCATGGGAATCGACGGAAACGCCGTATCCCTGGCGTTTACCTCCAGCGGCCGATACGATCGATGAACTCGATGCGGTCCGACGCGTTATCGAGTGGAACCGCCGCTCCGTCGGCTCGAGGAATTCCGCGACATGCCTGAAGCACTCACTGATCCGGCCGCGATATGCCTGACGAGCCGCTCAGGGATGCGTGTCGAAATCAACGCGAATGGCTCACTGCGTCGTTTCGATTGCGATCCGATTTCGCTCACGCTTTTTGTCGGCAATGAGATCGAGGGCGGCCCCACGAATCTGTATCTGCGATGTCATACAGACACGGTCGAATGGGCACCCCTTCTGGGGCCACAGAGTCGCAGTCGCTTTCGTGCTGATCCGGGCAGCGGCATGCTCGTGGGTGTGGGTGCGTGGCGCGGCATCCACTACTCGATAGCCCTGCTTCTCGCGCAGAGCGCGCCTGCATGGTTCTGGCACGTTCGCCTTGAGAACACGAATTCGCGATCGCAACATGTGGATCTGACGTACGCGCAGGATCTGGCTCTTGCACCGTACGGCGCGGTGCGCCTCAACGAGTACTACGTGAGTCAATACATCGATCACATGCCGCTGTGGCTGGCGGCGCACGGATACACGATTGCCTCACGGCAGAATCTTGCGGTCGACCATCGCAATCCATGGTGTCTGATCGGCTCGCTGCGTGCAGGTACTTCATTCGCCACCGACAGCATGCAGTTTCATGGGCTCGCAAGCCGACGCGGCGATACGCCGGTCGGACTCGCCACCGATCCTCCTGGGCGACGTTTACAGCATGAACACTCCATGGTGGTTATTCGAGACGCCCCGATTCGGCTGGATCCGAATGAGAGCGTCGCGGCTGGCTTTTTCGGTTCCTACCTTGCAGATCACCCCGATGCCACATCGACGTCGGACCTCCACGGCGTGAGCGAGCTACTGGCGCTGCCAGAGGCGGCGCCCGTGACGATCGACTCGAGATCTGCCGAATCGTCCGGCACCGCAACGCTATTCAGCTCTGCGCCGCTGCTTAACGGCCTCGATCTCGGTGGCGACGCAATGCGCGCGCTGTTCGGGTCGCATTGGCGGCATGAGGAGTTCGATGAGCGCGGTGAGCGATTGTCCTTCTTTTACGGTGGCGATCGTCACGTCGTCCTGCGCGCGAAGGAACTGCGCGTGCAACGTCCGCACGGGCATTTGCTGCGCACGGGTCATCACACGACGCCGGATGAGACTGCGTTGACCTCGACCGTCTGGATGAGCGGTGTCTTTCACTCGATGCTCACGCAGGGACACGTGAGCATCAATCGCTTCATCTCCACCGTGCACAGTTATCTCGGTTTGTTTCGTTCGCACGGACAACGTGTGTTCATGGAGCTCGGAGGCAGCTGGCGACTGTTGCATGTGCCTTCCGCGTTCGAAATGTCGCCGGACGCCTGCCGCTGGATCTATCGGCACGAAGAGGGTGTGATCGAAGTGCGGGCCGAAGCACGAAGCGAACCGCACGAGCTGACACTGTCGATTGAAGTCAGCTCGGGGGAACCGGTGAGATTCCTCATCTCTCATCACGTCGCACTTGATGGCGATGACGGCAGCACCGCGGGCGCGGCACATTGGTGGCGGCATGGCGATGACATCATCGTTGCACCTGCGCCCGGAACGGAGCTTGCGCGCCGGTTCCAGAACGGGAGTTTTCATGTCACTCCGAATGCCGGCACGGGATTTCAACATGTCGGCGGCGACGAGCTGTTATTCATCGATGGGCGTTCGCGCCAGCAGCCATATATATGCATCGTTACCGCACCTGCCCGCTTGGTCGGCCTGCGTATTCGAGGACACCTGATCCCTGAGGGGACGCAGACCCCGCTGCGCGTCCAATCGGGCGAGAGCCTCATACCGGGTCTGAAAATGATTTCAGCGGCTGCGAACCCACTCTCCGAGCAGATTGCGCGGATAGCCGATATCGTGCCGTGGTACACACACAATGCGCTGGTTCACTACCTATCGCCGCGAGGTCTGGAGCAATACTCCGGCGGCGGCTGGGGCACGCGCGACGTGTGCCAGGGACCGGTCGAGATGCTGCTTGCGCTCGGCCGCGTGGTGCCGATACGCAACCTGCTGATGCGTGTGATGGCTGCGCAGAACGCTGACGGCGATTGGCCGCAGTGGTTTACGTTCTTCGAACGCGAGCGCGACATCCGTGCGGGCGATTCGCACGGCGATATTCTCCTCTGGCCGCTCGTGGTCCTCGGCCAGTATCTTATCGTCTCAGGCGACGCCGGTGTGCTCGAGGAACACGTACGGTTTTTCGATCCCCGCGGCTCGGAGGAGGGCGAATCAGCAACTATATGGCAACACGCGCAGCGGGCTCTTGCGCTGATAGAAAGCCGCGTCATCGCGGGCACCGCTTTGGCCGCGTATGGCCACGGTGACTGGAACGACTCCCTGCAGCCAGCCGATCCCGCCATGCGCGATCACATGTGCAGCGCCTGGACTGTAACGCTGCATTTCCAGGCGCTGAAGACATTGGCGCGCGCGCTGCGCGCGATCGGGCGCGCGCATGATGCTCTCCGCTTTGAGAGTTGGGCTGAGACCGTGCAGCGAGATTTCCAGCGTCTGCTTCTCGTGGATGGCGTGCTGGCCGGCTACGCCGTATTCGAAGACGGCGGTGGCGTGGGCTACCTGCTGCACCCGAGCGATAAAACGACTGGCGTACGCTACAGCGCACTGGCGATCATCCATGCGATTCTTGAGGATATGCTGACGCCGGCACAGACGCGCGACCATCTGCGATTGATCGACGCCCACTTGAGTGCTCCGGATGGCGTCCGCCTGTTCGACCGTCCGATACCTTATCACGGCGGCCCGCAACGCATCTTCCAGCGGGCCGAGAGCGCAACGTTCTTCGGTCGCGAGATCGGCCTGATGTACACGCACGCTCATTTGCGCTATGCGCAGGCGTTGGCGCATGTTGGAGAGGCGGACCGCTTCTTCCATGCGCTTTGCCAGGCGAATCCGATCGGCATCCGCTCGATCGTGCCGTGCGCGACGTTGCGTCAGGCGAACTGTTATTACTCCAGCTCCGATGCCGCTTTCGAAGATCGCTATCAGGCGAGCGCGGAATACGAGCGAGTCGCGCGCGGCTCAGTTGCACTCGATGGCGGCTGGCGGGTGTACTCGAGCGGCGCAGGCATAGCACTGGGTCTGATCGTTCGGTGCTTTCTCGGCCTGAGCTGCGAGTCGGACGTGCTGCGCGTAGACCCCGTGATACCGAGGGCACTCGACGGCCTGCGCGCGGAGACGACGCTACTGGGACGTCCGATCGACGTGCGTTACCGAATCGGGGGTGCCGGCTGCGGTGTCAACGAAATCGTGCTAAACGAAGAGCCTCTGGCGTTCACCTGTTGCGCGAACCCGCATCGTCGCGGAGCCGCCCTCGTTGCAATGGCAACGGTGCTGGAGCGATTGGCTGTCGGGCGCAACATCCTGACGATCGACATCGGCTAGGTGGCCCGGCAGATCGCCACGTGCGCTCACCTATACACTTAGCTGCTGAGTGACGCGAGGTCCTGCCACAACTGACCACGGCCCTGTTAGGACTTTCCGAAGTATACGGTGCAGCGCATCACCCCGGAGAGTCTGAAGCAGCGGCCGCGCGTCGTCGTCGGCACTGTCACCCCGGTGAATGCGCAGATGAAGACCACCGGTGAGCGCGAGGCCTACCGGTTCTGCCTCCTCATGCTTGACCTCAAGACCGGGAAGATCGTCGCCAAGTCGGTTGTGCGGGTGCGCATCGAGGATGCCGATGCGACCCCGACCGCTGCATTCGGCGACAGCCCCGTCTGGACCGACGATCCAAGCGTCCAGGCCTATATCGCCACTTGCCAGGCGAGCAAGGTGGGCGATCTGATCAAGCCGGAATATTTTGACGGGCTGCTCGCGGCCGCTCTGGTAAGCGAGGCGGACGATGCCTACGGCGAGGGGCGGTATGCCGAGGCGCCGGATCTCTCTCGACCGCACGCAAGACACCCGCCGGCGACCAGCTGCGCGTCTATAACGGTTTCTACCTGTCTCTGACCAAGCTTGGACGCGTCGATCAGGCGTCAGCGGCGTTCCGCGATCTGGTGGACTTCGGGCTGCGCAGGAAACGACTCGCCGTTAAGTTCCTATTCCGGCCCGGCTCGGTCAGGTTCGTCACCGACAGCAGATCCAGCGGCAGCTATGGCATGTGGCTGCAGCAGATCGCCTCGCAGGCGGCATCGAATCAGGCCTGCCTTCAGGTTACCGGCCACACCAGTCCCACGGGCCCGGCGGCGATGAACGACAGCCTGTCTCTGATGGGCGCCGAATATGTCCAGTCCCGGCTGGAAGGCGACGAGCCGCCGCTAAATAAGCGGACCGTGGCGACGGGCATGGGATCGGGCGAGAATCTGATCGGCACCGGACGGGACGATGCGTCCGATATGCTCGACCGCCGGGGCGAACTCAAGCCGATCGAGCCCTGCAACTAGGAGCCGGGGCCGCTATTGCCTGACCGGGATGTCGATGTAGCTGCTGCCATACCACCGGATCTTCAATGGAATGTTGGCGTCGGCAATGGATTCGTCGCTCACGTCTTGCCCGGTGCCATAGTTGATCTGCTCATCCGGCCGCTTGTTGATGCCGAGTATCATGACCAGCCGGCTCCCGGCCTGAAACCTGCGACTCGTCAGGCGCTCACTTCTGAAGCTCAATTGCTGGCGCTCGCCTGCCTTCAAGAGATGGCGATGACTGCGATCCTGGGCATAACTTGCGCGAAATGTGTACGGTGGATCGAACAGTCGAAGGTATTCACCGCTGGCCAACCGCTCGTACAGCGCGATGGTGATATCCATGTCCATTTTATTCGCGGTGAAATCGAGCAAACCCGAGAACAGGCCATTGACCTCTATAGCCTGAGGTAGCGGGTCGCTGACGAATGTCATGCCATTGTGTATCGGAAGACTCTTGCTGATAAGGTCGGACGCAGGCATCCAGGCCGCGTCACTGCGATCCGCCAGGTTAACTGTCTGCCGAAGGAAGGCGGTGTTCGAACTTATTTTCCCGGCCAGCCGGTTAGCCTCGCTCGAGGGGGTGGGTTCCAGATAAAACCTCAGCGATCCATTGGCCATGGCTGCGAGCGATGGCGCGTGCTCCCAGGTGTTGGCTCCCATCACCTCGTAGTTGATGCGGTCTTGGAGGACGGTCGGTTTTGCGCCGCCCTTGAGGATGTAGTCGAACCACTGATAACGCAGTTCGTGAATGTCGATGAGAGCGGCGGAATCGACTTGATAGCCCTGAAGCACGGACAGGGGTCCACGTTGAATCGCAACGTCATCATAGGGCCCTATCAAAAGCGTCTGATCGGCTTTCGGATTATATCGGTAGTGCTCAGTGAGGTAATACAGCGCGCCTTCCTCGTTGCTGTCGTAATAGCCTGTTGTCGTCAAGACCGGTATGTTGATCTGGGCGAAGTCTTCCCGGTAAGGGATCATCTTTTGCCAATAGCCATCGTAGCTCGGGTGACCAAGCCAACGCCGAAAGTTCGCGTTGGGCTTTCCATAGATATGGACGAGATCCCAATACGGCTTTCCGCTCGTATACCACGTCTGATCGAGCCATCGCCAGTGCGCGTCCTCTCTATAGATCTCCTCGTCCAGAGCTTTGGTGTCGGTGACGAATCGGACCCAGCGGTACGCGGAGTTGAGAAAGATGTTGCCCTCCTTGGGAAGATCGATTCCCGGCGCGGTGCTCGCCGAAGTGGCGATCGCCTTGAGTGCGGGTGGCAAGCGCTTGGCGGCGGCCCATTGGGAAAAGCCGCTGTAGTCTTCGCCATACATGCCCACGCGGCCATCACTCCACGGTTGCTTGGCAATCCATTCGATCACGGAGCGTGCATCATCGCCGTCGTGCTCAAAGGGCACGGCTTTATCGGCGCTCTTCGATTTGCCGCGGGCATAAGCGACGACACCGACGTAGCCGTGGGCGGCGCACTCCATGGCATTGTTTTGCGGATAGGCGTAGATCGTGAATTCAAGCAGCGTCGGTAGCACCTTGGCGTCATTTCTTGGCCGAACCACCATTGCGGAGATGCTCGCTCCGTCGGGCGTTCTGATGAGCACATCCTTTTCCGTCGTGTAACGCCGACGGTAGTCCGCGGCGACCAGGGAATCGACCAGTGGACGAAAGCTCTGATAGGCGTTGAACGAAAAATAGGCCCAGATGAGGTCCACGGCTTCTGCCAGCGTCACGGCGCCTTTTGGTCGCAGCCGATCGAACTGCCATTGCAGCGCCTCCAGTGCGACAGGCGGCGGCGCCTCAAAGCTCCAGCTGATCGCGTAGGCTTCCGGGTCGTTCAGGCGAGGCACCACTTCCTGGAAAGACTGCGCGAGCGCCGGCGCGAATTGAACTCGATCTGCCGCCTCGATTTCCCGGGCGTGCACGTAGATGTCGTAGACTACCGATCGGTCGATCGGCCACGCGCCGTGCGCACTATGCCGCCATTGGCGCAGCTCTTGCCGCGTCGCGTAGGCGGCTGCATAGCCGCCGGAGACAGACTGCAGTGCCGACAGATTCGCGAGATAGCGCTCACGATCACTCTCTTGATAAACGGGTAGGACTCGCTCGGCCAGATCGCGCAGCACTGCAGGAGTCGATGAATCGGTGGCGGCTGCGGGCAGGCGTAACTCGAGCTCTTGCGCGGGTGCGAAGGACGGTAGCAGCGCCAGCAGCAGAGCGAGGTAGAGCGAATTCGCCAGGCTGATGCAAGACTTGGTGTTGGGGGCTCTATCGGCCTTGAGCATGGACTTCTTCTTCATTGGCCAAATGCGGATCCATGGCCAGTCATTGGCAGCGGCGCTGCGGCGGCCTCGTCGCGCCCGACCGTGTGCGTCGGCGGAGCCTTGATGAGATGCAGCGTGCGCGAAAATAGCGGGTTGTGCGCCTGGCCGCCGCCGATATGGATAACACCGGTGTGTTCCAGTTCGTGGGCGAAGACATCCATGACGCGCTCCAGCGTGTCGCCGTCGAGCGAGCGTAAGCTGTCGTCGATGAGGATCCAGGGCGGCGCCTGTAGCACAGCGCGCACGAATGCCAGCGTGAGTTGCTCGTCGGCGCTCAGGTCCCGGTCCCACCGTTGAGTCATGTCGAGTGCCGGCACGAGTCGTTCCAGGCCAAGCCGCGAAAGTGCATGCGCGAATGCATCCTGGTCGAAACGCTCGACTTTCATCGGGTACGCCAAGACCTCGCGCAGCGTGGCGCGCGGCAGATAGGGCGTGCCGCGAGGAATATAAAGTATGGCTTCGTCTTTCGGATGTTCGACACGCCCGGCGCCCCAGGGCCACAAGCCCGTCAATGCGCGGAACAGCTGCGTCTTGTTGGTTCCGGGTTCGCCGACGATGAGGACGCGCTCCCCGGCCTTCACTTCGACTCTCCTTTCCTTGAGCATGTCGCAGGCGGTCGAGGAGGCAACTTCCAGGTTCTCTATAATTATCCTGCCCGGCTCGCCTTCGGCGTAGGCGATACGGCTTTCAATGTGAGGTACCACGTCAGCGGTGACCAGGGCGCGGCGGAAACTGGCGACGCGCAATAAGGTCGCGCGCCAGTCGGCGATGACGCTGAAATTGTCCACAAACCACCGCAGCGCGGACTGGGCCTGGGTGAAGGCGGCGGCTGCCATCATGAGACCGCCGAATGACAGCTTGCCCGCGAAGTAGAGCGGTGCGGCGACCAGTATCGGCGCCACCAGCGTAACCCAACCGAAGCCCGAGGTGACCCAGGTAAGATTGGTGAGGCCCATGACCAGCCGGCGCGTCGCGGCGAGCACCGCCGCAAGATGCAGTTCGACCCGCCGGCTTTCGTCCGCTTCGCCGGCCGCCAGCGAAATGCCGTCGACGTGTTCGTTGACGCGGATCATCGCAAAGCGCAGATCGGCCTCGCGGGCATAGCGCTCGGCATTACGGTAGACGAGCGCTGCGCCAACCCAGTAGCTCAGCAACGAGCCGGCGGCCGCGTAGATGATGGCGGCCCACACCATGAAGCCGGGTATTGCAAAGATGTGGCCGGCGACATGGAAGGAAAAGTTACTCGATAGAACCCACAGCACGCCCGTGAAGGCTACCAGCAGGATCGAGGCCTGGAGCAGACCGATGCCGAGGTCGGCCGACAGCTCGCAGAGGTGGCGCGCATCCTCGTGCATGCGCTGATCCGGGTTGGCGCCGATCGGTCCCGCATTGGCGAGCCAGAAGGCGCGGCGCGGTAACATCCAATGGTGGATCAGATCACCTACCAGGCCCTCGCGCAGTCTGACCTTCAGGGTCTCGCCGAGCCATTTCTGCGCTACATTGAGGACCAGCAGGATTCCGGCGATCAAGAAGAAGACGGCCAGCTGGTAGAGGAAGTCCCTGAAGTCGCGGCGCGACAAAGCATCATAGAAAGGCTTGCTCCAGCGATTGAGCCGGATCTGGCCGTAAGTCGTAGCCACGACGACCAGAAATATCTCCGCCATCAGCACGATGATCGTCTTGCCAACCGGCGAGGCCGAGAGCGCCCGGACCATCATGCCCAGCTGGGGCACAAGGCCAGAATGGGCAGCCTCCTCAGCATCGGATGCGGTGGCGCTGACGATCTCTTCCGACTCAGCTATCGTGCTTGGCTCTCCTCGAACACGGCGCAGTTTTGCCATTACCAGTCAACTCGCCCTGCGAATGCGCTGACGCTCGCCGCGAAGCGGGTCGGGCTTGGAAGGCGATGGCCGCGTTAGGCGGCGGCAAGCGCCTTCCTGGCTGATCCGAAATTGCGAGGGACCTCCGCTTTTAATGCCTGCTTGGGCAGAACCGATCAGCGCTACCATAATCCGGCATTCCCAATGCGGCAAGCAGGCGCCTTCCTCCATGTGCCTGGCCAGGATGCCACAGCCAGCAGGCATGAGATTATCTTCAAACGACCGCGCGCCGCGCGACGATGCAGGAGATGAATGCGGCATAGCTCCAGGCGAGATGCCTGGCGGAGGTCTGTGCGCCAGTTCTCTGGTCGAACTGCTCCGACAGGTTGCCGCTCGGGGGCGTAAAGCGGCGTACGGTCTCCAGAAAAGCGTCGCCGCGCTTGACTAGCTCTTGCGCACCGCCTGCGCCAACGGCCGCACGGAAACAGAACTCGGCGGCTGCCAGAGTCGAGAAATAATAGGCGCCGCCCGAATAATAGCTATCGCCGGCATAACGCCCCATGGCCGGTGCCCGAGTGGGCGGCCGGTCACGGTTGATCGGATAGGCTGCATCGAACAGGGCTTCCAGCCGCGCGAGAGTGGCATGCATCCGCGCGTCGTGGACGGAATGGGTGTTGCCGCTGCCTGACCCGTGCAGCGTTGCGAGGATGACGGCGATGTCGAGCTCCTTGGCGGAGCGCTGTCCCGATTCCAATACGCGCGATTTGTAATATCCCTGATCTGCGACCCAATAGGCGTCGAGCCTTCGACGAATGGCCTCGGCTTCGGTGCCGGCGGCTTGCGCTTCCTGACCGTTGCCATGCTCATCCAGCCAGCCAGCACCTGCTTCGAGTGCTGCGGCGGCAACACACAGCGTGTAATAGTGCAGACCTTTTTCCTCCTCCCAGATGTCGAAGCAGGGATCGCGCCAGCGTTTTCGCGTAAAGGCGAGATCGGCGGTCAACAGCGCCGATACCGCTGCACTCAGATCAGGATCGAAGTGAGTGCTACGCTGCCACCGCAGCAGGGTGAGCGCCCGTAATGCAGGTCCATCATTCTGCGGGCGGGGCCAACTCGAAATGTCGAGCGTGCCGTCAGGGTTGACCCGCGTTTCGGCGGCGACGGCCTCGCCATGGACGGACGCGAGGTCTGCATCCGTACGCAGGAATTTTGTGAAGTCCTGCGCGACTTTGGTACGCCAGGCGGGCGTTGCGACCAGGGCGCGTCCGTCGACATCCAGCAGCGAGAGGCTGAAGCGCACGAAGTCCGAGAACTGGCCGTGTGCGCCCGGCCGAGCGCTGTCATCTTCCAATAGCAGCCGCAAAGCGTCGATGACGACAGCGGAATCCCGATACCAATGAAAGAAATAGTCGGGCTCTGGATCATAGGCGGCCAGGACGGGGGAGGCGACGATCGAACCCTTCTTCGGTACGATGGTCTGACCGAATCCCGGCCGCCACTTGATGATGCCGAGCGGTGACACGCTCAACAGCATGGCGTTTGCGGCGTGACGGTATTGCCGATCGACCCAGCGGTCGAGCGGTTCCATCAGCGACGGGTCCGTTTGCCGAGATAGGGGCTGGTGAACCCGAGCCGGCGCAGTCCCGCTTGAACCTCCGGCACGTTCATGAACAGCTTCCACAACAGGCCGGTGCGGTAGTTCTCGATCATGAGGATGATTGGTCCCTGGTCGATGGCCAGGAACGTATCGGCATACCAATTCCTGGTCTCGCAAAACGCATCGGTAAAGCCGTAACGGCCCCAAATTTTCCCGCCGTGGCTGCGGAGGAAATGGCGCAGCGCTCGCATCGCCTCGCGCGGCGCATAGGGAAAGCTCCCTACGGCCGCGGTGGGCGAGATAGTGCCGTTGTCATTGTCGGGGTCGTGCGCCAGATAACCCACCTTGTCGTCACTTGACGTGAGACCCCAGCAGGCCGAGCTATAGCCTTTGTAGCGATGCGGATTGGCCACGCAGTGCGCGTGGTTGATGCGCACATGGCGGACATTTTGCTCCCAATAGTCGACGTAGTGGTCCTTGAGGCCGTGCGGATCAAGGCCGCAGAACGAGTAGTGAGTAAAGAACAGCGGGCCGCCATACGGCATGCCCAGCGGTAACTCGATGCCATAGTAGGACTTGCCGTTCAGATAATTGCGCCCCGCGGCATAGCCATGATGATAGACGATCGGGTCGATGCCATAGCGGGGCGCGGATGCCGCCAGCACATAGGTGACGAGACATTCATCCCATCCGCGAATTTCGTGGTCCATGGCCCAGCCGTTGTTGGGGCTCCAATGCCAGTAGAGCACTTTGCGCCCGTTCTGCGTATACCAGTTCCACTCAACCTCTTCCCACAGACCAGTGATGCGCGCCCGAAGCTTCCTCTCGATCTTAGTGTTGCGATCAAAATACTGCCGCGCGCATAACAGTCCCATGCACAGATAAGAGGTTTCCACCAGATCGCCGCCATCATCCTTGCGGCTCAGGGGGACGGTGGCCCCTGTGCGCGCATCCATGAAATGCGAGAAAGCGCCGTGATAACAGGGCGCATGGATGAGAAAGTCGAGCATGCGCTTCAGGCGCTCCAGCGCGGCCTCGCGCGAGACCCAGCCACGCTCAATGGCGACGATAAGCGCCATGACGCCGAAGCCGGAACCGCCCATCGTTACGGGGTCCTCAACCTTGCGGTCGCGAGTCTTGCGCCGATCGGGTGCCAGACCGGTGGTCGGATCCGCGCCATCCCAGAAGAAACGGAAGGTGTGCCGCTGGACGGCCTCCAGCAACTCATCGTCGGGCAGTCTGGCCAGAGCGGCCGGACTTGACGCCCTGGTCGCCGCCGCGTTCGTCGCGACGCGGGCTTTGGCTCTTGAGGATCTGTCGGCTTTGACCACGGGCAGGCTTCTCAGTTGGTGGTGGCGGGCTGTTTCGTCGCGGCGACCGGCTGGACGTCCATAATCGCTCACGTTATCCGGAGTATCGCGACCTTGCCATTGCCAAGCCGAGAAGGGTATAGAAAAACCCCCATGCGCTCTAATGTTGTGTCGAGAAGCGGAAGGTGCATCACATGAATCGGATCGAGACGCTCATCGGAGACATGACCCTGGCCGAGAAGCTCGGGCAGCTCACCAT
Organism: Steroidobacteraceae bacterium; assembly: GCA_049518595.1. Taxonomy (GTDB): domain Bacteria; phylum Pseudomonadota; class Gammaproteobacteria; order Steroidobacterales; family Steroidobacteraceae; genus FEN-1191. Next base: position 16,776 of record JBEKRP010000009.1, read on the forward strand.
GACGGCGGCCGGATATGCGGTGACCGGGCCGGTCATCGCCGGAGATTCGACCGAAGGCATCAAGGACGGCACGATTGGCGGCCTGCTCAATCTCTTCGGTGCCGACCACGTGCATGAACTGCAGCGGCTCGCGGTCGAGAAATCGCGACTGGGCATTCCGCTGCTCGTAGCCTTCGATGTCATCCATGGTCATCGCACCTTGTTTCCGGTGCCATTGGGCGAAGCGGCGCTGTTCGATCGGGACACCTGGGCGCTCACGGCCCGCGAGTCGGCCAGGGAGGCCGCCGCCGACGGCCTCGCCATGGCTTTTGCACCGATGCTCGACGTATCCCGCGATCCGCGCTGGGGGCGTAGCGCTGAGGGGCCGGGCGAGGACCCCTGGCTCGGTGCGCAGATCGCGAAGGCCAAGGTCTGGGGTATTCAGGGTGCCGATCTTGCCGCCGAAGACGCGCTGGCGGCGGTGGCCAAGCACTATTGTGCCTACGGGCCGGTGACCGCGGGACGCGATTACGCGTCGGTCGATATCTCTGAGCGCAGCTTGCACGAAGTGCATCTGCCGCCCTTTGCCGCAGCAATCGCCGCCGGCGCGGCGGCGGTGATGCCGGCCTTTACCGACCTTGCCGGCATTCCGATGACCGCCCACGCCGGTCTGCTGCGCGGCTGGCTGCGCGGACGGCTCGGGTTCAATGGCGTCATCGTCAGCGACTACAACGCCATCGCCGAACTCATGCGCCACGGCGTTGCCGCTGACCTCACCGAGGCGGCGACGCTCGCGCTCAAGGCCGGCGTGGATATCGACATGATGGCCAGCGCTTATCGCCTCGGACTGCCTGTGGCCTTGCAGCGCGGGCTCGTGACCATGATTGAGATCGACGAGGCGGTGCGCCGCGTGCTCACTCTGAAGGAGCGGTTGGGCCTTTTCGACCAGCCGTATCGCCGCGGCGCTACGGCGGAGAGCGCCGCGGTCCTCGCTCATCGCCGCCAGTTGGCACGCGCGGTCGGCGCGCGCGCCATCGTGATGCTCAAGAATGAGAACGCTGCCCTGCCATTGACAGCATCCGTACGCCGCCTCGCCGCCATCGGCCCGCTTGCCGATGCGGCCGCCGAAATGAGCGGTCCGTGGTCGCTCGCCGGCGAGCCCGAGGCTTATGTGAGCGTGGTCGCGGGCCTGCGCGCAGCGCTGCCCGAAAGCGAAATCCTCCACGCATCGGGAGTCGCTATCCGCGGAGACAATACCTCCGGTATTCAGGAGGCCCTGGGTCTTTGCGGCGCGGCGGACGCGGTCATTCTGTGTCTGGGCGAAGCAGCGAGCATGAGCGGAGAGGCCGCCAGCCGGGCACATCTGGGCCTTCCCGGACAGCAGCGTTTTTTCGCGCAAACCGTCATCGATCGTGCCAAGTCGCTCGGTAAGCCGGTGATCGCCGTGCTTTTCTCGGGCCGCCCACTTATCGTGCCTTGGCTCATCGAGCAAGCCGACGCCGTGCTCGCGGCCTGGTTCCTGGGTAGCGAGGCAGGCCACGCCATCGCCGATGTGGTGACGGGACGCGTGTCCCCGAGCGGACGCACGCCGATAACCTGGCCACGTGCCATGGGGCAGATTCCCATATTCTTCGGCCAACGCCCGAGCGGACGGCCCGCCGACCCTAAGGATTTATTCACGAGCAAATATCTCGATCTACCGAATGAGCCGCTATTCCCCTTTGGCCATGGCCTCACCTACGGGCGCTTTAGCCTCTGCAATCTTCGAGTGTCGCCGCACAACGCGACCGAGAGCGACACGATCGAGGTTCGCGTTGACGTTGCCAATGACGGTGCGAGGGCGGCGGAGGAGACGGTCTTTCTTTTCACGCATGATCTGCTGGCGAGCGTGGCGCGACCGCTGTTGGAACTCAAGGGCTTTGGTAAGATCGAATTGCGGCCCGGCGAAAAGGGCACTGTGACTGTGTATTTGCCGGCCTCAGAGCTGCGCTTCTTAGGCTTGGACCTGCAGCCCGTGTTTGAACCGGGCGAAATCGAGATTTTGGTTGGCCCCTGCGCGGACCGGTTGCGGCTCCTGGTCCAAAACATCCGCCTCTACGTCGATGAAGGCGGCGCCATGTCGTCATTGTAGGCGTCCCGGGCCGGTGGGTCACGGGGCAGTCACGGACGTGCAGCCACGATGTCGTCGAGCCGCGCCGGCTCGGATTGGTCGCGCTCCAGGTGCGGATAGCGCAGGCCGCCATGGTAATCGAGGCTCGCGAGCATAAACCGATCGCCCGTCTTGACGATCAACTCGATGGCCGAGTTCGTGTCATGGGCCGACCGGATCGCGTGCTCGAGCACATCGGCGCTATAGGCCACACCGTTGATTGCGAGAATCTGCGCGCCTTCCGTGAGCTTCGCCTTGTAGGCGGGGCTGCCCCACATGACTTCTGAGACGGCGCCCTCCTTGTCCTTGTCGTCTATTTCAATTCCGATCGAGAACAGCAGGTTACGGCGCTTGCGCTGCTGGTCGCTCAGCTTCAGGTAGTCGCTCGGCGTATCGGTAAATATCAGCTTGTAGCCGCCGCGCCGCAATCCGTCGAGCGTCGCTGGCTTGCCAACCGAATCGAGTCGCTGGTGCAAGAAGGCGGCCCAGTCATACGGCTCTACGACATTCAGTGTCTTCACAACGTCGTCAAACGTGTAGGTGACGGTGGTGAGGCTGCCGTCCTGGATGTCGAAGAAAGCTCGGGCGAAATCGTCCAGCGAGCGTTTGCCCCGCGACCGCTCGCGTATCAATGTGTCGGCATCGAGCCAGATCAGTGCCCCCTCGTCGTAGTACTCCTCGAAGCGTTGCCAGTCGCGCCAGGACTGCGGTCGGCGTGGGTTAATGATTTCGTCGTTGGTCGTGTCCTGTAGCGGGCGCCACTGTCGACCCGCCTCTAGCTGATAGTAGGCCGCCGTGAGCGCCAGCTGATCGAATGCTTGCTGCCGGGTGCGGAGCGCCGAGCGAGCGGCCAGCACCTGGCCCCAGTACTGCGTCTGCCCTTCGTAGACCCAGAGCAGGCTGTTCTGCATCGGCACATTGTAATTCGGGGTCCAGAGGTCCGCCGGACGGCGGAACTTGCCATTCCAGGAATGAGTGAATTCGTGCGGCAGCAGGTCCCTGAAATACGCGGTCTGGTCCCAGTCGGTGAACGACTCCGGATCAGCGCCATTCTCGCTCTACTGATGGTGTTCGAGCCCGCTCTGCTGGATCTGGTCACTTAATGAGTAGAGAAAATCGTAGTGCCTGTAGTGATGCGAGCCGAAGAGCTTGTAGGCCTGCTGTACCAGGGCCCGGTGCGCCTCGAGTTGCTCGGGTTTCACCGCAAGAAGCTCAGGCCGGTCCGCAAACAGGTCGAGATGTACCGGCACCGGGCTACCCGGATCCAGGTCGAACCGCGCAGCATACCGACCCGCGTAGACGGGACTATCAATGAGAGTCTCGAGGCTGACGCGCTTGAATTCCGTACGCGCGCCGCTCGCGAGTGCGGTCTCCAGCGCGGAGGCAAACTGCCAGTCGGCAGGTAACCCGAGGCTCGCCTCGACCGGGATCTGCCGTGCGAAATAGCCGGCCGGATACAGCACGAGTTCATTCCACTCGAGCATCAGCAGTTCGCGGCTGATTTCCAGGTCGCCGACCTGAGGGCTGGTCGGCGACAGATACTCGAAATCGATATCGATCGACTTGATCCCGGGGCTGGCGTGCACGCGAAACGCGTAGACATCGACCGGATCGCGAGTCCACGAAACCTGCGCGCCATTGGCCGAGATCTTAAGGCCGGCGATTCGATCGATCGGACCCTCGGGTGCGTGAGTGCCGGGCAACCACTTCGGGTAGAGCAGGACGGTTTCGGCGCCGATGCCGCTCACGCTCTCGTGAACGCGAATAATGCGTCGGCCGATATCGGATGCATCGACTGTCAGGTGAATCTCACCGGGATAGGCGCGATCCTTAGGCGCCGCGATCGGCATGATGGGCGAGTTCGCGCTTGGGCCGGGACTGCCGGCTGCGGTTGCGAGGAGCAGTGCCGCCCCACAAACTGCGATCGCCATGACGGCTAATTTCATGGATTACCTCAATTGTCAGGCGTCTTGCGGTACCTGGAAAGGGCCTTGACTATAACGATTGTGAACATTCTGGGAACGCATGACGCGGGTATTGCGTTGGCGGCGAGTTGGGTAGGGCTGCTGGAGTCGGCCGCCGCTCAGGCGAGCGGGAGATGATGCGGCCGCACCAGCATCTGCCAGTCCTGGTGCTCTTCCAGAACCAATGCGCGCGCCCCGGCCGGCTGCGCCGTGCGCCGAGAGAGATCGGCACGTGAGCGATGTATGTTCTGCGGGGCCGCCGGGTGGCTCGCCTGCGAATGGGAACCGAGTTTGCGGCAGTGCGGTGAGCCTGGCAAGCCGATTGGGTGCTCCGGCGGCCCAGCCACGTTGGCAGGGGCAACGGGGGGCGGTCGCGTGCCACCGATTGTGGCACTCAAGAATCGGGTCCGAGCGCTCTCCGGCATGCCAGTAATCGCCCCACCACTAGTCGCTGCCGCTTGTTGAAAGCCTGCCAAGCCATCAGCTTTTGGGGCATCCTTGCTCGAAAGGGGGTGCTGGAATCCGATCGAATGATCGGCTTCGAGTATCGGCTCCCGGGCGATTTATAGCCAGGAGCCATCGGAGGTGAGGGGTGCTGATCGAATACCGGAACTGCCTGCTGCTGGCCGTGGTTGCACTGGCGGCAGCACTTGCATTGGCCGCATGCTCGACGACACCGCACAGAACCTCTGCCGAGCGCGCGGCGGATGCCGAGCTCGCGGCGCGGGTGCGGTCCGCACTGAGCGCCGACCATGACATCTATTCGTGGCACATCGATGTCGATGTCAATCGAGGCGTGGTCGAGTTGAAGGGATTTGTTTACGAGGACAAAGAGCGGCAACTGGCTCAGAGCGACGCGGAATCAGTGCCCGGAGTGCATTCCGTGGACATGGAGATTGCACTCATGGGCGGTGGAATTTCTTCCGAGAGCAGCAACTAAGCCGTGCGGCAGATCCTCAATTGATCGATTTGCGCACGATCAGCGCTTCGGAACCACAGCGATCACGCGCGCCGGGAAGCCGCTGCCGTTCTCGGGCTTGGGGAAGGTCACCAGCACCAGCGCGCCGGCCTCCGGCACCTGGTCCAGATTGGCCAGAAGCTCAATCTGGAAATGGTTGGTGCCCAGAATATAGCTCTCCAGTGAGTAGTCGTCCTTGGTGACGGCGAGTCCGGGATCGGTATCGGTGGTCTCGTGGCCTGATGCGGTAATTTTTCGCTGCTCGTAGAGATACTGCAGCACTGACTTGCTCCAACCGGGGTAATGCGCCACCCCCTGGTCGTCCGCATTTTGCATGGCCGCGTCGCTGGGCCAGCGCTTCGACCAGTCGGTCCGCAGCGCCACGAAGGCGCCCGCTGGAATGGCACCATGCCTTGATTCCCAGCCCTTCACATCGTCCAGCGTGACCACATAGTCGGAGTTCTTCGCGACCTTTTCATGGACATCGAGCACGACTAACCGCAGCAGGAACTCCTTGGGATCGATTTGATCGACGGTCTTTAGACCATCGTGAAAATGCGCCGGTGGATCGACATGGGTGCCCCATTGGCCCGGATGGCAGAAACGTTCTGCGTGGAAACCGTCGTTGGCGATGGTGAACAGGGTGGTAACGGTCTCCGGCGCGAAGCCCTTCCAATGGGGTGTTTCGGGTCCGAAGGCGTGGGTCAAGTCGATGAACTCGGCGCCTTTAAGAATTGCGAAGGCCTGCTCCAGACTGGCCGCCGACGGTGCGGCGGAGTTTGCCGGAAGGCTGGCGGCGGCCAAAATGATGCCGACGGCGACAGCGGCAAAGTTCTTGCGCACAGACATCGAATCCTCCGTTGGGTCCCGCAATGAGCCAAGGCTATTTCAGGCTAAGCGATTCAGCAATGAAAAATCCGGTCCGGAACAGGACTAGTCCGTAGAGCCAGTTCTTTCGCGGCGTTTTCTGTTCGCTGTAGTACCGGGAATGCTACCCTTGCTGCGGACCGCGGGGCGGGCGGAGAACCTGGCGATGCGAGGCTTGGTAGCGCGATTGAATTTGCCGGCAGCCATAGGCCGATCCGGCCCGCGTCGCCGGCTGACCCGCGCTGGCACGCGACCTGCCTCCCAACGAGCTTTGAGCCGCCGCCGCCGCGCGAGCCCATAAGAGGTCCCGGATGGAACGCGAACAGATTGTCTTCGTCGGAACCAGCGACCTTTCGGGGCATTTTCGCGGCAAGAGTTTTCCAGCGGCGGATCTGCCTGCGAGAATGCAGCGCGGCGTCGGTCTGGCGCCGACCAATATATTCATATCGGCTTTTGGCCCGATCCAGATGACGACGTTTGGCACCGTAGGCGAAGTCTTCCTCATTCCCGATCCTTCCACGCGCGTGTTCGTTCCCTTCGAGGGCAGCACGGCGGAATATTTCTTTCTGGGCGACATCAGAACGCTGGAAGGCGCGCCCTGGGAATTCTGTCCGCGCCAGGTCTTGCGCCGCGCGCTCGACCGGCTGGAACGCGAAACCGGCCTTCGGCTGCTCGCCAGCTTCGAGCAGGAATTCATCTATAGCGGCGTTGGCGGTCATCCGCCGCAACCCTATGAGCTCGATGCCTATCGCCGCCAGGGATTGTTCGGTGAAGCCTTGCTGGCGGCGATGCGGCTGGTCGGGGTGATTCCGGATTCGTTCCTGTCCGAATTTGGGCCACGGCAATTCGAAGTCACCGCGGCACCGGCCCTCGGGCTGCGCGCCGCCGATGACGCCGTGATCACCCGCGAGCTCGCACAAGCGGTCGCCGTGCGGTTGGGACACCGCGTCAGCTTTACTCCTGTCCCCGAACCGAACGGCACCAGCAACGGCACCCATATACACTGGAGCTTTCTGGATCGGGGCGGCCAACCGGTACTCTACGATGAACAGCGCCCATGGCAATTGTCGCGGCTGGGCCGGCAATTCATCGCCGGGATTCTGCATCATCTGCCTGCCCTCTGTGCGGTGACCGCACCATCGGTACCATCCTATTACCGCTTGCGTCCGAATCGCTGGGCCCCGGTGCAAGCCGATGTCGGCCCGCTGGACCGCGGCGCGGCGTTGCGCCTCTGTCCGGTGTTCGGCAGCGATCCCGCGCAGCGCGCCCGGCAGTTCAATGTCGAATTCCGCGTCGCCGACGCGACCGCCAGCCCCTATCTTGCGCTCGCCCTGCTGGTTCAGGCGGGGCTCGACGGCATTCGCCACGAGCGGGAATTCGAGCTATCAAGCCCGCGACCGCTGCCCTCCAGCCTAGGCGAGGCGCTGACGTTGCTGGAAGCCAGCGAGACGGCCGCGGAATGGTTCGGAGCCGATCTGCTGTCGGCCTATCTGCTGTTCAAACGGGCGGAGATCCAGGGCCTGGAAGGTCTGGATGATACTGAAATGTGTCGTCGCTATGCCGAAGTCTATTGATCATTCCCCGGCCGGCCCCGGCGCCGCCGGCTACAAGCTGCTCGCCGCCGACGAACCGCCGCCGTTCATCGAGCTCGGACGGCGTGGACGGTCGAATTTCGTCATCGTCGTCGACCATGCCAGCCGGCGTATCCCCCGTCGCCTGGGCGACCTCGGCCTATCACCGTCGGAGTTGCAGCGGCACATCGCCTGGGACATCGGCAGTCTGGCGGTGGCCCGACAGGTCGCCGCCGCGCTCGATGCGCCGCTGGTGGCGCAGAATTATTCGCGGCTCGTGATCGACTGCAATCGCGACCCCAAGGTGGCGACATCGATCCCGACGGTCGGCGAATCGATCGAGATCCCCGGCAATGTCGGCCTGAGCGACGAGGAAATTGCCGTTCGCCGCAGCGAGATTTTCGATCCCTACCACAATCATGTGCGCGCGCTGCTCGATGAAAGGCTGGCGGCGGGCCAGCCCACCATCCTGGTGTCTCAACACAGCATGACCGACATTTTCAGAGGCGTCCGGCGTGCGATGCACGCCGCCATATTGTATAACCGCGACCGCCGTTTTGCCGGTCTGGTGCTGGACATGCTGCGTCGTGAAGCCGATCTGCTCATCGGCGATAATGAGCCCTATTTTGTCAGCGATGAGACCGACTACACCATTCCGCGCCATGCCGAGGCGCGCGGTTTGCTGCATGTCGAGATCGAAATACGTCAGGACCTGTTGCACGATGACGCTGGACAGGCGGATTGGGCGCGACGCATCACCAATGCGCTGCGGGATGCCGAGACTGCCTTCCTGGAAGCATCCGCATGACCGATCCGCTCAGCCGTGAAATCGAAATCGAGCCGGCACACGCTGCCGTCCTGTTCGTCGATGTGCAGAACTACAACTGCACTTGGGATGGCGGCGAGTATGCGCATCTCGGCGCGGCCGAGAAGGAGCAGCGCTATGGCTATTTCTTTCGCACGCTGAAGGACCGCGCCCTGCCCAATATGGTGCTGCTGCAGCAGGCCTGCCGCCGCGCCGGCATCGAGGTGACCTACACCCTCATCGAGAGCCTGACCGCCGACGGTCGCGACCGATCGCTCGACTACAAGATCACCGGGTTCAACGTCCCGAAAGGATCGCCGGACGCGAAGATGGTCGATGAATTGGCGCCTGCCGCCGATGAAATCGTGTTTCCAAAGACTTCATCGTCGGTGTTCATCTCGACCAATATCGATTATGTATTGCGTAATCTCGGTACCAAGTATCTGATCATCGCCGGATGTCTGACCGATCAATGCGTCGACTCGGCGGTGCGCGATGCCTGCGACCTCGGTTATCTGGTGACGGTGCCGACCGATGCCTGCTTGACCTTGTCGGCTGAACGGCATGATTGGTCGCTGCGCAATAATTGCGGATATTGCCGCCAGCGCACGACACGGGAGCTGCTGGATGAGATCGCTCGCCTGACAGCCGGCCGGTGAGCCGGGCGACGACCCGCTAGAGTACGGCAGGGAGCCGCCGCGGGCTGGTTCTGTGTCCCAAGTGTTCGATTTTTCCCAACGGGAGGATGACCGTGAACGCAGTCGCTACGCCGATCGAGTACGCCGATGCCTCTGCCGACGTGCGTGCGGTTTATGACGACATCATGGCCACCCGCAAAACGGATTGGGTCAACAACTATTGGAAGGCATTGGCGCACCATCCGCCGACCTTGCGGCGGATGTGGGCGAATGCCAAGGAAGTCATGGGTCCGGGTGCGCTGGATCCGCTGACGAAGGAACTCATCTACATAGCCGTCAGCGTGACCAATGGCTGCCGCTATTGCATTGCCTCGCATGGCGCCGGTGCCAGACAAAAGGGCTCGCACTGGATTTGCAGATTGACGAACAATTCCGCTGAGGGTTGTTAGGTGAGCGAGCAGAACGCCATGGGGGGCGCAACGCTGCGAGAGCGTGATGCACGGGTGATTGCCGACATCGCGCGCCTGCGTTTCTCGCCGCTGAGCCTGGTGGGTGGGCGCGGCAATCGCCTGATCGAGGAGGGGGGGCGAGAGCTGCTCGATCTATCGGCGTCATTCGGCCCCGCGATCCTCGGCTACAGCCATCCGGCAATCACCCAAGCGGTCGCTGGCGCGTGCGCCCGTATGGCGGGCGCGAGCCTGCTGGCCTTTCCCAATGAGACTGCAGTAGCGCTGGCGGAGGATCTGCTGCGGCTCACCCCGGGGCACGGCGAGCGTCGAGTATGGTTTGGTCATTCCGGTTCGGACGCCAATGATTGCGCCATGCGCGTGGTGCAAGCCGCGACCGGCCGATCACGCTTCATTTCCTTTATCGGGTCCTATCACGGCGGCCTATCGGGATCGATGAGTGTCAGCGGCCACACCGCAATGACCCATAGCTTGCCGCGCGCCGGCTTGCTGCTGCTGCCCTATCCGGACCCCTACCGACCCACGTTCAGCGTCAATGACGTTCTCACGCTGCTGGACTATCAGTTTGCCACCACCTGTCCCCCACATCAGGTCGCGGCTATTTTCATCGAGCCGCTGATGGCCGATGGCGGCCTCATCGTCCCACCGCCCGGCTTTCTGGCGGCGATCCAGCAACGCTGCCGACGTCATGGTATTCAGATTATCGTCGATGAAGTCAAAGTCGGGCTTGCCAGAAGCGGTAAAATGCATTGTTTCGAACATGAAGGGCTGGAGCCCGACCTGATCGTTTTCGGTAAGGCGCTCGGCGGCGGTCTGCCGCTCTCGGCGCTGATTGGGCCGCAGCACATCATGGACCATGCGCCCGCCTTTGCATTGCAGACCACCGCGGGCAACCCTGTCGCCACGGCCGCGGGTCGTGCCGTGCTGCAGGCTATTGCCGACGAGGGCCTGATCGAGCGGGCGAACCGGATTGGTGCACTATTATCGAACGCGTTGCGCTCCTTGAGTGCACGGCACGCGATGATCGGCAACGTGCGCGGGCGCGGCCTCGCGCTCGGCGTAGACCTGGTGAGCGATCGGGTATCGCGCGAGCCGGTGCCCGTCACGACGACAGCGAAGATCATCTATCGCGCCTATCAGCTGGGCGCGGTGTTCTTTTATGTTGGACTGCGCGGCAATGTGCTGGAACTCACGCCGCCGCTCACATTGAGCGAGGCCGAGGTCGAGGACGGCGCTGCGATGATCGACCAGGCCATGACTGATGTAAGCAACGGTCTCGTGTCCGACGCGGAGGTAGCTCCCTTCATGATGTGGTGAGATACTGAAGTCGACCCCGCGCGCAATCGCCGATCGGAGATCCATGGCAACTTTGGTGTCGCGTTTGCATCTGCCGGAAGCCATCGGCCTTTCGCTTGCCGTCGTGTCCCCGACCGTCACAGCCGCTTTCAATATCACGCTGGTGGTGCAGGCCGCGGGACCCGCCGCCCCGCTTACGTTCGCGATCGGCACCGTCGCAATGGCGCTGGTGGCGCTGTCCTTTATGGCATTCACCCACCGCGTTGCCCATGCCGGATCGGCCTATGCCTACATCGCCCATACGTTCGGCAGCCGGATGGGGTTCATCGCCGGATGGACGCTGCTGCTGACGTACTTTGGCTTTGCCACCGGATTTGCCGCATTGGTCGGCAGTTTTACCAGCGCGGCACTCAAGGATATCGGCATCGACATTGGTCCGCTGTGGATCCTGATCGGTGGCGGCTCGATGCTGGTGGCGTGGTGGCTGGCCTATCGCGATATGAGGCTCGCGGGTCGGCTGATGCTCGGGCTTGAAGCCGTAGCGTTGATCGGCATTGTCCTTCTGTGCATCAGCATCCTGCACCAGGTCCACCCGGAGGCCGAACGCGCGATGAGCCATTGGCGGCCTGCTGCGGATTTCGGGGGGTGGGCCGGTTTGGGCTTCGGCATGGTGTACAGCATTCTGTGTTTTGCCGGATTCGAAGGCGCCGCCACCTTGGGCGAGGAGACGATCAATCCGCGGCGCAACATTCCGATTGCACTGTTCGGTACCGTGCTCGGCTCCGGCATCTTCTTTGTCTTCGTCGCTTATTGCGAAGTGATTGGATTCGGCTCGGAGGGGCTCAAGGATCTGGCCCGATCCGAAGCACCACTCAATGATCTGGCCCTTCGCTACGCCTCGCCTCACGTCGCCATCGCGCTAGACCTGGCCGCGGCCACCAGTTGTTTTTCCGGGGTGCTGGGCGGCTTGGCGGCAGCGGCGCGGGTTTTGTTCGCGTTAGGCCGAGCCGGGCTCTCGTCCACGTTGGCCGACGTGCATCCGGTGCACGGTACGCCAGCACCCGCCGTCTCGCTGGCAGCGATCCTGATCATCGTGCCGTTCCTGCTCTGGGCACCGTCCATCGGCGCCGGCAACTTCTATAGTTATACCAGTACGATCGGAGTGCTCGCATTGATTCTGATTTATATCGGCGTTGGCGGCGCCGAAGTCGTCGAGGCCTTACGCGAACAGCGGCCGCTGTGGCCAGCGGCCTGCGTGTTGGGCCCGATCCTGCTGCTCTGGGTCCTCTACCGCAACCTCTATCCGGTACCGGAATTTCCCAACAATCTCTGGCCCTACGTTGCGTTCTCCTGGGTGCTCGCCTCATGGGCGATCATGCGATTCCGCCCGGGCGTAATCAGCGCGCCGATACCCGACTATCAGACGTAGTGGCCCGCTCGTTCCAGCACTTCGATCTTGTAGCCGTCGGGATCGGTGGCGAAGAAAAAACGCGCGGCTCCGGTGGGTGCTGCGAGCTCTTTGATGTCGCCGACCGCGTATCCCAAACGCCGCAACAGCGTGTGCTGTGCTTTGAGGTTATCCACACAGAATGCAATGTGGCCGTAGCCCGATCCGTGCGTGTAGGGCTCGGTCTGACCGCGATTCCACGTCAGCTCGATCTCAAAGCCGCTCTCGGCTTCGCGCAGGTACAGCAACGTGAAGCTGGAAAATTCCAGGCGATGCGATTCCTCCAGGCCGAACGCGTGCTTGTAGAACGCGACGGAGCGCTCCAGATCCACGACCCGAATCATCGCATGAATGAGCTTCGGCATGGGTTCGACTCCCCGCGGTTCGTTTCGCTGTGGCGCTCATCATGTGCGGCCGCGGCGGCTCCCGCGGCAATTACAACGACTCGACGTAGGCGGCCAAATTCTCGATGTCCGCATCCGACAGCGGCTTGGCCACCGCGGCCATCATCGCGGCAAACGTCCCCTGCCGCCGCCCATCACGATAGGCCTTGAGCGCGTTCACGACGTAAGCAGCGCTCTGACCGCCGATCTTTGGGTACTCCGCCACCACTGTCGAGCGGCCGTCGGATCCGTGGCAAGCCGCGCATTGAACGAACTTCTCGCGGCCGGCCGCAAGCGCGTCGGACGGCGGCTGCGCCAACGCGCAGTTGCCCAATACGAGTGCTGCCGCGCAATCGATCGCAACCGTATGGAACAAGGACATGCCCATGACGCGTGCCAGGTAGCGGCGTCAGTAGAGTGAGGAGTGCGGAGTCGCCAGCACGTCTGCTGACGGAATCTGTTCCAACACCAGCAGCTGCTCGACAATACGTCGGCGATCCGCGGCGACATCGATCCGCGCCTTTCTCAGCAGCGCGACCTCCTCGGTGGAGTAAGGCTGAAAATCCTTCGGCAACTCGGCGCGACTGTAGGTGTTGAGCAGCCAGTTCATCAATTCGGCGATATCCTGATCGGAGCTTGGGTTCAGCGCCACATTCGGCACCTGCACCAGGTACCTGCGCCCTTCCGGGGTGCGCGCGAAATAGCCGATGCGGCCCGCCAAGGTAGGAATCTCCGTCACCGATACGCCCGTGGGGCCGTGACATCCTTGGCAGTTCTCGGCATAGAGCCGCGCTGCGCGCGGCATCGGCTCAAGGTGTAATCCCGTTTTCCGAGTGATGGCGTCGGGAACGTTGGTGGCCGGAGCATTTTGCGCCTGGGCGGTCGATGCTGCAGCCCATAACAGCATAGCGACGCCATAGCGCGCGGTCAGGGGGGCGACCACACCGGGTAATGCGGATGGCACGATGGCGGGCGTCACTCGACCAGGCCCACCAGACCGGCGCTGGAGCAGTGGTACACCATGCTCGAGGCACCGAAGCACCAGACGATATCATTGTTCACCTGCGGCCGGTACGAGGGCATATCACCTTCCTGGCCCAGGCAGGAGCACCTGCCGCAGGAATCCTGACCGCAGCAGTCTCGATAGGCGATCAAGTACGTCTTGCCATCATCCGGGTTGATGCATGAACCCACCCAAGAGGTCGGCGATGGTGAGGTGCCCGGCGGGCACGTGCTCGGGCCGCCGCCGCAGCAGGCGCACATGTAGCCGTCACTCGAGCAGTAACGCCAGTAATTGCACTTCGTCGGATCGGTCGTTTGCGCATGGTTCGCAAATTCCGAAGCGAATTTCCCCGCCGCTTTGGGCTTGTGCGGATTGTCCGAGGCTTGTGCCTGTCTTGAGACCGGAAGCAGCGGAATCGCCGAGGCCGCCACCAGCCACGTGCCACAGTGGGACAGAAAGCTGCGGCGGGACAGCCTTTGCGCGGCGGTGCGACTCAGGTTTTCGATGAGCCGGTCGAAGCGGCTGGTGCAGATCGGCTTCATGTGTGGCTGATCTCGTGTGGGTGGCGAGCTTGCACGGCGGTGGATGGACTCGACGGGGCGGGTTCGCTCGGCGGCGTCGCTCTTAGGGTTGCGCGATTCTTGGCAGCCAGGTATGCCTGGATCGTTCCGAAACCGGACTCTTCCGCGATCAGCAGGCTCTCCAGATGCTCGCGATTGTTCACCAGCCCTTTGGCGCGGATGACTCCTTCGGCGTCGATCAGGATCGCATACGGGAGTTTGCCGACATGAAAGGCCATGCCCACCTGCGGCGAGTTGATGTAGGGAAAACTGTCGAGCGCGAGCTGCTGCACCATCGAGCGCTGCTCGGCCACGTCGCCATCCCCGACCAGTACGACATCGAGTCGCTCTGCGTTCGCGAATGAGCACGCGATTGGCAGCAATTTCTTGCAGACAGGGCAGGTCGGCGAAACGAACAGCAGCAGACGACTACGCCCGCGACTGCTGGCGCCGCCGACAGCCACGGGATCGCCGGCGAGCGTGGCTGCGGTGAGAGTCGGCGCCATCTCGCCCACCTCGGGTCCACGGTCGCTCGTCATGGCCCCCATCGGCGCGACGCGTTCGTGCAGAACCCCCACCTGGCGGGCCAGGCCGAATAGCAGCACCGCCAGCACCAGGGTCAGCAGCAGCTGCATCACGACAATGTATGGAAGTGCGTCGTGCATGGGTGTCGTTATCGGGACGACCGAGCCCTGGCGGCAGCGAGGTGGTTATCGTCGTACGTCGGCGGGAGCGGTCGCAAGACCACGGTGAGGACCGGGTACAGGAATGCGAGCGTGACGACGCAGGTCAGCGACGCGGCCAGCTCGAGGGCGGACAGCGCGCCTGGACCTCGCGGCAGCAGCAACGTCAGCGCGAACAGCGCGAGCGCCAAGTTGCGAGCGACCATCCACGCGGAGATACGCTGGCGCAGTCGCGACCCGAAGCAGCCGCAGTCGATACTCGTGCGCCCGCGGTGGACGTTGATCCACAGGGCGGCGCCAAAGAGGATCAAGAGCAGCGCCGCCGAACAGGCTCCAAGCCGGCGCGCGGGAGCCCACAGCAGCGCAGCGGCCGTCAGTGCCTCGGCCGCCAGCAACACGCCGGCCACGGTGCCGGCCACAGCGTCCGGCACCAGCCGGTAGTTGCGCACGACCCCGGGCCACTCTGCCAGCGCCCGCAGCTTGTGGAGCGTTGAGGCCGCAAACAACGCCGCTAACGACAACGCGATGGTCAGTTCGAGCACAGGATGCATCTTCGGTCAGTCGCCCCAGACGGTCAGTAGCTGGGGCGTGAAGCCGATAGGATCGGTGCGATATAGCAGCTTCCCCGTAGCGGACCGATAGGCGTAGATCCGCTCGCTGTCGGCGATCACGTACACCAGGGGATCGTCATCCTGCGACACCGCCACCGACTGTGCCGGTTCGCGCAGCTTGATGCGCTGCAGCCGCTTGCCATTCGTGGCGTCGAATTCCCATACCTCGCTGCCCGAGGTTTTGTGTGTCCAGGGCCGACCCTGGTGCATCAGCACATACAGATACCGATGGGACGAATGAAAATGACTTACCTGCCAGCCGCCCGGTCGCCAGCCGGCGGCGCGCTCGGCCAAGCTGGTGAGAGACCATTGGTCGCGTGGCGCAGCCTGCTCCGCGTCCAGGCTGACCGGTACGACCTGGCCCTGATAGGTGATCAGATAGAGCATCTGACCCTTTTTGTCCCAGGCTGAGTGCTCGAACGCGGGATCGTTCTTGGCGTCGAAAATCCCCTGGGCGCGCCTGATATTGGCGTTGGCTGAGTCGTCAAATGTGACTGTGGCGATCGAGCCGTCCGCGCACAACGAGGAGAAACGGTTGGGCGCCTGCGCAAAGATGAGGCCGCATCCGGGAATGCCGATCGAGCCCACGGACTTGTGCGCCTTCAAGTCAGTGACTGTCACCGCGGTGGTCGGCGCCAGGTTATACGTGAGCCCATAGCGTCCGTCGGGGGTCACGTCGAAATTGTATTTCTTCGATACGATCAAAAGCCGACCGGCCGGCAGCGGTATGTCCTCCTTGACCTCCAGCGTCTGCGCGTCCCGTACCACGATATAGTCACTGCGCTTACCGCGCGTGTGCTTCTCCCAGTAGGAATCGACCGCGTATAACTCGGTTCCGTCGGGGGAAACGGCAAAGTTCGGCCAGTACGCCTGGTTGAACATGCCTTCGATGCTGCCGGTTGACCCATCGAGTATGTAGGTCCTAGCCGCTTCGGCAGCCGGAAACGCAGTGTCGAGCACGAATAGCCGCCGCGCGTCGGTCGGCGACAGCTTTGCGATTGTGTGGGACTCGGCGAGCTGCTGCTGTGCGCCGGGGTCGAGATCATCGCCCTGTGCGCCGAGCGCCTGGCCCGCAAGGATTGCAGCAGCCGCAGCCAGGAGGGCTCCTATGAATTCGAACTTCATTCCCCCGCCCCTTACGCCCAGATTCGCCAACGAGTCGGCGGCGCCGCGACCTCGCCCGGCGGCCTTCAGAAACGGTAATCGATCGTGGTTCCAAAGGTCCGCGGCTGGTTGGTCGAATAGCGGATCACCTCGGGAATATTGAACTGGAAGCTGGTGTTGTTGGCCGTCAACTCCGCGATTCTGTTAGTGAGATTATTGACAAATAAATTCACGTCCCACTTGTCGCGGGACAGACCGATGCGCGCATTGGCGAGATTGTAGGGCGGCAACTTGATGCCGAAGTAATACGCCTCGTCGACAACCGAACCCACGAAGTTGTCGCTCGCCCGCGCCGTCAGCCGATAACCGTCCAGCACGATGGTCGAATACACGACCGACAGGCTCGCGGTCTCCTTGGGGACATTCAATATCGGAACGGTGCAACTGCCGGCACCGGGCAGGCAGGTGGCGACTCCGGCCGCGGACGGCGGCTGATAGGTTTGTATAAAGAACTTGTAACCGGGGGCGACATCCGTGATCTGAGCATCGGTGTAGGCGGCGCTCGCGGCCACGGACCATTCATCGGTGATTTTCGCATCGACCTCCAACTCGGGGCCGAACGAGCGTCCGTTGCCGCCGTTGGTATCGTACTCATAGCCGCAGGACAGCAGGGGGGTGACCTGGACATTGTTCCAGACGATGTAATAGAGATCGCCGTTGATCGTCAGCCGGTTGTCAAGAAACCTGGCTTTCTCGCCAAGCTCGTAGTCCCACACGCTGTCCGGATGAAACGAGAGTGGCGCCGATTGGCAAAACGGTGGCTGACTGGGCGGCGGAAATATCTGATTGGCGCCGCCCGGGCGAAAGCCTCTGGCCGCCGTGATATAGGTGTCGAGGTCCCGGCTCGGGCTGTACGACAGGTTGACGCGCGGGTTGACGCCACTGTTGGCTTGCCGGGTCACGCTCGGCACCGCCTGGGGAAGGGCAAACGGGGCGTCCGAGCCATACTCGTTTTGGAATTGGCGGCTCTGGTAGCTGTACCAGCGTACGCCGGCGGACAGCTTCCAGGCGTCGGTGAACTTGTAGGAGCCGTCGGCAAAGACAGCCGATTGCTGGATGTGATAGGGATTGACCGACGCATAGAAGATGCCGTCGAAGGCCGGGTTGTCTACGCTGGCGCCGTACTCGTTCCAGACCGAAGTCAGTGCACTGTAAAAGGCGCCTGCGGTCCAGTGCAGTCGATCGTTACCGCTGGAGGTCAATCTGATTTCCTGGCTGAACTGGCGGGTCAGATCGTTCTCCTGATAGGGGCTCGGAAGATAGGGCGTGCCGTTGGTCAGGGAAATCGACTCCGAGGCGTCCTGCTGCTGCATCTCCTGGCGATCCCAATAGGAGGTGGCACTGGTCAGATCGGCGAAGCCGACGTTCCACGTGATCACCAGGCTCTCGATGTGCACCGTGTCGGAGATCGGCTCCGGAATGTTGAACGGCTCGTAACGCGACAGGTAGTGGGCTCCGGGCGGCGCGTCGAATTCATCGTAAGCCCCCATGGACAGGTGCTGATAGAGCGCGCTCGCAACGATCGAAAGATCGTCCATGGGCTTGAACAGCACCGAGACGCGAGCGCCGTTCAGATACTCCGTATTGGCGTTCTTATCGACACTTTGAACCGGTGCGGCCAGGACATTGCCGCGGGCGTTGGCCGAGGCGGGCGCAGCGGCGGTGACGGGGGGATCCGCCGGAAACGGATTCAACACCACCCGATCGATCCAGCCACTGCGGTAGCTGTCGGAACCGACCACACGCACCGCCAGTTTATCGCCGAGCGGAATATTGAGCATGAGATTGCCGCCGCCATTGAAACCGCCGCCCTCCGTGTCCGACGCGGTACCCTGCACCGAGCCTTCGAAGGTGTCGAGCTTGGGCTGATTGGTCACGACCTTGACGGTACCTCCCATGGAGCCCGAGCCGTACAGCGTGCCCTGGGGTCCACGCAGCACTTCGATGCGGGTGACGTCGTAGAGATCGGGGTCGATCACGACCTTGCCGACCTGCGCCAGCGCCGGCGGCGACAATGGCACTTCGTCAAGATAAAAACCGACCGTCGGCGCCGCACCGCCATTGGAGGCGAGGCCTCGCGCTTCGTATTCGGTCTGACCGGGGCCGGCCGAACGCATCGACAGGCCCGGCACGTCTTTCGCCACGTCTTCGACGGTGCTGATTCCGGCCGCTTCCAGATCTTCTCCGCTCAAGGCGGAGATACTGATCGGAGTTTCCTGAATCGTGGAACTGTATTTTTCGGCCGTGATCGTGATCTCAGACAGGCCCGTCTCAGTCCCGAGGTCAGCTGCCGGGGGCGATGCGGCCAAACATACCGTCGATAGCAGGCTCCCGCAGAGCACCGAACTCCATAATTGCGGCCGGCGCGTCGAAGATCCCGTCCGCGTCGAGGCTGAGGCGTTGGCCGCGTCTGTCATGGTTTGGAACGGGTATGGTGCCATTTTGTTATGGTCTCCCTGTTATCGTTCTGATAATTCTGGCAAGGACCGTATCGGATTTCCACCTTTATATCTCGCCGGCAGTTGACCTGTTGCGACCGGGCCCCGACCTGGCGAGCACCCGCACCGCGTCGTCGCCTCCACACACGGCGGATCGATAGTCATATCGGAGCGCCGCCGCCGAGGATGCAGGCAATATTCGCAACTGCGGGGCTGCGCTGGCCCTGCTGTTCGAGCACTTAAGGTCCTAGCCGGCGTCGCCGGCGCGAACGCAATCGACGCGGCGGGGCCCTGGCGAATGCCGCCGCATTGCGCGCCAAACTTGGGCGCCGGGCGGATCATCACTGCACCAGCGGCGCGCATTCTCTCGCGGCGGCAGTGGCGGCCACGCGGCAGAAAATCTGGAGCGCGTTGACATGTTCCGCCGCCTCCGTGGCTCTACAAATAACATTCCGGCTATCATCCACCGCTCACTGATGGTTTCAAGCACATGGATCGTTGATGTCAATTCCGCGCGACAGTTCCTGGAAAACGGCCTTTCGCTCCTTGTATTACCGCGAGGCGCCAGAGCCGGACGATCCCAGGCTCGAGCGCGGCAAGCTGGCGCTGCTGGTGATCGACGTGCAGAACACTTATCTGACGCGGCCGGACCCGGCAACGCTGGATTCGGGCGGCCGCGCCGCGTATGAGGCCTGGACGCCGTTTCATGAGCGGATGCACGAGACGGTGATCCCGACGATCCGTCGGCTGTTAGATCGCTTCCGCAATGACGGCCACGAAGTGCTGCACGCCCGAATTGCCTGTCAGACGAAGGACGGGCGCGACCGCTCGCTCAGCCAGAAGCTGCCGGGGTGGAATAACCTGCTGCTGCCCAGGGACGAATGGGCATCGCAGATCGTCCCGGACATCGCCCCGCGAGAGGACGAAATCGTCGCGACCAAAACCACCGACAGCGCGCTGACCGGCACCAATCTGCGCCTCATCCTCGCCAACCTGGGTATCTCGCAGGTGGTGTGTTGCGGCATTTTCACCGACCAGTGTATCTCCTCCACCGTCCGCAGCCTCGCCGACGAGAGCTTTTCCGTCATCGTCGTCGAGGACGGCTGCGCTGCCGCCTCGGATGCTCTGCACCGTCATGAGCTTGAAGTCATCAATATGATTTATTGCCACGTCATGAGCAGCTCCGACCTGCTCGGCTACCTGCCGTGAGGACGCCTGCGGCGGTGGCGCCGCTATCGGCACGCATTCGCTGGCCGCAGTGCTCTCGACAGCGGCCTGCCGCTCACATTGTCGCCAGTGCCTGTTCCGCTCAAGGTGATACCCATGGCGCGCATTTTTGTTACCGGTTCTGCCGACGGTCTCGGTCAGATGGCCGCCCGGCTGATGCTCGACTCGGGACATCGCGTGGTGCTGCACGCGCGCAGCCGTGAGCGCGCGGCCGATGCGCTTGCGGCGCTGCCCGGCGCAGAGACGGCGGTGATCGGTGATCTGTCGAGCATCGAGGCAACGTGCGGCGTGGCCGAGCAGGTGAACGGTCTCGGAGCGTTCGACGCGGTCATCCACAACGCCGGGATCGGATATCGTGAGCGGCGACGCGGAGATACCGTCGATGGCCTTCCACCCGTGTTTGCCATCAATACGCTCGCGCCCTACATCCTCACGATGCGGATCAACAGACCGAAGAGACTCATCTACGTCAGTTCAGGAATGCATCGAGGGGCTGATGCCAGTCTGGCGGATCTGACCTGGGACGCGCGGCCGTGGAATGGATCGAGCGCCTACGCAGAGTCCAAACTGCATGACGTGATTCTTGCGTTTGCGGTGGCTGGAATGTGGCCGGACGTGCTCTCCAACGCCCTGGAACCGGGCTGGGTACCGACCAAGATGGGCGGCCCGGGCGCGCCGGATGATATCGACGCAGCACCACGGACGCAGGCATGGCTCGCAACGAGTGATGACCCGCAAGCCGTAGTGACCGGAAAGTATTTCTACCATCTGAAGCCCCGCGCCGCACATCCCGCAGCGTCTGACGAGGACGTTCAGCAGCGGTTGCTGGCAGCGTGCGCGCGGATCTCCGGCGTACCATTTTCCGCATAGAGCCGAGCCCACGTTGGCGACAAGACGGACCGCCGGAGCATCGTTCGCGCCCACCCCATAGGTACGCCCGCTCTCAAGGCGCGGCGGCAGTAGCGGGATGGGGCAACTTCGCCACCTCGCTGGCGGTCACGCCGTCCTTGTAGGGATTGCCGAAATGGCTACGCAGGTAATTGACCACGTCGGCGACCTGGGCATCGCTCAAATGTGCCGTCGGGCCGTCCCACACCAGGTTCGCCGGTGCACTGAACGCCGGCATGCTGTCGCGCCGGCCGAGCACGGTGAGCGCGTGGTTTTTATCGAGGAATTCGCCGCGCTCGGGATCGAGCGGATCATCGAGGAGGCGCGCATCAAGTCATAGCTGGTACCGCGCTGCGTGCCGCCCAGGTCGACGAAATACAAGGTGCGGCTATAGGGCATCAGAACCCGAATGAACCGCCGTTCGATCATGTCGTCGAGATCGCCGGTCCAGGGCTGCTGCTGCAGCTTTATCGATAGCCCATCCTCGGACGATGGGGCCGCGGCAATGTCGATACCGCTCGCCAGCAGCAGCGCGATCGGAATGCATCGCCATGATCGTGAACAGCGAATTTTTGCCTAATTACGCCAGGCTATGCACTTCACATAGCTTTTTGGAGCCGATCTACGGTTGCGCCGGAGCTTGCGCAGCATCGGAGAATTCACGCAACACGCGATGCACGAACTGCACGCAGCTGGAGCCCTCACCGACAGCGGAGGCGACGCGCTTGGCACTGCCGGAGCGCACGTCACCGGCCGCGAAAACGCCCTGCAAGCTGGTCTCCAATAGATAAGGGTGGCGCGGCATCGACCAGCGCGCGGTCGCCAGGTCTTCCGGCCGCAGGTCCGGTCCAGTCCTGACAAAGCCGCGATCGTCCAGCGCGACCGAGCCTTTTAGCCATTGCGTATTGGGCAGCGCGCCGGTCATGA
This sequence comes from Steroidobacteraceae bacterium, assembly GCA_049518595.1. Classification (GTDB taxonomy): domain Bacteria; phylum Pseudomonadota; class Gammaproteobacteria; order Steroidobacterales; family Steroidobacteraceae; genus FEN-1191. The sequence goes on from JBEKRP010000009.1 coordinate 38,801, forward strand.
GAAACACATGGGCGATCTCGTGGCGCTCTGCCGTCGCGTCGGTACCGCGGCGCCAGGTGACCCACTGCAGCTCCCGCTCGCCTTCGAGCGCGGTGACCTGGGTATGGGCGTGCACCGTGATATTCGGGCTCTCATCGATGCGGCGAATCAGGTAGCGGGACATGCTCTCGGCCAGGCCATCGGAGCGCACCAGGATGTGTACGTGGCGGCAGGAATTGGAAAGAAAGACCGCGGCCTGGCCGGCCGAGTTACCGCCGCCGACCACGACGATTTCCTCGTTCTGGCACAGTTTGGCTTCGAGGTTGGTGGCGGCGTAGTAGATGCCGGCTCCGAGGAATCGCGGCAGGTTGTCGATGTTCAGCGTCCGATACTGCGCACCGGTTGCGATCAGCACGATGCTCGCACGCACCGATGCCCCCTCGGCCAGATCGACTACGTACGGCCGCCGTTCGCTGTGCAGGGTTACCGCCGGCGAGGCGACGCTGAGATTAGCGCCAAATTTCTGCGCCTGCGACAGCGCACGACCGGCGAGCGCCAGGCCGGAAATGCCGGTGGGGAAACCCAGGTAGTTTTCAATCTTGGAGCTGGTGCCGGCTTGTCCGCCTGGGGCGGTGGTCTCGACCAGGCGGACATCCAGGCCCTCGGAGGCGCCATAGACACCGGCCGCAAGGCCGGCTGGCCCGGCCCCCACGATCAATAGATCGTGAAGCGTCGAGTCGTCGACCTGCGGATTGACGCCCAGACAGGTTGCCACTTCGAAATTGCTTGGATTCCTGAGGACGCGCTCGCCGCGGCAAATGACCACCGGGATGTCCTCGGCTGGCACATGGAATCGCTCGAGCAGGGTTTGCGCGTCGGCATTGCTATCGATGTCGAGACTGGCGAAGGGGTAGGTGTTGCGCGTGAGGAATTCCCGCAGCCGCAGGGTATCGGCGGAATGGTCGGAGCCGATCAGCAGCACGTCGCAGCCGCCTTCAGAGAGCAGCCCCATGCGGCGCAAAATGAAGGCGCGCATGAACAGCTCGCTCAACTCCGCATCGGTCTGCACGATCAAGCGCAGCTTGTCGATGTCGATCGCGATCAACGTACCGTCTTTACCGACCCGCACGCGCACCATGCCGGAGGTTCCCCGCAGCGCACTCATCTCGCCGCTGAAATCGCCCGGCGTCAACGTATAGAACAACTCATAGCCGGCCGACCTGGCAAGCAGGACTTCGAGAGTGCCCGCGACCACGACGAAGAACTTGCGCGGCCGATCACCGGGTTCGATCAGTACCTCGCCGGCGCGCATTTGCATGCGCGCACCGCGCGCCTCGAGGCGAGCCATCTGCGGCGCCGTGAGTTTGGGGAACATCTGTTCGCGGCGCGTTCGCAGAAGCTCATTGGCCATGCTCGGGACCTGCAGTCATTTCAATTCCATCACCAACTCATCGATGTAGCACCAGCTCCAGTCCTCGCCCGGCTCGATGGAAGTGATGATCGGATGCCGTGTCGAGTGAAAATGCTTGGTCGCGTGCTTATTCTTCGAGTCGTCGCAACAGCCGACATGCCCGCAGGTCCGGCACAGCCTGAGATGCACCCAGGTATCGCCCATCTTCAGACATTCTTCGCAGCCGCGCGTATGCGGTCGATCGGTCTTCACGAAATCCAGGTGGTTGCAGCGGCTGGTCATGGCGAGTCCGTTCAGGGCAACGGGTCGGGGGAAGATCTCCGCCTGAGCACGCTGACGAGGAAGAAGGCGCGCCTGTGTTCGGCAAGCAGCGTCAGCGTCGGCGACCACTGGAAAGCTCGATGGATTCTTCGGGTAAGCCTCGTCTCCGCATTCGGCAGCGGGAAATAATGATTTACGAGTAGCAGGACGCCGCCCGGAGCAAGCAGCCTTGAAATCCGTTCCGCGACTGTCTTGAGTACCTGATCCTGGATCGGCGCCGGCAGGTAATAAATAGTGTCGGCTACGACGATGAGATCGAAGCCGCTGTCGAGTTCCGCACCGAGCTCCATGATATCGCCTTGACGCATCTGAACGTTCGTCAGTGCGCGGTTTCTGCGGGCCGCACAGTCGATCGCGACGTTGGAGATGTCGATGCCGACGACCTGTTCGGCGCACCGTGCAAGACGTTCGGTGAACAGGCCGAGGCCGCAGCCGAGGTCGAGCGCTCTCCGGTAAGACCGCTTCGGCAGCAGACGGACGAGTGCATCGTACTTGCGCCGTTGGTACTGGTATTGCGGCAGGGTCGCGGCCCAGGGGTCATTGCGCGGCGAGTCCGCATAGAGACGATCGAAGGCGGCGGCACAGGCGCTCGCCTGCTGCCGCAGCGCCACAAGTCGCGCATCGCTGCGCGCGCTGGTCAAGAACAAGCCGATGTCTCGGAGCGATCTGAAGGCTGTGTGTCTCAAATCGAAGAGCATTCGCCAGAGTTCTACATCGGCGCTGAGATGTCAATTCGGCTCCACGTTTGAACCGGTGCGCCGGGATTGGCTGGACGGTTACTTATCGATGACAAGATCCGACACCGGGCGGCTGCAGCAGACGAGGATATCGCCCATATCGATCTGACGTTGGCGAATGCCGCCGGCGTGTCTCATATCCACGTGGCCGGAGACCAGCCTCGATCGGCAGGTGCCGCACTTGCCCTCGCGCCAGGAAAACGGCAGCGGCAGGCCCGCGCTTTCGGCGGCCGTGAGGATGGATTGAGCCGCGCGGCAGGGCACGGTACGCCCGGATTGGCTGAAAGTCACCGAAAATACCCGCGCATCAGGCCCGACGGCCAGCGGCGCGTCGGCCGCTATGCCAGGGCCCCGGTCCGGAGCGGAATGCGCGGGTCGCGTGGCGCTGGCGGCGCCTGCGGCGTCCGTGGCTTCTGTGAAGCCTGCGACATCGAGGCCCGCCGCCAGGCGATCCAGATACCCATTGCAGAACTTGTCGACCAGGCCTTCGGTGAAGGGCGAATACGGGCCAGGTTCATAAGCCGGGCCGATGATGCCGCGGTGCGCGTTTTCGATGAGTGAGCTGTCCTGATCGTTGGTCGCGTCCCACACTTCCTTCAGCCGCTTGAGGTCGTAGTCGATTCCCTCCTGCGCATCCTTGTGTACCAGCCACCGCGCACGCAGCAGCGTGCTATGGGGTGAGATCGGCAGCACCGAGAAGCTGACGATGTGGTCGCTCATGAAGTGGTGCCAGGAGTTGGGTTGCGTCCAGAAAGACAGGCCGCCCAGATCGAGCTGCTCAATTCCGCCAGAAGCTTGCGAGACGCGACCTTCGTGTCCAGCGTCTGCGATTCTCCGGATCGGACCATCGGCAGCCGAATGGTCCGAAAGCCCGTAATGTGCTCGAGTCGATCGATCTCCGCGGACGGCAGTCCGCAGGCCTCCCAGCGCTGGTGATGGTGCGCGAGCATATCCTCGAAGCCCCGCATCTGCGCCATGTTGTCGCTGGACGGCTGGTAGCCGAAACCGTACTCGAGCAGCGACAGGCTCAGCTCGGGATGATTCGCGGTGCAGTGATAGCACTCGCGATTATTTTCCATCGAGAGCTTCCAGTTGCCGTGCTCGATGATGTCTTTCTGGAAGGCGACTTTGGTGCCGGCGATGTTGTGAGGCACGATATAGCGCTCCATCGCCAGGCGCATGTCGTCGAAGCCTTGCGCCGGATTCTCGGCCAGGCAGATGAACAACAGGCCGGCCACGCTCTCGATGCGTACCGGATTGAGGTTGAACTTGCAACGCTCGAAGCCTTCACCCATGTGCTGGTTGTGCAGCAGCTCGCCGCGCAGGTTATAGGTCCACTGGTGATAGGGGCAGACGAGGTTGCCGATCACACCGCGTCCCTCTGGACGCAGCCGCGCACCGCGATGACGGCAGACGTTGTGGAAGGCGCGGACCGCCAGATCATCATCGCGCACGACGATGATCGAGTTGCTGCCGATCTCCACGGTAAACCAGTGGCCCGCCTCGGGAATCTCCGGCTCGACGCCGACAAAGATCCAATGGCGAGCGAAGATCAGGTTCAGGTCGCGATCATAGGATTCGGGACTCAGATAGAAAGGCGCCGGAAGGCTGTAGCCTGGCTTGCGACTGGCAATCAGGCGAGCGAGGTCGAGGGACTCATTCACGCAACGGGGCTTCCTCAGAAGTCGATGATTCCATGCTCGCGCAAGTACCTGAGCACCACTTGTGCTTTTTGGACGCTGGAGCCTTCGATTACGACCAGGCCGCCGCGCGGCGTCGAGCCGATCGCGAACAGCATGCGTTCGTGGCCTGCCGGACGGTCCGGGGCTATGAGTTTGACCTGAGCACGTTCAGTGACGTCGATCCGCCACTGGGCGGCATCGGTATCGGTATCGGTATCGGTATCGGCATCGGCATCGGCATCGGCGTCGCGCGAAGCGGTGGCGGCCTGTATCTGGATCTGGCCAGTGACATGGCGCGCAAAAAAAGCCGTCGTCGATCAATTGGGTCAGGGATCGGCGGTTCAGGCTCACAGCCGTGCTCGTACCGGGGCTCAGTCGGCTATCGATAATACGGTTGACCCAGCGTAGCCGGCGAGCGACCGTTGGAGCAGCGCCCAGACAGAGTACTTCAGAGTCAGGCCTTCAACTCTTTGTTGTCCGGATCGAACGGCGACTCGATGAGCACGGTCGCCCGCCGTCGCAGCCCCAGGATTTCCATCTCGAGCTCGGTTCCGACCGCCGCGTGCTCTGGCCGTACGTAGCCGATCGCGAGGCTCTTGTGGAGTGTGTGCCCGAAGTAGCCAGAGGTGGCGCGACCGATGAGTTTGCCGCCGGGCGCGAAGATCGGCTCGTTGCCGAGCGGATCGGCGTTGCCAACGTCGTGCGCTTCGAGCGTCACGAAGCGGTTCGGCACGCCGGCGGCGAGCTGCCGCTCAAGCGCCTCACGACCGATAAAAGGGCCCTTGTTCATTCGCACGAAGCGGTCGAGGCCCGCCTCGAACGGGGTGTAGTCTCGGGTCATGTCGCTGCCCCACATGCGGTACGACTTCTCCAGGCGCAGCGACTCCATTGCCCGCATGCCGACCATGCCGACGCCATACTCCTTGCCCGCGGCGAACACCGCATCGAAGAGGTGGTGCGCGTGCTCGATCGGGAAGTGCAGTTCCCAGCCCAGCGCGCCGACGAAGTTGACGCGCAACGCGTAGACGTCGCTTGCGTAGCCGGCCTCGATCACCCGGCCCGTCAGCCACGGGAACGCCGCGTTATCGAGCGGCACGTCGACGATTTTCGCGAGCAGCTCACGCGATCGGGGGCCAGCGATTACGAAGCAACCGCGGCTGCCGGTAATGTTGCGCAAGCTGACCGAGCCATCACGCGGCAGCATGCGCTGCAGATAGTCGGAATCGTATCGCTCGGCGGCGCCAGCGCTGATGACGTAGTAGCGCTGCTCGCCCACCTTGGTGATGGTGAACTCGGAGCGGATGCCGCCGCGCTTGGTGAGCGCGTGGCTGAGCGCGATCCGGCCCAACTGCACAGGCACCTTGTTCGCCACCAGGCCGTCGAGCCACGCTTCCGCGCCGGTGCCGGTGACCTCGTGCTTGGTGAACGGGGTCAGATCGATGACGCCGACCCGCTCGCGCATCAGCCGGCATTCGTTGCCGACGTGCTCGAAGTAGTTGCTGCGGCGGAAACTCCACACGTCGCGGCGCTCGACGCCGGCGGGAGCGAACCAGTTGGCGCGTTCCCAGCCGTAGCGCTGGCCCCAGACGGCGCCGAGGCGGTCGATCTTGTCGTAGACCGGGCTCGTCTTGCTCGGGCGCGCGTCGTGACGCTCCTCGTCGGGAAAGTGGATCGTGAATACGCTGCGGTAGGTTTCCTCGTTCTTCGTGACCACGTAGCGCTTGGTGCAGTAGCCGCCGAAGCGCCGCGGGTCCACCGCCAGCATGTCGATGCCCGGCTCGCCCTCGACGATCCACTCGGCGAGCTGCCAGCCGGCGCCGCCGGCCGCAGTGATGCCGAAACTGTGCCCTTCGTTGAGCCAGAGGTTGCGCGCGCCGCCCGCTGGCCCGATCAGCGGGCTGCCGTCCGGAGTGTAGGAGATCGGGCCGTTGACAATGTCCTTGATGCCGCAGTGCTCGAGCGCCGGCACCCTGCGCTGCGCGGCCTCGACGTGCGGCAGCAGTCGGTCGAGGTCGCCGTCGAACAGTGTCTTGCTGAACCACTCGGGCACGCCGTCGGCGAACCGAGCCGGTGCGCCGGCCTCGTAAGGCCCGAGTATCCAGCCCAAGCGCTCCTCGCGCAGGTAGTAGGACTGGTCGGATTCGCGAAGCACCGCGAGCTCGCGACCGCCCGCCTCGCGGTAGGCCTTGAGTTCGGGCGACTCGCCGTAGACGATGTATTGATGCTCGACCGGGATTGCCGGCACGTTGACGCCGAACATCCGCCCACACTGGCGCGCGTAGTTGCCGGTCGCGCACACGACGTGCTCGCAGATGATCGCGCCCCGGGTGGTGGTGAGCTTCCACTCCCCGGAGGCGGTGCGCGTCGCGGCCGCGACCTCGGTGTTTTCGTGGATTTCGGCACCGCCATGGCGAGCGCCCCGGCGTAGCGCCATCGTCAGATCCGCCGGGGCGATGTGGCCGTCGTCGGGATGGTAGAGCGCGCCGATGATGCGCGGCGTATCGGCGCTGTCGCCGAGATTCACGAGCGGCCAGAGCGCCTTGACCTCCTGCGGGCCGATCACCTGGAAGGGCACACCGATCGTGTTCGCGGTGCCGCAGTACTTCTGGTACTCATCCATGCGCGCAGGTGTGGTCGCCAGCCTCAAGTTTCCATTCACGTGGAAGCTGACTTCCTGGCCGGTCTCGCCCGGCAGCCGCTTGTAGAGATCGACCGAGTACTTATGGAGCTGGCCGACCGTATAGCTCATATTGAAGAGCGGCAAGAGACCGGCCGCATGCCAGGTTGATCCGGCGGTTAGTTCCGAGCGCTCGAGCAGGACGACGTCCTTCAAGCCCTTCTTAGTCAGATGGTAGAGGGTGCTGACGCCGACAACGCCACCGCCGATCACGACCACACGGGCATGGCTTTTCATAAGGTGCCTCCGGCTCGGAACCCCTTCGAGACCCGCTTAATGTCTGCATAGCTGGCGCAGCGTGGATGACTGCGGACTGCCTTAGTACCGTGGCTACCCGCGAGTTCATCGAACAACTTGAGGCGCATGCGCCGAATGCTTTGAGTGAGAGGAGGAGTCGGGTGAATAAGAGATGTGTGCATACTGTACGCTATGATGACAAACTACGCTGTCGTGAAGAAGCCAAGAAAACGAAGCCGAGTTGTTCAGGGCGGCATTGTCAGCCTGTACTTACAATCCCGAATGTCGTGACGCGATAGAGTTGTGCGATAGAGTTCGAGGCGACGGATTCGGCTAGCGACAAGACGCTCCACGTCAGGCTTCGATCGTTCCGGGATCATCCTCGAGCGCCTGCGCGTTCTGGAACTCGAGAATGATGCCCGTCTTGTTTGCGCACTGCGCGGCCTCAATGTCCGTCGTGGTTCGTACGAGTGTGAGCAGGCCGGCATTGACGCGGATCAGCCGTTTTATCTCGGCGATGTTGGCCACCGTATCGCTGAATCCTTCCCATAGCGAGACGGTAGAGTTGGCGGCGGGCAGTCCGCCGCGCCGCCGCTGCGTGGGCACGCATTTTCGGATCGGTTCGTGATTGTCGTCTTGCGGTGGGGCGGCGAGTTGCCTGCAAGTGACAAGAATCAGCGCTTTTCCGACATCGGCTGGCGGGTCGCCACCGGTGCTAATGGCGCGTCAGCGGTCGCGGCGCGCGCGGAAGCTTGGCTTTGGCCCCCGCGCCTGCACCCGTCGGACGCTGCGCTCCAGGCTCGCGGCCGCCAAGCTGCGCGGTGCGCGTGGGATCCCGCCGTTGCCGGCTCGGTGAATGGCCGAACACCGCGCGATAGGACTTGCTGAAGTGGGCCGGTGAGCGAAAGCCGCAGGCGACCGTGATGCTCATGATCGGCATGTCTGTCTGCAGCAGCAGTTCGCGGGCACGGCGCAACCTTAGATTGAGATAGTACTGCGCCGGGGTGAGTCCCAGGCTGCGGCGAAACAGGCGTTGCAACTGGCGCTGAGAGACCTCGGTCATCCGCGCCAGTTCGTCGAGCGAGAGTGGCTCCTCGACGTTGGCCTCCATCAAGGCCGCTGCCTGAGTCAGTGACTTGTGATATCCCCCCAGCCTATTGGCCAGGGGAATACGCTGCGGGTCGTCGGCGTCGCGCACGCGCTCGAGAATGAACTGGTCGGAAATGCCGGCCGCGAGTGTCTTGCCGATGCGTGGCGTGATCAGATGCAGCATCAGCTCGAGCGGCGCGATGCCGCCCGTGCAGGTACAGCGGTCGCGGTCGACCACGAACAGATCCGGCGTGAACACGGTCTGCGGGAAGCTCTCGCGCAGCGCCGAGAGGTTTTCCCAATGGATCGCGCAGCGGTAGCCGTCGAGCAAACCGGCCCGGGCGAGAGCGTAAGCGCCGGTACACAGTCCTCCGAGTACGATGCGCTTGCGCGCCAGGCGGCGCAGCGAGTGAATCAACGCATCGTCCACCACATGCTGGACGTCGACTCCGCCGCAGACAAATAGGATATCGGGCAACGCGGTCTCATCGATGCGCTCGGTCTGCGCGACCGTGAGCCCATTGCTGGCAGGCACCGGCTGGCCATCGAAGGTGCATACCGACCAGCGATAAATGCTCTCTTCGGCCAGGTAGTTTGCCATACGCAGCGGTTCGATGGCGTTGGTGAACGCGATCATCGAAAACTGGCGCAAGGTCAGAAAGCCAAAGTGCGTGAGCAGCTTGCTCGACGGGGCATCCATGGGGCTAAGCCTACGTGGCTTGGCCCGTGGACGCCACGGCTCACACCGGTACTGCCAGCTCGCGCGCGGCCTCGGCAATGACGCCGGACACATAGGCGGCGAACGAACGCCAGACCTCGAGATGGAAGCCGTCGTCGGCAATGCGCCAGAGCACGACTTCGGCCCGGGCCAGTACCGTCCGCGTGCACATCCCGACCGGAAACGCGTCCAGGTCGAGGTCCAGTGGACAGCCGGCGTTCAGCACCGTGGCCGCGTGCGAACCACTGACGGCAAACGCCATCTGGCGATGGCTGATCTCGACCAGAGAATGCGGCCTAGTGCGCAGCGCCTGCTCGAGCCGGCTCGCGGTTTCGGCCGCGGAGGCTTCCTCCCCGAGCAACAGACGCTCATCGGGTCCCAGCCAGAGCGCCGCCCGTGTGCCGTGCACTGACGCCCGGCAGGTTGGCGCGGACAGCGATAAGCCCAGGGCGTCCCCGGCCGCCGCCATCTCCGGCGGCTCGCCGCGCAGAATGTGGCGCGCGGCCGGCGGCAACACACGCAGCACGGAGCTCGCGGTCATGACCGCTGGGCGGCGAGGGGCGCACAGATCACCCATTCAGGCGGGTCCCGTCTGGATCGTAGAACACGGGCGATGTGACCCGGACCGGCACTTCGCCGTGCGCGGTAGACGCGGACAATGTCTGGCCCATGCGCGCCCGGCCGCCGGCGACCAGCGCCAGCGCAATCGAGCGATCGAGGATCGCGCTGTGATAGGACGACGTTACATGTCCGATCGGCCGCAGCGGCAGTCGCTGCCCAGGGGCTTGCGTGACCTGCGTGCCTTCCTCGAGCACGATACGCGGGTCGGCCGTAAACAAACCCACCAGTTGCTTGCGATCGGATGCGCTCATGGCCGGCCGTGCCAGCGAGCGCTTGCCGACAAAATCCGGCTTGTTCCTGCCGACCGCCCAGCCGAGCCCGACATCGTCCGCGGTGGCGGTGCCGTCGGTCTCCTGGCCGACGATGATGTAGCCTTTTTCCGCACGCAGCACGTGCATGGCCTCGGTGCCGTAGGGCGTGATGCCGTGCGGCGCGCCGGCCTGATAGATCGCCTCCCACACCGCGATAGCGTAGTCCGAGGGCACATTCACCTCGAAACCGAGCTCGCCGGTAAAGCTGACGCGAAACAGCAGCGCCGGCACGCCGCAGACCCGACCCTGCGCCACGCTCATGTGCGGCATCGCCTCGGCGGACAGATCGATATTCTCGGCCACGCCCTGCAGCACCCGGCGCGAGTTGGGGCCCTGCAGTGCGATGACCGCCCACTGCTCGGTGGTGGAGGTCAGCCAGACCCGCAGCTCCGGCCATTCCGTCTGCAGGTAGTCTTCCATCAGCGCGAGCACACGCGGGGCGGCGCCGGTGGTGGTGGTGACATGGAAGCGATCCTCGGCGGTGCGCGCGACGACACCATCGTCGAGCACGAATCCGTCCTCCCTGAGCAGCACGCCATAGCGGCAGCGGCCGACCGGCAGAGAGTTCCAGGCGTTGGCGTAGATGCGGTTCATGAAGGTTACGGCATCCCGGCCGACCACTTCGATCTTGCCGAGGGTCGAGGCATCGAAGATACCGCAGGTGCTGCGTACCGCGCGGCACTCACGCGCCACGGCTGTGTGCATGTCTTCGCCGACTTCGGGAAAATGTCGCGCGCGCTTCCACAGACCGACATCCTCGAACACCGCGCCATGGCGCGCGGCCCAGTCATGGATCGGCGTGGTTCGTACCGGCTCGAACAGATCGCCGCGGGCAAAGCCGGCGAAGCTGCCGAAGGTCACGGGCGTGTACGGCATGCGAAACGTGGTGAGTCCGACTTCGGCGATCGCCTTGTCGAGCCGCTGCGAGACGAATCCGAGCGCATTGAGGTTGGAGGTCTTGCCCTGATCGGTGGCCATGCCTGCGGTGGTGTAGCGTTTGATGTGCTCGATCGAAACGAAACCCTCGCGCGTCGCCAGGGCGAGATCCCGCGTGGTCACGTCATTCTGCCAGTCGACGAAGGCTTTGCTGCCGGCCGCGGCTTGCGGCTGGGGCAGGGCGCCTGCGTAGCCGGCCATCGCGGCATCGAGCGCCGGAATCGACGCGGCAGGGGCGGCGGCGAAGCCTGCATCGCGCGCTGCCGCCGCGCCCGCCCCGGCGCCGTCCTCGAGCACTGCCGCCAGGGAAAAGACGCCTCGACATGAACCGGCCGAGCGCGCACGTTCCGCGGCTTGTGCCGGGATGAAACTCTGTACGGTCTCGTCCCAGACCAGCTTGCCGCGCGACTGCGAGTACAGGTGCACGCTCGGGGTGAATCCGCCCGACATCAGCACCAGGTCACAGGCGTGAGTCTGAATGCCGCCGATCACTCCCCGGTCCGCGTCCACACGCGCCAGCTGTACCGCCTTGACGCGCAGCCGCCCGCGGGTGCCGAGCACCGTGATTTGCGTCTGCACCGGCAGACCGGCACGGCGCGCCGCCGCGGGCCAGGCACCGTCAGCCTCGGCCCGCACATCGCCGATCATGGCGATGGCAACGCCGGCCTGGTGCAGCTCGATCGCCGCCCGGTAGGCCTCGTCGCAGGCGGTGATCATCACTGCTCGTGTGCCGGGGATCACCGCGTAACGATTGAGGAAGCTGCGTGCCGCTGCTGCGAGCATGATGCCCGGCCGATCATTGCCCGGAAACACCAGTGGACGCTCGATGGCGCCGGTGGCGAGCACTACCTGTTGTGCCCGGACCTGCCAGCAGCGTTCGCGCGGCAGCGAGGCTTGCGGGTTCGCCAGGTGGTCGGTCAGGCGCTGGTTGAGAGCGATCATGTTGTGCGGGAAATAGCCGAAAGCGGTCGTGCGCGGCAGCAGCGTGACACGCCGATTGCGGCGCAGCGATTCGATACTGCGCGCGAGCCACGCGGCGGCGGCCTCACCCTGGATGGCCGGGCCGTGTGCGTCAGCCGATTCCGCGAGCAGGGAGCCGCCGAACCGCGCCTGCTCGTCACACAGGATCACGCGTGCACCGCTGCCCGCAGCGGCGAGCGCGGCGGCCAGTCCGCTCGGGCCGGCACCGACGACCAGGACATCGCAATGCGCGTAGCGATTGGAATAGCGGTCCGGATCGGCGTGCGCGGGCGCCCGGCCGAGTCCGGCCGCGGCGCGGATGTAGGGTTCGTAAAGCGCTTTCCAGGCACTGCGCGGCCACATGAAGGTCTTGTAGTAGAAGCCCGCTGGAAACAACGGCGACAGCAGGTCGTTGACCGCACCGACATCGAACGCGAGGCTCGGCCAGCGGTTCTGGCTGTGTGCCTCGAGACCTTCGTAGAGCTCGACCTGGGTCGCGCGAAGATTGGGCGTGCAGCGCGCATCGTCGCGGCGCACGGTCACCAGCGCGTTCGGCTCCTCGGCGCCAGCGGCCAGGATGCCGCGCGGACGATGGTATTTAAATGAGCGCCCAAACAGGTGCACGCCGTGAGCGAGCAGCGCCGAGGCGAGCGAATCGCCCTGCAAGCCCGCAAAGCTACGGCCGTCGAAGCTGAAGCGCAGCGCGCGCGACCGATCGATGTGCCCGCCGGTGGCTGCCCTAAAACTGCCGGTCACGGCGCCGCCTTGGGCCCGCCGGTGAACACCGGCGGCGGCTCACCGACCCGGTAGGTCGCGATGAAGTGATCGGTGGTCGTGTCGCGCAGCGCATTGAAGAAGCGCCCGCAGCCGTGCGTATGTCGCCAGCGCTCGGCGTGCGCGCCTCGCGTGTTGTCGCGCACGTACAGGAAGTCCGCCCAGTCCTGCGCGTCGATCGCCGCCGGATCCTTCGGGCGCGCCAGATGCGCCTGGCCTCCGTAGACGAATTCGAGCTCCGGGCGCGTTCCGCAATACGGACATGCAATCAGCAGCATCGGCTTTCTCAGTGCGCGACCGCGGCCGCGGCCGCTTCGTCGATCAGATGGCCGTCGCGGAAGCGCTCGATGGTAAATGGAGCATTGATCGGATGCGGCTGGTCGCGGGCGATGGTCCAGGCAAATACGTGCGCCGAGCCCGGCGTGGCCTTGAAACCGCCGGTGCCCCAGCCGCAGTTGACGTACAAGCCCGGCACCGCTGTCTTGGCAATGATCGGTGAGCGGTCCGGTGTTACGTCGACGATGCCGCCCCAGTTGCGCAACATGCGTAGTCGGCGAAACATCGGAAACAGCTCGCAGACGGCCTGGAGCGCGTGGGCACTGATGTGCAGTCCGCCGCGCTGCGTGTAAGAGGTGTAGGCGTCCGTGCCGGCACCGATGACCAGTTCGCCTTTGTCAGACTGGCTGATGTATGCGTGCACCGTGTTCGACATGACCACGCAGGGAAGCACCGGTTTGACCGGTTCGGACACCAGCGCCTGCAGCGGGTAGCTCTCGAGCGGCAGCCGAATCCCCGCCATTTTCATGATGACGCTGGTGTGCCCGGCCGCCGCCACGCCGATTTTGGGCGTGCGGATCACCCCGCGCGTAGTCTCCACCGCTTCGACCGCGCCGTGCCCGTTGCGGCGGATGCCGCTGACTTCACAGTTCTCGATGATGTCGACGCCGAGCGCATCGGCCGCCCGGGCATAACCCCAGGCCACGGCATCGTGACGGGCGGTGCCGCCGCGACGCTGTAGCGCGGCGCCCAGAACCGGGTAGCGAATGTCGCCTATATTCAGCGGCGGACAGAAGTCCTTGGCCTGCTGCGCGCTCAGCCACTGGTTGTCCACGCCATTGGCGCGGTTGGCATGCACGTGGCGCTTGATCACCTGCACGTCGTGCACGGTGTGCGCCAGCATCATGACGCCGCGCGGCGAGAACATCACATTGTAGTTGAGCGCTTGCGACAGCTGTTCCCATAGCTTCAGCGAATGATCGTAGAGCGCCGCACTCTCATCAAACAGGTAATTGGAGCGGATGATGGTGGTGTTGCGGCCGGTGTTGCCGCCGCCGATCCAGCCTTTCTCCAGCACCGCGACATTGGTCAGCCGGTGTTCGCCGGCGAGATGATATGCGGCGCCCAGGCCGTGTCCGCCGCCGCCGACGATGACCGCGTCGTAGGCGGCTTTGGGAGCAGCCCGGCGCCATTGCGAAGTCCAGCCGCGATGGCCGCCGAGCGCACGCCCTAGAAGTGACAGAGCGGAGTAGCGTTGCATCGTCATTCCTGCAGCGGTGGGGCGGCTCGGGCAGCGGCATGATGCCGCCCCCGGATGGCATCCGACGAGCATACGATCGCCGACCCACTTGAATGAACGCGACAGGCGCGCGGGTGTGCAATCGCCGTCAGGCCGGCTGCCGCTGGCGGTTCTAAGGTGGCGCCGCCGTGCTTCCTTTCAGGACCGCGCGCGAGTTGATATGCCGTACGAATTCGGCGACGTAATCGTCGGCGGGGCGTTGCACAATGTCCTGCGCTGTGCCGGTCTGTACGATGCGGCCGCTTTCGAGGATCGAGATCTGATCGCCGAGCTTCAAGGCCTCATCGAGGTCGTGACTGACGAACAGAATCGTTCGCTGCACGCGCGCCTGCAATGCCAGCAGCTCATCCTGAAGCTTGCGGCGGATCAGCGGATCGAGCGCCGAGAAGGGCTCATCCATCAGCAGGATGTCGGCATCGGTCGCCAACGCGCGCGCCAGGCCGACGCGCTGCTGCATGCCTCCCGACAGTTCGTGGCAATAGCGCCCGCCCCAGGCCGTCAATCCCACTAGCTCGAGCTGCTCGTCGATGATCCGGCAGCGATTATCGGCCGGCTCGCCGCGCAGCTCGAGGCCGAAGCCGACGTTCTCACGCACCGTGCGCCACGGCAGCAGCGCGAACTGCTGAAATACCATCGCGATGCGCAGGCGTCGAATACGTCGCAAGGCGGCGGCGTCGCAACGCGCGATATCGATCACGGCACCGCCGTCGTTGACCAGCACCTGGCCGCGCGTGACCGGCGTGATGCCATTGGCCGCACGCAACAGCGTGGACTTGCCCGAGCCGGAGAGCCCCATCAGCACGCAGATCTGGCCGCGCTCGACGCTCAGGCTGGCATTGGCAACGCCGATGATGACGCCGGTGCGCTCGGAGACTTCAGCGCGCGTGGCGCCGGCGTCGAGGGCCGCGAGCGCCTGTTGCATGGCGCCGCCGCCGCGCCGCTTGCCCCTGGCGGCGAACAGAATGTCCACCTGGCGGAATTCCACAGCCGCGTTCATGACTTGTTCGACCTAGCCCCGGGGCGGCTGATCCGGTCGAGAATGATCGCCAGCAGCACGATCACAAAGCCGGCCTCGAACCCCATGCCGACCTGCACCGTGTTCAGGGCGCGTACGACCGGAACGCCCAGGCCGCCGGCACCCACCAGAGCCGCGATGACCACCATGGACAGGCTCAGCATGATGCATTGGGTGACGCCGGCAACGATCGTGGGTGCCGCGCTCGGCAGCTCGATTTTCCACAGCATTTGCAGGCGCGTGGCCCCGAACGCCTGGCCCGCTTCCAGCAGCGATTCGGGCACCGAGCTGATCCCGAGCTGCGTCAGGCGAATCGGCGCGGGCAGCGCGAAGATCACCGTGGAAATCAGTCCGGGCACGACACCGAGGCCAAACAGCACCAGGGTTGGAATCAAATAAACAAAAGTCGGTAAGGTCTGCATCAGATCCAGCACCGGGCGCATCGCGGCAAACAAGCGCGGCCGATGCGCCGCCGCGATGCCCAGCGGTACGCCGATCGCCGTGGACACCAGCGCCGCGACGATGACCAGCGACAGGGTCTCCAGCGTCGGCAGCCAGTAGCCTTGGTTCATGATGAACAGCAGTGCCACCGTGACAAACGCGGCCAAGGGCAGCGAGCGCCGCAGCACCCAGCTCAGTGCCGCGACGCCAAGGATCAGCAGCGGCGAGGGGACCGCCCGCAACAGCGCGGTCAGGCCGTCGACGCCGCCGCGAATCAGCGTCGAGATGCCGTCAAACACCCATCTGCCATGGCTCTTGACGTAATCGATCATCACCGCAACGGTGTCGCCGACCGGGATCTTGTGTTCGCTGACCCAATGCTCGAAGCTCCAGGCACCGTCGGCCTTGCGCTCGCCGCGCAGCGCATCGAGCGCCGGCCGCCCGTCGAGCGTGTAGACGCCATCGAGCCAGGTGCCCACCGCAGCCGGATTGGCCTTGAGCCACGCTGCGGCCGCCACTTCCGGAGGCTGATGCTGATCCAGAATCGATGCCATCATCTGGTTCTCGCCCATGAGCGTAAATCGCAGATTCATCAGCAGCCGGCCGATGTTGGGACATTGCAGGGCATAGCCGGCGCGGGTGTTGGTGTAGACCGAGGCGCCGCCGTAGTTCGCTCCAAACACGCTGTCTCCGCCCGACAGATATCTCAGATCGAAGCGCATGTTCATCGGGTGCGGGTCCCAGGCGAGGAACACTATCGGCGCTCGCTCGCGATACGCGCGCTCGACTTCGGCCAGCATGCCCTGCTCGCTGGATTCGATCAGCTTGAAATCGCCCAGGCCGAACAGGTTCTGTTTGAGCATCGAAAGGATCAGCCGATTGCCGTCATTGCCCGGCTCGATGCCAAAGATCGAGGCCTTGAGCGGCGTGGCGAAGCGCTGGATGTCGGCGAATGATTGCAGGCCCGCCTCGTAGGCATAGGCGGGGACGGCCAGCGTGTACTTGGCACCGGTCAGATTGGCGCCGAGCACGTCCACGGAACCGTCGGCGACATAGGCCTTGCGATCGCCTTCCTGCGACGGCATCCAGTTGCCGAGAAACACGTCGATGTCCTTGTTCTTCATCGACGCGTACGTGACGGGTACCGACAACACCGTCACTTCGGGTCGGTACCCCAGATCGCGCAGCAGCACGCTGAATAGAGCGGTGGTCGCCGTCACGTCGGTCCAGCCGATATCGGCTAGCCGCACCGTTTGGCAGGAATCGCCATCGAGTCCGCTGCGGGCGGTGGCGGCCGTGGCCGTGGCCGCGGTCACGGCCACGGCGCGGTCCGGCAGTGCGCCGCCCAGCAGCGCACAGCCCAAGAACAGCGCGCAGCGGAAGAACACCGCGCTATTGGCGGCCGGTGCTATACGCCCGGCCGCTATGCCGCTGGCCCCGGTCGATTTGGCAGCCGCCATACGCGCTCCATTCGATCTGGTTGCAAGATGGACTTGACCTTCGGCTGGCCTCGACTAGATGATCTCCGCCATGCTTTGAATAGCGGTTTAATGAAGCCCCTGTCAAGCCTATACGAGCTCAAGCAAGTGCCTGAAGAATCATGGGGTATCCGCCCAAGCCCGCTGTGTCCGCCTCACCCGCAATCGGCCTCCAGGTGCGGCTCCTTGGAGCATTGAATTGAACAGACAATCAACGCCCGCCGTGCTGCCCCGAGACGAACTCGAGGAGAGCCGGCGGCGACAGCTGATCGAGGTCACCATCGACAGCCTGGCCCAGGTCGGCTATGTCGGCAGCACCCTGGCGCAGATTGCCAGTCGGGCCGATGTCTCGCCAGGCCTGGTCGCGCATTATTTCGGCGACAAGGACGGCCTGCTGGCCGCGACGTTCCGCACCCTGGCTCGACGCGTGGGCCAGCGCGTGCGGGCGCGATTCGCTCTGGCGCACACGGCGCGCGGCCGCATCCAGGCGGTGATCGACGCCAACTTGGCGCCGGAGGAATTCGACCGGCGCACCGGCACCGCGTGGCTCGCCTTCTGGGGCCAGGTGCTGCATGCCGATAGCTTGAAACGTATTCAGACGGTCTATCAGGGCCGCACCCTCTCCAATCTTCGTCATGCGTTGAAGCAGCTGGTGCCTGAGCATGAAGCGCGCAGCCTTGCCGCCATGATAGCGGCGATGATCGACGGCGTGTGGTTGCGCGCGGCGCTATCGAACTGGCAGGAAGCCGACAGCGAAAGTGCCCGGGCGCTGCTGACCGCGTTCGTCGATGGCCGGCTCAGGGAGTACGCGTCGGCCGCGAGCTCTGCAGCGTCCGCAGGCTCGGCGCCGTCACGCCTTCTGAGCGCCGATTCCGCCTCGCCGCCGCGCGCTCGTGGCACCGCCGCGACCTTCACGAGCATCAATCCGGCCACCGGCGCGGTGCTGGCCGAGCTCAAGATTGACGGCCCGGCGGAGGTCGACGCCGCGGTTGCGCGGGCCTTGGGCGCGCAAAGACATTGGGCGGCGATGAGCGGCGCTGCCCGCGCACGTGTGTTGCGCCAGGCCGCCGATATTCTGCGTGCCCGCAACGCCGAGCTCGCCGCACTGGAGACTCGCGATACCGGCAAGCCCATTCAGGAGACCAGCGCCGTGGATGTTGCGTCCGGCGCGGATTGTTTCGAATATTTCGCCGGCCTCGCGGCGAGCCTGTCGGGCGAGCATCTGGATCTGGGTCCGCAGGCTTTTGGCTACACGCGGCGCGAGCCGCTCGGCGTCGTGGCCGGCATCGGCGCCTGGAACTATCCATTGCAGATTGCCTGTTGGAAAGCCGCGCCGGCGCTGGCCTGCGGCAACGCGATGCTGTTCAAGCCGGCGGAGCTCACGCCACTTACGGCGATTCAACTGCACGAGGTGTTGGCGCAGGCCGGGCTGCCGGACGGCGTGTTCCAGGTCGTGCAGGGCGAGGCCGATACCGGACGGCTGCTGACCCGCCACCCGCAGATCCGCAAAGTGTCACTGACCGGCGAGGTCGGCACCGGCAAGGCGGTGATGGCCGATGCGGCCGCGTCGCTCAAACATGTGACGCTCGAGCTCGGCGGCAAATCGCCGTTGATCGTATTCGACGACGCCAGGATAGACAATGCAGTAGCCGGTGCGCTGCTCGCCAATTTCTACTCGGCCGGGGAAGTCTGCTCGAACGGCACGCGCGTGTTCGTTCATCGCCGCATCAAGGCCGCATTCCTCGAGCGCCTCAAGGTGCGCGCCGCCGCGATGCGAGTCGGCGATCCGATGGATCCGAGGACGCAGGTGGGTGCGCTGATCTCGGAAGCCCATATGGAAAAGGTGCTGGCGTACATCGCCCGCGGTAGAGCCGAGGGCGCGCGGGTGCTGGTCGGGGGTTATCGCGTTACGACCGGCGATCTGGCCAACGGCTTTTTCGTCGCGCCCACGGTATTCGACGACTGCCGCGACGACATGGCAATCGCGCGCGATGAGATCTTCGGTCCCGTGATGTCGGTACTGGAGTTCAATGACGAGGAGGAGGTGATCGCGCGCGCCAACGACACCGACTTCGGATTGGCGGCTGGAGTGTTCACCAACGATCTCACGCGCGCGCACCGCGTGATCGCGCGGCTGCAGGCCGGCACCTGCTGGATCAATCACTACAACGTGACACCGGTCGAGCTGCCATTCGGCGGCACGAAACTCTCCGGCCTCGGGCGCGAGAACGGTCGCGCCGCCATCGAGCATTACTCGCAACTCAAGAGCGTCTACGTCGCCATGGGCGATGTCGAAGCGCCGTACTGACGAGAGTATCGGCTAGTGGAGGAGATATTTGATTATGTGATTGTGGGTGCGGGATCGGCAGGTTGTGTGCTGGCGGACCGTCTCAGCGAGGACGGCGAGCACAGCGTATTGCTGCTCGAATACGGCGGCTCGGATCGATCGATATACATCCAGATGCCGACGGCGCTGTCGATCCCGATGAACATGCCGAAGTACGACTGGCGCTATCAGACCGAGCCGGAGCCGCATCTTGGGGGGCGTCGGTTGCGCACACCCCGCGGCAAGGTGCTCGGCGGCTCATCCTCGGTCAATGGCCTGGTTTACGTGCGCGGCAATGCTCTGGACTACGAGCATTGGGAATCGCGAGGCGCCGCCGGTTGGGGCTACCGGCAGCTGCTGCCGTATTTTCGCCGCTCGGAGCAGCGCGCGGGCGGTGGCGATGAGTATCGCGGTGCTGACGGCAAGCTGCGGACGCGCTATGGCCTGTTGACCAATCCGCTGCATCAGGCCTGGCTGCAGGCCGGACGCCAGGCGGGCTATCCGCTGACTGCCGACATCAACGGCTTTCAGCAGGAGGGCTTCGGCCGCCTGGATATGACCGTGGGCGGTGGCCGTCGCTGCAGCGCCGCCAATGCCTACCTGCGCCCGGCGATGCGCCGGCGCAATCTCGCGGTGCGCACGCACGCACTGGCAACCCGAATTGCATTCGACGGCCGGCGAGCGATCGGCGTGCGCTATCGCCGCGGAGACTTCGAGCACCTGGTGCGGGCGCGACGCGAGGTGATCGTTAGCGGTGGCCCGGTGAACTCGCCGCAGTTGCTCAAGCTCTCAGGCATCGGGCCGGGGCAGGAATTGTCCAGTCACGGTATCGACATAGTCCATGAGTTGCCTGGCGTGGGCGAGAATCTGCAGGACCATCTGGAATTCTACTTTCAGGTGGCCTGCAAGCAACCGATCACTCTGTATTCGCAGATGACGCCGTATCGCAAGGCGCTCATCGGCTTGCGCTGGATCCTCAGGAAGGATGGTCTGGGTGCGACCAATCATTTCGAAACCGGCGGATTCATCCGCAGCCGCGCGAGCGAGCGCTATCCCGACATCCAGTATCATTTCCTGCCGATGGCGGTGAGCTATGACGGCTCATCGCTGGCACGAGAGCACGGGTTCCAGGCGCACGTGGGACCGATGCGTTCCAACAGCCGTGGCTGGGTACGTCTGGCGTCGGCCGATCCGCTCGACAAGCCCAAAGTGTTTTTTAATTACATGTCCGATCCGGACGACTGGGTGCAGATGCGCGCCTGCGTGCGCCTGACGCGCGAGATCTTTGCGCAAAGCGCATTCGATCCCTATCGGGGACGGGAGATTCAACCCGGCGCCGACGTGCAGACCGATGCGCAGATCGATGACTTCATCCGCCAGCATGTGGAGAGTGCGTATCATCCCTCCTGCTCGTGCCAGATGGGCAGCGCCGATGATCCAATGGCGGTGGTCGATCCACAAACCCGGGTCATCGGCGTCGAGGCACTCCGAGTGGTCGACTCCTCGATCATGCCCTCGATCACCAACGGCAACCTGAATGCGCCGACGATCATGCTGGCCGAGAAAGCCGCCGATCACATTCTAGGCAAGCCGTTGCTGCCCGCGGCCGATGTGTCGTCCTACGTGGCTGCAGGATGGGAGACGGCGCAGCGCTAGTGAGGGGCGATGTCCGGCAGACAGCCCTCAGAACGAGTGGCGCTACGGTTAACCGATGCGAGGTCTCCGCCACAAGGCACAGAGCGCAGGCCGTTTCGCTGGGGTCTAGTCGCGGTAGCGCGTGAGCGCATCGCCGAGAGCCTCGCGCAAGCGTCCTAACCAGGGTTCGTAGTGACGCCATTGGTCCAGACCCTCGCGATAGATTGGCTGGCGGACTTGCTCGGAACTGGCCGTACGCACGCTGCGTTCGGTCTTGTGGAACTCGACGCAAGCCGGTTCGAACTCCAGCTCACAATAATCGAGCAGTCGACGCACATTGCCTTCCAGGTCATTCACCACGTCTTCGTGCTGCACGCGCAGCACGCGCCCAGGCAGGACGGCATCCCAATGTCGCATGAGCTCGAGGTAGGTGCGGTAGTAGCGCGCGATGTCATCGATGCTGTAGGTAAATTCCTGGCCGTGAGCAAACAGCTGCTTGAAGTTGCCGAAACAACAGGCCATCGGCTCGCGCCGCCCGTCGATGATCTTCGCGTTGGGTAAGATCAGGTGGATGAGTCCCACGTGCCGGAAGTTGTTCGGCATCTTATCGATGAAGCGCGCTTTGCCGCTTCGGTAGACACGTGTATCGCTCAGATACTTCTCGCCGAGGTGGCGATAATCCTCGGCACGCATCTGCGCCAGTACGGCCGGATAGCGCGGATCACCGCGCTCCACGTCACGGCCCTGCAAGTCCATCACGATGCGCGGGATATCGGCGAGTTCCTGGGTGCCTTCGACCGCGGAGTGTGATGCGAGAATCTGCTCGAGCAGTGTCGAGCCAGAGCGTGGTAGCCCGACGATGAATATGGGGTCCGCGGCGCCTGCGCCGCCATCCTTGTTGCGAGCGAACAAGGCAGGCGTACAGACCTCGATCTGCAGGCGAGTGTTGAGTTCGAAGATTTCCGGCCGGTAGCGGCTGGAGGAGCGCTTGAGCGCGTTGCCGCGGGCGTAGTACTCAAAGGAACCTTCATATTGCTGGCGGTCTTCGAGCGCCTTGCCGAGCGCAAAACACAGATGGTAGCGATCCACCACGGACGTGGAGGCTGCCGCTTCCGCGGCACGCATCTGCCGTAACTCCTCCTCCTCGAAGCGGTATGTCTTAAGATTCGCCAGACTCCAATAGGCGTCGCCATAGCCGCCGCCGATCGCCGCCGCCACGCGGTACTCGGCGATGGCTTCCGCGCGATGCCCAAGCGTCTTGAGCGCGTGAGCGATCGACAGATGCAGCTCAGCCGGCTGCTGCGCCCCCGGCAATAGTTCCCGGTAGAGCTCGATGGCGCGGTCATGCAGGCCGAGACCCACGTGTGTCATCGCATAGAGCGTGCGGTAGTTGCGGTCGGCGGGGTCAGCTTCGAGCAGCTTTTCAGCTTGCTCCCGCGCCCTTTGGTGCATGTGGCGCTTGCTCAGCACCTGCGCGTAGTCGAATCGGGCCGCGTGATATTCGGGCGCCAGGTCGAGGACCCCTTCCAGTAGGAGTTGGGCGTCATGGAGAACGTCGTGCTCGATGCCGATGCGCGCCAGGAGACGCATGGCCTCGACGTGGTGACCATGCTTGAGCAGAAAAGCGCGGATCAGCGGCTCGGCCTGCGCCAGTTCGCCGTCGGTGAACAGCGCAGTGGCCGTCACCACCTCCGGAGGCAGTGTCTTGAGTTTCGCGACGTGCGCGGCGGCCGCCGTAGCGTTATCAGTCTGCCCGATCATGCGGTACAGACCCTCGAGCATGCTCCAGCTGGCCGGCAAGGCGGGATTGATGTGCACGCCGCGCACAAAGGCCTCGATAGCGGCCGGTGCCTGCCGCAGGGCGACGAAGCAATGGCCGCGCTCCTGGTAGAGGCGGCTGAAGCGCGGATGCATTCGCTCGAGTGCGGCGAGCGTGGCAAGCGCCGCAGGAATATCGCCGAGCCTGCGTTGCGCCACCGCGCGCAGATACAGAACGTCACGATTCTCAGGGACCGTGAGGACCAGGGCATCCGCCGCCCGCAGGACGTCGGCGAAGCGGTGCTCCTGCATGAGCTCGCCCATACGCTGGACCTCGAGATCCACGGCCGAGGGTTGGTTCATAGATCGAAAGAGATGGGCACGGGGGTATCATGCACCCGAACATACCGGGCTCGCGTGCCGTTTTGCGCCGCGCACGGCGGCGCGTAATGCTCAGGCCGGCGGAAACTCAGTGCTTAAAAATTGTAGCCAACCGTAACTCCCAGGACCCGCGGCCGCAGCGGCGTCTGCGCGACGATGAACTGATCGGTGCTCACGAATACGCTAGCGTTCGAGTTGGCGAGGTTCTCACCGAACACGGTCACGTACCAGGGACCCTTGGCGACGCCGACTGACGCGTCGTAGGTTGAGTAAGCGGGGTTCTCGAACCGCAACCGGCCGGTGCTGATGGCTCCGGGTCCCTGCAGAGGATTCGCACCCGCCTGCGTGAACGAGATGCCCTGATGGGTGGCGCTGAATTGAACGAAAGGGGTGAATCCGGCGATGGTCCACTCGTAGCGGGCGCGCAAGCTGAACTGGATCGGCGGCGCATCGGCGCTCGGGGAGCCAATCGGGCCGAAGGGGTTGACGACTGCAGCACAGCCACCGTAGGTGCCGATGGCGGGACCCCAGTCTCGGCAGGCGAACGTAATCGGCTTGCCGAAATTCGGGCTTGCCGGATTGTTGTTGGTCAGCACCGGCGAATTCGTCTGCCGGCTCTGGTTCCAGGATGCCGCACCCTGCAGCGTCAGCCCGGTGGTGACCCGGGCCACCAATGAGGTTTCAACGCCCCTGATCAGGAAGTTCTGACCGTTGGTGTTGAAGAAAATGTTGCCGACCACCCCGGGGTCGAAGAAGGCGACCTGAACGTCGTCCCAGTTCTCCTGGTACACCGCCCCGTTCCACTGCAGGCGATGGTTGAAAAATTCCGTCTTCCAGCCGATTTCGTTGTTCGTCAGTTTGTCGGAGGTGTACGACTTGGGGATCAGGTACTGCGGCTGCAGCGGCCCTCCGGGTGCGGTTGGAACGAAGGCATGCGGCGCACCGCCGTTCTGGTTGAAGCCGCCCGGACGAAAGCCCTGCGAGAACGTGTAATAGACCATGACATCCGGCGTGATGTGCCAGGTCAGATTCGCGCGGCTCTTGAAACCGGACTCGGTGTCCCTGAGATTCGCCGCGTTGAGGTTGTAACTGGCGGGTATCGGGCTGGTGACGTGGCACCCACCGGGAATGACCCCGGTATCGAAGCAGTAAAAACTGCCCAAGACGCTGCCTTCCGAACTGGTGTCGAAGCGGTAATGGCGCGTGCCCGCCGTGATCGTCAAGACCTTCGGAATCAGGTCGAAGTCTGCCGAGGCGAAGAAAGCAGTCTGCTTGGTGGTGCGCACCGTGTCCTGATAGAACGACGTGGGGGCGGGTTGAACACCGGGATTCACGACGGTCGAGCCGGGGAACGTGCCGACGTCCGAGAAACATCCGGCCCCAGCCGGCGGCGGGGTGGCCGTGCACGAAGGGACGGTCTTGTAACCCCAGCCGGTCTGGTCGTACAGGGTATTGTTCTCCCAAAACACGCCGCCGATGGCGCGCAAGCGCCACTCGTCCGGCGTGCTCAGGCGAAACTCGTGCTGCTGATGCGTGTTGCGTTCTACCGAGTGCCAGATGGCGCTCGGTGAGAAGCATTTTGACGTGAGGGTCGGGGTGTAGCTTCCCGGACCATAGCACTGATAGTAATCGGCATACACGCCGCGCGCGTAATTGGTGTAGTCGCTGACCTGCTCGACGTTGCGTACCAGGTAGCCACCGGTATAGACGGCTTTCAGAGCGCCGAATCTGCCATTCGCCGTCCACGCCGTGCTCTCGAATCTGTCCTTGTCATACGAGGGGTTGAACAGCGTGACCTCGAGGGGCTGCAGCGGCGCGCCATCGGAGGCATTGGGCTGCTGATAGAAGACGCCGCGCGAGTCCATATCCTGGACTGACTGGCTGATCAGCACGTTCCAGTCATCGTTGAACTTGTACAGCGCCTCGACGCGCCCACCCTCGTAGGTCACCGGGTTGATGCCATTGGCAACCAGGGCAGCGTTGCTGAGGGTCGGGCTTCCGGGGGGCACGCAATAACCGTTGTTCGGTTGCCCGTCCGGGCACTGCCCGTTGACGGCGGGATAGTTGGCATAGGGGATGCCGATATCGGTGTCCTTGCGTGTGAACGTCGCGGGCACGTTGTTGATGTAGCCGCCACGCTTGTCGTAGTAGACCACCCCGCGCACGGCCATGGTGTCGGCGATCAGCGGCAGGTTCAACACCGCCGTCACGTTGGTATTCGGATCACCGTGAGCGGTCCATCCGTAGCCGCCTTTGACGCTCCCCTCCGTCACGTCGAGCTTCGGTTCGTTGGTGATGTAGCGGATCACGCCGGCCTCGGCGCCGGCACCGAACAGCGTTCCCTGCGGGCCCTCCAGAACCTCGATGCGATTTAGATCGGCGGCATAGATGTCGAGGTTGCGATTCGGCAGCTGCCCGGATTGATTATCCAGGTAGATGGCGACGTTCGGCCACAAGCCCGTCGAAGCGCTGCCTTGGCTGGGCTGCGAACCGGCGCTGAGGCCGCGCATGAAAACCTCGTTCTGGCCCGGCCCGTTGCTCGCCGCCGTAACGTTCGGCAGCTCCTTGATGTAGTCGTCGAACGTCGTGACATTGAGTTGCTGCAGCGTTTGTTCGGTTAAGGCCTGCATCGAGATCGGCACGTCTTGCATGTTCTGCGTGCGGCGCTGCGCGGTGACTGTGATCTCGGCGAGCATGTCCGTACCCGCTTCGGTACTTTCGGTCGCCGGCTCGGCAGCGCAGGCTCCGTAGGACGCGCCTCCCAAGATGGCCGCTATCGCATATGAGATCTTCGAGTTCATTGCTTGATCCCCCTAGAACTTGATCTGCACCACGGATGCGCCGGCGAGCGCACGTGGCATCGACAGCGGCACCACCTGGCTGCGCGTCCGCGGCTCCCTGGTCGTAATCGTTGCTCCCAGAGCATTAGATACAACGTTGCAGGCGCACGATTGAACGGAGGCGTCATCGGATTCGTGACTGAGCGCCTGCGATCGGATGGCGCCAGGCGTGCACCGGGTCGCCTGGGCCCGGTCAATCGAACACGCGCGCGCCAGCGGCCTCGCCCAACATCGCGCGCGCCGGCTGCAGCCGGCGCGTGGAGGGCGACAGACCATAGGCGTCCTTGAACTGGCGTGAGAAATGAGCGCAATCGGCAAATCCGGCCTCGATCGCGATTTCAGTCACCGAACGGTCGGTGTTCTCGATCAGCCAGTGGGCGTAGCGCATGCGCAGCTGACGATAGAGCGAGGCGGGAGCGACGCCTACCTGCTCGCGGCACAGCCGCTCGAGCTGTCGTACCGACACGCCCAGCTCCTGGGCAATGGTGGCGATCGCCACCGGACGCGTCAGATTCTGCTCCATGAGCAGCAACGCCCGGCGCACGCGGGGTTCGCGCACCGTCTCCGGCAGCGGCGGATGCGGCTGCGCTTCGCTGCCGGATCGGGGGCGGTCGAACAACAGCACCTGGCTGGCCTTCTGGGCCACCGCGCGACCGAGGTGTCGCTCGATCAGATACGTGGCGAGCGCGGCCGCGCCGGCGCCGCCCGCGCAGGTGATACGCGGCCCGTCGGCGAGGAACAGCCGGTCGGCGACCACTTCGTGATCGGGGAACACCTCGAGGAAATCCTGATAGTGGTACCAGCTCACGCAGGTACGCCGCCCTCTCATCAGGCCGGCCCGGCACAGGACGAAGCTGCCGGTGCAGACCCCGATCAGCGGCACGCGGGCCGCGGCGACCTCGCGCAGATAGCGCGTCGTGGCCTCATCGATCTGCGGGCCCGCATGCAGAATGCCGCCGATCACGACCAGGTAATCGAGCGCCTCCGGGGCGAGGAATTCGCTGGTCGGCTCGATCATTACGCCACAGCTGGCGAGCACCGATTCGCGCCGGCTGGCCATGATCCACCATTGAACGTGCATCGGCCGGCTGCGATCGCCTTCATCTGCGGCCAGGCGCAGGTGATCGATGAACACCGCGAAAGCGGACAGTGTGAAATGATCCGCCAGGATCACGCCGACACGCAGCGGCGTGCGCACGCCGTGCTGCGCCATATCTGGTTCCGGCGATCCCGCCGATTGGGGCATTGAATAGCCGCTCAATATTATTGACCCCGCCGACGCAACTATAATCCATGAAGGAATCCGGCGATGCAAGAAATACACGAACTGAAGGTTGTTGTGTTTTAGAAAACAACAATATAGAGCACGGATCTGAATTTGGCTTGATGTAGCCGCGGCGTTCCAAATCATTGAACGCCCGTTCAGAGTTGGCGCTTTCAGGGCCGCAAGTCCTCGTCAGCGCAGCGGGTCGTCCTGCGGCTCAAGGCCAATATCGGCCGCCGCGGCTTGCGCTCGGTCCTGATCGATATCCATGCTTCGACAGGCGAGGTAATAGGCGATGGCCGCGACCGGTAAGCCGACCAGCATGGCGAGGTCCGCTCCGCCAAGCGCGCGCGCGACTGGCCCGGTGTAGATGCCGGTGCTGAAAAACGGGATCATGACGGCGAAGCCCAATCCATAGGCGAGCAGACCGCGCCAGTTCCAGCGTCCGTACATGCCATCGGCGTTGAAGATCTCGCGGATCGAGTAGTGCCCCCGGCGCACCAGAAAGAAGTCCACCAGATTGATCGCGGTCCACGGCGTGAACAGATACAGCAGGATCGCGAGCAGATCGCCGAAGCGGGTGACGAAATCGCTAGCGGAGCGCAAGGCGATCGCGGTGGCCAGAACCGCGGCCGCGAGCAGACTGGCCATGCGCTTGCCGAGCCCGGATCTGACCGGCCTGAAGGTGTCGGCGACGCTCAGCAGTGTCAGTGACGCGCCGTAGAAGTTCAGCGCCGATATCGTGACCAGGCCGAGCAGGGCGCCGAGCAGCAATACCGCCCCGAGTCCGGGCGCAATGGTATCGGCGGCGCGCTCCATCGCTGCGGCCACGTCGAGGCTCGGATTGCTCGCGGCAGCGACGGTGCCGACGAGCATCATCCAGGCGCTGCCGATAAACGAGCCCAGATAGGTCCACCAGAACGAGGAGCGAACGCTGACATCGCGCGGCAGGTAGCGCGAGTAGTCCGACACGTAGATCGACCAGCTCAACTGGTAGGACGCCGCGGCAAACAATTGCGCGATGAAAGGTACGGCTCGAAAGCCGGACGGGTCCCACTGCGCCGCGGGAAATTTCAGCAGGAAGGCGGCGCCGATCGAGAACACGGACAGGATGGCGATCATCAGATAGGCGAATCCGCGTTGCGCCAGGTGGATCGTGTCGTAGCCGACGGCGGCTAGCCCTAAGGCCGCGATTGCAAGCGCGACGATGGCAAGCGGTGAGGCCGGCGGGATCGACGGCGACAGCTGGTGCAGGGCCTGCGCGGCGAGCACCTGATTGAAGGCGTTGTAGCCGATGTAGGCGACCAGGGCCACGGCCCACACCAGCAGCGCGCCGGTATAGCCGAACTGCGGCCGAGACTGGATCATCTGCGGCAATCCGAGCTGCGGCCCCTGCGTGGAGTGAAACGCCATGAAGAACGTACCGAGGGCGCAGCCCAACACCACCGCAACGGCCGTCCACAGCAGGTTGCCGCCGAGCGTGACACCAAGCACGCCCACCGCCAGCGTGGCCAGATGGGCATCGCCCGAGAACCACACCGGCCACAGATGCCAGACCTTGCCGTGCCGTTCGGCGAGCGGCACGTAGTCGATCGAGCGCCTTTCGATGAACCTGCCGTTGACCATCGAGCCCCTCAGCGGCGGTCCGGCGCGCGCCCCACTGCCATGCTGCTACCCGCTTGTTATATTATTATGATGACATTATAAAAGCTAACCGCAGCCCCGTGGCCCTGCCGCAGGTGCGGGGCGTTATTTTCGAGGATGGTGGTTATGCGACAGGTGAAGACGCTGGGTCTGCTGGGCACCGGAGTGATCGGCGGCGGCTGGGCCGCGCGCGCGCTGCACTTTGGCATCGACGTGGTGGCCGCCGACCTCAATCCTGAAATGCAAGCCTGGATTCGCGGGGCGGTCGACAACGCCGAGGGCGCGCTGTCGCGCTTGACCTTTGCGCCGCTGCCGCCGAAGGGCACGCTGTCGTTCACGACCGACCTGCGTGCGATGGCGCGACAGGTCGACTTCATACAGGAAAACATACCCGAGCAGCTCGAGTTGAAGCAGCGCGTGCTCGCCGATGTCAGCCGCTGCGCGCCGCCGGATGTGGTCATCGCCTCGAGCACGTCTGGACTCATGCCGTCGGATCTGCAGCGCGACATGCAGGCTCCCGAGCGCTTTCTGGTGGCGCATCCTTTCAATCCGGTCTATCTGCTGCCGTTGGTCGAACTGGTGGGCGGCAGCAGCACCTCGCCCGAGGCGCTCGATGCGGCCGGCAGCTTCTACCGCTACATTGGCATGCACGCGCTGCGCGTGCGGCGCGAAATCCCGGGCCATCTCACCGACCGGCTGCAGGAGGCGCTATGGCGCGAGATTCTGCACCTGGTCAACGATGGGGTGGCCACCACCGGGGAGCTCGACGAGTCGATCGTCTACGGGCCGGGGCTGCGCTGGGCGGCGATGGGCACCAACCTGATTTATCACCTGGCCGGTGGCGAGACGGGAATGCGCCACATGCTCAAGCAGTTCGGCCCATGCCTGAAGTGGCCATGGACCAAGCTCGAGGCGCCGGAGCTCACCGAGCAGCTGATCGACCGCATGGTCGAGGGCACGCGGGCCCAGGCCAACGGCCGGTCGATACGCGAGCTGGAGCGTCTGCGGGACGACTATCTGGTGGCGATTCAACAGGTACTGAGGCAGTTTAATATCGGCGCCGGGGCGACCTTGCGCGCCCTGGAAGAGCGGTTGTACCGGCAGAACGGCGCGGCGGCCCGCGCCGCCATGGATGACGTGACCAGCATCGTCGCCGGCAAACCCCTGCGGCTGGTCGAGACTTACGTGCGTCCGGAATGGGTCGACTACAACGGCCACATGACCGATTCGCGCTACCTGCAGGTGTTCGGCGACGCCACCGATGCGCTGTTGCGGGCGGTCGGCGTGGATGACGCCTATCGTGATTCCGGGCGCGCGCTCTACACGGTCGAAACCCACGTCACACACCGGTCCGAAGCCAACGCGCTCGAGCCGCTCTATGTGACGACACAGATTCCCGGATTGGACGACAAGCGCATACACCTGTTTCACTGCTTGCATCGACGGCGGGACGACCGCCTGGTCGCGACCGCCGAGCAGCTGTACCTGCACGTGAGCCGCGCCGCCGGCAAGGCGTCGCCCATGGACGCCGCGGTGCGCGCCAAGCTCGAGAACATCCGCGCGGCCCATGCGAGCATCGCCGAGCCGGCGCGGTCGGGCCGTCACCTCAGCCTGTCGAGGAGCTGAACGAGACCTATGCCCAAGATCGTCGATCACGACCAACGCCGCGATGAGATTGCGCTCGTCGCCTGCCGTGTAGTGGCGAATTACGGCTTCGACCAGGCCACCGTCGTACGCATCGCGCGCGAGGCGGGCTACACCACCGGCATGGTTGCGCATTACTTCGACACCAAGCAGGACATCATTATCGCCGCGCTGCGGCTGATCCTGCGACGTATCGAGGAGCGCCTGACACGGCCGGCCGGCCCGACACCACCGGATCTGCTGCTGCTGCTCACCGAGGCATTGCCGGTGGACGAGCAGCGCTATACGGAATGCGCGTTCTGGATCGCCTTCTGGGGGCAGGTTTCGGCCGACAAGCGCCTCAAGCGCATCAATGCCTGGGTGCATCGCGAGTATATGCGTCTGTTCGAGCGCTGCCTGGCGCGGGCCTGGCCGGAATGGGCTCAATGGGCGCCGGCAAGACGCGATCAGGTGCTGCGTTCGGTCGTGACCTTCATTAACGGACTCACGGCCGGTGCCGTGGTCAGTCGGAGCAACTGGCCGGCCGAGAAGCAGGTCGAGCAGCTGCGGCTGCAATTGCAGTTGCTGCGCGCCTGGGCGAGCACTGCCGCCGCGGCCGGCCCCGACAAGCTCAGAAAGTCCCGCAAAACGACCGCGTCCGGATGGTCGGCGGCGTAGCCCGACCATAATCGCCGATTTCGCAGGGGAGTATCCATGGACTTCGCGCTCACTGAAGAACAACAGATGATCGTCAAGTCCACGCGCGATTTCGTGGAGCACGAGCTCTACCCGCACGAGCAGGAAATCGAGCGCAGCGGCGAGCTGCGGCCCGAGCTGCTGCTCGATCTTAAGGCGAAGGCGATCGATGCGGGCCTGTACGCGGCCAATATGCCCGCGGCAGTGGGCGGCGCCGGTCTGGATGCCGTGACCTGGGTGCTCTACGAGAAGGAGCTCGGGCGCACCAGCTACGTTCTGCATTACACCTGCGTGGCTCGCCCATCGAACATCCTGCTGGCCTGCGAAGGCGAGCAGCGCGAGCGCTATCTGCTGGCGGCCGTGCGTGGCGAGAGAACCGAATGCCTCGGCATATCCGAGCCCGGTGCGGGTTCGGACATGCGCGGCATGAAGACCACCGCTGTGCAGCAGGGCACAGACTTCGTCATCAACGGCACCAAGCATTTCATCAGCCATGCCGATCACGCGGACTTTGTCATCCTGTTCGCGGTCACCGGGGAAGAACAGACGTTGGGCAGAAAACGTAAGCTCATTACGGCCTTTCTGGTCGACGTCGGTACGTCTGGCTTTGAGGTGAGGCCCGGCTACCAGAACGTGTCACATCGCGGCTACAAGAACAGCATCCTGCAGTTCAACGACTGCCGAGTTCCGAAGTCCGCGGTTTTGGGCGAAGTTCACCAGGGCTTCGAGCTCGCCAACACCTGGCTCGGTGCGACGCGGCTGCAGGTCGCGGCCAACTGCCTGGGGCGCGCCGAGCGCGCGTTCGAGCACGCCAAGCAATGGGCCGTCGATCGTGTCCAGTTCGGCCAGCAAATCGGGAAATTTCAGGGCGTGGCGTTCAAGCTCGCGGACATGGCAGTGGAGTTGCGCGCGGCCGAACTGCTGACTCTGGAAGCGGCGTGGAAGCTCGATCGGAAGACCGCCACCGACACGGACATGGCGATCGCGAAACTCAAGGCCACCGAGATGCTGGCGATGGTGGCCGATGAGGCGCTGCAGATTCATGGCGGCATGGGGCTCATGACCGAGATGCCGCTGGAGCGGATCTGGCGCGACGCGCGCATTGAGCGGATCTGGGACGGCACCAGCGAGGTGCAGCGGCACATCATCTCGCGCTCGCTGCTACGGCCCCTCGGCGGCTGACCCGCCGAGCCGCTGAGCAGCATTGACTCGGGGAGCGGGTCAGATCTCGAGCGCGGCCAGCCGCACCCAAAGAGCTACGTCGCCTGGGCGCACTCGTGCTGCCAGGCCTCGTGACACAGGAAGTGGAAGCGATACAGACGTGGGCTATCCTGGCCAAGCGATTCGATCTCATATTCCACTTCGTCGCGCTTGATGAGCACATCGCAGAGCGCACATGGCGCGTTGCTGCCGCGACCGCCCCATGTACGATAGTGCGTCATGCAGGGCAAGCGGCCGTCGCTGATCAGTTCGCGCGCGCGTAAGCGCAACTCATCTTCGAGTCGGGTTGATGGCATGAGCTCGACCTCCGGCTCCCGATGTCGTACATGTCCTGCTGTCTCCGTTAACATCACAACACCTCCCCCCGCCTGCACGGTGATACGCTGGGGATTGAAGCTAAAGAACAGCGGCTGAACCTTCACTGAATCGCCTGGCAGCCGAATTGGCGAAAGCTGTGAGGCGCCGATACCATGTCCGCCGCTGCAGCCGCCCGCTGCACTGACGTGGTCAGTCGACTATCTGAAGCTGCTCCTGAGCGCGACCGATGTTCGCGGCATCGCGATACACCCAGCCATGGTCTACGAGCGTGGCGCACCAGCCACTTCCTACAACGGATCGGGCATTGATCCGTCCCGGTCGGTGTCATCGCCAGCGCGATGGCGCAGCGCGCCGGCCTGGACCTGTCGCCATTGATTCGCGCCGCCGAGGATTGGCCGCGGAACTGGGCAGGTGGGCGCGAGGCTAAGCAATCGATCGGCGCATGAGCGCCGACTAGACACGTCGCGACCCGGGCTGGAAACCGGTGCATACCGACCCGGTCGCCGAAGTCTCCTGATGCCGCGATCGGTATCTTAGGATCCAAGCGTCAGCACGACCTCGCCCGACACCGCGTCGGTGACGCCGAGTCCGCCGCCCAGGTCCTCCAGCGTGTTCCGGAAGGTATCCAGAACGGCGATCATGTCGGGGCGCGCGTTGACCAGGCTTTGGATTTTGTCCCACTCGCCGATCAAACAATAAGCGCGCTCGCCCGTGCGGACCATGACCGTCCGGCGCGAGCCGGAAAAGCTGGCCTTCGCTTTGCGGTGCGCATCGAGAAATTCCTGCTCGCGTCCGGTCTTGACGCGAAACCTGACGACATTGAATGCAGTCATGATGATTCTCCTCGAATGGCTATGTGTTTGGATTTATCACGGCCGGGCTTCGAGCACGATGTTGAATGGCGTTTCGCTGGCGCGGCGAAAGCGCGTGAATCCGCCATCCTCGACCACCACCTGGCGCAGCCGGCGCTCTCCGGCCTGCGCGCCGAGCGCGGGACCGTTGCGGGCCAGGGATACCGGTACGCAGATCAGCGAGGAGGCGCCGTAATAGACACGCCCGACTGGATTATGATTCTCCTCCGGGCTGTTGCCGGCCATCGGTTCCACGATCATGCAGTGGCCATCGGCCTTGAGCGCCTGGCGAGCATGGCGCGCGGCGCTGGAGGGGTCGGCCATGTCGTGCAGGCAGTCAAAGAAGGCGATGAAGTCGAGATTGCCTTCCGTGTAGGAAACGGCGTCCGCGATCTCAAAGCGTGCGTTGCTCACGCCGGCCTCGGCCGCACGCTGGCGGGCAGTGTTTATGGATTCGTCGTGGTAGTCGACGCCGATGAACTCGGAATTCGGGAAGGCCCTGGCCATCAGGATGGTGCTTGCACCGTGGCCACAGCCGACGTCGCAGGCGCGGGCGCCGCGCTGGAGCTTGTCGACCAAGCCGTCCAGCGCCGGCAGCCACGAGCTGAGCAGATTCATCTTGTAGCCGGGACGAAAAAAACGCTCCGTGCCGTGAAACAGGCAGGCATGGTGCTGGCCCCATTCCATGCCCTGGCCGGAACGAAAATTCGCCACGGCCTGGTCACGTACGTGAAACAGGTCGCGCACAATCTCATAGGCGCCCGGCAGATCGGCCGGACCGTGCGGGTCCGCGAGACAAAGGTTCTGTTCCTCGTTGAGGAAGTACTGTCCGGTCTGCCGGTCATAGTCGACATAGCCGCCGGCCGCCTGATTGCCGAGCCACTCGCGCGCATAGCGCTCGTCGGTGCCGGTTTCCCTGGCGAGTTCAGCGGGGGTGAGTCGGGCACGTCCGAGTGCGCGGTAGTAGCCGAGCGTATCGCCGATGGAGATCAGCACGGCACTCATTGCGGCGCCCAGATCCGCGACCGCCTTGGTCAGAAACGCGTTGAGACGCACTTCATTCATGGCCATCGCTGTAGCTCCTCCGTAAGCCCGGCGGCAGACTACCAACTAGAAGGTAGGGAATCAAGTACTCTGCTACCATAGGCGACCATGAGCAGGATTGCTGACATCAAGGCGCCAAAATCCGCACGCGCGCTCATCCCCGACACAGCCACGCGCATCCTCGATGCCGCCGAGCGGCTGGTACAGTCGCGCGGCTACAACGGCTTCAGCTATGCCGACATCGCTGCCCGGGTAGGCATCACCAAGGCCAGCCTGCATCACCATTTCGAAACCAAGGCGACGCTCGGGGAGGCGCTGATCGAGCGCTACCGCAAGCATTTCATGCAGGCACTGGCGGCGATTGATGCCAACGCGGAGGATGCGGCGGACAGGCTCCGGAGCTATGCGGGCCTGTATGCCGCGGTGCTGGAGGGTGAGCGGCTGTGCCTGTGCGGCATGCTGGCGGCGGAATACGACACGCTGCCAACGGCGATGCAGGAGGGTATCCGCAAGTTCTTCAACGTCAATGAAGAGTGGCTCGCCGGTGTGTTGGAGGAAGGTCGGCGCCGCGGCCGCTTTCACCGGCGCGACTCAGCCCGCGAAACCGCGCGGCTGCTGCTCAGTGCGCTGGAGGGCGCGATGCTGGTGGCGCGCCCATACCATGACGTCGCGCGCTTTAACGCTGCGGCAGGGCACCTGCTGGCCGGGCTGCAAGTCGACAGG
This sequence comes from Steroidobacteraceae bacterium, assembly GCA_049518595.1. Lineage (GTDB taxonomy): Bacteria > Pseudomonadota > Gammaproteobacteria > Steroidobacterales > Steroidobacteraceae > FEN-1191. Next base: position 74,088 of record JBEKRP010000009.1, read on the forward strand.
CCGCCAGGAAAATCGACCCGACACCTGCGCGAACGGCGTCAGGCGTCGTAACGCGCAATCGACTCAGGGTTTCTTATCCGGCGCCTTCGCGCTATCGGGCAGCTTGACATCCTCCGGGTGCAGGATGTTGAATTTCATTCCGTCGGCGCCCACGAAGTCTCCCGGCACCATTCCGGCCGGACAAGCGCCAAGGTACTTGCTGTCGCTGGTCACCGTCACGGTTCCGTCGGCCTGATGGATTTCCGTATGAACCGCGGTATCTCCCCTGAAAGTGGTCACGCTGGTGCTTTTTCTCACCTGGCCGCCAAAATTACATTCGGTTTGCTCGGTGTATACGGAGCCACTGTGGCTCAGATTGATTATTTTACAGGGTTGATCGGATTTCTTATGCATATCGATCACGCCCTGCATGATTGCGGTGCTGTTACACATGCTCCCGGTTTGAGGAGGCCGTTTGGCATCGCTCATGGTCGTCGTCGTGGTCCATAGACCCTCCTTGATATTCGGATAGTCCCCTGCATGCGCCGCGGCTGCGATGCAGGTAGCCGACATCATTCCCAACAACCGTGGCACTTTCATCGGTGAGCTCCGGGTTTCATTATAGGTGGACGGCCAAGGTGAATTATCGTCGATTGCCTACTGGCCAGGAAGTGCGGCCGGCGGTGCGGCTGTCTTATTTCCCTTTCCACACCGGAGGGCGTTTCTCGGTGAACGCGCGCGCACCTTCCTTAAGATCCTCGGAACGAATGACTTGCTGGACAGCGTGCAGGCTGTCGTGGAGCTCGAAGGCCTGATGCTCGGGGACCATTTCAGAGTGGCGCAAGAGTTGCTTGATCGCGGGAAACAATAACGGCGGACCGCTGGCGAGCTGTCGGGCGACCTCGCGCGCCTTGATCAGGCCCTGACCCTTGGCTACCACGTGATTGGTCAGGCCCCAGTGCTTGGCTTCAGCCGCGTCCATCCAGCGGCCGGTCATCAGGAATTCAACGGCGACATGGTAGGGAATCCGCCGCCGCAATTTGATCGTCCCGGCATCGGCCAGTACACCGACATTGATCTCCGGCAGGGCAAAGCGTGCATGCTCCTCCATGACGATGATGTCGGTGCCGAGGACGATCTCGAAGCCACCGCCGCAGGCAATGCCGTTGACGGCGGAGATGATGGGTTTATCCAGGTTGCAGGGGTGGTTCAGGCCGCCGAATCCGGCGGCTCCCCAGTCTTCGTCGGATTCCTCGCCCGCCGCCGCCCCTTTGAGGTCCCAGCCGGCGCAGAAGAACCGGTCGCCGGCGGCCGTGATGATCGCAATGCGAAGCTTCGGATCGTCGCGAAACGCACTGAACACCTCGTTCAGGCGCCGACTTGCCGCCAGATCGATGGCGTTGGCTTTCGGGCGATCGATGGTCACCTCGAGAATCGGGCCATCGGTGGCCGTCTTGATACCCTCAGACATCACAATGCTCCTCAGCTAAGCCGAATCAGCGCGTCGACGGCGACGGCACCCTGGCCTCGCGGTCGAACAATCACGGGGTTGATCTCGAGCTCGACCAGACGATCGACGTTGGCCTCGGCGTAGCGCGCGCACGCCATGGCGGTAGCCACCAGTGCCGCGACGTCGGCCTGCGGCCGGCCGCGATAGCCGCCGAGCAGCTTGCCGACAGTGAGCTGCATCAGCGCCGACTCGATCGCTGCCGGCGTCAATGGCGGCAGCAGACTCACGCTGTCGCGCAACAGCTCGGTCAGAACGCCACCGGCGCCGAGCACCAGGATTTGCCCGAATTGCGGGTCGACGCTCACACCAATGAGAACCTCAGCGACGCCGTCGCGCACCATTTCTTCGACCAGGATCGTGTCGGAGAGTATAGCTACGCGCGGCGCCGCGGCTGCTGCATCCGCCGCAGAGCGTACATCGACAATCACGCCGCCGACGTCCGATTTGTGTTCGAGGCTGGCGCCGACGGCCTTGATGACCACGGGAAAGCCGATCGATTCCGCCGCGGCGACCACGGCTGCGGTCACGCCGCCGACGCGCCCGATGGCGATGATACGTGACCGGGGAACCTGAACGCCGAACGCCGCCAGGGCGGCCTTGCCATCATGTTCGGCCAGCGCCTGCGCAGCACCGATCGGCGCCCGTTGCTGCGCCAGCCGCAGCTGTACGCCGCAACCGCTGCGCCAGGCCTCACCGACACCGCCCGCCAGATCGAGCGCCTCGAGCGCTTCACGTTGGCCTTGCAAGGGGGCGATTCCGGCCGCAAGGCACTTCTCGCGAGTGCCGGCCGCGAGCGATTCGGGTAGCGAGCAGATGATCGCAGCGCGAGAGGGGGCGCCCGGCAGAGCCGCTATGTATTCCTCGATCACGGCGAAGTAGCTGGCCGGATCCGCCTGCTCTTCGGGCGGGCAATCCACCATCAGGCCCACCGCGTCGAATCCTGCCCGCTGCACCACCGAAAACATCGATCGCAGCGCCGGGCGATCGAACCACACGTGGGTGTGGAAATCGAAGGGATTGGCGATAGTGATCCGATCACCGAGTATCTCACGCAGCTGGTTCGCGGACCCGGCGGGAATGGGCGGGAACTGCAGTCCAAGTTGCCGCGACGCGTCCGCCGTCATCGCCATGTCGCCACCGGATGCGCCCATGACCAGAACGCGCCGGCCGGGGAGCGGGCCGCCGGCGTGGAATATCTTTAGCGTCTCGCACAGCGTGGCCAGTGAATCACAGCGCGCGATGCCCGCCTGCCTGCAGAAAGCGTCGAACACCACGTCGGCGCCGGCGAGCGAGCCGGTGTGGGTGCGCGCCGTGCGTGCCGCCGCTTCAGTGCGCCCGGTTTTGACCAGCGCGACCGGCTTGCCGGCAGCACGGGCCTTGTCGACGGCGTGGGCGAAGCGCGACGCATGCTTGATGCCTTCAATATAGATGCCGAAGGCTGTTACCCGGTCTTCGTCGGTCAGCAGCTCGATCATGTCTTCAACCGCCAGGCGGGTCTGATTGCCGACCGTGAGCACGTAGCCGATCGGCAGCGAGCGATCGTTGAACAGCAGATTGAGCGCGATCGTGCCGCTCTGGCAGATCAGCGCGACGCCACGTTCGGGACGGTCGCCGACGACCTGGTCGGGCCACAGCGCCGCGCCATCGAAGAAATTGATGAAGCCGTAGCAATTGGGGCCGAAGAAAGGCAGATCGGCGGCACTCGCGAGCAGTTCCTCGGTGAGCCGCTGTCCCTCGCCGTCCCCCGTTTCGGAAAAGCCGGCGGCAAAGCAGACGAAGCCGCCGGCGCCGCTGCGCGCGAGCGCGGAGGCGATGCCCGGTACCTCGCGGTTCGGAGCGGCGATGAAGGCGGCGTCCGGAACGCCGGGAAGCTCATCCACCGAACGGAAATACGGCGTCTCGGGCGACGATGGCCGCCGCGGATGAATGCGCCACAGCTTGCCCTCGTAGCCAATAGCGCGGCTGGCTGCGACCGCCGCGTCGGCCCACGCTCCGCCGATCATGGCGATACTGCGCGGCGCCATCAGTCGATGCATTGCCCGTGAATTCATTTATCGACCGCGCAATTCCATGCGCCTCGAGCCGGGCCCGGACCATGGCGTGTCCGCGCCCACCGGCGCGAGCGCGGCGATCGCGGCGGCGATCTCGGGCGCGAAAGGCCTGGTGGACACCGTTTCACCTTGGTGCACATGTAACAGCATGAACTCGGCAGTCGCCGCCACCGCTATCTGCCCCTCGCAGGTGATGTCGAAGGCGGCGTGAATGCGCTTGTGGTCGGCGCCGAGCAGGCGTGCCGTAACGATGACAATGTCGCTGCGTTGGACCTCGCGCAGGTAGTGGATGTGCATCTCCACCGTGTAGAGCGTGTCGCCGGTAGTGGCGCGATAGGCCGCATCCATGCCCAAACGCTCCATGAGCGCATCGATGGCATAGCTCAATATCAGCGCGTAGTAGGCGTCGCGCAGATGGCCGTTGTAGTCGATCCACGCAGGTAGGATCGCGGTCCGATAGATAGGGGTTGCCGGCACGAGTGGACTGCGCTTGAGGGTGTCCGCGATCAGGGCAGCGCCGCTTAGTGCAGCTGCAGCCGCTCGCGCGTTTGCGCCGGGGACAGTATGCGCGCTCCCATGGCTTCGATGATGGTGCGAGCCTTATCGACCAACTGCGCGTTGCTGGCGTACACCCCGCGGCTCAAGTAGAGATTGTCTTCGAGGCCGACGCGGACGTTGCCGCCGAGGAGCACCGACTGCGCCACCCATGGCATCTGCATGCGGCTGATGGCGAACGAGCTAAAGATGCAGTCGGGCGGCAGCGTGTTCACCATCGCCAGCAGATGGCCGACATCGGCCGGCGCGCCGTAGGGAATTCCGGTGCAGAGCTGGATCAGGACCGGGGCCGGGATCAGCTTCTCCTTGATCATCTGCTTCACGAACCACAGATTGCCGGTGTCGAATACTTCCAGTTCGGGCTTGACACCAAGCTCGCGCAGAATCTCGGCGCCACGGCGCAGATAATTCGGGGTCGAGACATAGGCGCGGTTGCCATCGCCGAAATTGAGGCTGCCGCAATCGAGCGTGGCGATATCCGGCCGGTAGAGCCCCTCGCGGCACAGCTCGATGACGTGCCGCATGCGCTGTTCCTGACTGCAGAAATCCGTGCCTGGCGCGGGCGTGTCCTCCAACCCGCGCTCGCCGACGCACAGATAGCCGCCCATGCCGCAGGTCAGATTGACGATGACGTCTACTTTACTTTCGCGGATACGTTTCACTACTTCGCGGTAATGGCGGGTCTCCATGCTGAAGGCACCGGTCTCGGGTTCACGCACGTGAATGTGCACGATGGCCGCGCCCACCCGGGCTGCCTCGACCGCCGCGGACGCGATCTGTTCCGGAGTGATCGGGCAGTGCGGGCTCTTGGTAACGTTGGTGTCGTCGCCGGTGATTGCGCAGGTGATGAACACGTCGTGGTTCATGACAGCTCTCGATTGGATCGCGCAGGTGGTAAATATTATGCAGTCAATAATATAATGATGCGCGGCGCTGCGGCAAGTCGTGCCCTGCTACGCGGCCACGCGTGGCGGCGCACCGGTAAGCTCGAGGGGAGGGCTCATGCAGACACAGTTGTTGATCGGCGGCCGACTGGTGGCGGGTGAAGGGCCCGTCGAGCAGGTACTGGACGCGGCCACCGGCTTAGGTATAGCGGCGGTCGCCGCGGCGACCACGGCGCAGGTGGATGCGGCGGTTGCGGCGGCGGAGCAGGCATTTGACGGCTGGGCGCAGACGCCGCCGAAGGATCGCGCCGCGTTGCTGCTGAAAATCGCCGACCGCATCGAGACCCAGGCGCAAGGCTACGCGGCTCTCGAATCACAGAATACCGGCAAGCCGCTGAGCGCGGCGCTCAACGATGAGCTGCCGGCGATTGCCGATGTGTTCCGTTTTTTCGCCGGTGCGGCGCGCACGCAGCATGGCCAGATCGCGGGAGAGTATCTACCCGGCCACACCAGTTTCGTGCGGCGCGATCCGATCGGCGTCGTGGCGTCGATCGCGCCATGGAACTATCCGCTGATGATGGCGGCCTGGAAGATTGCGCCGGCGATCGCCGCGGGCAATACGGTGGTCCTCAAGCCCTCCGAGCAGACGCCCTTGACGGCGTTGATGTTGGCGACGCTGCTGGTCGAGCTGCTGCCCGCCGGAGTGGTCAACGTGGTGTGCGGCCGCGGCGATCCGGTCGGCGCTGCGTTGGCGGCTCATCCGCGAGTGCGCATGGTGTCATTGACGGGGGATGTGGCCACCGGCCAGAAAGTCCTGGCGGCCGCAGCCGGCAATCTGAAGCGCACGCATCTGGAGCTCGGTGGCAAGGCACCGGTGATCGTGTTCGACGATGCCGACATTGATGCCGTGATTTCGGGAATCCGCGGCTTTGGCTTTTACAACGCCGGCCAGGACTGCACGGCAGCCTGCCGCCTGTACGTCGGCGCCCGCATCTACGAGCGCGTGGTCGCCGACTTGACGCAGGCGGTACGCACCATCAAGGTCGGGCGACAACAGGAGCCCGGGGTCGAGATGGGCCCGCTGGTATCCCATGGCCAGCGCGAACGCGTTGCCGGTTTTGTGACGCGCGCGGCCGCCGAGTCTCATATGCAGATCACTACCGGCGGCAGAGCACGCGCCGGCGAGGGATTCTTCTACGAGCCGACGATCATCGCCGGTGCCAGGCAGACCGACGAGATCGTGCAGCGCGAAGTGTTCGGACCGGTGGTTTCCATCACTCGATTCACGGACGCCGACGATGCGGTGCGTTGGGCGAACGACTCCGAGTATGGTCTGGCCTCGTCCGTCTGGACGCGCGACATCTCGCGCGGCATGCAGGTCGCCGCCCGGCTGCAATACGGCTGCAGCTGGATCAACACTCATTTTGCGGGGGTCAGCGAGATGCCACACGGCGGCTTCAAGCGCTCGGGCTACGGCAAGGACCTGTCGGTGTACGCGCTCGAGGACTACAGTGTGCCTCGTCATGTGATGGTTAGGTTATAGCGAATGAGGCGACATCGCCCAGCGCTGCCTGCGGCAGGATCGGCTGCAGCGCGCGCGTCATGTGCAAGGCTGCTGCTGCTGGTGGTGGCCGTGGTGACTGCCTGCAGTTCAGATCCTCATGCCGGCGCCACCGCCGGCCGCAAGGGGGCAGTGGAGAAGGTGCTCTACATCTACAATTGGTCGGACTACATCGGCAAGAACACGCTGGGGAAGTTTGAAAGCACCACCGGAATCAAGGTCGTCTACGATACCTACGATGCCGATGAAACCCTGGAAGCCAAGATGATGGCGGGCGACTCGGGCTACGACGTGGTGAGCACTTCGACCGATTACTTCAGCCGCCAGATCAAGGCCGGCATCTACCAGAAGTTGGATCGTAGCAAGCTGCCGAACTGGAAGAACTTGGATCCCCACGTGCTCGAGGTCGAGGCCGGCGCGGATCCGGGCAATCAATATGCCATGCCTTACCTGCGACACGTCAACGGTTTTGCCTACAACGTCGACATGATCAAGGCTCGAATGGCCGATGCCCCCCTCGACAGCCTCGACATGATCTTCAAGCCGCAGATCATCGCGCGCTTCGCCGATTGCGGAGTGACGTTCCTGGATTCCGCCGAGGACGTGCTACAGCTCGCGCTCAGCTATCTGCACCTCGACCCCAATACGACCAATACGCAGGATTACAAACGTGCCGAGCAGCTGCTGCTCAGGGTGCGTCCCTATATCCGCGCTTTCGATTCCACCGAGTACATGAACGGCCTGGGCAACAAGGAGTTCTGCATCTGCATGTCCTGGTCCGGTGATTATGCTTCGGCCAAGGCTCGGGCCAAGGCCGCCGGAGTCGATGTGAACCTCGCGTTTACGGTTCCCAAGGAGGGTGCCAACGCCTCGTTCGACGCATTGTTGATTCCAGCCGATGCGCCCCATCCCGATGCTGCACACCGCTTTCTGAATTTCATCCTCGAACCCCGGATCATCGCGGAGATCACCAACGAGATTCATTATGCCAACGACAACCTGGCGTCCACACCCTATGTCGACCCGCAGATCCTGAACGATCCGACAATCTATCCGACGCCGGAAACGGAGAGTCGGCTGTATGAATCCGCGGAAGTCAATCCGGCGCTGGAGCGAATCCGCACGCGCACCTGGACGCGGATCAAAACGGCGAGGTGATCCGATGCGCTCACCTGATATCAGCCCGACAGCCGCCACGGAGGCGCCCATGGCGCGCCTGCACATCACCGCCGCCAATGAACTGACGATCGAGCACGCGGGCGGACAGCGGCATGCGATCCACCCGATCTGGTTGCGTGAGCGCTGCCAGGATGCGAGCACGCTCGATCTGCGCACCGGTCAGCGCCTGCAGGATCCATCGGATTTCGATCCGCAGCTCGTGCTGGTAGCGGTCACGCAGATCGAGCCTGGGCAATTTCGCGTGCGCTTCAGCGACGGACACGTGGCCGATTTCCTGGAGCGAGACATTCTGGCGGAGGCGGCGCTGCCCGCCGGCGATCATGACTTGCCCGCGCCCAGGCTGTGGAACTCAACGCTCCAGCTCAGCCGGCGCGCCCGGTGGAGCAGCCAGCCGAGTGATGACGAACTCGCGGACTGGCTCGCGCAGTTCCTGGAACTGGGCTTTGTCATCTTCACCCAGGTGCCGACGCAGCCGGGGGCGATATTGCGCGTGGCCTCGGCGTTCGGGTTTACCAGGGAGACGAATTTCGGCGCGCTGTTCGATGTGCGCTCGATACCCGAGGCCAGCGATCTGGCGTACACGGCGGTGGCCCTGGATCCGCACACCGACAATCCGTACCGCTGGCCGGTGCCCGGGGTGCAACTGCTTCACTGCCTGGTCAACGAGACCTCGGGTGGGCTGTCCACGCTGGTCGACGGCTTTGCGGCCGCCGAGGCGCTGCGCGCAGACGACGGCGAGGCGTTCCGGCTGCTGTCACGGACACCGGTGCGGTTCCGCTATCGGGATGCCGCCACTGAGCTCGTGGCCAGCGCCCCGCCGATCGAGCTCGACGTCACCGGCCGGGTACAGGCCGTGCACTTCAGTCCTCGGCTGGATTTTGTGCCGCTGGGGCCACCAGCGGAGCTTGCGAGCTACTATCGCGCGCGACGGGCATTTGATCATCTGCTGCGTTCGCCGGAGTTCGAGATCCGATTTCTGCTCGATGCCGGCGAGCTGGTCATGATGGACAATCGGCGCCTGCTGCATGGGCGCACCGGATTCGACTCGGCCGAGGGCTTGCGTTACCTTCAAGGCTGCTACATCGACATCGACGGGCCGCGCAGCCTGTATCGGGTGCTGCGACGCCGGCCCGCTAATTCGAAGGAGATCGCGCGATGAGCGAGAAAGTGAGTTTCCGCAGGATGCAGGACGGCACCCGCGAGGACTACCTGCTGCTGGACCAATCGGAGCGCAACTACGCCGCCGGGCTGCCGGATCGCGTGCTCGAAGCACTGCGCCGACTCGATCATTCCCTCGAGGGCTATCCGCTGAGCCGACTTGGGCATTCGCTGCAGGTCGCGACGCGCGCGCTCACCGACGGCGCCGATGATGAGTTGATCCTCGCGGCGCTGATTCACGACATCGGTGACGAGCTGGCACCGCACAATCACTCCGAATTGGCCGCGGCCATCCTCAGGCCCTACGTGCGTGCCGAGGTGACCTGGATCGTCGAGCAGCACGGAATATTCCAGAATTATTATTACGTGCACCATCTCGGCGGCAACCGCAATGCGCGTGAACGCTTTAAGGGTTATCAGTGGTATGCGGCCTGCGCGGCGTTCTGCGAGCGCTGGGATCAGGCGTCGTTTGATCCGGACTATCCCACCAGGCCGCTGGAGACCTTCGAGCCGCTGGTGCGCAAGATCTTCAGTCGGCCCGCCTACGATCCTCGGTACACCGCCGAGCCTAAGCCATGAGCGCTGAGCGGTGGCAACCCATGAGGCGTGCTCGTCGCCTCAATGCTCCGCCATCCGCATTTCCAGCGATCGCCTCTGATCGGCTCGACGCATGAAGTAGCCCGCCCCGATAACGCAGGCGCCGACGACGCAGATGATCAGGCTGGCGAGCGCATTGACGTCGGGGCTGACGCCGAGCTTGACCTTGGAATAGATGACCATCGGCAGTGTGCTGGCGCCCGGACCCGAGACAAAGCTCGAGATCACCAGGTCGTCGAGCGACAAGGTGAAGCTCAACAACCAGCTCGAGAGGATCGCCGGCGTGATGATCGGTAGCGTGATTTCGAGGAAGGCGCGCACCGGGCCGGAGCCGAGATCCATCGCGGCCTCCTCCAGCGATCGGTCGGCGCTTTGCAGGCGCGATTGCACGGTGATGGTCACATACGCGGTGCAGAAGGCCACATGCGATAGCACAATGGTGGTGAAGCCGCGGTGCGGCCAGGAGAACATCTGCATCATCGAGACGAACAGCAGCAGCTGCGTGATGCCGGTGATGATCTCCGGCATCACCAGTGGAGCGTTCACCATGCCGGTCAGCAGCAATCGCCCGGGAAACCTGGCAAAGCGTACCAGCGCAATCGCCGCGAGCGTCCCCAGTACTACCGCGGCGGTGGAGGCTGTGACCGCCACTTCCAGCGACAGCAGCGCCGCCTGCAGCAGCTGGCGGTTGTGCAGCAACTGGAAATACCAGGCGGTTGAGAACCCACCCCAGACATTGACCAGCGGTGAGGCGTTGAATGAGAAGGCGATCAGCACCATTATCGGCAGGTAGAGCACGGCGATGCCCAGACACAATACGGTGAGCAGCGTCGGGGAGTAGCGGTTTTCCATCCCCTTCAGGCCTCGAGCTGCTTGACGTTATAGTACTGATAGACCGCGATCGGACCGGCGAGCAGCAATAGAAAGGCGATGGCCACGGCGGAGGCAACCGGCCAATCATGGTTGCCGAAGAACTCATCCCACAGCACGCGGCCGATCATCAGATTGTTGGGCCCGCCGAGCAGGGACGGAATAACGAACTCGCCGACCGCGGGGATGAACACCAGCATCGAGCCGGCGATGACGCCCGGTATCGACAACGGCACGGTGACATCGAGAAACACGCGCCACGGCGGGCTGCCGAGGTCCGAGGCCGCTTCGAGCAGCGAGCGGTCGAGTTTCTCCAGTGTGGCGAACAGCGGCAGCACCATGAACGGCAGATAGGAGTAGATGATGCCGAGGTAGACCGCAAGGCTCGTGCGCATGATCCTGAGCGGCTCGTGAATGAGCCCGAGGTGCAGCAGTACGGTGTTGAGTATGCCGTTGTCGCGGATGATCCCCTCGAGGGCATAAACGCGCAGCAGAAAGGAGGTCCAGAATGGCAGAATGATGATCAGCAGCAGGACGTTCTGCGTCGACTTGGATGCTCGGGCGATCGCGTAGGCCATCGGATAGCCCAGCCCCAGGCAGATCAATGTCGAGAAGAACGCGGTCTTGAGCGAGTACAGATATGCCACGCCATAGACGTCGTCGGTGAACAGGTACTGGTAGTTCGCCAGACTCAGGCTCAGCCGCAGATGATGATCGGGGGTGCTCGACAGCACGTCGGTGAACGGCGGCACGCGCGCGGCCGTGTCGGCGAAGCTGATCTTGAAGGCGAAGGCGAAAGGAATGAGAAAGAAAATCAGCAGGAACAGCAGCGGCGGCAGAATAATGAGCCAACGGCCCGGACGCTCGATCGGTTTCATCAGTCGCGCAGGAATGTGCCCCTCGGGAGTATTGTGCGCGATAAACTCAGCCTGGTGTACAAATTTTGCCGGCTCGCACCCACACCGATCGCCTGGCCGCGCCGGCAGCCGTGAGCCCCGGTAGCCATCGTGTCACGCGCAAGACCAGGCAATACCAGCGTCGAGGCGAGCCCCGGCCGAGCCACGCGCCTCCGCCAGCGCCAACGGCTCATCGACGCCTGCATCTCGGCGCTGCATATCCACGGGCCGTCGCGCACCACGGTCGAAAAGGTGGTTTCGATTGCCGATCTGTCGCCTGGAATCGTAAGGTTCTATTTCGACTCCAAGGCGGCGATGCTGGTGGCATCGCTGGAGTATCTGGCGGCCGAGTTCGAAGAGCGGGTGCTGCTGCCGGTGTCGCAGCTCAGGCACTCGCCGGTGCGCGCGCTGGAGTTACTGGTGGATTTATACCTCGATCCGGAGATCGCCAGTCCGCGCAAGGTATCGGTGTGGTACTCGTTCTGGGGCGAGGCCAGCTCGCGCCAGGAGTACTACGACATCTGCGGCAAGAAGGATGAGGATTTTGCCGCTCTGGTGCGCGAACTGATCGAGCGGCTGATCGTCCAATCAGGTGCCGTGCACCTTGATGCCGACGGCATCGCTCTCGGACTCATAGGCGTGCTCGAGATCCTGTGGCAGAGCTTCGCATTTCAAAGCGAGGCCAGCATCGACCGCGCGGCCTCCAGGGCGCGCTCGCTGACCTACCTGCGTTCGGTGTTTCCCGGCCAGTTCGGGCCCGCGGCCGCAACCCAGAATATCGAGCCCGGGGGCGGGGCGGCGGCTCGGGTGGCGCCGCCCGGCGAGCGCGTGGGCGCCGAGCCGGCCGCGCTGCCGACCGCGCCCGCCGTGGATCACGCGATGGCTGCGAACGCACGCCTGCCCGCATGGGCCTACGCGTATGCCACGCTGCTGGCCGCGGAGCGAGACCGGCTGCTGCGACCGGCCTGGCAGATCATCGGTCACGACGCTGAAGTCCCGGCTGCGGGCGATTTTCTGAGCGCGGATCTGGCCGGCGAGCGGGCGCTAGTGGTGCGCGATGAGCGCGGTCGGCTGCGCGCCTTTCGCAATGCCTGCCGCCGGCGGCCGCACGCGCTGGTCAGCGCGCGCACCGGGCACTTCGAGGACGCAATTCACTGCGCGTCTCACAATCTCACCTATCGGCTCGATGGACGACTGGTGGACGGCGACACGCCCGGGGATCTGAGTTCGCTCGAGCTGGAGCAATGCGGGCGACTGATCCTGGTGCGCGCGGCCGGCGCGGCCGGCGCGGCGGCGGGGGCGACCCGGCCTCGGCTCGCGGCTTCATCGGATGGCGCAGCGTCCGAGATTGACTGGGGCGCATTCGATCGACTGGCGCCGGTCAGCGCGCAGCAGATCGAGGTCGCCGCCGACTGGAAGCTGATCGTCGAGCGGTGGCTTGAGGCTCCGGCATCGCCGCGCCAATTCCTGCCGCCGAATCAGTTGATCGAGGTCCGGCGCGATGCTGCACTGATTCTTCAGGTGATCCCGGTGGCGCCGGGCCGCTGTCGCATCCAGCGTTTCGACTACGTCGCGGCCGCAACGCCGCGGCGCGCGCGCGCGCCAAAGAGCCGAAGCGCAGATCAGCGCAGCGCGAGCGCGCGCGCCGGCGGCGGTGGCTGGAAGCGGCAGGTCAACGCCTGGCTGCAGCAGGAAATCGCCCTCGCCGAGTCCACTCAGACCGGCCTGGCGGGCGCGCCCGACGAGCTCGAGGACAGTGGGCCCATTGCCGGTCCACTGGCACAGTTTCGTCAATCGATCACGGCGTTGCTGCCGGCCATCCCCGCGCTGCCGGAGCGGGCCCTTTAGACGAAGCGCGCGGGTGGGCTTGCCTGGCGCACTTCCGGGATACGCTCGCGCAGCAGTTCATGAAACTCCAGCATGCAGTTCTCCAGGCGCGACAATGGGCCCGGCTCATAGCTGCCCGATGCCAGGCCCAGCTGCACACGGCGGCATAGAAACTCGTCCTCGCGCTGCACCTGGCGATTGATGCGCGCGGACAGATAGCGGGCGATCCGCATCTCGCGCCGATCATCCGCCAGCGCATACGAGCCGCCGCGAATGGTGCATTTGCCCGGACCGCGCGGCAGCACCTGGAAAAAATCCATCTGATCGGGGAACACATCGACGCCCAGGTTCGGCAGCATGCTGTAGAAGCTCCAGCGCTTGCGGTGCTCTTCCGGCAGCTCCTGACTGACTTGCCCGATGAGCCGCTGGTACATGCGCTCGCTCCAGCGGGCAGACTCGCGCTCGCGCATCCAGCTGATGCCGCGGGCCACGCCCGTCGGCAGATTGATCTGATCATCGTAGTCCGGCGTGAACATCCGGAACAGGCCGGGATGGCCGATCGGTACGTGATAGGACTCGAGGTAGTTGTCCATCGCGATCTTCCAGTCGCAATCCCAGTGCTCGATGTAGAACGACCCGAGCGGGACCATGTCCTCGAAGCGATGCGGTGCGAACTCGTGCAGAAAACTGCCCCAGGTCTGTTCGAGCGGCGGCGGGTTGCCGCTCAGGCAGACGAACACGAAGCCCAACATGACCTGCGAGCGCACCGGTTTGAGGCTGAATTGCGCGCGATCGAGCCCCGGGAAGGTCTCGCGAGCGGGCACGCCGACCAGCTCGCCGGAGAGCCGGTAGGACCATCCGTGATAGGGGCAGGTGATATGGGCGCGGCAATTGCCGGTGCCCTCCAGCAGACGCGAGCCGCGATGCCGGCACACGTTATGAAACGCCTGAATCTCGCCCTTGGCGCTGCGCACCGCCACCACGCTGTCGGCTCCCAGATCGAGGGTGACGTAGTCACCGGGCTTGGGAATGGAACTGGCGTGGCAGACGATCTGCCAGCTCGGTTTGAGGATCCGCTCGTATTCCAGGCGGGTCATTTCCGGGTGGTTGTAGGCCCATGCCGGCAGCGCCCGCGGCAGCGAGACCACGGTAGGCACGACCGATGGCGCGGCTGAGGAATTCATCCGGGGCTCCCGCGAAAACTATATGACCATTCAATTCTACATGAAATTTATATGTTCATATAGATTCGCTGCTCGAGCGGTGCTACCGTGCCTTACAGGCACCCCTGTAGAGCGGAGCGCAGCCATGCCTCGAAACTTGACCAAGAACCGCGAGCATTTCCAGCGTGCCCTGACGCGGATGCCGCTCGGAGTCGCGTCCAATTTCCGTTTCTGGGGCGCGCAACGCACGATCTACGTGAAATACGGCCGCGGCGCGCGGGTGGTTGATCTCGACGACAACGTCTACGTCGACTACCGCATGGGCTATGGGCCGGCCATCCTGGGCTACGCCGATCCGAGGGTCGATCAGGCGGCCCGCGAGGGCATGGAAGTCGGCGGCGTGTTCGCGCTTTCCACGGAACGCGAATACCGCGTCGCGGAGCGTATCGCGAAAATGGTGCCGGCCGCGCAGCTGGTGCGGTTCTCCAACTCGGGCACCGAAGCCGTCATGGCTGCGCTGCGCCTGGCACGTGCTTATACCGGCAAGGACGACTACGTCATTCTGGAGGGCAGTTATCACGGGCTGTTCGATGCCGCCATGTGGTACACGCCCATGGATAAATGGGCCCAGGTCGGCGAGCCGGAGGTCTATCCGTACAGCGAGGGAGTGCCGCTGAGCACGCGCAACTTCGCGCACTTTGTGCAAGCAAACGACGCCAATCAGCTCGAGGACGTGTTCAAGCGCCATGCCGGCTCCATCGCCTGCCTGCTGATCGAACCGATCATGGGTAATTGCCTGGGGATAGCGGCCGATCCGGCCTACATTCGTGCGGCGCGCGAACTGTGCGACAAGTACGGCGTGGTGCTGATCATCGACGAGGTCAAGAGCGGATTTCGCGTCGCCCGCGGCGGCGTGCAGGAGCTGTACGGCGTGCAGGCCGACCTTTGCACCTTCGCCAAGGCGATCGCCAATGGCTACCCGATCTCGGTGCTGGCCGGCCGCGAGGAAATCATGCGCAAAATCGGCCGTGGCGTCGCGCACGGTGGCACTTATACGGCCCACCCGGTGTCGCTGGCGGCGGCGGAAAAGACCCTGGAGATTCTCGACGAAACCGACGCGCTCGAGCGGATCGCGCAGTACGGCACCCGGCTGCGCGGCGGGATGAGCACGATACTGAATGCGCGCGGCATCGCGCACAGCTTTGTCGGTCACCCGTCGATGAGCGGGCTGTACTTCGCGCATGAGCCGCCGCGCACCTATCGCGACTGGAAGAGCAGCGACTATACGTTCTACGATGCGGCCGCCAAGGTGCTGCACGATGAATACATCCTGTGCGAGCCGGATTCGCGCGAGCCGTGGTTTGTGTCGGCGGCGCATGATGAGTCGTGTCTACGGGACACGCTGGCGGCCTTCGAGGTGGCGATGGACACGACGCTCGATGCCCTGGGAAAGTCCCGCAAGATGCCGGCCTGAACGCACGCTATTGAAGGAGGGGCAGCGGCATGGTCAGCGGCGGCAGCGGGCGCCATGATGCCATTATCGTGGGCGCGGGCCACAACGGCCTGGTCGCCGCGTGCTATCTGGCGCGCGCGGGGCTCGATGTGCTGGTGCTCGAGCGCAACCCCTACATCGGTGGCGCCGCGGTGAGCCGCCGGCTCTATGATGGTTTTACCTATTCGAACTGCTCCTACGTCTGCAGTTTGCTGCGCACCGAGATCATCCGCGAGTTGAACCTGCCGGGTTACGGCTTGCAGATCATCCCCTATGAAGGCGGCTGCACCATGATGCGCGACGGCGGCCATCTGGCGCTGTACGACAATCACGACGCATTGCGTCGCGAGATCGCGCGGCATTCCAAACGCGACGCCGAGAGCTACGAGCGCTACTTGCGCGACATGCTGCGCCAGTGCCGCTTCATCAAGCCGTTGCTGCTGCGCGAGCCGCCTGACCCGACCTCGTTCAAGCCGCGCGACATCAGGGAGCTGCTGTACCTGGGACAGCATTTTCACCGGCTGGGCGAGCAGCGCATGTACGACACGGTGCGCTTCTGGACCACGAGTTGCGCCGACTTTCTCGATGAGTATTTCGACAGCGAGATCGTCAAGGCGCATCTGGCCGGCAGCTCGATCATCGGCACCGCGCTCGGTCCTCGCTCCCCGGGCACCGCCTACGTGCTGCTGCATCACTACATGGGCAACATCGACGGTGCGGTCGGCGCCTGGGGTTTCGCCCGCGGCGGCATGGGCGCGGTCACGCAGGCGCTCGGCGCCTCTCTGCAGGCCAGCGGCGGCAAGATCCGCAGCGGCGCGCCGGTCGATCGGATCCTGGTGCGTGATGGCCGCGCCAGCGGCGTGGTGCTTGACGATGGCGAGGAGATTCAGGCTCGCATCGTGGTCTCCAACCTCGATGTGCGACGCACTTTTCTCGAAATCATGGATGCGAACGACCTGCCCGAGGAGTTCGTGTCGCAGGTGCGTAACTTCAAGATCCGCGGCTCATCGGGCAAACTCAACATCGCGCTCGACGGCCTGCCGCACTTTCCCGCGATCCCGCATGGCTCGCCGAGCACCCGCGGTGATATGCATGTGACCGACAGCATCGAGATGTTCGAGCGCGCCTACGATGACTGGAAGGAAGGCCGCTGGTCGCGGGCGCCGTACATCGATATGCTGATGCCCTCGCAGATCGATCCGACCCTGGCACCGGGCGGCAAGCACTATATGTCGGTGTTCGTGCAGTACTGTCCCTACAAACTCGCCGATGGCGAATGGGATGCCGCGAAGCGCCAGGCCTTCGGCCGGACGGTCATCGATACCATCGCCGAGCACAGTCCGGACTTCAAGGACCTGATCCTGCACGCGGAGATCCGCACGCCCTGGGATCTGGAGAACGAGGTCGGTCTGACGGAGGGCAACATCTTCCAGGGCGAGCTGACCTTCGATCAGCTGCTGTTCAACCGGCCGATTCCGGGTTACGCGCAGTACCGCGCGCCGGTGCGCGGCATATACATGTGCGGTTCGAGCACTCATCCTGGCGGTGGAGTGATGGGCGCCCCCGGCGCCAACGCTGCGAGCGCGATTCTGCGCGACCTCGGCCGCGCCCACTGACCATGTCAAGCGCTGCTGTCAGCGAATCGAACTACGACTGCATCGTCATCGGCGGTGGTCACAACGGGCTGGTGTGTGCCGCCTATCTGGCCCGCGGCGGCCGCTCCGTGCTGGTGTTGGAAGCGGCGAACCAGGTCGGGGGCGCTGCCATCACGCGCGAATTCGCGCCAGGCTTCCGGGTATCGGCCTGCGCCCATCTGCTGCACCTGATGCCGCGATCCCTGATCAAGGATCTGGGCCTCGATGCGCGCGGCCTGCAGCTGGCCGCGGCGCACATGCCGACCACCGCCATCGCGCCCGACGCGCCACCGCTGCCGATAGACGCGCAGACCTCTACGCTGCTGGCGGCGCGATCGAGCGCCGACGCTGCGGCATTTCCCGCCTACCAGGCGCGCCTGCGGCGTCTGGCCGAAGCGCTACATCCGGTGCTCGAGAGCGCGCCACCGCGGTTGGGCACGGACTCCTGGCAGGACCGACTGTCCTGGCTGCGGATCGGCTGGCGCATTCGCCGCCTCGGACGCAAGGACATGCGCGAACTGCTGCGCATCGGTGGCATGTGTGTCCAGGATCTGCTCGATGAGCACTTCGAGACGCCGTTGCTCAAGGGCGCGCTCGGATTCGACGCCGTGTTGGGCACCAATGCCGGTCCGCGATCCCCGGGCAGCGTCTTTCCGCTGTTGTATCGCATGGCCGCCGAGGTGCAGGGCGGCAGTGCGCTCGCGCAACCCGTGGGCGGACTCGGCGCGCTGTCGGATTCGTTGGCCAGGGCCGCATTGGCGGCTGGCGCCGCCATTCGCACCGGTGCGTTGGTGGAGCGGATCAGGGTACGGGAGGATCGTGCCGCCGGCGTGATGCTCAAGTCCGGCGAGCAGATCACCGCCGCCAATGTCATATCGAATGCCGATCCGAAGACGACTTTTCTGCAGCTGTTGGGCGGCGAGTATCTCGATACCGGCTTCGTCCGTCGCATCGCCCATCTGCGCGCCCGTGGCGTGACCGCCAAGCTGCATCTGGCATTGAATCGACTGCCGCAGTTCACCGGCCTGGCGCAGAGCGCTCTGGTCGGGCGGCTGCTGCTGTCGCCGTCATTGGACTACATCGAGCGTGCCTTCAATCACGCCAAGTATGGGGAATTCTCGCTGGCGCCTATCGTTGAAATCACCGTGCCCACCGTGAACGATGCGAGCCTCGCGCCCGCCGGCAAGCATGTGCTGTCCGCGGTAGTGCAATACGCACCCTATGAGCTCGCCGCCGGCTGGCAGCACGAGCGGCAGCGCTTCGCGGATCTGGTCATCGATGCCCTCGAGCGCTGCGCACCCGGGCTGCGCAGCAGTATTGAAGCTGCCGAGCTGTTGAGTCCCGCGGATATCGAGCGCGAATTTCGCATCAGCGGCGGACACTGGCATCACGCTGAGCTGGCGCTCGATCAGTTCTTCATCGTCCGTCCGGTGCCTGGCGCCGCCCAGTATCGCACGCCGGTCGGCGGCCTGTACCTGTGCGGAGCGGGTTGTCATCCCGGCGGAGGTGTCATGGGAATTGCCGGCCGCAATGCGGCGCGCCAGCTCATGCGGGAGGCGGCCTAAAGATGCTCACCGAGAGCGAACCGCATTATCGTCAGCCGCTGCTGAAGACTCCGTTTCACGAGCGCGCGCGTGCGCTCAGTCAGGTGGACAGTTTCGTTCCATGGGCCGGATACACTACGGTCGACGTCTTCACTTTCGTGGAGCAGGAATACTTCGCGATTCGCAACGCCACGACGCTCTACGACCTTACACCGATGGTGAAATATCGGATCGCGGGCCCGGAAGCGTTGCGCTTCCTCAACCGGCTGATGACGCGTGACATCGGCAAGCTCAAGTGCGGACGGGTCGCTTACAGCGTGTGGTGCAATGACGCCGGTCACCTGATCGACGACGGCACGGTGTTTCGGCTGAGCGACACGGAGTACCGACTATGCACCGGTGAAAGACAGCTCGACTGGCTGCTCGACTCCGGTCTAGGCTTCGACGTGCAGATCAGCGAAGTCACGGAAGCGACCGCGGCCCTGGCGGTACAGGGTCCGACTTCCTGCGCCGTGCTCAAGGCCTTAGGGCTAGCCGGGATCGAGCGACTCAAGCCATTCGAGCTTGCACATTTCGTGCTGCCACCGGCCGTCGGCGCCGACAGCCAAATCATGGTCTCCCGCACCGGCTTCACCGGCGACCTGGGCTACGAGTTGTGGATGCGCCCGGAGGATGCCGAGGGCGTATGGGATGCTCTGATGGAAGCCGGGCACGAGTGCGCGATTCGGCCCGTCGGTGCGCGAGCCTTGAACATGGCGCGCATCGAGGCGGGATTTCTGCTGCCGAACGTCGATTTCGTCTCCAGCGAACGCACCTTGAGGGTAGGCACCGAGCGCTCGCCCATTGAGCTCGGACTGGGCTGGCTGGTCGACTTCGACAAGGGCCACTTCACCGGGCGGCGCGCGCTGCTCGAGGAGCAACGTCGTGGGCCGCGGCGGCGACTCGTAGGACTCGACATCGAGGGCAACGAGCCGGCGCATAACGCGCTGCTGTATGCCGATCAATCGGGCAAGCGTCCGGTTGGCAATGTCACCTCGGCCACCTGGTCTCCGACCTGCAAGCGCAACATCGCGTTGGCGATGGTCGATGCGCCACACATGGAGACCGGCCGCACGATCTGGGCCGAGATCTACCTGAACCGCGAGCTGATCTGGGAGCGGCGCATGGCGCGCGCGCAAGTCGTGGAGCGGCCGTTCTTCGCGCCGGAACGGCGCCGCGCCTCGCCGCCGGCGGATTACTGAGTACGCACCGGGCATGATCGCAAAGCAGCTCAAACCGCTCGTCGATTGCCCCTGGCTGGATCCCACCGCCAAACCGCAGGTAGTCATTGAGGGCGTCAGCAAGAGCTACGGCGGCTTCACTGCCGTGGATAATGTCGATCTGGCGATCTATAAGGGCGAGATATTCGCGCTGGTCGGCGCCTCCGGCTGCGGCAAGACGACGCTGCTGCGGATGCTCGCGGGCTTCGCCCGCCAGAGCAGCGGCAGGATCTCGATCGACGGCATGGAGATGAGCGATGTGCCGCCGCATGAACGGCCGGTCAATATGATGTTTCAGTCGTATGCGCTGTTTCCGCACATGAGCGTCGAGGCCAACGTCGGCTATGGTATCAAGCGCCTGCCGCTCGACAGCGCGACCCGCCGACGGCGCATCCAGGAGGCCCTCGACATGGTGCAGCTCGGAGCGCTGGCCCAGCGCAAGCCGCACCAGCTCTCGGGCGGTCAGCGGCAGCGCGTAGCGCTGGCCCGAGCGCTGATCCGCCGGCCCAAGCTGCTGCTGCTGGATGAGCCGCTGTCGGCGCTCGACAAGAAACTGCGCGAACAAACACAGTTTGAGCTGATGGATCTGCAGTATCAGCTGGGCATCACTTTCATCGTGGTCACTCACGATCAGGACGAGGCGATGGCGCTCGCCACGCGTATCGCAGTGATGGAGCGTGGGAAAGTGCTGCAAGTCGGCACGCCGTCGCAGATCTACGAGTTCCCCAGCACCCGTTTCGTGGCGGATTTCGTTGGCACGACCAATCTGTTCGAAGGCACCGTCACCGCGTGTGAGCCGGGGCTGATCACCGTGCAGTGCATCGAAACCGGGGGCGATCTGCTGGTCGATGATGTCGGGCGTTTCAGCATCGGCCAGCGGGTCTGGGTGGCCCTGCGGCCGGAGAAGATCCGCTTGAGCAAGCAGCCGGTCGGCGCGGCCCGTGTCAATCAGCTACGCGGGATCGTGTGGGAACTCGGCTATCTCGGCAACCGCTCGACGTATCGGATCAAGACCGCAACCGGAAAGGTGATTACGGTGTTTTCCCAGAATGAGCGGCGCACATCGGAGTGGTCGATCGACTGGAGCGACGAAGTATTTGTCAGCTGGGGCGCCGATGCGGCGGTGCTGCTCAATGCATGAGCGGGGACGGATAGGATAGGGGCCCGAGGCGCGAAGCTCGGGAAGCGTAACCGGAAAACTTTCAGGGGAGAGGGATTCATGAAAGCGATTATTTTCGCAGTGGCGCGCAGGCTGCAGCTTGTACTGCCTGGGGTGGCGCTGGCGCTGTGTGCGTGCGGCGTCGCGCTCGGCCAGAACGCGCCGGCGCCGGAGGAAGGTCAAGTCGAAGAAAGCGCCGGTGCCCTGAAAGAGATTGTCGTCACGGCAACTCGGCGCGAGGAATCACTCAGCAAGGTGCCGGTCAGCGTCAGTGCGTTTACCCAGGAGGATATGGACGAGAAGGGTATCAAGGATTTCACCGACATCGTGCGCTATACGCCCGGCGTGTCGATCGATCAGACCGGCACCAATGCCATCTCGATTCGCGGCATCTCGTCCTCGGGCGGTGCCGGTACCACCGGTATCTACATCGACGACACGCCGATCCAGATGCGCTCGGTAGGCTTCAACCCGGATGATGCATTGCCCAAGACCTTCGACCTGGACCGCGTCGAGGTGCTGCGCGGGCCGCAAGGCACGCTGTTCGGTGCCGGCTCCGAGGGCGGCACGGTGCGTTACATTCTGGCGCAGCCGAGCTTGACCCAGGACAGCACCTACGCGCGCAGCGAGGTCTCGTATACCCAGTATGGCGATCCGAGCTACGAGGCGGGTGTGGCACACGGCGGGCCGATCATCGACGGGGAGCTCGGTTATCGCGTCAGTGTCTGGTATCGCCACGATGGCGGCTGGATCGATCGCGTCGACCCGACGACCGGCGCAGTCGTGGACTCGAATGCCAACCGCGAAGGCGACGTCGTGCTGCGGCTGGCCGGCATCTGGCGGCCGATCGGCGCGCTGACCGTGACGCCGAGTATTCTCTATCAGAACGATCAGAAGCACGACGTGTCGACCTACTGGCCCGACTATTCGAACCCGTCGGCCGGTCGCTTCGACAATGCCAATCCCGACCAGACGCCCGTGCCGGATCGCTTCTACCTGCCGGCGTTGAAGATCGAGGCCGATCTGGGCCCGGCGCGGCTCGTGTCCAACACATCGTACTACAACCGCAATGAACTGACCGGCTACGAGGGCACCGACTACAACCTGAGCTTGTACCAGGGTCTCGGCTGGCCTGCCAATCCCGCTGCCGTCGATGTGAATCCTGCCTACTATCCGCTGATCGATAACTATGGCGTGCACCTGCCGCCCGGACTGACCGATTACCGCTCCCCGGCCACGGTCCAGAACGAGCAGAGCAGCGTCACGCAGGAAATACGTCTGCAGTCCAACGATGCCTCTAGTCCGCTGACCTGGACGGCGGGGGCGTTCTGGCAGGTCAGTCGCGAGGTCAGTACCGAGCAGATCTACGATCCGATGGCCAATGCGCTGCTCGAAGCCGAGTACGGGCTGAGCGTAGTGCAGATTTACGGCTATCCATTGCTCGCCAACGGCGATGACTACTACAACATCAACACCACCCACGATCATCAGCTGGCCGGCTTTGGCGAGGCGAGCTACGCCCTGACCGATCAGTGGAAGCTCACACTCGGCGGGCGCGTGGCGCGCACCTCGTTCGACATCGTGCATTTTACCGACGGACCGGAGAATTACGGCCCGGTCGGCCCGTCGAGTGGCTCCCAGAGCGAGACGCCGTTCACGCCGAAGGCCGGTGTCACCTTTACACCGAACGGCGGTCACCTGTTCTATGCCACCTACGCCAAAGGCTTCCGCGAGGGCGGCGCAAACCCGCCGCTGCCCTCGTTCTGCTCTCCGCCGCTGATGGAAATGGGCTATGCAAGCGGGCAGGCGCCGCCAACCTACAAATCCGATTCGACGCAGAGCTTCGAGATCGGCGCCAAGGACAATTTCAACAACGTGTTCAAGCTCGCCTCGAGCGTCTACTACATCCGCTGGAACAACATCCAGCAGAACGTATACGTCACGGGCAACTGTGGGCTGCAGTTCACGGATAATCTCGGCACGGCGGTGTCCAAGGGCTTCGATCTGCAGGCCGAAGCCGCGCTCGGACCGATCGCGCTCGAAGCCGCCCTGGGCTTTAACAGCGCGCGCTTCGTCGACAACTCGAAGAATGATCTTGCAGTAGCTGGCGATGCGATTTCGGGCCAGGCTGCGATCAACGGCAGCCCCGGCACCAACCCGCCGTGGAATGTGACGCTCGGTGCGCAGTACAACCTCGTGATTGCGACGCACAAGAGCTTCGTACGCTTCGACTATGAATTCGAGAGCCGTAACCCCTGGCTGGCGGCGATTCAGGATCCGCGCTCATCCCAGTACCAGGTATTCACCACGCCGATCTCTCCGACGCTGCCCTCGACGACGTTCGTGCAGTTTCGCACCGGCACGAGTTTTGGCGATTGGGGAGCGTCGTTTTTCATCAACAACCTGCTCAATTCCCATACCACAACCAACTACTTTAGGACCTTCCTCGACACCTACAATCCGACTTATCCGCCGGTCACGGCCGGACCACAGTACAGCTATTACACCTTCACCCCGCGCACTTTCGGTATCACGGCGACGTTCCGCCACTAGCACGCCGGCGCGGATCGAACTGTCGCGGCGCGCTGCGGTACCAGCGCCGCCGCCGGCTCGCTCCGCACTCAGTGCGATGACGCCGGTGCGAGTTCAGGAGCCATTGGCGTGGCTGACGGAGTTGCTTGCTTGCGGCACACGAGCAGGACTTCGTCGACCGCCGTGGCATCGATCATGCCCGGCGCGAGCGCGAGCCTTTTCTGAAAGCGTACGCCGAGCGGCATGAGCGCGCGGTTGTACCACCACATCGCCCGTTCGCGATGGTGGGTGAGCCACCACATGCCGAAATCGAGCAGTCTCGAGGAGCGCGGCTGCATCCCATAGACGCCGCTGCGCTCCACCGACAGGCCGTGCCGCGCGAGCTTCGCCAACAGCTGCTGCGGTTCATAGCGCCGTCGGTGGCCCACGAAGTCATCGAATGACGTCCAGCGCGAGGGATGCAGCGGCGCGGACAGCAGTAGTACGGCTCCGGGCGCTGCGACGCGCGCGATCTCCGACAGCGCCGCATCGTCGTCATCCACGTGCTCGACGATGTCGAGCGTGCAGACCAGATCGAACGCGCCGTCCGCGAACGGCAGTGAGGACACCAGCCCGAGCATCACGCTCGCGCCCCGTGCGCGCAACGTCGCGAGCGCCGGCACGCTGATGTCGACAAATTGCGTTGCCTCGAGGGGCAACCGCGGCCTCAGACCCGGGGCGACTTCCAGTTGCCGCCGCGAGTTTGGCAGCACCGAGCTCACGAGCGGCCAGGTGTTGAAGCGCTGCGGCTCGACTAGACGCGCGCCGGACCACAGCAGGTCGTAGAAGCGGCGATTCACATCGAGCAGTTCGCGGTCGCTGCGAGTCAGCGAAGACGGCGCGGCCACTACGGCATCGCTCCAGGCACGCACTGAGGCTTTAACATTCAGGCACGTTGACTGCCAGGCCGCCGCGGGATGTTTCGCGATACTTCGACTGCATGTCGGTGCCGGTCTGGCGCAGCGTTTCGACGGCCTGGTCGAGCGAGACGCGATGAGTGCCATCGCCGTGCAGGGCCATCGAGGCGGCATTGATCGCCTTGATGGCGCCAAAGGCATTGCGTTCGATGCACGGAATCTGCACCAGACCGCCGATTGGATCGCAGGTCATTCCGAGGTGGTGCTCGAGCGCGATCTCGGCGGCATTCTCGATCTGCTCGTTGCTGCCGGCCAGCGCCGCGGCCAGACCCGCCGCCGCCATGGCCGCAGCCGAGCCGACTTCGCCCTGGCAACCCATTTCGGCACCTGAGATCGAGGCGTTGCGTTTGATGATGCCGCCGATAGCAGTCGCGGCCAGGAAAAAATTCGCTACCCCTTGCCGGTCGGCAGGCGTGCAAAAATCGCGGTAGTAGCGCAATACCGCCGGGACGACTCCCGCCGCCCCATTGGTGGGTGCGGTCACGACGCGACCACCGCAGGCGTTCTCCTCGTTCACGGCGATCGCGAACGCCGATACGTAGTTCATCGCGTCCAGTCCAGTGCGATTGCTGTGGCGTCGGGCAGCTTCGGCCTTCTCGTGCAGACCTTTGGCGCGCCGCTTTATCTTCAACCCACCCGGCAGCGGCCCTTCGCGCGACAGACCACGTTCGATGCACGCGTGCATCACGCTGGCTATCTGGTCGATGGCGGCCAGCGTGTCGCCTTCGGATCGCTGCATGGTCTCATTGGCGAGCACCATGGCCGCGATCGACAGGCCGCTCGAGCGGCCAAGGGCCAGCAGGGTTTGCCCATTGTCGTATGGAAACAGCACCGGTGACTGGCCGGCGGCGGGCCTGCCGGCGCCGTCCTGCTCTACGAATCCGCCGCCGATGGAAAACCACAGTTCACGGTGCAAGCGGCGGCCGGCCGCGTCGAACGCCTCAAACGTCATCGCGTTGGGATGCCGCTGGAAACTCTGTACGGTATCGAACACGATGTCCGTCGTCGGATCGAACTGAATCGATCTGCCATCCGGCAATGTCAATTGGCGACTGGTGCGCATCGCGAGGAGCTTCTGCTCCACACTGTCCGGATCGATTGCATCGGCTCTTTCGCCGGCCAGACCCAGCATCAACGCCTTGTCCGTGGCGTGCCCCTTGCCGGTCCAGGCCAGCGAACCGTAGACCGTTGCGACCAGGCGATGAGTGTTAGCCTGGTGGGCCCCGAGATGGTTCAGGAACAATCCGGCGGCTTTCATCGGCCCGACCGTATGAGACGAAGAAGGTCCGATGCCGATCTTGAACAGATCCGCGAGCGCCACGGGAGGATCTTGGCTGGGGCTCGCCTGAGTCGTCTGCGCGGAGCGCGATCGATTCATGACCAGATTCGAATTCATCAGGGCGTTTCCTTCGGCTCGCTGATCAAGTGGCACGGCTGACCGCCCCATCCGTCGTCGAGCCTGAGAGCGCTCGCACCAAGATAGGTTACCGATACTGTGCGGTCAAGGTGGCGACCCGGGCAGCAATTACACGCCCTGGTGCCGTCACGCTGCGCGTCGAAATACGACATCGCGGCAGATCAGAGACGACTTGAATGTCGAATCAGGGATAGTCCACCGGCGTTGTCTGCACGGCAGGTGCCGCCGGCAACGGGATGAATTCCATATCGCCCGGCACGCTGCCGAGCCGCCCGGCGCGCCAATCCGCTTTCGCTTGCTCGATGCGCTCCGTGGAGCTCGAGACAAAATTCCACCAGACGTGCCGCGGACCATCCATGGGTGCGCCACCGAGCAGTAACACCTGTGCTGGCGCGAGCGCGCGTGCGGTGACGGACCGCTGGGGACGAAGCACTACCAACTGGCCGACATCGAAAGTACTGCCGTCGATGTCGATACGGCCTCGGATGACGTAGATCGCGCGTTGTTCGTAGTCGGCAGCCACCGGCAGCTGCGCATTGACCGCCAGTGTGACGTCGGCGTAGAACATGTCCGACAACGTGGCCACCGGTGCGCGTGCGCCATAGAGCGATCCGGCAATCAGTCGCAGCGATTTGCCTTCGCCGTCGATCAGCGGCAGCTCGCTGGCGGCGTGATGACGAAAGCTCGGAGCCCGCTCTTCCTGTGCCTTCGGCAGGGCAATCCAGGTCTGAATGCCGAACAGCGCCGACTCGGCGCTGCGTTTATCAGCCGCGGTACGTTCGGAATGCACGATACCGCGACCGGCGATCATCCAATTGACCTCGCCCGGCCGTATCGTCTGTGTGGTGCCTAGGTGCCTAGACTGTCGCGGTGGACGATCTCCCCATCGAACAGGTAGGTCACGGTCGCCAGTCCGATGTGGGGATGCGGACGCACATCGAGACCGGTGCCGGCGCGCAGCACGGTCGGACCCATCTGGTCGAAGAAAACGAACGGGCCCACCATGCGCCGCTGCCTGCTAGGCAGCGCGCGGCGCACATGAAAGCCGTCGCCAAGATCGTGCGTCGGCGGCACGATGACGGCTTCGATGCCAGGGTTTGCATTCATCGTTGGGGTCCCGGTCTCGAGTGGCACGGCCGGCATATTGCGGCGACCGCGGAATTTTGACAATTGGCGCGACACCGCGCCCGCTGGGGCTTGTGCCTGCCGCCAAAGCTCCGTCACGTAAGCGCCACGGCCTCATATGCCGCCGCCACCGAGGGCTTCCTGCTCGAGCGCGATCACAAACTCGCGTACCTCCTCGCGACTGCAGAGCTCGTCGTCGACCATCGCGCGCAGCAGCGCGCCGAGATGGATCCGCAGCGCCAAGGCGATCACCGACTCGGGATAGCGCTCCAGCGTCTCGATGAAATCATCGACCTCATCCACGCACTGTTCAATCGCCGCGGCGGCGGGATTGGCGGGTTGTCCTGGCATCACGGGTCTCCGAGCAATCGATGCGCGCACGATACATCAATGACGTGCCGTGGGCCGCTGCCAGCTGGAAATTTCGAGCGTAATTTCTGGCGCAAATCAGCCGAATTGGCCGCCGGTGTGCGCTTTGAATTGCGGATTCAATTGATCGATGCAACACCTAATCTCTAGCTATAGAGGGGAGGATGTTGAAGATGAAGTATCGAACGAGGACCTTTTACAGCGAGACCCAGAAGGCGATGATGTGGGATCGGTGGCGGCAAGGTGAGTCGCTACACGATATTGCTCAGCTCTTTGACCGCCACCATACCTCGGTTCGAGGGATTTTGGCCCAGACCGGTGGCATCCGCCCGCCGCAAAGGGTGCGCTCAAGTCGGGTGCTTTCGCTATCGGAACGCGAAGAGATCTCCCGCGGTGTCATCGCCCGCCGCTCGATGCGTTCGATCGCCGCATCCTTGGGACGCGCCCCCTCGAGCATCAGTCGTGAGATCCGGCGCAATGGCGGTTCAGACGGCTACCGAGCAAGCAACGCGGATCAGGCGGCCTGGCACCAAGCGCACCGTCCCAAGCGCTGTAAACTAGCCCAGAACCGCGCACTGGCTCGGATCGTGGCGCAAAAGCTTACGATGCTATGGTCACCCGAGCAGATCGCCGGCTGGCTCAAGTGCGCGTATCCGAACGATGAGAGTTATCAGGTGTCACACGAGACCATCTATCGAACCCTTTTTATCCAAACCCGTGGCGCCCTGAAAAAAGAGCTGTTGCAGCACCTTAGACGAACGAGGGCGATGCGTCGGTCACGCAGTCACACGCAGAAGACGGACAATCACGGCCGGATCTGCAACACGATCTCCATTAGCGAGCGCCCGCCATCCGCGGAGGATCGAGCCGTACCAGGTCACTGGGAAGGTGATCTGATTTTCGGCACCCGCAACAGCCAGATCGTCACGTTGGTGGAGCGGAAGACTCGCTATCTGATGATGGCCAAGGTGCGCAGCAAGGACACGCAGACCGTAATCGATGCTCTAGTCAAACATGCTCGTCAGCTGCCGAAAGAGCTTTATGCATCGCTGACCTGGGATCGAGGCAAGGAGATGGCGGATCACCAGCGCTTTACATTAGCGACTGACATCAAGGTGTACTTCTGCGATCCGCAAAACCCCTGGCAGCGCGGTTCGAATGAGAATACCAATGGCTTGCTCCGGCAGTACTTCCCCAAAGGAACGGACCTATCGCGTCACTCGCAGGCCAAGCTGAACGCTGTGGCTCGCCAACTGAATGAGCGACCACGCAAAACGCTAAACTACCAGACGCCAGCAGAACGATTTAGCCAATGTGTTGCTTCGACCGGTTGAATCCGCAGCCGCTACGCCCTCGTAGGTGCGGATGGTCGCCGGACGTATGGCGATGGTCCCGAACCAGCGCTTGAGATGCGGGAACTCGTCGAGGTTCTGGCCCTGCGGCTTATATGGCACGATCCACGGGTAGCAGGCCATATCGGCGATCGAATAGCTGCCGGCGAGGAATTCGCGGTCCGCCAGCCGCTGATTCATCACGCCATAGAGCCGATGCACTTCTCTCGTGTAGCGCTCGATCGCATACGGCAGTTCCGTGGGCGCATAGACCCTGAAGTGGCCATTTTGTCCGGCCATCGGCCCCAAGCCGCCGACCTGCCAGAACAGCCACTGCAGCACATCGGCGCGGCCGCGCACATCGGTTGGAATGAATTTCCCGCTCTTCTCGGCCAGATACAGCAGCATCGCGCCCGACTCGAACAGCGACAGCGGCGCGCCGCCGCCCGGCGGATCGTGATCGACGAGCGCCGGAATCCTGTTGTTCGGCGAAATCTTGAGGAACTCGGGCCGGTGCTGCTCGCCCTTGCCGATGTCCACCGGGATCGCGCGATAAGGCAGCGCGGCTTCCTCGAGCAACAGCTTGAGCTTCAGCCCATTGGGCGTCGGCCAGAAATATAAATCGATCATCGGCCTCTGCGTCCTTGAGGTGGGCCGCCCTACGCGACGGTGGCAGGCGCGGCCCGAATTTGCATTGCGGTCAGGCGCTCAGGGGCGGCGGCCGACCGCCCCCCCCCCGACCAGCTGAAGATTACTGACAGGCTTTGCCGTGATCGGGGCGATCGCCTTGCGCCTTCGCCTGCGCCTCGGACATATAGGCGCCGTTCTTGGTCTTGCCGTACCAGCGGTCCGCCGGACAGTGATAGACCTTGCTGCTCGTGTTGACCCACACGAGGCCAGGCCCGCCACCGGGGGCTGCGCCGGCGGGCGGGCTGTAGCTGGTGGTCTTGGCCGGGGCCGAGACGGTCTTGGGCGCCGCCGCAGGTGCTGCGGGTGCAGGCGCGGGCGGCGGCGCAGCTGCCGGGGCCGGGGCGCTCGCCCCGGCGCCGCTGGGGGCAGCAGCACCGCTGGGAGCGGCAGTAGCGGCGGCGTACCAGGTCTGGATGCCTTTATGACCGTGGCAGGCGCCTTGCTTTGTGGGGTTCGTCCAATAGGTACCGTCCTTGCACAGGCCGGTTGCACCGGCGGGTGCGCCAGCCGGGGCCTGCGCAAAGCTCGCTGCAGCCAGCATCAGGCCCGCCAGCAGCACCATCGCTTGAATCGCTCTCGACATAAGCCTCTCCCCTGTCCGTATTGTTGAAAAACTGCCGCGACCGCGGCTTCAGATATCCAGATTCGCCACTGACAGCGCGTTTTTTTCGATGAACTCGCGCCGCGGCTCGACCTGATCGCCCATCAGCGTGGTGAAGATCTCGTCGGAGGCGACCGCGTCCTCGATACGCACCTGCATCAGGCGGCGGGTCGCCGGATTGATGGTGGTCTCCCACAGCTGCTCGGGATTCATCTCGCCGAGACCCTTGTAGCGCTGGATCGTCTGGCCCTTGCGCGCCTGGTCGAACAGCCAGGTCATGGCCTGCTTGAAGGCACCGATGTCTTCACGCTCATTGCCGCGCGTGACATAGGCGCCCTCGCCGATCAGGTCCGCGAGCGTACGCGCGAGCTCGGCGATGCGCTGGTATTCGGCCGATTCGAAGAATTCCCGGTGCAGCATTTTCTCGGTAGTCAGGCCGTGCTCGGTCTTGCGCACCACGATGCGCGGCGGATGGCCGTCCACGGCGGCGCGCAGCTCGAGCTGGAAATTGCGCCGGCCGTCGCCGCGCGCATTGAGCCGCGATTCGAGCTCGGCAATCCAGCGGCGCATGAAGTCGGCGTTATCGCTGTCGCCCGGCTTGACCTGGGGGATGTAGATCATCTGCTCGAGCAACCGCTCGTCGTAGCGGCGCGACCAGCGGCGGATGATCGCCTGCACTTCCATGTAGCGCCGCGCCAGCATTTCCAGCGATGAGCCGCGCAGCGCCTCGGCGTTGGCGTTCACGTGCAGCGCCGCATCCTCGAGCGCACTATTGAGCAGCAGCGCGTTGAGCTCGTTGTCGTCCTTGACGTAGATCTCCTGCTTGCCGCGCTTGACCTTGTAGAGCGGCGGCTGCGCGATGTAGATATGCCCGCGTTCGATCAGCAGCGGAATTTGCCGGTAAAAGAAGGTCAAAAGCAGTGTGCGGATATGGCTTCCGTCAACATCCGCATCGGTCATTAAAATTATTCTGTGATAGCGTAATTTCTCGATATCAAAATCTTCGCGGCCAATGCCGCAGCCCAGCGCGGTGATCAGCGTGCCGACTTCCACCGACGACAGCATCTTGTCGAAGCGCGCCTTCTCGACGTTGAGGATCTTGCCCTTGAGCGGCAGTATCGCCTGGGTGCGGCGGTCGCGGCCCTGCTTCGCCGAGCCGCCGGCCGAATCGCCCTCGACGATGAAAATCTCCGACAGCGCCGGATCCTTCTCCTGGCAGTCGGCGAGCTTGCCCGGTAGCCCCGCGATATCGAGCACGCCCTTGCGGCGCGTCATCTCGCGCGCCCTGCGCGCCGCTTCGCGAGCGCGCGCGGCCTCGAGAATCTTGGCGACGATGGCGCGCGCTTCCTGCGGATGCTCGAGCAGAAACTCACTGAGCTTCTGCGCCACCGCGGTCTCGACCAGGCCTTTGACTTCAGAGGAGACCAGTTTGTCTTTGGTCTGCGAAGAGAACTTCGGATCCGGTAGCTTGACCGACAGAATCGCGGTGAGCCCTTCGCGCGCATCATCGCCGGTGGTGGCGATCTTCTCTTTCTTCGCCACCGATTCCTTCTCGATGTAATCGTTCAGCGTGCGTGTCAGTGCCGCGCGAAAGCCGGACAGATGCGTGCCGCCATCCTTCTGTGGAATATTGTTGGTGTAGCAGAACATGCTCTCCTGGTAGGAGTCGTTCCACTGCAACGCGACTTCGACCGTAGCGCTGCCCTCCTGCGTACGAAACCAGAACACGGTCTCGTGTATCGGCGTACGCGAGCGATTCAGATGTTTGACGAAAGCCTGCAAACCGCCGTCGTGCGCGAACACGTCGGATTTGGTCTCACGCTCATCGATCAGCTCGATGCGCACGCCGGCATTGAGGAACGAGAGCTCACGCAGTCGCTTGGCGAGCGTGTCGTAGTTGAACTGGATGTTGGTGAAGATCTGCGACGAGGGCCGGAAGCGGATCGTGGTACCGCGTTCGCTCGTCGGACCGATCACGGCCAGCGCCGCCACGGGCTCGCCCAGATGGAATTCCTGACGGTGCATGAAGCCGTCGCGGCTGACGGTCAGCTGCAGGTAATCGGACAGGGCGTTGACCACCGACACCCCGACGCCATGCAGGCCGCCCGAGACCTTGTACGAGATATCGTCGAACTTACCGCCCGAGTGCAGCACGGTCATGATGACCTCGGCCGCCGAGCGGCCTTCCTCGGGGTGGATATCCACCGGGATGCCGCGGCCGTTGTCCGAAACGGTCACCGATTCGTCGGCGTGGATCGTGACCACGATCCGGTCGCAATAGCCGGCCAGCGACTCATCCACCGAGTTGTCGACCACCTCAAAAACCATGTGGTGCAGACCGCTGCCGTCATCGGTATCGCCGATGTACATGCCGGGCCTTTTCCGCACCGCATCAAGTCCCTTTAAGACTTTGATTTTACTGGAATCGTAGACGTCCGTTGGGGTCATGAACGGGCTCGCAAATTCATCCGGGCATTATAGCCGTTTTGACCTCCTTATGTTCCACGTGAAACACCTGGTCGGGCGCGCCCAGGCAGGTGTTTTCCGGGTGCAGCGCAGTGACCACCAACTGCCCCCGAATGCTCGCGACCGCCGTCAGCAAAGCCTCGGTGTGAGCGCGGTCGAGCTCGGCAGCAGGGTCATCCAACAGCAGCGTCGGGGCCTGCCCAGCCGCCTGGGCGAGGTAGCGCGACATGGTCAGCGCCATCGCGGCCCCGAGCAGTTTCTGCTGGCCCCGGGACACGAGCTCTCGCGCCGGGCGGGCCTCGAGCCGTAACAGCACATCAAAGCGGTGCGGCCCATAGCTGGTACTGCCCCGCTCGCGGTCGCGATCCAGATGCGCGACGAGCGCTGTCCCCAGCGACTGCTCGCGGCTCCAGCCCTGGAAGAATCCCAGCGTGGCGGGCACTGCGCCGAGATCCCGAAGAGCGGCGCTCCAGTACGGTTGCAGCGCTTCGGTCAGGCGTGCGCGTGAGGCCGTCAGGAGCTCCCCCAGTCGCACCAATTCGCCATCCCATAGGGTCGGATCGGCTCCGCATTTGAGCGCGGCATCGCGCTGGCGCAGCGCGCGATTGTAGCCCTGCCAATGCCGCACGAAATTTGGTTCCACGTGGAACACGGCCCAATCCAGCCAGCGCCGCCGCTGCACCGGGCCTTCCTCGACTAGCCGGTGAATGCCCGGATCGATCGCCTGGACCGGAAATACTGCGGAGAGCTGTGCAAGTGAGGCCACGGCGCGGCCATCGATTCGGGCTTCAACCCCGTCCTGCCGACTGCATTCCAGGCCGATGCTGTGGCTGAGATTCTCGGGTGATTCGACGCGCCCGTACACGCGCAGGCGCGGTGCCGTGTGCCGGATCAGCTGCTCAGTATGGCGGGTCCGGAACGATCGGCCGCGCCCGAGCAGATAGATCGCCTCGAGCAGCGAAGTCTTGCCCGAGCCATTGTCCCCCGTGATCAAATTCAGCCGCGGATGCAACGCCAACTGCGCCCGCGTGAGGCAGCGTAGGTCCTCGAGCCGCAGCTCGGCGAGGCTCATCCGAGCACGGCAGCCTAGAGCCGCATCGGCATGACGACGTACTTGACCGTGCTATCGCCAGGCTTGCGAATTAAACAGCTGCTATTGGCATCGGTCAGCCCGACTTCCACCGTGTCGGCGTCGATCGCTGCCAGCGCGTCGAGCAGGTAACTGACATTGAAACCGATTTCGATTTCCTCGCCGCTGAAGCCGACCTCGAGCTGATCCTCGGCTTCCTCCTGCTCAGGATTGTGCGCCTGCACGGTCAACAGGCCCGGAGCAAAGGTCAGGCGTACGCCGCGGTATTTCTCGTTCGATAGGATCGACGTGCGCTGCAGCGTCGCCCGCAAGGCCTCGCGAGGCGCCGTCATGATCCGCGGCGGCTGAGCCGGGATGACGCGACCGTATTCTGGGAATTTGCCGTCAATTAGCTTCGATGTGAAGCGAACTTCGCCAATCTGGACGCGAATGTGATTGGTGCCAATTGCGATCTCGATGTCCCCTTCGCCGTCGAGCAGGCGCTGCAACTCGAGCACACCCTTGCGCGGCAGGATGATCTGCTGCAGCTCGCGAGCCTTGCCCTCGAGCGCCACTTCGCACCAGGACAGCCGATGCCCATCGGTCGCCACCGCGCGCAGGGCCTTGCCATCAGTCTCCAGCAGAGTGCCATTCAAGTAATAGCGAACGTCCTGCTGCGCCATCGCGAAGTGCGTCTTGTCGATCAGCCGGCGGCAGTCATGGGCACGGATCTGCAGACTGTGCTGCGCATTGATGTCTTCGATGACCGGAAACTCGCTCGCCGGCAGACTCGAGAGCGAGAAGCGGCTGCGGCCGCCGCGCAGCACGACCTTCTCGCCCTCGCGCGTCACAGTCACATTGGACTTCTCGGGCAATGTGCGCACGATGTCGAGCAGCTTGCGGCCGGGGACGGTGATTTCGCCGGGCTGCTGCACGCTGACCTCCGCGGCGGCGGCCAGCTCGACTTCCAAGTCCGTTCCAGTGATGCGCAGTCGATGCTCGCGTGCCCCGAGCAGGACATTCGAGAGAATCGGCATCGTTTGCCGTCGCTCAACCACGCCGATGACGCTCTGCAGAGCTTCGAGCAGATGTTCGCGCGTCGCGGAGACTTTCATGTGCGGCTACCCTTTGGTCTCTTAAATATTCTTTCTTAGATAAAGATCAATGATAGATATTAAGCCTGTGAACATTGCGAAAAACAGCGTGAGTTGCGGCTTTCCCGCCTGACGTAAGGCGTTTCACGATGGCTCAGGCCTCTAACAAGCGCCGCGGCTGCCTGTGTGCGCACTGTGGGTAACCTTATCCACAATCTCCTCAACAGGAAACTCACCTCATCCCGTCAGGGTTCTCAACAGGTTTGTATAGTCTTCCTGCATACGCTGCTCGATGTCGCGCAGCTCCTTGATTCGCTTGCAGGCGTGCATCACCGTGGTGTGATCGCGACCACCGAAGGCATCGCCAATCTCCGGCAGGCTGTGACTGGTGAGCTCCTTGGCCAGTGCCATCGCCACCTGGCGTGGGCGCGCCACCGAGCGACTACGGCGCTTCGACAACAGATCCGCCACGCGGACTTTATAGTAGTCGGCCACGGTCTTCTGAATGTTCTCCACCGTGATCAGCCGCGCCTGCATCGACAGCAGGTCTTTCAATGCTTCCTTGGTGAACTCGAGCGTGATCGGGTGGCCGGTGAAGCGCGAATTTGCGATCACCCGCCGCAGCGCGCCCTCGAGTTCGCGTACGTTTGAGCGGATGCGCTTGGCGATGAAGAACGCCACATCCTCGGGCAGCTCGACGCCCGCGGCCTGCGCCTTGCCGATCAGAATCGCGACACTGGTCTCGAGCTCCGGCGGCTCGATCGCCACGGTCAGCCCCCAGCCGAAGCGGGATTTCAGGCGCTCTTCCAGACCATCGACCTCGCGCGGATAGCGATCGCAGGTCAGGATCACCTGGTGCTGGCCTTCGAGCAGCGCATTGAAGGTGTGAAAGAACTCCTCCTGCGAATGCTCCTTGCCGGCGAAAAACTGGATGTCGTCGATCAGCAGCGCATGCAGCGAGCGGTACGCGGTCTTGAAATCGTTGATGCGGTTGTGCTGCAGGGCCCGCACCATATCGCTGACGAAACCCTCTGAATGCACGTAGGCCACGCGCGCCTCCTTGTCGCGCGCGGTGATCATGTGGCCGATGGCGTGCATCAGATGGGTCTTGCCCAAACCGACACCGCCATAGATGAACAGCGGGTTGTAGGCACGGCCCGGATTGCCCGCGACCTGCAGCGCCGCCGCCTTGGCAAAATGATTGCTCTTACCCTCGACGAAGCTGTCGAAGGTGAAGTCCGGATTGAGCGGCACGCCGACCGCGTGGCTGGAGTTCTTCAGGGCCCGCGCGGCGGTGACGCCCGCCGTTGGCGCCACGTTGCCGGGCACAGCCGGCCGGGATCCGACCTCCACGGTGATCGCCGCTGACTCCGGCACACCGAAGTCGCGCAGCAGCTCTCCGAGGCGGCCGAGCAGGTTGCTGCGTACCCAATCCACCACGAAACGATTCGGCGCAAGCAGGCGCAGGGCCTCATCGCCTTCGAGCGATTGCAGCGGTCGGACCCACGTATTGAACTGCTGCTCGGGCAGCTCGTTTTCGAGCGCACGCACGCAGCGCGACCACAGCGACGCTTCCAACGAATTGCTTCCCGGGAAAAGGGCCGAAAGTCTATACCGACCATTGAGGCGCCGGAAGCATTTGTCGGCAAGGCTTGTATTGACATGCCTGTCTGCGCCTCGTACCCTGCCGAGCCATTTTTCGGTCAGTTTTCAGGGCCTTGAAATCATGAAACGTACGTATCAGCCGAGCAAAGTGCGCCGAGCGCGCACGCACGGATTTCGCGCCCGCATGGCCACGAAGAGCGGTCGCAGGGTGTTGAGCCGCCGGCGCGCGAAGGGCCGCAAGCGTCTGACGCCTTAAGATGCGGTGGCCGCTGCCTTGATGACAGCCGCGCCCACGCGATCCGCCGCCACCTCAAGTCTCAGGCTGCCGCCCGAGCGCCGCATGCGGCGTCCGGCCGAGTTCAAGCGCGTCTATGCGATCGGCAAACGGCTCGGCGACGAGTTCTTTACCATCAACGCGCAGGCCAATGGATTGACGTGCGCTCGGCTCGGCATGTCGATCGCGGCACGAATCCTGCGCCGGGCGGTCGACCGTAATCGTCTGCGGCGTCTGATCCGAGAGAGTTTTCGTGTGAATCAACTCCGCCTGCCGGCCCTCGACATCGTGATCGGTGTGCGCGCGGGCGTACAAACGGCGGACAATGCCCGCCTGCGCTCGGCCCTGGAGAGACTTTGGCAGAAGATATCGGCGACATGCGTCAATTCATCCGCATCCTGATCCGCGCCTATCAGCTCGGCATCAGCCCGCTGCTCGGTGCGCATTGCCGCTTCCACCCGTCGTGTTCGCAATACGCACTCGAGGCGGTGAGTACGCACGGCAGCCTGCGCGGCGGCTGGCTGGCGCTGCGGCGGCTGGCGCGCTGCCACCCATTCCATGCCGGCGGCTACGATCCGGTGCCCGCCGACCCCAGCTCCAAGGCCGCGCAGGCTCGCCATGCCCACGACCATTAATCTTCGTCTCGCGCTTTGGGCGCTGCTCGGCATGGCGCTGTTCCTGAATTACCAGATGTGGTCCCATGACTACGCCGAGGTGCTGACGCCGGGGACGGTCGGCGGCAACGCCGCGCCCGCGGCGCCGCTCGACAGCACGGTGCCGGCTGCCACCCCGGGCGCGAGCGCGGCGGACAGTGGCACCGCCGCCAAGCCGGCGGCCGGTGCCGCCTCGAGCGCCTCGGCCGACAGCGCGCATGGGCTGGTCGCCCACGCGCTGGTCGCGGACTCACCGACGGCTCCGAGCGTTCATGTGGTCACGGATGTGCTCGACGCCGAGATCAGCCTGGCGGGCGGCGAGCTACGGCGTGTGGATCTGCTGGCATATCCACAGGCGAAGAACACGCCGGATGTGCCGGTGCGGCTGCTCAACCGCGATGCCCCCGATTCATTGTTCGTGCTGCAGAGCGGCCTTGCGCCCGTCAATGACGAATTCGCCCCGACTCACCAGGCGCTCTACTCCACCGATGTGCGCGAACTGCGACTGAAGTCTGGCCAGCAGGAATTGAAACTGCCGCTGCAATGGAGCGATGGTCATGGTGTGACGGTCACCAAGACCCTGAGCTTCCGACGGGGCCAATACCAGATCGGCCTCGACTACCAGGTCCAGA
Source organism: Steroidobacteraceae bacterium (assembly GCA_049518595.1). Taxonomy (GTDB): domain Bacteria; phylum Pseudomonadota; class Gammaproteobacteria; order Steroidobacterales; family Steroidobacteraceae; genus FEN-1191. Next base: position 112,220 of record JBEKRP010000009.1, read on the forward strand.
ACGGCTCCGCGGCGCCGTGGAGCTTCGCGCCGTACGCGCAGATCCTGCGCTACAACGCCCCGGTCGATCGGTCGTACTTCCGGCCCGACAGCTACGCTTTCAAGGGCCCGGCCATCTACGACGGCATCAAATATCAGAAGTTCGACATCCAGAAGAACCCGGTGCTCGATCAGTCGATCAAGAGCGGCTGGCTGGCAGCGCTGCAGCATCATTTCGTGGCCGCGATCGTGCCGCCCGCCGATGCCGCCTACCGGTACCAGCTGCAGACCCAGGGCAATGAATTCCTGCTCAAGGCCCAGGGACCCACTGCAGTGGTGCCGGCCGGCGCCGGCGCCACGACCCACGACACGCTGTTCGTGGGTCCGAAGATCCAGACGCAGCTCGATGCCGCGCAGTCGCATCTGGACCTGGTCGCCGACTACGGCACGCTGCGGATCATCGCCACGCCGCTGTTCTGGCTGCTCGATCATGTGCATTCGCTGGTCAGCAACTGGGGCTTCGCGATCATCATCGTCACCATGCTGCTCAAGCTGCTGTTCTATCCGCTCGCCGAGGCCAGCGGCCGTTCGATGGCGAAGATGAAGGCACTCGCGCCGCGGCTGAACAATCTGCGCGAAACCTACAAGGACGACCGCGAGAAGCTCAATCGCGGCATGATGGAGCTGTACAAGCGCGAGAAGGTCAATCCGCTGGTCGGCTGCCTGCCGATGCTGATCCAGATCCCGGTATTCCTCGCCTTCTACTGGGTGCTGCGCGATAGTGTCGAGCTGCGCCAGGCGCCGTTCATTCTGTGGATCGACGATCTGTCGGCGCGCGATCCCTATTTCGTGCTGCCGGCGATCATGGCGGCAGCGATGTTCGTGCAATACAAAATAAACCCGCAGGTCGGCGATCCGGCGCAGCAGAAGCTCTTCATGTTCATGCCGCTGGCGATGTCGGTCACCTTCGCGTTTTTCCCGGCGGGCCTGGTGTTGTACTGGGTCACCAATACGGTCCTGTCGATCCTGCAGCAGTGGAGCATCAACCGTCGCATCGAGGCCGCGATCCGCGCCAGGCGGTGAGCGACACCATCGTCGCGACCGCGACACCGCCGGGTCGCGGCGGCATCGCGATCGTGCGCGTCTCGGGTCCGGCGACGGTGCAGATCGGGCGCCGCCTGCTCGGGGCGCTGCCGCCGCCGCGGGTCGCCACCAGCGCGCAGTTTCGCGGCGGCGATGGCACCGCGATCGATCACGGCCTGGCGCTCTACTTCCCGGCACCGCACTCCTATACCGGCGAGCACGTGCTCGAGCTGCACGGTCACGGCGGTCCGGTGCTGGTCGAAGCCTTGATCCGCCGGCTGCTCGAGCTTGGCGCGCGCCGCGCCCAGCCCGGTGAGTTCACGCTGCGCGCCTATCTCAATGGCAAGCTCGATCTGGCGCAGGCCGAGGCGGTCGCCGATCTGATCGATGCCGCATCCGATGCCGCGGCGCGGGCTGCGCTGCGCTCGCTCGAAGGCGAGTTCTCAAGTCGCGTGCTGGCCTTGAGCCAAACCCTCGGCGAGCTGCGCGTTCATGTCGAGGCGGCGATTGATTTTGCGGACGAACAGATCGATGTGCTCTCGGACCGGTCGCTCAAGGCACGGCTCGAGGCGGCCAGGACGCAGCTCGAAGCGCTGCGGGCTGCGAGCCGCCAGGGGCGGCTGTTGACCGAAGGCATGACGGTCGTCATCGCCGGCCCGCCCAATGCCGGCAAATCCAGTTTGCTCAATCGGCTCGCCGGACACGAGGCCGCGATCGTGACCGCGACGCCGGGCACCACGCGCGATCTGCTGCGCGAGCGCATCCTGCTCGACGGCATGCCGCTGCATGTGCTCGATACCGCCGGACTGCGCAGCGCCGGCGACGCCATCGAAGCCGAAGGCATACGCCGCGCGCGCGCCGCGATGGCGGGCGCCGACCGCATCCTGTTTGTGATCGATGCCGGCGCCGATCCGCAGGCGACGGGCTATCTCGAAGAGCGCGCGCTGCTGCCGCCCGAGGTGCCGGTGACCGTGGTGTTCAACAAGATCGATCTGGTCCCGCGCGGCATCAAACTGCGCATGGCGTCGACGACCGCCTCGACGATCCCCGTCATCACCCCCTCGACCACGGCCTCGGCCACAGCTGTCTCGCCGGCCCCGGCGGCGGCGGTCATCAAGCTCTCGGCTCTCACCGGAGAAGGCCTCGGCGCGCTGGTGGCGCACCTCACGGCCTGCATGGGGTTTGAGCCCGGCGGCGCCGGGGCGCTGTCCGCGCGCGCGCGCCACGTCGATGCGCTGGCGCAGGTCGCGGCGTCTCTGGCGGCAGCGGCGCGACAACTGGCAGGGCGCAACGCTCCGGAACTGGTCGCCGAGGAGCTCAAGCAGGCGCAGCAGGCGCTCGGCGAGATCGTCGGCGCCGAGAGCTCGGACGCGCTGCTGGGACGGATTTTTGCGAGGTTCTGCATCGGAAAATGATCCGTGGCGCTGCCGCGTCGGCCAGTAACATGTCCAGCTCGAGCGACAAAACCTTGCACGGGGAACCCACTGGTGAAACGGCGTCTCAAGTCCCTGCTGATGCGCATGCTGGCTCTGGGCGACACCTACCCGACGCAGTTGACCGACAAGTCGGCGATTCAGTCGCTGATGGATCGGCTCTCGCCGCTGTCGTCCGCCAGGAAACTGATCCGCTTAGGTCCCGCGGCTGATGGTGGCTATCTGCTGCCGGATGATCTCGATGGTATCGAGGCCTGCTTCTCACCCGGCGTAAGTTATCTTTCCGGATTCGAGAAAGAATGCGCGCAGCGCGGAATGAAAGTGTTCCTGGCGGATCGATCGGTCGAGCAGCCGGCGGAGTCGCACCCGCTGTTTCATTTCACCAGGAAGCACGTCGGCGTCACCACCAACGCTGATTTCATGACGATGGATGACTGGGTGCATTCATCGCTGCCCGGATCACAGGCGGATCTGTTGCTGCAAATCGATGTCGAGGGCTACGAATATGAGACCTTCCTCGGCATCTCGGACGCCCTGGCACGACGATTCAGGATCATCGCCGCCGAGTTTCACGAGCTGGATCAGCTCTGGAACCAGCCGTTCTTCCGGCTCGCCGCCCGAGCGTTCGACAAGATTCTTCAGACTCACTCCTGTGTACATATCCACCCCAACAATTGTGCCGGTACGCTGATGAAGGACGGGCTGATGATTCCATCAACAGCGGAGTTCACCTTCCTGAGGAACGACCGAATTGTCGCTCCATCCTATGCCAGCGAATTTCCACATCCGTTGGACCGGGACAATTGCGATGGCCGGCAGTTGCGGCTGGCCAAGTGCTGGCATCGCCTTGAGTCTATCGGGCCGAGCGGTGAAGATCCGCGCGTAGATCGTCGCTTTTGATTCATTAATGACACAAAGACTGCATACTTTCGTCATTCGTAAACGTTATTGAAACATTACTCCTGTCCGCGACCCGATATTTGCGCCGCGGCTGACGCCACCGCACACTTCGCGCCCCATGCGCTTCGCCCAGTCATTCGATGTCATCGTCGTCGGCGGCGGCCACGCCGGCACCGAGGCGGCGCTGGCCGCTGCGCGCATGGGCCAGGCGACCCTGCTGCTGACGCAGAGCATCGAGACACTCGGTGCCATGAGCTGCAACCCGGCGCTCGGCGGTATCGGCAAAGGCCACCTGGTGCGCGAGATTGATGCGCTCGGCGGTGCGATGGCGCGTGCGGCTGATGTCGCCGGGATCCAGTTTCGTACGCTCAATGCCAGTAAGGGTCCGGCGGTGCGCGCCACCCGCGCCCAGGCGGACCGCCAGCTCTACAAGCAGGCGATACGCTGGCAGCTCGAAAACCAGCCCAAGCTGTCACTGTTCCAGCAGGAAGCCGCTGATCTGCTGATCGAGGGCGGGCGCGTGCGTGGCGTAGTCACGATGACCGGCATCGCCTTTGAGGCCGCCAGCGTGGTGCTCACGGTCGGCACCTTCCTGAGCGGCCGCATTCATGTCGGCCTCGACAATTACGCGGCGGGCCGAGCCGGTGATCCGCCTTGCTTGCGCTTGGCGCAGAAGCTGCGCGAGATTGCGCCACGCTGCGCTCGACTCAAGACCGGCACGCCGCCGCGCATCGACGGCCGCAGCATCGACTACAGCGCGCTGGCGATTCAGCATAGCGATGCGCCGCTGCCGGTGTTTTCATTCCTCGGCCGCGCCGGCGAGCATCCACGCCAGCTGCCCTGCCATATCACGCACACCAACGAGCGCACGCACGAGATCATCCGCGCCGCTTTCGACCGCTCGCCGATGTTCACCGGCGCTATCGCCGGCGTGGGCCCGCGCTACTGCCCCTCGGTCGAGGACAAGGTGCATCGCTTTGCCGACAAGACTTCGCACCAGGTGTTCATCGAGCCCGAAGGCCTGGACACTCACGAGGTCTATCCGAACGGCATCTCGACCAGCCTGCCGTTCGATGTGCAGCGCGACCTGGTGCGCAGCATCAGCGGCTTCGAGCGGGCGCATATCACGCGACCGGGCTATGCGATCGAATACCATTTCTTCGACCCGCGCGACCTCAAGGGCTCGCTCGAGACCAAGAGCGTCGGCGGTCTGTTTTTCGCCGGCCAGATCAATGGCACCACCGGCTACGAGGAGGCCGCCGCGCAGGGCATCCTCGCCGGCATCAACGCCGCGCTCGCACGACGCGGTGCACCCCCCTGGTTGCCCGCGCGCAGCGAGGCGTATATCGGCGTGCTGGTCGATGACCTGGTCACCCGCGGTACCAGCGAGCCGTATCGCATGTTCACCAGTCGCGCCGAGTATCGCCTGCTGCTGCGCGAGGACAACGCCGACGCCCGACTGACGCCGCGCGGCAGGCAGCTGGGCCTGGTCGGCGACGAGCGCTGGGCCTTGTTCGAAGCCAAGCAGGCCGCGATTGCCCGCGAACTCGCCCGGTTGCAGGCGTGGCGGTTCAAGCCCGGACAGATCCCGGAGGACTGGGCCCAGCGCATCCTCGGCGGGCCGGCACCGGCGCGCGACGTCACCGCCTTCGAGCTGCTGCGCCGGCCCGAAGTCCGCCACCAGGCGCTGATCGAGCTCGATGCGGCGCTGCAGATCCAGCCGCAGTCCGACGATCGCCTGGCGCCACAGGTGCAGCGCGATCTGGAGGTCCGGGCGAGCTACGCCGGCTATATCGAGCGCGCCGCGGACGAGATCGAGCGCGCGAGCCGGCAGGAACATACGCCACTGCCGGAGGATCTGGACTACGCATCGCTCGCCGGCCTCTCGAACGAGGTCCGGCAGCAGCTTGCCGCAGTGCGGCCGGCGACAGTCGGCCAGGCTGCCCGCATCCCCGGTGTAACCCCGGCTGCGGTGTCGATTCTGCTCGTGCACCTGCGCCGGCATGCGGCGCGCGTCGCCTGAGCCGCCGCCCGGCCGATCCTGCTCGAACGGCCCGTTAACGCTACCGCCTGCCGGCCGCGCCCGATCGCCAGGTCGCGTTGCCGACCGTTCAGCGACGGATAGCGCTAAGATCGGCGCGATAGTGATGGTCAGTCAGGGAAGGGGGTGTCATGCCAACCGTGTCTCAGTTGCTCCACCACAAGGGGCGAGTCATTCATAGCATCGCGCCGGATGCGCCGGTGCTCGAGGCGATTCGACTCATGGCAGATCACCGCATCGGCGCACTGCTGGTGATGCAGGGCGAGCAGCTGATCGGCGTCGTGTCCGAACGCGACTATGCGCGCAAGGTCATCCTCAAAGGCCACTCGTCGAACGAAGTCCCGGTCCGGCAGATCATGAGCGCGCCGGTCCTGACCGTGCGCGCCGATCAGTCGGTACACGAGTGCATGCACATCATGACCGAAAACCGCATACGCCATCTGCCGGTGGTCGACGCCAACGGCGTCATCGGCGTGATTTCGATCGGCGACCTGGTGCGCGCAGTGCTCGAAGAACAGCAGCGGACGATCGCCGACCTGGAGCACTACATCCATAGCTAAAGCGGCACGCAGCGCCGCTATTTGCGCCAGAACGTGGGCGTGAACAGCACCGCGAAGGTGATGATCTCGATGCGGCCAAGAAACATGGCCGCGATACAGGTCCAGCTCTGGAAGTCGCTCAGCCCGCCGTAATTGTTGCCCGGTCCGACCACATTGAGCCCGGGACCGACGTTGTTGATGCAGGCGACGATGGCCGAGAACGCCGAAATAAAATCCAGGCCCGAGATCAGCAGCGCGAACACCAGCACCACGATGGTGACGAAATACAAAAAGATAAACGCCAGCACCGAATAGACCACGCCGTTCGGTACCACCTGGCCGGAGATCTTCAGTGGCGCGACCGCCTGCGGATGCACCAGTGTGAACATCTCGCGCAACGACTGCTTCGCCAGGATCAGTGAGCGGAACATCTTGATACCGCCGCCGGTGGAACCGGTATTGGCGCACAGGCAGCTCAGAAACAGCATCCACATCGGTGCGAATACCGGCCAGCTGCCATAGTCGGTGGTAACAAAGCCGCCGGTGGTGGCCAGCGATATCACGTTGAAGGCGGCAAAGCGCAGCGATCGGAACGGCGTCGCATAGACCGCGTTGAGGTTGATGAAGACGGCAATGCCCACGCAGCTGGCGAGGATCAGCAGCAGCATCCAGCGGGCTTCGGGATCGCGCCGGTAGGCGGCGAAGTCGCCCTTGCGCAGCGCGATGAAATGGGTCGCGAAATTCATCGCCGCAATCAGCATGAAGATCATCAGCACGAATTCGATCATCGGTGAATCGAAATAGCCGATGCTGGCGTCGTGGGTCGAGAAGCCGCCGAGCGCCATGGTGGAAAAGGCGTGACAGATCGCATCGAACAGCGACATGCCGGCTGCCCAGAGCGCGAGCGCGCAGGCGACGGTCATACCGGCATAGACGAACCACAGGGTCCTGGCCGTCTCGGTGATGCGCGGTGCGAGCTTCGCATCCTTGACAGTACCCGGCGCGCCGGCCCGGTAGAGCTGCATGCCGCCCACCCCGAGCAGGGGCAGGATCGCGACTGCGAGCACGATGATACCCATGCCGCCGAGCCAGCTCAGGGCATGGCGCCAGAGATTGATGCTATGGGGCAGCCGATCGAGCCCGCTCAGTACGGTGGCGCCGGTGGTCGACAGCCCCGACATGGCCTCGAAATAGGCCTTGGTGAAGGATATCCCGGGCAGATCGATCAGCAGCGGCACGGCCGACACCGCGGCCAGCAGCAGCCCGCTCGCGGTCACGAGCAGATAGGCATCGCGCGACTTGAGGTCATAGCGGAAGCGCTGGGTGGCCAGGCGCAGCAGCAAGCCGCCGAGCACCGCGATCCCGGCGCCCGCAACGAAGCCGCGCAGCGGCGCCAGCTCGCCGTAGATAAGGGCGGTGATGATCGGCAACAGAAAGTACAGCGCAAACCAGGTGAGCAGCGAACCGAACATGTTCAATACGCCGAGCAGCGAGCGCATCGCTTCCGTTCCTAGGCCTCGGTCTGGAACAGCCGCTCGACCGCGTCGATATGCCGTCGATCGGAGAGGAAGATGATCACGTGATCTTCGGTTTCGACTTTGGTGTCGTGATGCGCCATGATCACGTTCTCGCCGCGTGCGATCGCCACGATGCTCGCGCCCGACGGCAGTTTGATCTGCTCGAGCCGGCGGCCCACGACCTGCGATCGCTCCTGCGAGCCGTGGACTACGGCCTCGATCGCCTCGGCTGTGCCCCGCCGCAGCGAATGCACGCGCACCACATCACCGCGCCGTACGTGCGCCAGCAGCGAGCCGATCGTGATGGTCTGCGGTGAAATCACGATATCGATGTTGTGATGCTCCATCAGCTCGCCATAGGAGGGCCGGTTGATCAGCGCCATCACGCGCTTGGCGCCTAGCCGCTTGGCCAGCATCGCCGACAGCACGTTGGCTTCCTCGGAATTTGTGAGCGCGGCGAACACATCGGCGCTGTCGATGTTCTCCTCGACCAGCAGCTCTTCGTCGGCCGCATCGCCGTTGAGCACGATGGTGTTCTCGAGCAGCTCCGAGATGCGCCGCGCACGCCGCGGATCGCGCTCGATCAGCTTGACCTGGTTGCCCTTCTCGAGCGTACGCGCAAGCCTGAAGCCGATATTGCCTCCGCCCGCGATCACCAGACGCCGCACCGGATCCTCACTGCGGCGCAGTTCGGCCATGACCCGGCGCAAATCGTCCGACGCGGCGACAAAGAGGATCTCGTCGTTTTCCTCGATGACGGTGTCACCGGCAGGGTGCACCAGCCGGTCGTTGCGATAAATAGCCGCCACGCGGGTATCGGTATCGGGCAGGTGTTCGCGCAGGGTGCGCAGCTCACGGCCCACCAGCAGTCCTTCGCGCCGCGCACGCACGCCGACCAGCTGTACGCGGCCATCGGCAAAGTCCACCACCTGCAGCGCGCCCGGATACGACAACAGCCGGACGATGTATTCGGTCACCAGCTGTTCCGGGCTGATCCACACATCGACCGCGAGCGCCCCATCGGTGAACAGCTGCGCGCGCGTGGTGTATTCGGGCGCGCGTACGCGTGCGATCTTGGTCTGGGTGCGGTAGAGCGTATGCGCGATCTCGCAGGCCACGATATTGACTTCATCGCTGTTGGTCAGCGCGACCAGCACGTCGGTGTCGGCAATGCCTGCTGCCTCGAGCACGGTCGGGTACGAGGCGTGACCGGCCACAGCGCGGATGTCGAGCCGGTCCTGCAGATCGCGCAGGATGTCCTCGTTGACATCGACCACGGTGACTTCATTGGCCGGTTCGCGCGACAGGTGGTACGCCGCGGTCCGGCCAACCTGGCCGGCGCCCAGAATCAGGATCTTCATCAGCGCTTGCGCTCCGTCACCGCTACATCACTTCCAGATTCGCGTATTGCAGCATGAGCCATTTGGAGCCCTGCCGCTCGAAATTCACCTGCACGCGTGCATGCGGCCCCTGGCCTTCGACCGTGAGCACCACGCCTTCGCCGAATTTTCCATGGCGTACACGGGTTCCCAGCCGCATGCCGTCGCCCAAGGCCTCCATCAGCGGCGCGCGGCCCAATGCGCGGCCGCTGCCGTCCGCGGCGACGCCCGATGATGGCGCGTGCGCGACGCGGATACGCGGCCGCACCTCCTCGATCAGCGCCGACGGCAGCTCGTGAATGAAACGCGACGGCGAGTTATAGCTGTCCACGCCGTGCAGCCGCCGCTGCTCGGCATAGGTGAAATACAGCTGCTTCATCGCCCGCGTCATGCCGACGTAGCACAGGCGGCGCTCTTCTTCGAGGCCATCGAGGTCGTTGATCGAGCGCTGGTGCGGAAACAGACCGTCTTCGAGGCCGCAAAGGAACACCAGCGGAAACTCCAGGCCCTTGGCCGTGTGCAGCGTCATCATCTGCACGCAATCCTCGAAAGCCTCGCCCTGGGTCTCGCCGGATTCCAGCACCGCATGCGCGAGAAAGCTCTGCAACGGTGACAGATCGCTTTCGGGTTCATAGCCGCGCGCAGCGCTGACCAGCTCGAGCAGGTTCTCGACCCGGGCCTCGCCGCGATCGGCTTTGTCCTTCTGATGATGTTCGATCAGGCCGCTGCCGTTGATCACATGATCGACCTGCTCGTGCAGTGCCAGGCCCGCGATCGCCTGCGTGAGCTGTTCGATCAACTGCATGAAGCCGAGCAGCGCGGCCGCGGCGCGGCCGCCTTCGCCGGCTGCGACCGCGGCCCCGGCCGCGCGCCACAGCGAGCTGCCGCCGCCGCGCGCGGCGGCGCGCATGTTGTCGACGGTTTTGTTGCCGATGCCTCGCGGCGGCAGATTCACGATGCGCTCGAACGAAGCGTCATCGTCGCGATTGGCGATCAGCCGCAGATACGCCAGCGCATCCTTGATCTCGGCGCGCTCGAAGAAGCGCAGGCCGCCGTAGACACGGTAGGGCATGCGCGCAGTGATCAGTGCCTCTTCGAAACTGCGCGATTGCGCATTGGAGCGATACAGGATCGCCGCCTCGCGGCGCAGGCCACCGCGCCGCGTCCACTCGAGGATGCGGGTGACCACGAAATCGGCTTCGTCGCGCTCGTTGTAGGCCGCGTAGAGCTTGACCCGCTCGCCGCTCGGACCACTGGTCCACAGCGTCTTGCCCAGCCGCGCGGAGTTGTTCGCGATCAGCGCGTTGGCGGCATCGAGAATCGCGGCGGTGGAGCGATAATTCTGCTCCAGGCGGTACAGCCTGGCGTGCGGGAAATCCTCGCGGAACTTGTGCAGGTTCTCGACCCGCGCGCCGCGCCATCGATATATGGACTGATCGTCATCTCCAACCACGAACGGCGCGCCTTCGGAACCGACCAGCAGCCGGATCCAGGCGTATTGAATCGAATTGGTGTCCTGGAACTCATCGACCAGCACGTGGCGGAAGCGGGCGCGGTAATGGCGTAGCACTTCGGGCTGGTCGCGCCACAGCTCGAAGGCGCGCAGCAGCAGTTCGGCGAAGTCGATCACACCCGAGCGGGCGCAAGCCTCCTCGTATTGCTCGAACAGCTTGACGAGCTGCAGCTGCGTCGGATCGCCGCCGCCCTGGACGTGCTTCGGGCGGCGGCCTTCATCCTTGTGCTTGTTGATGAAGTACTGCACCTCACGCGGCACCCAGCGATTCTCGTCGAGGTTCTGGGCTTTCAGAAGTCGCTTGATCAGGCGCAGCTGATCTTCGGCATCCAGTATCTGGAAGCTCTGCGGCAGGCCGGCTTCGCGCCAATGCAGGCGCAGCAGCCGATTTGCGATGCCGTGAAAGGTGCCGAGCCAGAGCGCCGCCCCCGGAGTACCGAGCAACTGTTCGACCCGGCCGCGCATCTCTCCCGCCGCCTTGTTGGTGAAGGTCACGGCGAGGATGCTGTGCGGCGAGACGCCCTCGGTCTGAATCAACCAGGCGATGCGGTGTATCAGCACCCGGGTCTTGCCGCTGCCCGCGCCGGCGAGCACCAGTACCGGGGCCAGCGGCGCCGTCACTGCCTCGCGCTGCGCGTCGTTCAACGGGTTGAGGATGGGGGAGAGGTCCATGAGGGCCGCGAATTCTACCCCAGGAGCCTCGCGACTTGCTGCCTCGCTACCAGCGGTTGCGCAGCTCCCGCAGCGCGAGGAACACCTCGCGCGGGCCCGGATCCGAGCGCCAGTCGGACCTGACGCGTCGCAGCTCGGCGATGATTTCGGGGTTGTCGAGCCGGAAGAAGACGTTGAACTGCCGCTCCTCGCCCAGCGTCATGACCGGCATCGCCTCGGCCGCGAGGTTGACGCAGCGCTGAAGCGTTTCACGGGCCGCGGCGTTCGATGGTTCGCGGTCGAGTGTGAAGTCCAAATTTCGCAGCAGGTATTCGTGTCCGGGAAACACTCGCGCGGTATCGGGCAAGCGCGACAGGCAGCCGGCGAAGGTGTCATAAAGCAGCAGTGGATCCCCGCCGTGGATGCAATTGCCGGCGCCGGCGTTGAACAAGGTATCGCCGGAGAACAGTACCGGCGCCTCGTCGCCGGCGGGCTCGCCGTACAGGCACAGATGCGCTCGCGTGTGACCCGGTGTATCGAGGCAGCGCAGTTCCACCGAATGGCCGATGCGTACCAGGTCGCCGCCCTTGAGGCTGCGGGTGATGCCGCCGATACGCTGTGCCGCGGCCGCATGCGCCAGTACCGGCGCGCCGGTGGCCGCGACCATCGCGGCGTTGCCGCCGGTATGATCGGGATGCTCGTGGGTATTGAAGATCTGGCGGATGTTCCAGCCGAGCTCCCGTGCACGGCGCAGGCAAGCCTCGGCGTTGAGCGGATCGACCGCGAGCGCCTCGCCGGTGTCGCGGCAGGCGATCAGATAATGAAAGTTGCGGCCCCGATTGGCGGCCCAGACCCGTTCGATCAGCATGGCGCGTACCTCGGTATGACGGCGCGGTCCGGTACCGCGAGCGCTTCGGGCGGCGATTGCTCGCCCGACAGTAAGACAATGATAAGCCCCTGAATCGCGTTGTCGTTGCAGTCATCGGCAGAAATGCCAGAGCTGTTACCGGCAGCATCGGCTGCTCGCGAGCGAGGAACTCGCGATCACAGCAATCCGCGGTGACCAGGAATACGCGCTGCAGGCGTGGCATCAGATTGCCGGGCGCGAAATGCGTCTGGCGCAGTACCGCCGCCATGCGCGCCCTGAGGCTGCGCGGCTGGCTGTCGATTGCGCTGTTCGTACTGCTGATGATCGCCTGGCGCGCCGGACTCATCACGCCCCACGGCCTCGAGCACCAAGGCGCGAACACGGCGCCGCCGGAACGGTTACAGTGCATGGCTATGACGCCTAAACGGGCTGCCGATCCCAAACACCTGGCCAGACACCTGGCGGTGCTCGACGAGCTGAGGCAGCGCGAGCCCGTTTTTCATCGGCTCGAATCCGGCACCAAGCGTGCTGATCTCGAGAATATGATGGATCCGGACTTTTGCGAGGTCGGAGCCTCAGGCCGCCGCTACGGCCGTGAGTACGTCTTGGACATTCTCGAAAAGAGATTTGACAATCCAGAAGAGGACATCTGGGAAAGCCGTGATTTTCACTGCGTCGAGCTTGCTCGCGACACCTACCTCGTCACCTACACGCTGCTGCAGCAGAAACAGCGGGTGACTCGTAGATCCAGTATCTGGCGGCGAACCAGGCAGGGCTGGAAGATCGTCTATCATCAGGGCACGGTCGTCGAGGCGGATTGACTACTCCGTCACCTGCATCGAGTCAACGAAATATTCGGTCTCGCCGAAGCATGAGCTCGGAATCCACTTGTGTTGCTTGTAATGCAACGCCACGCGCTTGCCGAGGCTGGCATTGATGTTCGAGGCGATGGCGTCTTCCGGGACCGTGAAATAAAACTTCTCGGACACGGTGCCCGGCATCGTGACCATGGCCATTTCGCCCTCCCAGGTCTTGCAGATCCAGCCCTTTTTGGAAAGTTTCTGCACGAAACCCGCGCGTTCGCCGGTGGCATAGGACCAGTGCAACGTGACCCAGCTGTAGCCCACCACGCCCGCGATCGCGAGCACCAGGAAAATGACGAGTACTTTTATCATTTGTCGGTACAACCAGCTGCAGTTGGCAACACCGATAACGAATGCTCACCACGAGGCTATCGGTCCGGGCGCAATCCGCGCCACGGGGAGATTATGCCTCGCGCCCGGCGCCGTGGCGTAAATGCTTCGATCGAGCCGCCGCTGTCCGCGGCGCTCGCGGC
>JBEKRP010000010.1:0-68638 GCA_049518595.1 Steroidobacteraceae bacterium
ACATCTGGCGCTCAGAATACCCGCCCGCAAACGAGCCGGCACCTCATGCCATTCGGTGCTGAGTTTCAGCCCGGCGGCAGCGTGCGCTTCAGCCTGTGGGCGCCGAGTCACGAGCGCATTGGAGTCAAACTCAATGATGCCGAAGCTGCATTGCCGATGCGACGCGAAGCCGACGGCTGGCACCGCCTGACAACGGATCGCGCCGGGCCCGGCTCGCACTACCGCTTCATCCTGCCCGATGGCTTTGCAGTTCCCGATCCAGCCTCGCGCTACCAGCCCGCCGACGTGCATGGCCCGAGCGAAGTGGTCGATCCGGAGGACTATGCATGGCAGGACCGCGACTGGCATGGCCGCTCCTGGAACGCATCGGTCATTTACGAACTGCATATCGGCAGCTTCACCGAGGCCGGAACTTTCCTTAGCGCGATCGAGCGTCTGGACCATCTGGCAGAGCTGGGCGTGACCATGGTCGAACTCATGCCGGTCGCGGACTTTCCCGGACGCCGCAATTGGGGCTACGACGGCGTACTGCCGTTTGCGCCCGACTCGAGCTACGGCCGCCCGGAGCATCTCAAGGCGCTGATCGACGCGGCACACGCGCGCGGGCTCATGGTGATTCTGGACGTTGTCTACAATCACTTCGGCCCCGAAGGCAATTACCTGTCGCTCTACGCGCCGCAGTTCTTTGATTCGCGCCACCAGACACCCTGGGGCGCCGCGATCAATTTCGATGCTGACGGCAACCGCAACGTACGCGAGTTCTTCATCCATAACGCGCTCTACTGGCTCGAGGAATTTCATCTGGACGGGCTGCGCCTCGACGCGGTACACGCGATCGTCGATGATAGTCCCATGCATATACTGGAGGAGCTGGCGCAGCGCGTACGGATTGCGGCGCTGCCGCGCAGCGCGCATCTGATACTGGAAAACGAGCACAACCAGGCGCGCTGGCTAGAGCGCGGGCCGCGCGGCGACGCCGCTCTCTATGATGCCCAATGGAACGACGATGCGCATCACGTGCTGCACGTTGCCGCCAGCGGGGAAGCCGAGGGCTATTATGCCGATTACATCGGCCATACCGACCGGCTCGGCCGGGCGCTCGCTCGGGGCTTTGCCTTTCAAGGCGAACTGATGCCGTATCGCGGCGCCCGGCGCGGCGAACCCTGCGCGCATCTGCCGCCCGCCGCGTTCGTCGCCTTCATTCAGAACCACGATCAGGTCGGCAATCGCGCCTTGGGAGAGCGCCTGACCGCCATCGCCGATCCGGCAGCGGTGCGAGCCGTGACCGCGCTGTACCTGTTACTGCCGCAGATTCCGCTGCTGTTCATGGGCGAGGAATGGCACAGCCGCCGACCGTTTCAGTTCTTCTGCGACTTCGGTGCCGAACTCGGCGACGCCGTACGCAGCGGCCGCCGCCAGAAGTTTGCGCGCTTCGCGGCGCTTAGCGAGGCCGGCGAGCGCGAGAGCATTCCGGACCCGCAGGCCGAGCAGACCTTCGACGCCAGCAAGCTCGACTGGGAACGGCTGGCCGATCCGGTGCACGCCTCCACGCTGCGCTGGTATCGCGATCTGTTGGCAGTGCGCAGGCGACATATCGTGCCACTGCTGCCGGCCCTGGCACATGCCGGTGATTTCAGCATCGTTGACGACGGCGCGCTGATCGTGCGCTGGCGGGCGACAACCGGCGCCGAGCTGACGCTGATGGCCAACCTTTCCGCGCGCAGCACACCGGAATTTCCCGCCGAGCATGGGAGTCTGCTGTGGCAGGAAGGCCGCACCGAGGCTGCCGGCACGTTCTCGGCCTGGAGCTTGCGTTGGACCCTGCGCGCCTGACGTCACAACACACGGACGACTCGCCATAATCCCGCGCGCCACCTACCGCCTGCAGCTGCATCAGCGCTTCGGCTTCCAGGACGTGGCGCACTTGGCGCCGTTTCTGCAAGCGCTCGGCATCAGCCACGCCTACCTGTCGCCCTACTTCAAGGCGCGAGCGGGCAGCACTCACGGCTATGACATCTTCGATCACCGCCAGCTCAATCCCGAGCTCGGCGACGACGCCGCGTTCCGGCAACTGTGCGAGGCTCTCAAGAAACACGCGCTCTATCAGATTCTCGACTTTGTGCCGAACCACATGGGAGTGGGCGGAGCTGATAATCCGCTGTGGCTCGATGTGCTCGAATGGGGGGTAGATGCCGCACATGCCGGCTGGTTCGATATCGATTGGGACCCCGAGCGGCGCTACCTGCACAATAAAATCCTGGTGCCTCTGCTCGGCGATCAATACGGCATCGAACTCGAGCGCGGTGTGTTACGTCTGCAATTCGATGCCACCGAGGGCAGCTTCGCGGTCTGGGCCTACGGCACGCACAAGCTGCCGATCTCGCCGCCGCACTACGCACGCATTCTCGGCGACGGTCAGCTGCAGCTCGAGCAGCTCGCCGATGCCTTTTCCTGGCTGCCGAACTGGCGGCAGCAAATGCCGCAGCGCGCGGCCGAATTCAAAGCGCAGCTGGCGGCACTGGTGTCCGAGCGCGCCGACGTGCGCGAGGCGCTGCAGCTCGGGCTGAGCCGCTTCGAAGGCCGCCCCGGCGAGAGCAGCAGCTGGCGTGAGCTCGACGCCCTGATTCAGCAGCAACATTGGCGCGTCGCGCACTTTCGCGTCGCCGCGGACGACATCAACTACCGTCGTTTCTTCAACATCAACGATCTGGCGGGACTGCGCATCGAAGTGGCGGAAGTCTTCGAGCACGTGCATCAGCGCGTGCTGCGGCTGATCAAGGACGGTGTGCTCGAGGGGCTGCGTATCGATCATATCGATGGCATGTTTGACCCCAAGGCGTACCTGCGCCGGCTGCAGCGACGGCTCACCGCACGTCGCTCGGGTCGCCACTTCTATCTGGTGGTCGAGAAAATTCTGACGCCCCACGAAAGACTGCGCGCCGACTGGCCGGTCGATGGCACCACCGGCTACGACTTTCTCAACCAGGTGCTGGCGCTGCTGATCGATGCGAGCGCCGAGCCCGCCTATACCGACTGCTACACCGAATTCACCGGCGAGCGGCGCTCCTTCGCCGATATCGCGCGCCTGTGCAAACTCCACATCATGGACAATGAGATGGCGAGCGAACTCAACGTGCTGGCGCGCGATATGGCGCGGCTGGCACGCCAGAACCCGCGCACCGCCGACTTCACCCGCGATCTGCTGCGCCGGGCGATCAAAGAGCTGATCGCCTGTTTTCCGGTGTATCGCACCTATATCGACAGCAACGGCGAGCTGGATGACGCGGACCAGCACTACCTGAGCTGGGCCCTGGCGCAGGCGCGACGCAACGAGACCGAGATCGATCCAAGCGCTTTCAACTTTCTCGAACAGGTATTGACCGGCGGCCTGCTGCAGCACCCGCGCAGCGGCTTCTCACGCCAATCGCTGCTGCGATGTGCAATGCGGCTCCAGCAGTACAGCGGACCGGTGGTCGCCAAGGGCCTGGAAGACACGGCTTTCTATCGCTACCACCGTTTCATCGCCCTGAATGAAGTGGGCGGCGATCCCGATCGCTTCGGCGGCACCGTTGCCGCCTTCCACAAGGCCAATCTGCAGCGCGCGCAGCACTGGCCGCATGCGATGCTCGCGACCGCGACGCACGACACCAAGCGCGGCGAGGACGCGCGCGCCCGGCTCGCAGCCTTATCGGAATATGCCGAGGAATGGGCGCGGCAGTTGCCCATATGGACGCGGATCCTGCGCGGTCCCGCGGGCCCCGCCCAGTCCGAGCTGCGACCCGACCGCAATGACGAGTACCTGTTATATCAGCTGCTGGCCGGAACCTGGCCCTGCGAGCTGCTGCAACTCGAAACGCCGGACGACGAGCGGCTGCGCAGCTATGTCGAGCGGGTGCGCCAGACGATGCTGAAATCGATGCGCGAAGCCCGGGTACACACGGGCTGGGCGTTCCCCAACGCCGAGTATGAAGACGCGATGATGACCATGATCGACGCGGCGCTGACCGGCGGCCGCGCGAGCGCATTCTTCGCCGCCTTTCTGCCGTTCATGCGCCGCCTGGCCGCCACCGGCGTGCACAACAGTCTGATCCAGACGGTTCTCAAGCTCACCGCGCCGGGAGTCCCCGATCTCTACAACGGCAGCGAACTCTGGGACCTGTCGATGGTCGATCCCGACAATCGCCGCGCCGTGGACTACGCGCTGCGCCGACGCATGCTCGAGCAACTCGAGGGCGCGTTAGCGGCCGATCGGGGTGCCTGCATGCGCCAGCTATGGCATGACTGGTGCGACGGCCGGATCAAGCTGGCGACGATTGTGACGCTGCTGCGCCACCGCCGGACCTTCCCTGAACTCTACGCCGAGGGCGACTATCAGCCGTTGCCGGCGCTCGGTCCGCGTGCCGATGAATTGTGCGCCTACGCGCGCACCGGCAACCAGCAGATCCTGATCGTCGCGGTGGCGCGCTGCTCGCGCCGCCGGGAACAACAGGACTTCGATGAGGCCACACTGCTGGCCGTGCCCGAGGCGCTGCGCCGCCGTCAGTGGCGCGAGCTGCTGAGCGGACGCACGCTCGTGCTCGAGGCCGAACACTTTCGCGCCGCCGAACTATTCGGCGATCTGCCAGCCGCGGTACTGGCAGCCGATGAACCGAACGGCGCCTAAGGCTTCGCGAGCAGATCCTGGTATTGCGAGTTGCGTGCGATGAACTGCGCCACATAGGAACATCGTGCTTCGACGCTGTCGCCTTGCTCGCGCACCAGCTGCAAGGCTCCGGCGGTGAGCTGGGCGCCGACGCCGCGGCCGCGCAGTGCCGGGGGCACTTCGGTGTGCGCCAGCACGCGTAGCTTACCGACCCTGTGATAGTCGATGAATGCGATGCTGCCCTCAAGCGCGAGCTCGTAGCGGCTGCGCGGCGGATTGTCTCTCACGGCATTGGTCACGGAGTCACCTGCTGATGCAGCTTCGGCGTCCGAGCCCGTCCGCGGCGAGGGGGTCTATCGGCGTTGCATCGACCGCTCATCGCGCGAGCGCTTCTTCCGCGGCGCCGAACTGCAGGGCCGCGACCCGTGCATAGAGCGGACTCGACCTCATCAACTGCGCATGATTTCCCACCGCCGCCACCCGCCCGGCCTCGAGCACGACGATGCGGTCGGCCTTGAGTACGGTGGCCAGACGATGTGCGATCACCAGCGTGGTTCGGCCGCGCATGAGCTCGCCGAGCGCCGCCTGCACGAGCCGCTCCGACTCGGCGTCAAGGGCGCTCGTGGCCTCATCGAGCAGCAGGATCGGCGGGTCCTTCAGTATCGCCCGCGCGATCGCGATGCGCTGGCGCTGGCCGCCCGACAGCCGCGTGCCACGCTCGCCGAGGAAGGTGTCGTAGCCGGCCGGCAATTCGCGCAGAAACTCATCCGCTGCGGCCGCACGCGCCGCGGCCTCGATCTGCGCATCCGAGGCGCCCGGCCGACCGTAGCCGATATTCTCGCGTGCGCTCGCGCCAAATAGCACCGTGTCCTGCGGCACGAAGCCGATCTGCAATCGCAACTCCTCCGGACGCAAGCGCTTGATATCGTTACTGTCGATCGTAATCCGACCACTCTGCGGATCGTAGAAGCGCAGCAGCAGCTGAAAGGTGGTGCTCTTGCCCGCGCCCGAAGGCCCGACCACCGCGACCGTCTCGCCGCTGCGCACCGCCAACGTATAGTCGTTGAGCGCCCGGGTCTCGGGTCGCGACGGATATCGAAAGCTGACGTGCTCGAAGGCGATATCGCCGCGCACCCTTGCCGGCAGCGCCAGCGGCTGCGCCGGAGCCGAGATCGCGGGCCGCGCCGCCAGCAACTCAGTCAGCCGCTCCATCGCTCCAGCGGCGCGCTGCATCTCGCCCCACATCTCGGTCAATGCGGCCGCCGAGGTGCCGACGATCGCCGCATAGACGAAGAACTGGCTCAGCTGCCCCCAGGTCATATCCTGGCCGAGCACCGCGTGGGCACCCAGCCATAGCACGTAGGTGATGCCGCCGAATACCAACATGGTACCGATGCCCGTGAGCGCCGCGCGCATCCGCGTGCGGCGGATAGCGGCGACAAAGCTGTCCTCGACCGCCGCAGCATAGCGCTGGCTCTGCAGTTCCTCGAGCGTGAAGGCCTGTACCGTCTGGATGGCGTTGAGCGTTTCATCGACCAGACTGCTGGTATCAGCGATCCGGTCCTGGGAGCTGCGCGAGAGCCGCCGTACCCGCCGCCCGACCGCGATCATCGGCACGATCACGACCGGCATCAGCGCCAGGATCCAGATCGTGAGCCGGATGCTGGTGAGCGCCAGCATTACCACGGCTCCGATCAGGTTGAGCACGGAGCGCAAGGTTATTGATAGATTTACGCCGGCGATGGCCTGGACCAGCGTGGTGTCGGCGGTCAGCCGCGACAGCACCTCGCCGGTGCGGGTGACCTCGAAGAAGGTCGGGTCCATGCGCACCACGCGCCGGTACACCGCCTCGCGCAGGTCTGCGACCACGCGCTCCCCGAGCCAGGTGACCAGATAGAACCGCAGCGCGGCAAATACGCCGAAGGCGGCCGCCGCCACCAGAAACCCGGCCAGATAGCCGTTGAGCACCCTGGAGTCGGCTGACGAAAGACCGTGATCGATGAGCTGGCGCAGCACCGCCGGCAAGGCCAGCATGGCCGCTGCTGCGACCAGCAGCGCCGCCAGAGCGCCGCTCAGCAGGGCCCAGTGCGGGGCCAGGAAGGGCCACAGGGCCCGCAGCGGTCGCAGTGACTTGGCTCGCGGTCGATCTGTAAAATCTGCCATGCACACTGATCCTACCGCGGCGCCGGCTCGGCCGTGCTTGAACTGAGAGGTGTGTCTGGCGCAAGACACTGGTGTTTTGGCCCCGTTTGGCGGTACCGTGTCCAGTTCGATACCTCGGAAGCACTACTTGGAGGATCCGCTCATGGCGCTTTGGAAAGAACCCAGCCCGACCCCGAGCCCGGCAGCGAGCGGTAGCCCCGCCTCGGGCACCCCCACCACCGTCACCGAACTGCACAAAGGGACCGAACATGCCGCAGCCGACGCCGCTCGTCGCAGCGGCGCCCCGCGCGCCGCGAGCGTCGAGTCCGTGATAGCAGCCGAAATTACCATCGAAGGTAAGATCACCGGCTCGGGCGACGTGCGTATCGCCGGTCGATTCAAGGGCGACGTGCAGGTCGATGGCAACTTCCGCATCGATTCCGGTGCCCGGCTGGAAGGCCAGGTGCGCGCCGGGGTGGTCGTGGTCGGCGGCGAGCTGCAGGGAAATATCGAGGCCGCCAAGCAGGTCGACGTACTCAGCACCGGGGTCATCGTCGGCGATGTCAAAGCCGCCTCGATCACGGTCGCGGCCGGCTCGCGCATGCGCGGTCACGTGGAGTTCGGCTGGGACGAAAAGCACGCCGCCGTCGAACTCAAGGGGACCCCGCGCTCGGTATGAGCAGCCTTCGCTCGGGCACGCCTGGGGCCACTCGCGTCTGTCCGCATTGCAAGGCGACCGTCCTTGAAACCGCGACGATCTGTCCCGGGTGCCGGCACCATTTGCGCTTTAGTGCGGATGCCACCCCGGGTGCGGACGACGAAGGCTATTGCGCGCTCAGTGTCGATGGCAGCATTGCCCACAAGGTCACCACCGAGCCTTGTGAGTATTTTGTCGTGTTCGAGATCCGCGACGAGCGCGGCGAGCAGTTGGCGCGTCAGGTGGTCGGTGTGGGCGTGCTGCAGCCGGGCGAGCTGCGACGTCTGAATGTATCGGTCGGCATGCGGCCGGTACGCGCCCTGGCCGCAGCGAAATCGCAGACGCCGCTATCCACCTCGTCGAGGCAGTCTGCCGCCCAGCCAGGCGCTGCGGCCGTCCGGCCGCCGCCGCAACCGCCGCTCGCGGTCGACTCGCGATTGCAGCCACGGTCGACAGGAAAACCCACGGGGCCCGGGACGACAGGCGGCTCGAGCCCGCGCTTTCGGAATTTTCATAAGCCCTGAAGGCATCGGCTAAGCCGGCATCAGCGGCCGCACCCGCGACCGCGGCGTGACGGCGCCGTGCCTGCCGGACCGGCCGGCATTCAGCGCTTCGGCTTGCGGAACTTAAGCAGAAACTTGTCGCTCTTGCCGTGGAGGTCGAACACCTTGGCGGTGTGTGGGTCGTCGGCGTTGTGCAGTACATCGCTGGCAGCGACAAACACAAAACCGGCGCTCGTGACCTCCCGCTTGACCAGCTTCGCATCGATGCGATGCAGCGTTTCGGTGTCGCGCGCGCCGGAGCCGGCTTCGGCGGCATGATCCTCGACGATGAACACGCCGCCCGGCTTCAGCGCTTTGAAAATCGCGGTATCGAAGGCCTTCATGTCCGGCGCGCCGAGCATCTTGTTGTGCAGGTCGTGGTAGTTCTCCGAGGTCCACACCACGTCGAGGCCTGCAGGCAAGCTGAAATCCGCGGCCTCCTTGCTGTCGGCGGTCACATTGGTACAGGGATTCGGCGCCACCTGATCCGCGTCCGGCGACGCCGGCCGCTCTCTCTTGACCACTGGCGTCACGCTGACCGCGTACACATGGCCCGACGGCCCCACGACCCTGCAGAAGATGCGCGTAAAGTAACCGCCGCCCGGCATCAGCTCCCCGACCTGGTCGCCCGGCTTGATGCCGGCAAAGACGATCACCCGCTCCGGCTTGCGATCAGCATCGCGCTGTCGATCGCGGTCGGGCCGGGTCGGTTCGGCCACGGCCTCCTGGATGTAGCGCGGGAACATACCGGCGTGGCTGACGCCAGTCATCGCGCTCAGCACCAGCACGGCGCCGGCGGCGGCGCAGAGATTCTTGAATTCAAATTGCATAGTAGTTCCCCAAAGATTGCTGCGCTGGGACGCGCGGACTACGGTATTGACTCTTTGGCATGGCGGCGGTTCACATCATAGCCGATGACACCGATATCGAGACCGTCAGCGGCGGGGCTCGTGCCCCGGTCAAATCGAGGGTGCCCGCCCGCCGAGGGCCAGCAGCAGTTGCACCGTGTCCTGCAGGCGCTGTGACTGCGCGTGCACCAACCCTATGCGCGCCTGCTGGTTCTGGCGCTGCGCCTCGAGCACCTGCAGCACGCCGCTATTGCCGGCGCTGTAACTCTCGCGAGTCAGCGCCAGGTTCTCGGCCGCTATCGCCACCGCGCTCCATTCGCTCGCGAGCAGCTCCTGGTCGTGATCCAGGGCCTCGAGCGCGTCAGCGACCTGGCCGAACGAGCTCAGCACCACCTGCTCGTAGTTGGCGAGCGAGACGTGCATGGCATCGACCGCTGCACGCTGTTTGGCGCGCAGCGCGCCGTGATCGAACAGCGGCGCAGTAAGGCTGCCCGCCAGGCCGCCGGCGGCACTGCTGGCGTCGAACAGCGCGTGCAGTGCATCGGCCTGTAGACTGGCACTGCCCGTCAGGCTGATTTGCGGATAAAGATTGGCACTGGCCACTCCGAGCGCTGCGGTTGCGGCGTGCAACTGCGCTTCCGCAGCCAGTATGTCGGGGCGCCGATGCACCAGCTCGGACGGCACGGTCAGGGGCAAGCGCGGCGGCAGATTGAATTCATCGAGCTTGAAGTCAGGCGCCATCCACTCGGCCGGTGTCCGGCCGACCAGCAATGCCAGGGCGTGAGAGGCTACGCTCAACTCGCGGCGCAGCGGCGGCAGCAGTGTCTGGTCGTTGGCGAGCTGGCTTTGCGCGTTGAGCACGTCCACACGCGTCGCAGCACCATCGGCGAACGAGTCCTGCACCAATTTCAAATCGCTGCGGTCATCTTGCAGTAGCGCCTCGAGGTTATCGATCTGCGCGCGCGCCGAGGCTGCGGCCAGGGCCTGCATCGCGACGTTGCCGCTGACGCTCAGCGCCGCGGCATCCAGCTCGCGCTGCTGATAGTCGGTCATCGCCCGCTGTTGCTCGATCGTGCGCCGCACGCTGCCAGCGAAGTCGAAGCTGTAGCTCACCGCCGGTCCGATCGAGAAGTACGTGAACGGCGGCAACCGGTCGGGACCCAGGAACGCCGCGCCGTATTTCTGCCGACCCACGCTGGCGTCGAGATCCCCGTGCGGATAGCGCCCCGCTTCACTGGCGTCGCTGAACGCCTGTGCCTCGGCCAGGGTCGAGCGTGCGGCATCGAGACTGCGATTGGCCGCCAGCGCCTGGCGAATGGTGGTATCGAGCCGCGGCGAATTGAGCGGGGCCCACCACTGCTGCGGTTCGGCCAGCGCGCTATCAATAGTTGTATCGCTGTTCGCAAGGTTCGGCAGCGGGTCCGCCGTGTAATTTGCGGTTGCGGGTGCCGGCGGTGCGGCAAAGTCCGGTCCGGCAACGCAGCCGGCCACGCCCGCGGTGAGCAGGGCCACAGGCAACAGCGCTCCGGCGATGCGCGCGCGATCAGTGCCGGCGCGGTTATTCGATCGCGGCATGCTTCACTTCCGCACCGGCGGCGCGCGTATTGCGCACCAACAGCAGCAATGGCAGCGCCAACAGCGTCAGAATCAGCATCAGTTGAAAATCATCCAGATAGGCGATCATGGTCGCCTGCGCCGTCACGCTCCGATCGAGTGCCGCCACCGCCCGCGTCCCGGCGTAGAAACCGGGCGAATGGTTCGCGAGCATGAGAGGCGTGATGTGCTGCGCGAGCGAGGCGTGCACGACCTGCGTATTGCGGACCATCAGCCCCTGCACGGTCGAGATGCCGATGCTGCTGCCGACGTTGCGGATCAGATTGAACAACGCCGTGCCTTCGTTGCGCATGGCCGGTGCCAGAGTGGCGAAGGTCAGCGCGGCCATCGGCACATAGACGATGCCAATGCCCAAGCCCTGGATCGCGCCGGGCCAGACCACCGATGCCATGTTGAACTGCATCGACAGATGCGTCATCTGCCACAGCGAGAATGCGGTCAGGACCAGACCCACACCGATGATCAGCCGCACGTCGATGCGGCCGACCGCTCGGCCGACCACCAGCATCGCGATCAGGGTACCGGCGCCGCGCGGTACCATCACCAGGCCGGCCTGGAACACCGAGTAATTCGCCAGCTCCTGCAACATCGGTGGCAACAGCGCCAGCGTCGCGAACAGCACAATGCCAACCACAAAGATCAGAATGTTGCCGCTCAGGAAATTGCGATCTTTGTAGAGTGCCAGGCGAATGAACGGCCGCCGCGCCGTGAGCGTGTGCGTCACGAACAGATAGAACGCCAACGCCGCGATCGCCGTTTCGAGCTTGATCTCACCGGAATTGAACCAGTCCTTCAGCGGACCGCGATCGAGCAGCAGTTGCAGGCTGCCGACGGCAATACTCAGCAGTGCGAAACCAAAGAAGTCGAAGGTCTTGCGCGCGTGCGTGGTGTCGGGAAAATAGGCCAGCACCCCCAGCACCGCGAGGATGCCGAACGGCACATTGATGTAGAACACCCAGCGCCAGCTATAGTCGTCGGTCAACCAGCCGCCGAGCATCGGACCCAGCATCGGACCCATGACGACGCCGACGCCCCAGAGGGCCATGGCTCGCCCGTGCTGCTGCGGCGGATAGGCATCGAACAGCACCGCCTGCGACATCGGAATCAGAGCGGCACCGCACACCCCCTGCAGCAGGCGAAACAGCACGATCTGTTCCAGCGATTGCGCCATGCCGCACAACGCCGAGGCGAGTGTGAAGCCAATGATCGAGACCAGAAACAGCGGCTTGCGGCCGAAGCGGTCCGCGAGCCAGCCCGTGAGCGGCGTCATGATCGCCGCCGCCACGATGTACGAAGTCAGCACCCAGGTCATCTGGTCCTGCGTGGCCGACAGGCTGCCCTGCATGCGCGGCAGCGCGACGTTCGCAATCGTATTGTCGAGCGCCTGCAGGATCGAGGCGACCATCACGGTGAGCGTGATCATGCCGCGGTGTAGCGGCACTCCCTGCGCGCCGGTGTGCTCGCCGGCACTCATCAGCGCTGCGCCAGCTGCTTCCTGGCGTGGCCAAACAGACTGCGGCGGTGTTGGGTGTCGACCGTCACTTCCGCACTCAGGCCGGCATGCAACGGCAAGGCCTCGCCGAACTCCGTGGCATCGAGCTGCAGTCGCACCGGCACGCGCTGCACCACTTTGACCCAGTTGCCGGTTGCATTCTCGGGCGGCAGCAGCGAGAACTGTGCGCCGGTGCCCGGGCTCAAGCTCGCGACCTGCGCCTTGAAGCGACGCCCCGGATAGGCGTCGATGCTGATCTCGGCCGACTGGCCTGCGCGCATGTAGGTCAGATCGTCTTCCTTGAAATTGGCTTCGACCCACACATCGCCGGTCGAGACCAGGCCGAAGACCGGCGTCGCAGCGTTGATATAATCGCCGACTTGCAGCTGCTCGACCCTGTCCACCACACCGTCGTCGGGAGCGCGGATCACGGTATAAGACAGATCGAGACTGGCCCGATCGAGCGCCGCTTGCGCCTGCATCACCACCGGATGCGCATCGAGTGGTAGATCGGGATTGCCGCCGAGCAGCGCCAGCACGCTCTCAGCCTGCTGCTGCGCCGAGTTGAGTTGCGAGTGGGCGAGCTCTACCGCGTGCTGCACCTGCTCGAATTGCGCCCGCGAGCTGATGCCCGACTGCAGCAGCCGCTGTTGTCGCTCGTATTCGTGTTGCTGGTAGGCCAGCGTGTCATGCGCCGCGGCGAGATCGGCCAGTTGATGCCGGTAGGTCGCCTTGGCCGCACCGATCTGCATGCGCGCGGCGGCCAGTTTGGCCTGCGCTTCCTCAACGGCGATGTGGAACAGCCGATCGTCGAGGCGAAATAGCACATCGCCGCGGTGCACGTTCTGGTTGTCATGCACGTCGAGCTCGACCACGCGGCCCGGCACATTGGCGCTGATCGTCACCTGCGCGGCTTCGACCGATGAATCGTCGGTCGACACGTAACGGCCGGACGCCAGGTAGTACCAGAGGCCGGCCACGATCGCGAGCACGACACCGGCGCCCATCAGCGCCCAGCGCAGCCGCGCGGCGCGGCGCGTTGGCTGCAGTTCAGTACTCATGCCGGTTCGCTCATCCACCTCGGCGTCCATGTTCAGGTGCTCACTTGGCTTCGAGTTGCAACAAAACGCCATGCACGCGTTCGAGCAGGTCCGCCAGCTGTTCGCGCTCGGCAAGGCTCAGCGCCGACAGCGCGTCCTGGCGCGCCTGGTCGGCGATCTTCCACATACGATTCATGATCGGCCTGGCCGCTTCGCACAGATACAGACGATGCGCGCGGCGATCCGTCGGATCGGGGCGACGCTCGATCCACTCGTCGTGCTGCATGCGGTCGAGCGTACGCACCAGCGTCATCGGATCCGTATCGGTCAATTCCGCCAATCGCGCCTGGCTGATGCCCTCGTTACGCGACAGATGCCCCAGCACTTTGCATTGCGGCAAGGTCAGTTCAATCTCGCTCGCATAGCGCTCGAAATGCTTGGCATAGAGCCGGTACACATCCCTGACCAGGAAACCGAAGTTATGCAGCCGATCCGTCGCT
The DNA here is from genome assembly GCA_049518595.1 of Steroidobacteraceae bacterium. Taxonomy (GTDB): domain Bacteria; phylum Pseudomonadota; class Gammaproteobacteria; order Steroidobacterales; family Steroidobacteraceae; genus FEN-1191. The sequence goes on from JBEKRP010000010.1 coordinate 13,518, forward strand.
GCCGCCATGCATGCCTGTCCTGCAAGTTCTCACTACAGATATAATAACATTAGTTATGATATCTGCAAATGAACGTGCACAGCGCCCCGCCCGTCGTCCGGGGCTCAGCGGCGGCGATCAGTGGCCGTAATCAGTGGCCATAGAGCTTGATGCCGACGGCGATTTCCTGCTTGGCATCATCGACGCCGCCCCAACCGTCGACGCGGACCCACTTGCCGGGCTCGAGATCCTTGTAGTGCTCGAAGAAATGCTGGATCTGATGGAGCCGCTGGGGGTTGATGTCCTCGTACTTGTGCCGGTGGCTGTAGATCGGCAGCACCTTGTCATCCGGTGCCGCAAGCACCTTGGAATCAGCGCCGGCATCGTCGGTCATCTTGAGGAGCCCCAGCGGCCGGCAGCGCACAACCACGCCGGGTATCAGCGGGAATGGCGTGATCACCAGTACGTCCACCGGATCGCCGTCCTGCGCGATCGTGTGCGGCACGTAGCCGTCGTTGCAGGGGTAGTGCATGGCCGTGCCCATGAAGCGGTCGACAAATATCGCGCCCGTTCCCTTGGCGACTTCGTATTTTATCGGATCGGCATTCGTTGGGATTTCGGTAGTGACATTGAAGATTTCGGGCGCCTGATTGCCCGGCGTAACCAGATCCAGTCCCATGAATACCTCCGCAAGATATGGCGGTGTCCTAACCGTCAACGGATCGACAGCACATCCGAATTAAGTAACAATCCGAACCGACGCAATGCAGTCGTGAAGCTCGTCACGTCATCCAATTGGGGAGATCTGCGTTAATCAGGACTATGAGCAACCACGTGGTGGAGAAAGCATGATGCGCACTCAAGGCTTGAAGGCCGTAGTCGCGGCCGCACTTCTGGCTACTTTGGCGCTGGGAGGCTGCGTGGTGACGGCCAGACCTGCCTATGTCGGCGGCACCGTCATGGTGGCCCCGCCGCCGCCGCAGGAAGAAGTGATCGGCGTTGCCCCTGCGCCCGGCTATATCTGGATGGGTGGCTATTGGGGCTGGACAGGTGGGCGGCATGTCTGGGTGGCGGGTCATTGGGGGCCGGGTCGGCCCGGCTATTTCTGGGCTCCGCACCGCTGGGTGCCTGCCGGCGGCGGCGGCTGGCGGTTGGCCGCGGGGCACTGGGAGCGCCGATAGCCTCCGCTAGCACTTCGCGGGCGCGATCGCGAGGCGCAGAAACTGCTAGATTCACCGGCATGCGGACTGTGCCGTACGCACGCCGTTACGGTCAGGTGAATGCGCCCATGAACGACAAGGCTTCCAAGGCAGCGATCGCCTCGCGGGACGCGGGCAGTTCCAATACACGCACTATTTCAAGCGCTGCGACGGCCTCTGGCGCCAGCAGCTCGAAAGCCGCGGTCTACGAATCCTTGAGCCGATCGCTGCGAGAACTGATCACCGACCAGACCGATTTCCTGGCCAACATTTCGAATTTCGCCGCCCTGCTGTTCAGCAGCCTGCCGAATCTGAACTGGGCCGGCTTCTACCTGCTGCGCGGCTCGGATCTCGTGCTGGGCCCCTTCCAGGGCAAGCCGGCCTGCTCGTGTATTGCCATGGGCGACGGCGTTTGCGGTACCGCAGCCCTGCAGCGCGCCGCCGTACTGGTACCCAATGTGCACGCGTTCCCGGGGCATATCGTGTGCGACGAGGCTTCACAGTCCGAAATGGTGTTGCCGGTGTTCAAGGACAATCGGCTCATTGGTGTGCTCGATCTGGACAGCCCACAGCTCGGCCGATTCGATGACGCCGATCGCGAGCAGATCGAGGCGCTGCTGCGGATCCTGATGGACGGCACCGACGTACCGGAGTTCCGCCTCGCGCCCCCCGACTAGAAGGCTCGCGCACCGTCGCAGCCGAGCTCGCGCAGCGGTGCAAAGCCCTGCCCATTCTCGACGCCTTCGACCACCTTCAGACCGAGGCTGTGCTCGAGCTCAATCGTAGAGCGCACGCCGGCGCGTAGCGATGCGGGTGACATGCGTAAGATTTCCTGGAACTGGTATTAGGAAAGATGTGTAGGGGCGCACCGCCAGGCCGGGCGTTACCGGGAGCCTCGAATCCATGACCGCCGCTGCAACCCTTGCTCCACTTGCAACACTTGCCATGCTATCGGCGGATCTCGCCGCCCGGCGTAGCAGCAGCCGATCCTTGTCGGAGGCGTGTCTCGCCAGAATCGAGGACACCGCCGGAGAGGGCCGCAGGACCTTCCTGCACGTCGATCGCAACGCCGTGCTCGCCCAAGCCGACGCGCTGGACGCGCTGCGCTCGAGCGGCACGGCCCTCTCGCGCTATGCGGGCATTCCGATTTCGATCAAGGATCTGTTCGACGTCGCCGGGCAAGTCACGCGAGCCGGCTCGACGGTACTGTCGGATCGCGCGCCCGCATCGGTGGACGCGCTCAGCGTAGCGCGCTTGCGTCAGGCTGGCTTTGTACTGATCGGCCGCACCAACATGACTGAGTTCGCCTTTTCCGGCTTAGGGCTCAATCCTCACTACGGCACTCCACGAAATCCCTGGCAGCGAGTCCAGGGGCATGTTCCGGGAGGATCTTCCTCCGGAGCGGCAGTCTCGGTCGCCGATGGCATGGCACATGCCGCCCTTGGCACCGATACCGGCGGCTCCTGCAGGATTCCTGCCGCATTTACCGGACTGGTCGGCTACAAGCCGACCGCGCGCCGAGTGCCGCGCCAGGGCATCGTGCCGCTGTCGCCCAGTCTTGATTCGATCGGCTCCATTGCCCGCTCGGTCGCCTGCTGCGCGCTGCTCGACGCACTGTTAGCCGAAGAGCCGCTTGTGGATCCGGGTGATTGCTCGCTGTCGGGCCAGCACTTTGCCGTGCCGCGCACCTTCGTGCTGGAGGATATGGACAGGCACGTTGCCCGCGATTTCGAGCGTGCGCTCTCCCGCATGTCCGCGGCCGGCGCGCGCATTGATGAAATCGATGTCCCGGAGTTCGCCGACATCCCTGCCATCCACGCCAAGGGCACACTCGCCACGGCGGAAAGCTTCGCCTGGCACCGCGATCTGCTCGCCACGCACGCGGCCGCGTACGATCCGAGGGTTCGCGCCCGTATCCAGATCGGCGCCACTCAGACTGCCGCCGACTACTTGGCATTGGTCGCCGCCCGCAGGGCTTTCATCGCCAACGTCGATCGACGCATCGCCGGCTTCGACGCGCTGGTGATGCCGACGGTCCCGGTGATCCCGCCGCGGATCGCCGACCTGGAGGCCGACGACGCGTACTTCAGGATCAACACCCTGGTGCTGCGCAACTCGACGGTGGTGAACTTTCTCGACGGTTGTGCGATCTCCATTCCGATCCACGAGTTCGGCCAACCGCCGGTCGGTCTCACCCTGGCATGCCGCGGCGATCTCGATCGACAACTGTTTCGCTGCGCGGCGGCAGCAGAGAGCGTCGTCGCACAGCACTGAGGCGATGGCGGCGCCCCGCAGATACGGCACCTGTCGAACTCAGGCGATGCCGCCGCCAACGAACGCCATTGGCAAACGATGGTTGCGTTGTTCGACGCGACGCTGAAGCGTTAACCCTGTGATCCGAGGCCGCGCGGCCGGCACGGTTCGAGATCACGGATATCACGCGCGCGGCACCTGGCGGGCAGTGCCTTAGTCGTGAAACTGATCTGCAGCCCGCCCGTCCGCCCGCGTGGAACTGGGTAAAAAATGATCAATGCAAAGAAACCGGTGTCCCGCGGCTACAAAGCGCCGATTTCCGACCAGTGATGCACAGACTTATCCACCGAAATTGTGGATAACCCCCACCCACCACACGAAAGCACATCAAGTCATGGACGCGTACGCAGTCCCAAACTCACGCGATATCGGCCCAAGCGCGATATCGGCCCAAGCGCGATATCGGCCCAAGCGCACATCGGCACCGCTTGCTTCTCGCCGGCGCATGCGCGTCAGACACATGTCGTCTATCGGCGCCTGCTGGATTCGACGCCGGCCTTGCGATTCTCGCGAACCGCGGCCGGCAACGCCTTTTGCGCGGCTCGGACGGCTTTCTTTGCGGCGCGGGCCGCATCCCTCGCCTGCTTGTAGGCTTCTTTTGCTGCCTTCCATTGCGATTTGGCTGCACGCGCTGCGCGCTTTGCCTCGGTCGCCTGCAGTTGCGCATTCCGCGCGGCCTTAAGAAATGCGCGCCTCGACGTCGATTTTCCTGGCGCGGGCACAGCATTCTTCTGTTTCTTCATGATGGGATCTGAATCTCCATAATGCGCAATGGGCTACAAGTCTAGATCTTTCACGTCGCTCAGGCACCCCGATTTCACATCTGCTACGCCATTAGCCGCGATACAATCCATAGGGCGCTGAGAGTGGCGCCTGCGCCTTCTCCCCCCGAAGTGCAACTTGATAGTGCAACTTGCACTTGGCAGCCGACTGCGGGCATTGGGGGACACTGGGCACACCCGAGCCCCTGGGTCATCGCCGGCGCTGTGCAAGTCATCGATTGGGCGCATATGCTCCGGGAAGAGACAACCCTGCCGCCGCTCGCAGCACCGGTGATGCCCAGAGTTACGCGTTGAATCAGTGCTAATCGTGCCTCGAGGATCGCAGCAGCGGCGCGATCAGGTCGATCGGCAATGGGAACACGATCGTCGAGCTCTTTTCGTTGGAAATATCGGCGAGTGTCTGCAGGTAACGCAGCTGCAGCGACGCGGGCTCGTTGGACAGTAGCTTGGCTGCTTCGGCCAGTGTTTGCGCCGCCTGTTTCTCACCTTCCGCGTGGATTACCTTTGCGCGGCGGGAGCGCTCGGCTTCGGCTTGTCTGGCCATGGCTCGTATCATGGTTTCGTCCAGATCGATATCCTTGATTTCGACATTGGTTACCTTTACGCCCCATGCCGCGGTATTTTGATCAAGCACCTGCTGAATGGCGGCGTTCAGTTTGTCGCGCTGGGCCAGCAGCTCATCCATTTCGTGTTGCCCCGCCACCGAACGCAGCGTCGTCTGCGCGAGCTGACTGGTCGCTTCATACGGGTTGACGACCTGCAGAATCGCTTTTTCCGGATCGACGACGCGAAAGTACACGACCGCGCTCACCTTGACCGAAACGTTGTCGCGGGAGATCACGTCCTGCTTTGGCACATTCAATACCACGGTGCGCAATTCGAGCTTCTTCATCTGCTGAATCACGGGTAACACCAGCCGCACCCCGGGGCCCTTGACGCCGGTGAATCGACCGAGCGTAAACATGACCCCGCGTTCGTATTCCTTGAGGATCCGAATCGAACTCACTATAAGCAGCACCAATACGACAACGACGACCGGCAATGAAATGATCATGAGCTACTCCTGCGAATTCTGTTGCGGTTCGACCCATAGAGTGAGCCCCGCGACTCTGACTATTCGAGCCTGCTGTCCCGCGCGCAGCGGACTCGACGTGCGGGCGTTCCACAGTTCGCCGCCGTACCGCACGACACCCTGGTCTCGAAAATCACCGTTCACTTCAACGAGCCCGCCAATCATGGCTTCGACACCCGTGCTCACGGGGCGGCGTCGCGCACGGGCCGCAAGCCAAACAATGGCCACGATGACGAGCGCCCCGGCAACCGCGATTCCCGCGATCATCGGCAATGCCACTTGCAATCCGGCCGCAGAATTGTCAAACAGAATGATCGAGCCGATGACAAACGCTGCCAGGCCGCCGACGCCCAGCGAACCGAAAGCCGGCATGAAAAATTCAGCTATGATCAGTCCGATGCCCAGCGCGATCAGTGCGAGGCCTGCGTAGTTGACTGCCAGCAGCTGAAAGGCGTAGAGCGCCAGCAGCAGCGAGAGCGCACCCACCACACCGGGCAAGACTGCGCCGGGGTTGTAACCCTCAAGAAGCAAACCGTAGATGCCGATCAGCAGCAGACCGTATGCAATGGTTGGATGAGTCAGCACCAACAGCAGTCGGGTGCGCCAATCCGGCACGATGCGGCGCACGACAAGGCCCTGAGTGTCGAGCACGAGTTCCTGAGTGTCCACCTTGAGCTTACGGCCCTGTATCTGGCGCATCAGATCCGGTACGTCCTTCGCTATTATTTCGATCACGTGCTGCTGAAGCGCCTCATTCGCCGATAGACTCGCCGCGGCGCGCACGGCGCTTTCGGCCCAGTCGGCGTTCCGGCCCCGCAATTGCGCTAGCGAGCGTATGTAAGCAACCGCATCATTGACCGCTTTGCGCTCGCTGGCCGTACCTGGGAGCTCAACTGAACCGGGCGGCTTCTTGTCCTCGCCCTGATTCCCCGGCGGCGTTGCTGGCGCGGTGCTCGGCTCCCCTCCGATCGAGATGGGTGTGGCCGCGCCCAAATTCGTAGCGGGCGCCATCGCGGCGAGATGGCTCGCGTACAAAATGTAAGTCCCGGCGCTCGCGGCCCGTGCACCGCTCGGCGCGACATAGCTCACGACGGGTACTGGAGAAGCGAGTATTGCCTTAATGATTTCGCGCATCGAAGTATCGAGGCCGCCCGGAGTATCGAGCTGCAGGATGACAACGACGCTGCCCTGGTTACTGGCATCGACGAGTGAGCGCTCGATATAGTGGCTCATCGCGGGCCCGATGGCACCGTTCAGCTCGATCAGAGTCGCGAATCGGTCAGTGGGCGCGGCGACGTCGCTGCCCCGGCCCGGTGTTGAATAGCCCAGCAGCAGGCCCACAGCGAGCCACCGCGCGATACCGCGCAATTCGATCCGCACGGAATGAATCCCGCTCACTGCTCTGACCCTGCGGTGCCAGTCTATCATCCACACTCTCCACCAACCCACGCTTGCGGTCAATTTCTCTGGGTCCGTCCCTGCGGCGCAAGTTTGCGCGCGTGCTTGCCGAAAGTCTTGCCGACGTCGTCCTGATCGTGCACGTTGGTATTGAGCAGTCTGAATCGGCCGGCGGCTGGCTCGTGTTGTGCTGGCGCGGTCGGGACAGTCTGGAAGCTTGTCGTGCTTACGGCTGGGTTCATAATGAGCGCCACACAATTATGCGCGGCCTTTGAGGCATCGGGAGCCGTTCCGCCATGTTGATCCTCGACCGAGCAACTCAGGTGATCGATTTATCGCGCCACGGCAACTGACTGAAGCGGTGCTGATGGAGGAGGACGGCCATTACGTCATGGTCAATTTGCCGACCGCCCGGCATGTAGGACTCGGTGAATTGAGCCATCAGTTTGGGCGCAACTCTGGAATGGCAACAGAACGCACCGTCGCACGCCTGTTTCAGGACTGCGCGCCGGGCGCCGTTAACGTACGGAGGCAGACATGGCAATGAAGAGAACACCTGGCGCCTATCGGCGCCTGAAGATCCAGCATGCCGACTACTTCAAGGCGGTTGAGGCCTTGGGGTTCGCGGCGCGGCACGCCGGCCCGCTCGAGGAGAAGGTCACGCAACTGGTGCAGCTGGGCGCTGCCGCGGCAATTCGTTCGGAGGGCGCAGTACACAGCCATGTCAGGCGGGCGCTGGAGATCGGCGTCTCGGCAAATGAGATTCACCACGCGCTGATCTCGATCACGAGCACCATTGGATTCCCGACGGTCAGGGCTGCGCTGAGCTGGGCAGACGACATGATTGGCAGCTCAGCCACAGGCAAGAAGCCGTCACGCAACGTCAAGTCCTAGCAGGGCCGAACTCGCGGCTCCTCCTGTCCCGCGCGTGCGCCACGCCAGAGACGCCGTGCGCTTCCGTCTCAAGGCGGAGAGCTGGTATTTGCTGCGCGGGGATCTGAGATTCAGTCGAGCGCGTCCCAAATCGCTATAACGTTGCGTTTCGCTCCATCGTCACCTCGGCCTGCAGGCTTGTAGTGTCACGACAGATCGAGGCGACGGCAAGCGTGCGCTCCTCGCGTTTGAATCGAAGGAGACAGTCCTCGGCAGCGGCTGTTCCGTGGCGGAGAGGGCGAAATTCGAATTCCCGAGCCCCGTGAAGGGCGGCCGATTTTCAAGTCTGACGACTCGCACGTCAACGGTACGCACTCGCACACAAGCGCCATTATTCTCGATGCCGCGCGCGAAGCCGAAAGACGGTAATTTCCGCCCTTTGCTAGACGCGATTGCCTGCCCACCAGTTCGATTGTGTTCCGCGGGCGCTATCCAGTAGGACTTTGAAATCGTCGCATCGGTCAATAGTTTTTCAACGGGATAGACCCATTCTGGACATCTGAACCGGCCAGACCCGACGGACGACTGCGCATGCGGAATGCAGCCAGGCGATCTGAGTTGTTCACGTGAGGCAATAAGGTGGCAGGGGCGCCGTACTTCGGCGCCCCACAAGATCGTCGGGCCGCAACGGTCTACTTATAATAGCCGACGCCGCAGACTAGATCGCCGACCCTGGTTACTAAGCTCACCTTCGGCACCGGCTTTGTATCGGGACCCGGCCTTACAAACATATATCTGACCTCGGTGATTTGACCTTCCGGTTTTTGCCCGGCGGCGTAGAGGTCCAAGCCAAAAGTCTTGCCGGTGGGATCCTTGAGCGTCCTCTGGTCCTGGCCAAGCAGTTGCTTTGCATTAGGGTTACCGATGGCAACGATCTTACCGTCACCGGTATTGGCGCAAAATACATAGAGGTCGCGGTCCAGGAACCCACCTTCTCCCGTGTTGAACATATTGAGCGCTTTGGTCTTATCTGCTTTCACAGCCGCAACCGCCTTCAAGAGCATGGCCTTGGCTTGGTCGGCTGTGCCGTGGCCCGGCTGCTGACCGAAAACCGCTGGTGAGAGCGTAACGACTGCGGCTGATGCCGCGGCGATCATGAACGTGCGTATCATGGATTTTCTCCGTGTTGGGACATGCGCCGCAAGCAGCGCGCGCCTGTGCAGAATGGAAACCCTGAGATTGTAGCCTTCACGTATCCGTTTCTGCTTGGTTGCCGCGAACCTCATAGGCGCCGATAGGTTCAACACCGTCGTGTCCAGATGCCAGGCGCGCGCACGGGAATAAGCGCATGGGCCCCCGACAAGGTCTGTACGGCAGCACACATGGGACGATCGGGCCCGGCTGCGCTTCCATTCCCACGCCGCCGGCGAACGCGGGCGCGGCCTTAGCGAAGTAGAAGCGCGAGCTGGACTTTCCGAAGCAGACGCTCGCGACTGGCTGCTCGGGTCAATTTCTGTCTTTGAACGACCACTTTGTGACGGGTTGCAAGTCGAAAGTTTAAGGCAGCAGCCTCACCGCCCGGTCAAGAGATATTGAGGCGTGGACAGGTGCCATTAGTACGTTAATGCACCGACAAGAGCTTTGGAATCGCCTATCATTGCCCAGGTAATGGACGGGAAAGATTACCGAACCGGGCCCGCCGCGATCAGCAGCGGCTGAGCTTGCGCGAGTGACGTGTGCAGTGGGTTCTTGATTTGGGGCGCGGCGCAGTGCTGAGTAACTACAATCCGAGCTGCCCCGGTTCACGCTTATAAGATCGCGATGACGGCGATGAACGTTAAACCAACTACAGGAGATAGGTCATGGGACTTCGGGAAGATTATCAGGCGCTCATGGAAAAGCAGTTGAACGAGTGGAAGGCGCAAACCGAGCAGTTCAAAGCTACGGCCGAGAAGATCGAGGCGCATGCCAAGGCCCAATACGAAAAAAATCTCGAGATACTGCGCGCCAAACAGACGGAAGCATGGGAATACTTCTACAAGCTGAAAGGCGCTAATGAGGGCGCATGGGCACAGTACAAGGCTCACATGGATAAAGCCGGCCGAGAGGTAAAGGACGCCGTCGAACGTATGACGACGAAATTCAAACAATAGGCCGACCTTCCAATGGCGCTGGGACGCGAAGACACCAAGCGCCCCCGGAAAGTGCCTGCTTGCGCCTGATTCTGACGTCCGCAAAGCGGCCTCTCGCCACTTGTTAACGGCCGCGTGGAAGTGCGCGATTTTGGCGGCGAGATGCGCACTTGAGCTGCAGGGAGGCCGGCGGCGTAGATGTCGCTGATGCCGCGCGGTAGAGGTTGCCGTGATCGCAGCGGCCACTGGTGCGCGCCTGCACCCCGCAGCGCTGGCGGACACAAAACCAACATGCTCGCCGATTTTTTCATTGGTGCGCACGCCGCGGTTCTGAGCTGCGCGATCCTGACCCGGGATGGCCGACGCTATCGGAATTATTTCCCTCGCGTCGCACTGATTACGCCAGACGAGAGCGAAACTCCATAAAATGGGACCAAGAAAGGCCTGCTTTTTATTTTTGTCGCGGCAAGGGTGAGTTTCGAACCCACGAACCCCGTGCAGGGCCTGCGGTTTTCAAGTATTGGCCCGCTCTCAGAACCGAATCCAACTCAAAGAAACGCGGCGATTGATTGCCACCGCAATAGCTGGCCGGCGCTGTCGGCGGCGGCATTCCAAAGGCAGTGGCAATGGAGTGGCCTCCAGCCGACGAGCGGCTCCCTTGAAACCCAAGGCTACCCCCTCACCCGCCAGCACTGCGCTCCATGCGCCGGGATTGTCCTGGCCGCTGCCGGGTAAACCTACTCTTTACGCACTATCTGCCGGCTGGCTCAGTAAGAGCCAAAGACAGGCCGCCAGCTAACCGCCAATGGACGCCCCCCACAGCGTTCAGTTGCTAACGCCGAGGGCATCCGCGTGCATCGTTGGCTTTCCATCCTCGCGCTGCCTTTAAGCGGCCGACATGCGCGCTCGAAGCCGCGATCACCGCGCTCAGAGGTTTCCGGTCACGCGCACGAGACTGTTTGCGGTCTGCGAATTGAGCAGATACAGATCGCGCGTCATCGGGTCTTCCGTCGACACGGCGGTCGCCGCTTCCAGAAATCCGGTGCGGGCGCTACCGCGGAACGTGCCGCTCAGAGTGGTAGCCGTGCTGATGGGGAGTGTGCCGACGATCGCCACGACCTGATTCGAGGTCGTGTCGATAGCGATAAGCGTTCCGCCGCTGACCGCATCCTCGATATACTGATAGCCCGTGCTCTGATTCGTCACGGTCACCGTCGAGAGGCCCGATACTTGGAATACCGTTTCGTACGCCGTCGCGGTGGTGGTCGTGTCCGCAGGCCAGGGCAACTGTTCTCCGCCGCTGACGAAGGTTGAGTTCGCGAGCGGCGCCTGCACGACGGTGCCACCGACACCGACGATGCCAGATTGGGTACCGCTACGGGTCACGGTGAGCGTCGTCGAATCGGTGGACGCCATCCAGGTCTCGTAATACACGCTACTTGCCGTAGCGATGAACGTGCCCGCGTTCTCGGTGCTCGTCACGAGCGTCGTGGCAGGCCCGCCTGCAACCGCGAGGGTGCGGATGGTGTAGGTCGGGTTCACGACGCCCCAGATCAGATTGGAGCCCTCAACGGGGAACAGCAGCGTGGCCACGCGACCGGGTTCGGTATCCACGGCCGTCGGCGCGGCCGAGCCGTCGGCTGGCATGGCATAGATACTAGCCGAAGCGGGCGTCGAACCGGCCGAAGGCGTGTTGATCGAGAAATAGAGTGTAGTCGGCGAGGCCGCGAACAGGGCCTCGGCATTGGTGGGCATCCAATTCGGAATCGTATACAGCGACGCGGACACGGCGTGGGCGACGTAATCCACATACACGATGTTCCCGTCCACGACGTAGAGCTGCCCGGTCGGATAGCCTTGAGTCGTGCCGACCGGCAGGGCGACTGCGACGCCGATCGGAGCCGCAAAGGTGCCGAGTACGATAGGGTTGGCGAAATTGCTATCGACCAGCACGAGATCGGCGCCACTCTTGACCACAAAGCCCGAGATGCCGCCCAAGGCCGTGCGCACGGTGGCCACCGGCACGCCTGAGGCCACAATCGGTGCTGCGGTCCCCGTCATCCCGCTCTTGACCATGTGGATGATGTCATCGGCCGTGTCGCACACCGCGTCCGGCCCGGGTAGGCGATAAAAATACGAGGAATTCGTCGTCGTTTGCAGATCGGCGGTGAAATAGACGCCGACGTAATCATAATTGGCACCGGCGACGGCAGTTCCCGAGAGTGTGCAAGTGTCATCGATCGTGGCCGCCGACTCACTGGACAGCTGTTGCGCTGCCGGCGCGCTGGTCGAGGTCAGATCTAGCGCATAGATGTGACCGTCGCTGCCTTTGTAGATCTCGATGCCCGCCGGCTGTGACAGGCTCGCTCCAGTCATAAAGTCCACGGTGCCGTGCAGGATCTGTTTCTTGCCGGCATAAGTGCCCATCGGTGCGGCCGAATAGGTGCCGCTGGCCGCGTCCACCCAGGCGGCAAACACCCCGGTCGTGCCGAGATAACTCACCAGTGAGCGCGACGTGCCGCCCCCAGCATAAGCGCCATTGCCCGATCCTCCGCCGCACGCCGACACACCGCTTGCGATCGCCGCGCCGAGCGCAAGGACAGACAGGAATTTCCGCATACATGAACTCCAAGACTGAAAGCAAATGTTTCTTTTCCGAAGCACTGGGCCTCCCGCTAATGCGGACCACGCTTTCCCCTGGTACGAAACGCAACAGCGCAACCGCGGTTGACAGCCGTCGAAAGGGCGCCGTGTAACGCATGGATAGGGTGATGCCCCTAATCGTAACTCGAATGCGTGCCCGCACGCGGGGCAGGACATCGCTCCGGTCGCGATGTTGTGGCCATTGCCCTGAACCATGACGTGATGCAATTCACGCATCTGGTCGCTGAAAGCCTTCGCGATACGACGCCGGGCGAGTGGCGCACCGCTCTAGGTATCAATGCGGTCAAGATTGCGTGAGAGGGCTCTGAGGCGGCCGGGTTCCCGAGTTGATGTGCAGCGAGTGAGCGGCCTGTAGTCGACTGGCGTGATAGTTATCGCATGGCCAACGGTGTTGATGGCGATCGCAACTGCAGCGGGCACTACCAGATTAGCCTCCTTTGGCGCTGATCGGAATGCGCAAGGCCATGGATCACTCGCTGCCGATCAGTGTTTCGCTTCCGGTAGGCGGTGTTTGTGTAGGTTTTGGCGTCTAGGCGCCTCAAGTGGGAAAACACAAAGCTCAGCTCACCTAGGCGCGGGCCGCACGCCGCACCCGGATCCGAAAGTCAGTGTCGGTGCTTGGCCCGCGGCCACTCTGCGGAACGGCCTTAATTATTGGCGGAGAGGGTGAGATTCGAACTCACGAGCCCCGTGAAGGGCTGCCGGTTTTCAAGACCGGTGCATTCAACCGCTCTGCCACCTCTCCGTCGAGGCCGCCGCTCGTGGGCGTCCAACTGGGCAAATGTGATCCTATCCTATAACGGTGGCGGCATCCGCCGGGGCTTCGATATAGAACTCGGTGAACCCGCGCGCCACCAGAACCGATAAGGTGTTACCAAACGCATTCATCGCCGCGCGCCCCATATCGAGAAAGACGTCGACGCCCGCCATCAGCGCCACCGCTTCCGCCGGTAGCCCTAAGGCCAGTGACACCGTCGACAGCGCGACCAGCGAGCCGGACGGCACGTTGGCAGCGCCCTTGCTGGCGATCAACGCGGTGCCATCGAGATTGAAGCTATAGCCGAACGGCAGGACCACCGAGTCGATGCGGCTCGGGACACCTATCGCTTCGAGCTTTTCCAAATGCAACGGCAGCGCGACTTCCGACGAACGCGTGATGAAGCCAAACAATTCCGGACCGGCCATCGGCCGCGTAACGAACAGCGGCCGTTCGCCCACCAGGCTGAATCCGGCGATACACAACAGCGCAAAAAGCGCATAGCCGAGGTACATCACCGCCGCCAGCTTCGCTAGCGCCCACACCGTCGCCGAGCCCTGGGTGGCGAACAGCCACGCAATCACGCCGAACACCAGCGGGATCACGACCATCTTGACCGCTGAAACGAAGGCGGTTCCCCGCGGCTGCATAGCGGCGCCTGTGGCCGGCCACGGCAGTCCGGTCAGCAGCCCGAGGATCAAGCCCAAGACAATCTGCAGGGGCAGGCCGAATACCGGTCGACGTCGTGGGCGCACGCCTTGAGCCGTCATCGCACGGCTGCCGGCGAGAATTGCAACAAGGCTGCGACCAGCCGTTGCAATAGGTCGCGCAGCGGCGCGGCGTGCGCCTCGTCATAGCCGGCGCGGTCCTCATCCATATAGCAGATCTGCGCCAGTTCGATCTGCAGCGCGTGTACGCCGTCGGCGGGCGAGCCGTAGTGCCGCGTGATGTGGCCGCCCTTGAAGCGGCCGTTGACCACGTAACTGAATTGGTTCTGTGCGCCCAGGATCTCGAGCAGCGGCACGATCAGATCCGGGTGGCAGGAACGGCCATCATCCGTGCCGATATTGATGTCGGGAAGGCGGCCGGTGAAAAGGCGCGGAACGCGGCTGCGTATCGAATGTGCATCGAGCAGCAGCGCGCAGCCCAGGCGCCGCCTGGTATCGGCGATCACGCCAGCCAGGGCGTCGTGATATGGCTGCCAATAGCGTTGACGCCTGTGTTCGATTTCACTGCCCGGCAAGCTTTCAACCGCGCTGCCGTAGAGCGGCTCGCCGGCGAAGCTATGCGTGGGACACAGTCCGGTTTTGGTCATGCCCGGATACAGCGAGGCATCGTTCGGCGGACGATTCAGATCGATCACATAGCGCGAATAACGGGCGGCAATCACGCTGGCGCCGAGCTCCGCCACAAAATCGTACAGGCGCTCCACGTGCCAATCGGTATCGGTCAGCGCGCGCGCCACCGGCGTGAAGCCGCGATCGATTTCCTCCGGCACGCGCGTGCCTACGTGCGGCATGCTCACGATCAGTGGCTCGCGGCCCCGCAGCAACTGGAATACCGACGACTCGGCATCGTTCATCACTGCTCGCTCGTTCAACTCGTGAACAGCTCGTCGCCGAGCAACGCGCGCAGTTTGCCGGAGATTACCAGCTTCTTGGCCGCCTCGATGTCCGGCGCAAAGAAACGATCCGCGGTATATGGCGGCACCTGCGCGCGCACCAGACGTAATGCGTTCTCGAGTCTGCGCGAGCTCTTCATGGGCCGATGGAATTCCAGACCCTGAGCGGCGGCCAGCAGCTCGATCCCAATCACCGTGGCCGCATTCTCGGCCATCTCGAGCAAGCGCCGCGCCCCATGCGTGGCCATCGATACGTGATCTTCCTGATTGGCGGAGGTCGGGATGCTGTCGACGCTGGCCGGATGAGCCAGTATCTTGTTTTCGGACACCAGCGCGGCCGCGGTGACCTGCGGCACCATGAAGCCGGAATTGACGCCGCTGTGCTGGACCAGGAACGGCGGCAGACCGCTCATCTTCGCATCGATCAGCAACGCCAGGCGGCGCTCGGACAAGCAGCCGATCTCAGCGATCGCCAGCGCCAGCTGATCGGCCGCCAGTGCCACCGGCTCCGCATGAAAGTTCCCACCGGACAATACTTCGCGGTCACGAGCGAATACCACCGGATTGTCGGTCACGGCGTTGGCTTCGCGCTGCAGCGTGACTGACACCGCCCGGATCAGATCGAGGCAGGCACCCATGACCTGGGGCTGGCACCGCAGCGAATACGGGTCCTGGACGCGGTCGCAGTCCAGATGCGAGGCGCGGATGCGACTGCCCGACAGCAGCCCCCGCAGGCTGCCTGCGACGCGACGCTGGCCGTCCTGTCGGCGCAATGCATGAATCCGATCATCAAACGGAACGTCGCTGCCCTTGAGCGCATCCACCGACATCGCACCGGCAACGAGCGCCGCTGCAAACACATTTTCGATTGCAAACAGGCCGGCGAGTGCCAATGCGGTTGACACCTGCGTACCGTTGAGCAGCGCCAGGCCTTCCTTGGCGGCGAGCCGCAACGGCTTGAGACCGATCTGCGCCAGCGCTCTGTCGGCGCTCAGCACACGACCGCGCATACGCACCCGGCCGACGCCGATCAATGCCGCCGCCAGATGCGCTAGTGGCGCCAGATCGCCCGAAGCGCCTACCGAACCTTTGCCCGGAATGCACGGATAGGTCTCGGTCTCGAGCAGGCGTTGCAGCGCGCGAATTGTCGCCGGCCGTACACCGGAATATCCCTGCGCGAGGCTCGCGATCTTGAGCACTAGCACCAGCCTCACGATCGCATCCGCCAGCAATGCTCCAGTACCTGCGGCATGGGATAACACCAGGTTTCGCTGCAGCAGCTCGAGCTCGGCGGATCGAATCTGCGTCTGCGCCAGCGACCCGAAGCCGGTATTGACGCCGTACACCTTCTTGCCGCTGGCGAGCACGCGCTCAATCGCCAGCGCCGATCGCCGCACACGCAGCAACTCGCCGCGCCCCAATGTCACACGGGCCGGCGAGCGCAGCGCGGTACGCAGCATCTCGAGCGTAAGCTCACGTCCTTGCAGCGCGAGGCGGACTTTGCGGGCCGCACGCGCCATCAGGCGTCCCCGTCGACCGCGCCCAGCATCGGCAGCGTCAATTCGTGCTCGCGCGCGCAGGCGATGGCGGCCGGGTATCCGGCATCGGCGTGGCGCATGACGCCGGTTGCCGGATCGTTCCACAGCACGCGGCCGATGCGGCGAGCCGCAGCACTCGTACCGTCGCAAACGATAACCACGCCGGCGTGCTGCGAATAGCCCATACCGACGCCGCCGCCGTGATGAAACGACACCCAAGTGGCGCCGCTGGCGGTGTTCAGCAGCGCGTTGAGCAGCGGCCAATCCGACACCGCGTCGGAGCCGTCGCGCATCGCTTCGGTTTCACGGTTGGGACTCGCCACCGAGCCGGAGTCGAGATGATCGCGACCGATCACGATCGGCGCCGCCAGCTCGCCGGAGGCCACCATGTCGTTGAACGCCAGTCCGAGCCGATGCCGATCACCGAGCCCCACCCAGCAGATGCGCGCCGGCAGCCCTTGAAACCGGATGCGCTGCGCAGCCATGTCGAGCCATTGGTGCAGGTGCCGGTCGTGCGGCAGCAGCTCTTTGACTCTGGCGTCGGTGCGGGCGATGTCCTGCGGATCGCCCGAAAGCGCGGCCCAGCGAAACGGGCCGACGCCACGACAAAACAGCGGCCGGATGTACGCCGGGACGAAGCCCGGGATGTCGAAAGCGTCCTGCACACCCATCTCGTAGGCGACCTGACGGATGTTATTGCCGTAATCAAACACCGGCAGCCCGAGGCGTTTGAACGCCAGCATGCTCTGCACGTGAGGCACCATGGACTCACGCGCGGCAGCCGCGACGCGCTGCGGATCACTGCGGCGCACGTCTTCCCACTGCTCCACCGACCAGCCGATCGGCAGATAGCCGTGGACCGGATCGTGCGCCGAGGTCTGATCGGTGATCGCATCGGGTCGCACATCCCGCCGCAGCAGCTCGGGCAGTATCTGCGCGGCGTTGGCGCACAGTCCGACCGACACCGGCTGGCGAGCGCGCCGCGAGGTCTCGATGATCGCCAGCGCCTCCTCGAGACTGTGCGCGCGTCGGTCGAGGTAACCGGTCGTCAGCCGCTTCTCGATCCGTGATTCCTGGCATTCGATCGCGAGCATGGACGCACCGGCCATCGTCGCTGCCAATGGCTGGGCGCCCCCCATGCCACCGAGCCCGGCCGTCAGGATCCAGCGACCGCGCAGATCGCCGCCGTAGTGCTGGCGGCCGAGCTCGACGAAGGTTTCGTAAGTGCCTTGGACGATGCCCTGGCTGCCGATATAGATCCAGGAGCCCGCGGTCATCTGGCCGTACATCATCAGGCCCTTGCGATCGAGCTCGTTGAAGTGCTCCCAGGTCGCCCAGTGCGGCACCAGGTTGGAATTCGCCAGCAGCACCCGCGGTGCATCCTCGTGCGTCCTGAAGACCCCTACCGGCTTGCCCGACTGGATCAGCAGTGTCTGATCGGCCTCGAGCTCTTTTAGAGCCGCGACGATGGCCTCATAGCAGTCCCAGTTGCGCGCCGCCTTGCCGATACCACCGTAGACGACCAGATCCTCCGGGCGCTCGGCCACCTCGGGATCGAGGTTGTTCATCAGCATCCGCAGCGGCGCCTCCGTCAGCCACGACTTGGCTTGCAGCCGTGTGCCGCGCGGTGAGCGGATCATCCGGCCCCGCGCAGCGCTTGCAAAGTCATTCGGCATTATCGTTCACCTGGCAATGGAGTCGTTCAATGCAGTGCGCAGCGGCAGCTTGAGTCGCTCGAGCGCGGCGCGGTAGCGCGCATCGATCTCCGCCTCCTGTGCGTGCCGCCCGTCGCGGATCACCCAGCGCCCGCCGACCATGACATGTCTGGCGAGCGGCGCCATCGAGCCAAACACGATCGCGCTCAGATAGTACTCGGGCGGCAGTTGCGGCCAATCACCCTCGCTCGAATCGAACGTAACGAAGTCCGCGCGGCCCAGCTCGCTCACCGCCGGCGTCGTGGCGCTCGGCACCGCGGCCGGTGGCGCCTTTCGGCCGACGGCGTGCCAGCCACCGTCGAGCACCGCGCGGAACAGCCGATCGGCCACCGCCGGCTCGCTGCTCGAGGCCAGAACATTGCGGCGCCCGCACAGCAGACGCAATGCCCATTCGAGCTGGCGCAGCTCAGCACAGGCATTGCACCCGATATTGCTGTCCGAACCAATAGCCAGCCGTCCGCCGGCGTTAAGAAAGTGGGCCGCGTCGGCGCAGCCATCTCCCAGATCCGCCTCGGTGGTCGGACACAGCACCAGCGTCGCGCCGCTGCCAACGATCTGCTCGAGCTCCGCGGCCGTGGTGTGGATGCCATGCACCAGCGCCCACTGCTTGCCCAGCAGGCCGCGCTCGGCCAGCAACGCCACCGGCGTGCTCCCGTAATGAAGCCGGCACGCGGCCACCTCGGCCGGCTGCTCGGCGACATGAATATGAGTGACCGCGCAGCGTCCCTCGGCCGCCAGCTGCGAGGCCACGGTCGCGATCGTCTCTGCATCCACCGCGCGCAAGCTGTGGAATGCGACGCCCAGTACCGTGTGCCCGTCCGGTGGATAGCGCCGCGCGAGCTCGCTCCAATCCTCCAGGAATTGGTCGGTGGTACGGACGAATCGCGCCTGCCCCGGCGTCGGCGCGGCTCGGCCGAAATTGCCGTGCTGATACAGCGTCGGCAACAACGTGAGCCGGATACCGGTGCGCGCTGCGGCCCCCGCAATGGCCGCATCCGCGTCGAGCACTGCCTTCGAGCCCCGCCTGAGCCGATGCAGATATAGAAATTCCGCCACGCCGGTGTAGCCCCCGCGCAGCAGATCGAGATAACAACGCGCCGCGATGGCCTCCAGATCCTCGTAGTCGATTTGAGCCGCTGCGGTGTACATCGCTTCGCGCCAGGTCCAGAAGTCTTCGCCCAAGGCCCGTGCCCGTTGCGTCCAGGCTGGCAACAGCCGCTGGAAGGCGTGGCAATGCGCATCGGCGAGGCCTGGCAGCGTCAGCCCGGGCACATAGGCCGCGGCGCCGCGCAGCGCCGATTGGTCCGGCAGCATCCGCGTGACCCAGCCTGAGCCCTCGATCTCGAGCGCGACATCGGCTCGCCAGGCGCCGTCGATCCAAAGATTGGCAAATGTAACTGATTGCATCAGGACTGGCGCCACCGCCTCGGGTACGCGATTCTAGCGGCGCCCGGCACCAAAGACCCATAGTGCAGCACATGCAGATACCGGCCGCCTCGTCTTCCTCTCCGACTGCCGTCGGCACCTCGTCCTCAGTACGAGTATTCACGCGCGCACGTCTGCTCACCATGAGTGCCGGCGGCGCCATGGCCAGCGTCGACAGGGATGACAGCCTCGCGGCGGTCGATGGCCGCATTGCCGCCATCGGCAGCGAAGCCGAGCTTCGACGCCGCTTTGCCGACGCCGAGATCGTCGATCTTGAAGGCCGTCTCGTGACCCCCGGGCTTATCGATTGTCATACCCATATCGTCCATGGCGGCGACCGCTCGGCGGAAATGGAGCGCCGGCTCGCCGGCGAGAGCTACGAGAGCATTGCCCGGGCCGGCGGCGGCATCCTCAGCACCGCGGCGGCCACGTCGCGCCTGAGCGAGACCGAGCTGGCGGCCGGGGCGCTGCCGCGAATCGATGCGCTGCTGGCGGACGGCGTGACCACGCTCGAGATCAAATCGGGCTATGGGCTCGAGCTGGATGTCGAGCTGCGCTCGCTGCGGGCCGCGCGGCGCATCGCCGCGTTGCGGCCGCTGTCGATGAGCACGACCTACCTGGCGGCCCATGTGGTGCCGCCGGGGTTTCCAGGCGGCAGCGATGGTTATGTCGAGCGCGTCTGTTCGCAGTACCTGCCGACGGTCGCCGCCAGCGGCCTGGCCGACGCCGTGGACGCCTACTGCGAGAGCATTGCGTTCTCGGGCGATCAGGTGGCACGCGTGTTCGAGCGCGCACGCGGCTTAGGGCTCGCGGTCAAACTGCACGCGGACCAGCTCTCCAACATGCACGCCGCGGCTCTGGCCGCGCACTACGGCGCGCTGTCGGCTGACCACCTCGAATTCACCGACACCGCCGGCGTCGCAGCGCTCGCACGCGCCGGCACGGTCGCGGTGCTGCTGCCCGGCGCCTTCTATTTCCTGCGCCAAGGGCAGGTTCCGCCGGTACGCGCGCTCCGGCAAGCCGGGGTTCACATGGCGATCGCGTCCGATTGCAATCCGGGCACCTCGCCGCTGTCCTCGCTCCTGACCGCGATGAATCTGGCCGCCGTGGAGTTCGGGCTGAGCGCCGCCGAATGCCTCGCGGGGGTCACGCGTGAGGCGGCACGCGCACTCGGAGTACTGGCGGACCGCGGCACCATCGAAGTGGGCAAGAGCTGCGATCTTGCCATCTGGAACGTGGAACAGCCGGCGGCGCTGGTGTACTCACTGGGCAGCCGGCCGTTGCATGAGCGCGTCTGGCGGGGCAATCGATGGTCGACAGCTGGCACGCCGATCGCCGTCACGCCGCCCGCGTAGGCCATGGGCTCGGTTTGCCCTTGTCCTCTACGGGTGCCAGCTCTGGCAGCCCTTCCAGCTTGCGCGGCGAGGAAGCCGATCGATCGCCCGGAACCATTTGTTAGAGGCTACCTTGTCGCCGAATGCGAAGCCGCCTAGCCGCTCCGTGTCGGTGGGATGTATCATCCGTATCATTATCCACGCACCGTGGGAGCCTATGACGTGGCCGAGAGCGTGGCTGGCCGATAGATCACCTGGCGACGCATTCCACCCGAATCGGCTCAGCCCACGACCTGGACGCCAACGGCATTGATCTGACCAGCATCATGCACTCCGGCGGCCGGAATGAGCCCAAATTGCCCCGATATTACACGCGCGAGTTCGCAGCTCAGGAATCCGGCGTGGCGCGAATGATGAGGAGCCGAGATCTCGTTACGTGTTAGGAGGCTGCTCTTAGAGGTGGATTTGCGATGCACTCACAACCGACCACGCCGGCCTGCTCGGATACGGGCGCCGACGCCGGCGAGTCCACGGACATCAAGCCCTCGATCCTGCTGGTGGAGGATGAGCCTACCAGCCGGCTGATGACTTCGCGGCAGCTGACGCGTGCCGGTTATGATGTCGAGGTAGTTTCGAACGGCGCCGAAGCGCTCGCGATGCTTCAGAAACGGTTCTTTCCTTTGCTACTCACCGACTGGGACATGCCGGAAATGGACGGCGTGGCGCTCTGCAAGGCGGTGCGGAACATGCCGCTGGAAGGTTACGTCTATACGATCCTGCTCACCGCCCGCGAAGGTAAGGCGAATGTGATCGAAGGCCTCGCTTCCGGCGCGGACGACTACCTCACTAAGCCTCCCGACGATCACGAACTGCGGGCGCGGCTCAATACCGGACGGCGCATCTTAAAACTCGAGCAGTCCCTGCGCGCGGCCAACCGGCGGAACTACCTGCTGTCGATCAGGGACCCGCTCACCGCCGCTTACAACCGCCGCTATCTGATGGAGCGGCTGCCGCAGGAAATCGAGCGCGCCTGCCGCAATGGCCAGCCGCTGTCGGTCGTCCTGTGCGATTTGGACCATTTCAAGAATGTCAACGACACCTACGGCCATCTAGCGGGCGACGGCGTGCTCAAAGCCTTCGCGGAGCTTTTGCTGGGTTCGACGCGCAAGGACATCGACTGGGTGGTCCGCTACGGCGGGGAGGAATTCCTGATCGTCATGCCGGAGACCTCGGCGGCGGACGCTGTCGCCTTTGCCGAGAATATACGGGTGGCCATCGCAGCGCACGCGTTCGAGACCCCTGGCGGGCCGGCCCGCGTCAGTGCGAGCTTCGGCGTGGCGGGCTATCTTTCGGTCCAGGCGCAGGACGAGGTCAGTGTCGACAGTCTGATCGCGTGCGCCGATATTTGTTTGTACAATTCCAAGGAAGCCGGCCGCAACCGGGTCACCGGCAAAGCCTTGGGGCTGGGCGGCTGCACCATCGTCGTTGACCGCTCCGCCTAAGCCACCTTTGACTGCAGATATTCGATCGTCCGCTTGAATTCGATCCTCAACTTCTCTGCGAGGCCTGGAATCTGGGCGCGGTCTCCCGAGAGAGCCGCGGCCTCGAGCTGCGCCGCCGCCAGGCTGAGCGCCGAGGCGCGCAGGTTGGCGCTCGCACCTTTGAGCACGTGCGCCGATTCGCGCACGGTCGCATAATCGCCCTTGCCTAGCACCGCAGCGATCGCCGCCAGCGCCTGATTGCCGTTCGCGATGAACAGTCCGACCAGCTCGCGCGCGAACCCTTCGTCACCGTCGATCGATTCAAGCAACGCCGCCCAGTCGACCGGATCTCCGAAGGAATTCGCTTCCGCCGTTTGTTTGCCCAGAACATGTCTGGCCCCCCCGCTCTGCCCGACAGACTCTTGCACGCTCTTGGTGCCGAGCGCAGTTCCCTTGAGCGCATGTATCGAACTCGTCGAGCCCGTGCTCGGCAGGAAATGCTCCATGCAGGCGTCGAGCTTGGCGCGGTCGATCGGCTTGGTCAGGTATTCGTCCATGCCGGCGGCGCGACACTTTTCATCGGCGCCCTTCATGGCATGCGCGGTGAGCGCCACGATAGGGATGTGGCACTTCCCATCCTCGAGCTTGCGGATCTCGCGCGTCGCTTCGTAGCCGTCCATCTCTGGCATCTGGCAGTCCATCAGAATGAGATCGTAGTATCCGGTCTGCCATGCGGCGACGGCGGCGCGTCCGTCCGCTACGACGTCCAAGCGATAGCCCAGTTTTTCCAGCAGCCGCAGGGCCACCTTTTGATTCACAGGATTATCCTCGGCCAGCAGGATGCGGTAGCGGGACCGGGCGCGCTGCGCACGCAGTGCATGCCGCGTGACCATCGGCTGGCTTTGCCGATGCCAGGCGTCCGCCGTGTTGGCGATGACCAGCATCAGACACTCAGTCAGATCGCGCTGCGCGACGGGCTTCAACAGATAACCCGCAAAGCCTATGTCGGCAAACATCGGCCCGTCGCCGCGTTGACCGGAGGAAGTCAGCAGAATCAGCCGCGTGGATTTCAGGGTCTCATCCTGAATGATGATCCTGCCCAGCTCCGCGCCGTCGCAATCGGGCATCAGATGATCGAGGAGCGCGGCATCAAACGGCCGGCCGGCAGCGCGAGCCTGCCTCATGAGCGCTAGCGCCTCGTCTGCAGAGCTTGCGGACATAGGTTCGACCCCGCAGAGCAGGAGCTGTCCCATGAGGACTTTGCGATTGGTGGCGTTATCGTCCACCACGAGCACACGCTGTCCTTTGATCGACGATGGCGCCGAATAGAGCGGTTGCCGGCTGTTGACGACGCTCCCAAACCGGGCGGTGAACCAGAAGGTCGAGCCGGCGCCTTCCACACTCTCGACCCCTGTTTCACCCCCCATCAGCTCGACCAGACGACGCACGATCGACAGCCCCAAACCGGTGCCGCCGAATCGGCGTGTCGTGGAAGTGTCCACCTGCATGAAGGGTGTAAACAAAGCCTTTAGGCGATCGGCGGGAATGCCGATGCCGGTGTCGCGCACTTCACAGCGCACCCGCGTGCCGCACTCGTCAGTCTCGAGGACTTTAATCTCCAGGGAAACCTCGCCCTGCTTTGTGAACTTAATGGCATTGCCCGCCAGGTTGAGCAGGATCTGCCGGACCCGACCGGCATCGCCCATCACAAAATCGGGGAGCTTCGGATCGATCTGGGCGGTGACCTCCAGGCCTTTCGCATGTGCTTGAATCGAGAGCAGCCGCGCGACGTCTTCGAAGGTATCGCGCAGATCCATGTCAAGCTGTTCAAGCTCGAGCTTGCCGGCTTCAACTTTCGAGAAGTCCAGGATGTCATTGATAATCGTGAGGAGCGAGGCGCCGCTGTCGCGGATGGTTTCCGCGTAGTCACGCTGCAAGGCATCGAGCTGCGTGTCGAGCAACAGATCCGTCATGCCGATGACGCCGTTCATCGGCGTGCGGATCTCATGGCTCATGTTGGCGAGGAACTCGCTCTTCGCGCGGCTTCCTGCCTCCGCGGCGGCTTTGGCCTCCTCGCGCTCCGCCTCTGAGCACTTGCTGAGCGTAATGTCGATCACCGTACCCTCGAAATAGAGAAGCCCCCCGTTAGAGTCGCGGACGCCGCGCGCAGTCTCGGAAATCCAGATGACCTCCCCATCCTTTCGGTGGACCTGCGACTCAAACTGCGCAACCGCGCCATCCCGGGCGATTGCCTCTGTGAACTGCAATCGACGCGTAGGATCGACGTAAATCTGAGTCTGAATCGAGTTGACGCACTCAATTAGCTGCTCGGCCGAGGCATATCCGAAAATGCGCGCCAAGGCCGGGTTGGCCGCAAGATATCGGCCTTCCGCAGTAGACTGAAAAATCCCTTCAGTCGCATTCTCGAATATTGCCCGATACTTTTGTTCCGCCGCGCGCAGGGCTCCTTCCGCGCCCTTCTGCTCCGTGATGTCGCGGACGTACACGGTGAACAACGGACTCGTCGTTCCGTGGATGGCGTTCGCCGTCAGTTCAGCAAGGAACTCGGTGCCATCGGCACGAAGGGCCGGCATTTCAATCCGCCTGCCCGACACGGATTCATCACCCATTGCCAGGTACCGAGCAACTCCCCCATCAGCTCCTATCCGCAATCGCTGTGGAATGATTAGCTCCGACATCCTGCGACCGATTGCATTAGCGCGTCGATATCCAAAGGTTTTTTCCGCCGCGGGGTTGAACGCCGCAATGAGCCCCTGATGGTCGATGTCGATGATCGCGTCGAGGGCCGCCTCGCGCAGGCCCGCGAGCTGCTGATTGCTCGTCAGCAGCTCTTGGTTCCGCGCCAGCAGTTCGCCGGAGCTCAATTCCATCGACCGCTCAAGCAGCGCCCGGTCGGCATCGGCGCGCACATAGTTCGCGTCAATCAAGTCGAGCAGGCGACGAACCTGCGGCGGCAGCGACTCCGACGTCACATCCCCAAACGCTTTTCTGAACTGTCGTGCCAACAACCGATGCATCAATTACTCCGGGGACCCCGCCCAGATCTGCGCTGAGGCCCACGCGCCAAACCGTTGCTCAAGCCGCCTCCGTCAACGTGGTGACTGTCATTGTTTGATTGTGCAATTCACACTTGGCCGTCGCCGAGAACGGGCCAATCTCGCCGTAAGAATAGAACCCGGTCAGCGTGGCGCCGGCCCCGACCACGTCCCGCACCGCCTCAACCTCCTCCTCGATTTGTTGAGTCAGCACGAGCTTCCGTCCCACGCAACTTACCAGGATCGCCAGATCTGGGGTTTTATATAGCGGATCGGATGCACGATGCATCGCGTTCTTTGCCGCTCCGCTTGCGCCGTCAATCAGACGATCGAAGTTCGCCCACATGAGCCGAACATATTTTCCTTCCGGCACATCTCCCGCAAACGTCATGCTCTGATCTTTCTCATCGACGGCGAGAATAGTTCGCACTACACCCGCGTGTCCCTCATCTCCGCGCAAGCTGATCGGGAATAAAAGCCCGCTTGCCGGAAGGCCTGCTGCGTGTTCCCCGAGATATTCTTTATACAGGGCGAGCGCCGAGCGATCGTCCAGTTCGTACAAAATGTTGCCGCACGACTTGGTGACTTTGCGCTCCGGTCCAAACGAAGCCCACCCGCCCATCGATCCATAGCCGATGCGAAGCCGATCGCCATAAAACCCAAGTGCCATAATCCGGCCTTGACTTGCGCTGCCGCCGCAGTACACCAGCGTGCGTTCAAACCGCGAGCCGTCACCGGAGAGGCCGCCGGTCAATCCCACGCCCGCCGGCAGCTTCGATGTCAACCCGCGCACGAGCTCCGTGCCATTCACTTTCAAACCGTCCGACAAAACAAACACGTGAACCAACCCATCAGCTGGCAGCGCCGAAACCAAAGTTTGAGCCGCCGAAAAGCTGTCGGCCGGGCCCCGCACATTCGTTTCCGCGGCGCGAACTTCGCTATGCTTAAACGCAAGGGCTGTGGTTGTCAGCGAATCGTCGAACACTTGCTCGTCGGCGATTTCACCTGCCGTCGAGCAGCCACAGATATACGCAGACGGATACTGCCGCTCCACCTCCCGCAGCAGATCGCCTTCGAGGAGCCCCGTGGCCCCGAACACGAGCACCAAGTCCGGCGACAAGCCTGCAGCCAGTGGCTGACGACAGGTCCAACCACCGTCTTTCGTCCACAGCCGTTGTTCGATTTTCATATCAGACCCCATTGCATGTGGAATTGGCTAAGGCTGTGACACGACCTTCCGACTATCATCATCCGACAATTGTCGTCACGCGGCAGGAGGCGGAGCCAGGAATCTTGTTTCGAATATCTCGGCTGGCACCGGTCTACTGAATAAAAAGCCCTGCATTTCGTCGCAGTTCACCAACCGTAGCAGACGCGATTGCTCCTCGGTTTCGACACCCTCCACCACCACCTTGAGCTTGAGCGAATGCGCGAGGATGATGATGGTCGATACCAGCGCCAGTCCCTCCGACGCGACAGTCATGTCGACCACGAACGAGCGGTCTATCTTCAGCGTGTCCACCGGCAGTTTGGCGAGGTAGCTGAGCGAGGAGAAGCCGGTGCCGAAGTCGTCAATGGCGATGGTTACGCCCAAGGCGCGGATCGCCTGTAGGCTGGCAATATTCCCCTTGATGTCCTCCATGATCACGCTCTCGGTGATCTCCAGTTCCAGCCCGGCGGCCGCCTGCGCGTCGATGCTGATGGCCTGCTTGATTTCGTCGATGAAACCGCGATGGCGCAGTTGCAGCGGCGACACGTTCACCGCGATGCGCACCGCCGCGAGTCCCGCGCGACGCCAGCGCAGGTAGTCTTCGATGGCTTGGCGCAGTGCCCAGCGCCCGACGTCATGGATCAGTCCGGTTTCTTCCAGGATTGGAATGAATCGGCCCGGCGGCACCAGGCCCGTGCGCGGATCATTCCACCGGATCAGCGCCTCGGCGCCGGTGAGCTTACCGCTCGTAAGGTTCACCTTGGGCTGGTAATGGAGCACGAATTCTTCGTTGTCCAGCGCCTGGCGCAGCTGATTTTCCAGCGTGAGCTTGCCGGCGATCATTTCGGTCATTTTCTGCGTATGAAACAGATATGGCTCGCCGCTCGCCTTGGCTTTTTTCAGCGCGGCTTCGGCGTTCATGAACAAAGTGTCGGCGTCGGCACCGTCGTCCGGGAATAACGCTACGCCGACCTTGGCGGAGACTCGGAGCACGGCATCATTCAGGCGGAACGGATGCCCCAGAAACGCCGCCATCGTTTTTTCCAGAAGCCGCACCACGTCGCCATCCCGCTTTACTACCGGCAGCACCACGGCAAAATGATCCGTACCCACCCGCGCCAGCAGACCGGCGTCCCCCGCGTTGAGCGTCAGCCACCTCGCCACCTGCCGCAAGAGCGCGTCGCCGGCCGGCCGGCCGAGGCTGTCGTTGATGTTCTTGAAGCGCTCCAGATCGATCAGGAACAGGCTAAGCTTGTGCCCAGCGCTGCCAGCGCTGCGCATGTACTGCGCCAGCCGCTCGAGAAACAGGCTGCGGTTCGCCAGGCCGGTGAGCGCATCGTAGTAAGCGAGATAATCGAGCTTCTCCGCCTTTTCGATGTGATCGAGCGCGAAGGATATGTTGGCGGCCACTTCCAGAAGCAGCTTCATCTCACTCTCGTCGAAGAAGCCTATCTCCTTCGCGTACAGGACCAGCACACCGACCACTGTGTCCGACACCAGCAAGGGCAGCGTGACGAGCGATTGCAAGCCCCGCTCCCTGGAGTCCGCGCGCAGCACAACCCGCGGATCCTGCTGCATGTCATCGACTATCATCGGCTTCTTCTCGCACACAGCGCGACCGGCCAACCCGAATTTCTCCATATCCGCCGCATTCAGGCTAAGCGGTATCCGTTCGATGTAGTCCCGCCCGAGGCCCTCCCACGCGACCGGACGTAGCTGCATCACGTCTCGGTCGACGACAGCCACCCACGCCAGACTGAAGCCTCCTGCCACTACGGCAATCCGGCACACCTCCCGGAAAAGCTCGTCGCGGTCATGAATGCGGAGGATAGCGGCGTTGATCTCGCCGGATACGGCGCGGATTCGGGCCAGGTTGACGAGCTTCTGCTGTCCGTCGATGTTTTCGAGGGCGAAGGAGATGTTGGCGGACAAATCCAGAAGCAGCCCCGTCTCCTCGTCGTCGAAGGCATGGGCCTCGCCTGCAAACAGCGCGATAACTGCCGCCGGCCGTCCTAGCACCGTCAGTGGAAAACATCCTACAGATTTGTGTCCCCCTCTTAGCAGCTCATCGCGAAACCGGCTCACAGAGGGGTCTGTCGCAATATCGTTGCAGAGCACGGGTTGCAACTGCCGCAACGCCCGGCAGGCCGGCCGCTCGCTATCAGGCGTGCCGTCGCGCGCCGTGAGCCTGATATTGTCCACGAAGCCATCCTCGCCGCCGTACCAGGCGACGATCTTGCCCTCCAGCGTTTTCGGTTCGACCACGCCGATCCACGCCATTCTGAATGCGCCCACCTCGACCGCGATCCGGCAGGCTTCCTTGAACAGCGCTTCGCGGTCATGAATGCGGATGATGGCGGCGCTAATTGCGCTCGATACCGCGCGGATTCGTGCCAGCATGGCCAGCTTTTCCTGCCTGCTGATATTTTCGAGAGCAAAGGAAATTTCCCCGGCAAGTTCGGCCAACAGTTTCAATTCCTCTTCATGGAAGAATTCACTCTCGCTGGCGTACAGCGCGAGCACGCCCATCGCCTTCCTCGACCTCATCAGTGGAAATATTGCAATCGAGCGTACGCCGGACTTCGCGTATTTCTTGCCGAACAACACCGCGGGGTCGTTTCTGGAATCGTTGGACACGATGAGCTTATTCTCCCTGATCGCCCGCGGGATCATGGTATCTGCCGCATTCTCGCTCGATGACAAAATGGCTTTGATGGCGATCATGAGCTCCTTATCCTTGCTTGCCGCGGCGACCGGGACAATCTTATTCGCGCTCTGATCCACCATGGCTATCAACGACATGCGGAACCCGCCTTGTGCGACCGCGATGTGGCACGCGTCCTTGAACAGCTGGATGCGGTCGCGCACATGCACTATCAGCGTGTTGATGCTGCTTAGCACGGCATATACGCGGTTGAGGTAGGCGATCCTGTGTTCCGCTTCCTTGCGTTGGGTAATGTCGCGGAAATACCAGACGCGTCCGTAGTACTTGCGGTCCGCTCCAGTGACCGGGGCGGAATACCGATCGATGGTCCTACCGTCTTTTAGCGCGACTTCCTCGTGACTCGTGTCGTCGCGGTGCGCCGTCAGATATTGGACCCGGGAGGCAAATGCCTCTGGATTCTCCACTTGGGCAACAACGGATTGCAGTACGGGTGCGTCTACACGCGCACTTACGAGCTCCGGGGAGAGCCGCCATAGGTCGATGAATCGTTGATTATAGGAGATGATTTTTCCGTTCTCATCGACCACGAGGATCGCATCAAGCGAAGTCTCCTGCTGAGTCTTGAGGATCGTGTTCTTGAATTGTATTTCCTCCTCCGTCCGCCTGCGCTGCGATTGATGGGCAAAATGGTCGAGCGCAAAGCTGATATCCGCCGCCATTTTAACCAGCAGGTCGCGCGCCGATTCGTCGAAGGATTCGACCTCGCCGGAATACAGGGTGAAAGTGCCGACGACAATACCTTTGCGCCGCAACGGAAGCGAGGCTGAAGCCGCCAAGCCGGCGCGCGCGGCGCGCTCACGCCAAGGGAGGGTTGCCGGGTCATTCAGTATGTCCTGGCACCAGTGCGGGCGGTTCTCGCGGAAGGCAGTGCCGGTTGGACCCCGCCCAAACGGGCTGTCGACATCTACCGAGATATCAATGTCTTTCAGGTATTCGATGTCATCGCCGCAACTGGCGGCCGGCCGCACCCTGAGGGTCTCGGTGTCGACAAAGCCGACCCACGCCATCTTCATGCCGCCGAATTGCACGGCGGCGCGGCAGACTTGCAGGAACAACTCTTCCTCGCTGACGCAATGCACGATGGCTTCGTTGCACTCGCTCAGCGCGGCATAAAGCTGCGTGTACCGCTGAAGTTTCGCTTCGGCTATCTTGCGGTCGGAAATATTGCGAATGTTGCACTGAACGACCTTGATGCCTTCACACTCGTAAGTATTACTGACGAATTCAACCTGGATGTTCGTTCCGGCTTTTGTTTTCAGCGGAAGATCCTCGTAGCGGACATATCCCGTCGTTTGCAGCACTGCGAACATTTCTTTGCTCTCCGCTCTGTCGGCGAACGCACCCACTTCCCATAGCTTTCTTCCCAGGAACTCCTCATGCGAGTAGCCAAGCATCTCGATCAAGTAGGGGTTGACGTCTTCGATCTGGGCAGTATCAGCGTTAAGAAGCAGAATCCCGTCTCGAGCGGTTTCAAATAGTCGACGGTAGCGGCTTTCGGATACCCGCAGCGCTTCGCGCCCGGGATCGCTGAGCGCCTCTGTAGCTGATGTCATCACGGGGTGGGAGGAAGCTGCGCTGTTCATAGAGGAGGATATCCCCCCAAGCAGGCGCTGCAAAACGGCAATGACGGAAAAGGAAAGAAAAAATGCACGGCTCTGCTTAAGCGAGCAATCTACCCATGTTTACTACGGCAGTCTAGACAGGAGGACATACCGGTCGGCCTCCGCGCGCATTTAATGTAAAAATTTCCGTGTTGGGCCGCGCGCCGCAGCAGACCCTAGTTACTCGACGGCTTGCATGATCGCGTTCCGGTCGTCGACGGGAGTAAACCACGCTGGCGCGGCACGTCCCTTTCCTGGGCTGGCGTCGATTGGCAGTGGATTTATCCGCGTTCGAGATCGCGCATTTCTTCACACTCGAATCAGTTGACATCCGCGCGCTGCGCTCACGGTACAAAGATAATTTGCGTCTTGGCGCGGTGCGGGCACCGGAGCACAAGGTCGCCACCGGGCGCCCCATGGTGTTTCATTGCATCCTCTCCGTCTGATTTCCTGTATCGCCATATAGCGATTGATGCAAGTTGTAATCGATAGTAAACTGTGGCGCCAGGGCACATTAGGGGATGCACACTTTTGAAGGCACTGGATGATCGGGCTCTTGGCCACGTGGCCGAATATTTCCGGGCGCTCTCGGAGCCGTTGCGGCTGAAGATCCTGAACGCGCTGCGCGACAAAGCATGCAACGTCGGCGAGCTCACGGAACTACTGGATTGCAGCCAGGCAAATGCGTCCAAACACCTGGCGACGCTGACGCGACACGGATTCGTGGAACGTTCAGCGCAAGGCACTAACGCTTTCTACCGGATTGCAGATTCGCGCGTCTATCAGCTGTGTGACTCGGTCTGCGACCAAATGGCACAGCGTTTTGCCAGCAAGGCTCAGATGTTCCGTCCGGCCGCGCTAGCGTCCCGATCGAAGCGCTGAGCTAGCGTGTCCGGGACCGCCATTTCGGGGCCTCACCACCCAGAGCATATGGGGATTTACAGCTGAAGGTTCGGATCGATAGGTTTCGCCACCTTTCAGTTTTACAATGCGTCGATCGGTACGCATCAATAGGAGAATTCTCGTGACACTATGGAACGTACCTGGACTGGCCTCGCTGATGAAATCGAGTGCATGGCAGGCCGCCGTGTGCACAGCGCTCATTTCGTTGCTCGCAAGTACCGGCGGTGCAATCGCAGCTGATGCCGTGACGCCCACATCGCAGGTGCAGTTCGGTGGACAGTGCACGGAAGGGTTAGCGGAAGGCCGTCATGTGATGACCGACTGTACGACGACCTGGACCGACAAGGATGGCAAGGCATATTGCTTCAGTGGTGAAGGTGCCAAGAAGTCGTTCTTGGAGAGTCCGGATGAGAATTTGAAGCGGGCCCGCGATTTCATGGCTGCCAGCAGTGTGGAATCCACTGAAAAGGCCATGCAGGATTTCTCCGGTAGCGATGCAGAAGCACTTGTTAAGGCATCGATTGGCGCAAAGCTGAAGGCCAACAACGGGATCTTTCCATTCGATGATCCCCTCAACGGTGACCACCTCAAGCTGAGCTACGATGACATCGACTTTACCCGAACCATTGACGGTTATGGCTTCTTTCCTGACGTGAAGTTTCACGACTCGCTGGATCCTCAAAAGAAATACCTGGTCGATTTCTGGGTGCTACCGGTGGACGGGCAGCTGCAAGTGCAAGAGACCCGGATTTATAAAGCACCGCTGAACGTTGACGGGAAATGGACAACGATGGCACGTCAGCCGGTTCCGTGGTGGTGGATACCAGCTTCCGAACACCCTGGGCACCTCGCAACGAAGCGAGGTTGGGAAGTGATGTCGGCAGTTGAAAATCACGCGCTCAATGAGAGTTTGAAGAACAATGGGGTATTCAAGCTCAAGGATGACAAGACCGGCAAGGAGCTGGATTTAGAGTTTATCGACACCCACCAACCTGTGAGGCAACTCGACGATGACGGTCATTACTTTGCCTGTACTGACTTTCGTGTTGTTGGCACCAAGGATCAAATTTACGACATCGACTTTTGGGTCAGCGACAAGGACGGCAAGATGACCGTAGATCAAACGAAAGTACACAAAGTTCCGGAGCTCAAGGGTGGCCAGTGGATCCAGGTGCCGCGTTACGAGTGGAAGGACCTCGGCAGTTCCCACGTCGTGCCCTGAGAACGGCAGCGCCCATGCCGCGGCGCGACGGTTCCACAATTCCAAGGTCAACCCGGACGATGATCCGTGGACGCCGTATCGCGCAGACTCAAGCCGCTTGGCCACGCGTCGTCGACATACTTGTACGGCTGATCGGAAGCGATAAAGACTCTTGCGCATCGCGCTCGCATCCATTGACGATATCATGATCGCCAGCCGCCGTCGGCCAAGACTTCATAGTAGGTTCAAGCGCTCATGATTCGCAAGTCGGCCAAAAGCACCTATCTACTCCTGTCGCTGGCGGTAATGACAGCCGAGTGTTTGCCGACGATCGCACCGGCGCAGGGTATTCAGCTGATAACCGTCGCGGGACAAAAGGAAATGCTCACCGATCCCGGCACGGATGCCGTGGGTGCTCCAAATGCGGACGTGACCATAGTCGAATTTCTTGACTACAACTGTCCATATTGCAAGAAGCTCGCCCCTGCTTTGCATTCCTTGCTTGCGGAAGATCATAAGATCGCCATCGTGTACAAGGACTGGCCGATCTTGGGCGACGTCTCGGTGTATGCGGCGAGATCAGCGCTGGCTGCACGCTGGCAAGGCAAGTACCTCTCCGCGCACGACGCATTGCTGAACGCGTCGCGCCTGACGCAGGACGATCAGGTGGACGCAACCCTGAAACGCGCGGGCATTGACGTAAATGCACTCAAGAAGGATCTAACAAGTCATGCCAAGGACATCGATGCGCTACTTGCGCGCAACGACGCGGAAGCCCATGCACTGCACCTTCGAGGTACACCGGGCATTGTAATCGGCCGACAGCTCCTGCCCGGCATCGTTGATTTGAACGGCTTGAAGCAATTGGTTGCAGATTCCCGGCACGATCAATGAGCGCTCGATAATGAGGGCACCAACACGGGCGAGCAGTTGGACCTCGATTTCATCGGCACCCACCGGCCGGTGCGCCGCCTGCGGCAGGACGGCCGCTATTTCAGGTGCACCGGCTTTCGCAAAGCCGGTACGACGAACCAGAACTATGACATCCATTTCTGGATCACCGAACACGCCGGCAGGATGACTGTCCATGATGTCAAGGTGCGCAAGCTCCCGGAAAAGCAGCCGGATGGCAGCTGTGTGCAGGTGCCGCGCTACACCTTCGACGGTCTGAAGTTCGACGTCTTCCCTGGCACGGCTTGCGGCAGCGTCCCGCCTAAGGTTGCCCCCCGCGCGCGCCGATGGCCCTCAAACCGCCCATGTAGGGCCGCACGACCGACGGCACCTCGACGCTGCCGTCCTCGTTCTGGTAGTTCTCGAGCACCGCCACCAGCGCTCGGCCGACGGCCACACCCGAACCGTTGAGCGTATGCACCGGCTCAGGCTTACCGGTCTCGGGGTTGCGCCAGCGCGCCTGCATGCGCCGAGCCTGGAACGCCTCGCAGTTGCTGCACGAGGAGATCTCGCGATATTTGTACTGCGACGGCAGCCAGACTTCCAAATCGTAGGTCTTGGCGCTGGCAAAGCCGGTGTCGGCGCCGCATAGCGCCATCACCCGATACGGCAACTCCAGCCGTTGCAGCACCGCCTCGGCGTGTCCGCGCAATGCCTCGAGCGCGGCGTACGAATCGCTCGGCCGCACGATCTGCACCAGCTCGACCTTCTCGAACTGATGCTGCCGGATCATGCCGCGCGTATCGCGCCCGGCGGCGCCGGCCTCGGAGCGAAAACACGGCGTCTGCGACACGAATTTCAGGGGCAGAGCCTCGGCCGCGATGATTTGATCGCGCACCAGATTGGTCAGCGGCACTTCCGCCGTCGGGATCAGATAATAGCCATGCTCGCCGCGCACTTGGAACAGATCCTGTTCGAATTTAGGCAACTGCCCGGTGCCGACCAGAGCATGGCTTGATACCAGATAGGGCGCATAGATTTCCGTATAGCCGTGATCACGCGTGTGCAGGTCGAGCATGAACTGCGCCAGCGCGCGCTGCAGCCGTGCCAGCTCGGCGCGTATCACCACGAATCGAGTTCCCGAGATACGCCCAGCGGCTTCAAAATCGAGCAGGCCGAGCGTTTCCCCGATCTCCACATGGTCGCGAGGCTTGAAGCCGAACGTGCGCGGCTGACCGTGGCGGCCGACCTCGACGTTCGCGCTCTCGTCGCTGCCGTCCGGCACCGACTGGTGCAGCAGGTTCGGCAGATCAAGCTGCCAGCGCTCCAGCGCAGCCTGCACGGCGTTGAGTTGCTGCTCGGCGCTCGAGAGCCCCTGCGTCAGCTCCTCCCCCTGGCGCAGCAGCGGCGCGATATCCTCGCCGCGGCCGCGGGCCTGTCCCACCGCTTTCGCATGGCTGTTGCGCGCGGCGCGCAGGCGGTCGGTCTCGATCTGCCACTGGCGGCGCCGGTCCTCGAGCCCCTGCCATGCGCTCACATCGAATTGGTAGCCGCGCCGCGCCAGACGGCGCGCGACCTCCTCGGGGGCCGTGCGCAGCAGCTTCGGGTCGATCATGATTTCCTTTCGTCGGACTTGCGGTGCCGCATGCGCTCCAGTGCTTCGCCGATGCGCTGCTCGAGACCGCGCGGTGTCGGATGATAATAGCGGCGGTCCGGCATGTCGTCGGGCAAGTAGCGTTCGCCGGCGGCATACGCGTCCGGCTCATCGTGCGCGTAGCGATAGCCGCTGCCGTGGCCCAGATCCTGCATCAGGCGCGTCGGCGCATTGCGCAATCGCAGCGGCACATCGAGCGAGCCGTAGCGCTCCACATCCTGGCGGGCCTCGGCCAATGCGGTATAGACCGCGTTGCTCTTGGCAGCGACGGCGAGATAGACGACCGCTTCGGCCAGTGCCAGCTCACCTTCCGGGCTGCCGATGCGCTCATAGATCTGCCAGGCGTCGAGCGTGAGCTGCAGTGCGCGCGGGTCGGCCAGGCCGATGTCCTCGGTGGCCATGCGCGTGATGCGTCGCGCCAGGTAATGCGGATCGCAACCGCCATCGAGCATGCGCGCGTACCAATACAGCGCAGCGTCCGGATCGCTGCCGCGCACCGCCTTATGCAGCGCCGAGATCTGGTCGTAGAACTGATCCCCGCCCTTGTCGAAACGGCGACGACCGCCGCCGGCGATCTCCTGTGCCTGCGCCAAGGTGATGAGCTTGCCGCCGCTCGCGGCGGCAACGGCTGCCGCCAGCTCGAGCATGCCAAGTCCTCGCCGCGCATCACCGTCGGCCGCATGCGCCAGCAGCACCAGCGCTTCATCCTCAATCGTGAGTTCCTGGGCACCGAGGCCGCGCTCGCGGTCGGCCAGCGCGGCCTGCAGCAACCGGCGCAGCTCGTCGAGACTCAGGGCTTTGAGTACATACACCCTGGCGCGCGACAGCAGCGCGCCGATGATCTCGAACGAGGGATTCTCGGTGGTCGCACCGATGAAGGTCAGCGTGCCGTCCTCGACATGCGGCAGAAACGCGTCCTGCTGCGCCTTGTTGAAACGATGCACTTCATCGAGGAACAGCACCGTCGGCTGCCCGTCGGCGGCCGTCTGCCGCGCCAGTGCGACCGCGTCGCGGATGTCCTTGATGCCGGCCTGCACTGCCGAGAGCGCGATGAACCGCGCCTTGGAGCGATCGGCGATCAAGCGCGCCAGCGTTGTTTTGCCGGTGCCGGGTGGACCCCAGAGAATCAGTGAATGCGGCTGGCCGGAGGCGATCGCCTCATACAGCGGTTTGCCCGGGGCCAGCAGGTCGTTCTGGCCGACGAACTCCTCGAGGCGGCGCGGCCGCATGCGATCCGCGAGTGGCCGCCAGTCCTTGCCGCTCTCGGCGAGCGCCAGCGGTTGTTGAGTCGAGTTGCGTTTAGGCATGGCTTACGAGCCTACGACTGCGGCGTGCCGATCACGTCCACACCGGCCGGCGGCTTGAATTGCAGCTCGGACGGCTCGACGCGCGCATTGCGTTCGCTGCGCAGGAAATCGAGCTGCACGGTCTGGCCGAGCCGATCATTCACCACCATGCGCGCGAGCCGATCGCGTGCAAAGCCGAGCTCGGCGTGGCTGAAATCCGCCTCGGCGCTGCGCGGCTTGACGCTGACCCAGTCCAGACCGTCGCGCGATCCGGCCGCGCTGATGTCGAAGCTGTCGTGCAGCTGTGCGGCCGAACCCGACAGCAGCATGACCGGTGTCGCCGTCAGCGCGGCGGCCACCGGTTTGACCGAGACCTGCGCCAGCTCGCGGTCATAGAACCAGAGATTCTTGCCGTCGGCTATCAGTAGCTGGCCGCGCTCGCCGCTTTGGGCAGCCGCCGCCTGATCCGTGGCAGCCGTGCCGGTGGCCGTGCTGGCGGCCGCGCCAGCGTCGGCCCGCGGCTGATAGTCCCAGCGGAACCTCCCCGGCCGCAGCACCACCAGCGTGCCCGTGCCGGCCTCGATTGCGGTGCCACGAGCATCGGTCAC
This sequence comes from Steroidobacteraceae bacterium, assembly GCA_049518595.1. Classification (GTDB taxonomy): domain Bacteria; phylum Pseudomonadota; class Gammaproteobacteria; order Steroidobacterales; family Steroidobacteraceae; genus FEN-1191. The sequence goes on from JBEKRP010000010.1 coordinate 50,936, forward strand.
GGTCTGCGTGAAGGCGGTGCGCAGACTTTTCAGTCCGTCCAGATAGCGATCCAGAGCCGTGCCGGTCGCATCCGGCGCGGCGCCGGCCGCTGCCCCTGCGTCAACAAGAAATATCATCGCGCAAGCGACCAGCCCCTGGTACCGCACCCTCGACCCCCAGTCATGCCACGCCGTCAACCTGAACATCTGCTGCGACATAAGTGGCTAAGGGGGTGGCGGCGCCAGCACTTCACGCCCGCCATTGGACTGCAGCGGTCCGACGATGCCCGCCTGCTCCATCGCCTCGAGCATGCGCGCCGCGCGGTTGTAGCCGATCTTCAGGCGGCGCTGGACGTAGGAAATCGACGGCTTGCGTTCGCTGGTGACGATCTTGACGGCCTCGTCGTACAGCGGGTCCTGCTCGGGATCCCCGGCGCCGACAATACCGTTCTCGTCCTCGTCGCTCAGGAGGCCCGCCAGTGGCGTCGGCGGACCTCGGAGCACCTCTTCGATGTAGTTGGGCCGGGCCGCCTTCTTGAGCCCCTCGACCACGCGATGCACCTCCTGGTCGGAGACAAAGGCGCCGTGGATGCGGGTCGGCATCGACGTGCCGGGCGGCAGAAACAGCATGTCGCCGTGACCGAGCAGGGATTCGGCGCCCATCTGGTCGAGGATGGTGCGCGAATCGACCTTGGCCGAGACCTGGAAGGCGATGCGCGTCGGTATATTGGCCTTGATCAGCCCGGTGATCACATCCACCGACGGCCGCTGCGTGGCCAGCACCAGATGAATGCCCGAGGCGCGCGCCTTCTGCGCCAGACGCGCGATCAGCTCCTCGACCTTCTTGCCGACGATCATCATCAGGTCGGCCAGCTCATCGATGATCACCACCACGAACGGCAGCGGTTCGAGATTGGGGATCTGACTCTGGTCTATGCTCGGATCGTTGGCGGCTCGCTGCAGCATCACCGGATCGCGGATCGGATTGTTATTGGCGATCGAATCCTTGACCCGGCGATTGTAGCCCGCGATGTTGCGCACCCCGAGCGCCGACATCAGCTGAAAGCGCCGCTCCATCTCGGCCACGCACCAGCGCAGCGCATTTGCCGCCTGCTTCATATCGGTCACGACCGGCGACAGCAGATGCGGAATGCCCTCATATACCGACAGTTCGAGCATCTTCGGATCGATCATGATCAGCCGCACGTGCTCGGCCGTGGATTTGTACAGCAGGCTCAGCACCATCGCATTGATCGCGACCGACTTGCCCGACCCGGTAGTACCGGCGATCAGCAGATGCGGCATGCGCGCAAGATCGGCCACCATCGGAACGCCGCCGATGTCCTTGCCGAGCGCGAGCGTGAGCGGCGAGGCGACATCCTCGTAAGCCTTGGAGCGGATGATCTCGCCGAGCGTGACGACTTCGCGCTTTTCGTTGGGGATCTCCAGGCCCATGACCGATTTGCCGGGAATCACCTCGACCACGCGCACACTGATGGTGGACAGCGCGCGCGCCAGATCCTTCGACAGCGCGGTGATCTGGCTTGCCTTGACCCCCGGCGCCGGCCGCATCTCGAAGCGCGTGACCACCGGGCCCGGATGCACCGCCACCACGTCGACGTCGACGCCGAAGTCCTTGAGCTTGAGCTCGACCAGGCGCGACATGGCCTCGAGCGCCTCGGCCGAATACGATGGCTCGCGCTCGCCCGGATCATCCAGCAGATCAAGCGCCGGCAGTTCACGCGCCGGCGGCGGGTCGAACAGCGGCACCTGTCGCTCCTTTTCGACCCGCTCGCTCTTGAGCGGGGACGGCGCCGGCGCGGAGATAGCCGGCGCGATCCGAATGGCAGACCTGCGTTGCTCGGCCTGCAGCGCTTCCTTGCGTTCGAGCTTGGCCGAACGCCCGGCGCTGACTTCGCGGGTGGTAAACCAGCGTTCACGCACCCAGCGCGCGCCGGACCAGGTCCAGGCGCCGAGCCGATCCATCACGGTGAACCATGACACGCCGAAGGCGACCGCCGCTCCGGCCATCCAGGCGGCGAGCAACAACAGGGTCGCGCCCAGAAGATTCAGGCCGGACGCGAGGCTGGTACCGGCGGCGCTACCGACGATGCCACCGGCACCCTGCGGCAGGCTGCCAGCACTCCAGTGCAACGACGCCAGCGCGCAGCTCGCCAGCAGTACGACCACGAACCCGGCGGTGCGGATCGCCAGATTCAGGCGCGAGCTGTGCTCGTCGCTGGGGCGAGCGCGCGCCAGGCGCCACGCGGCGACCCCGAGCATCACCGGCAGCAGAAACGCCGGCCGACCGAACAGGAACAACAGCGCATCGGCAAGCCAGGCGCCGATCGGCCCCACGCGGTTGCGTACCGCCGTGCCCTCGCCGGTGAATGAAAACCCGCGGTCGTGCGCATCGAAGCTCAGCAGCGCGACCAACAGCACCAGCGCCAGCACCGCGAGCGCAATGGCAGCGCCCTCGCGCAATCCACGCGCGACGGCAGCGGAAAAACGCAGCGGTGCTCGGCTCTGGGCGGTGGATTCGGCCACGGAATAACAATCCTCACTTAAGGATATGACTTGGCCTGCGGGTCCGGCTTACTTACCATGCATCATTCAACTTTGGAGTTCGGCGCGCCGCGGCGCGGAATGAAAGGAAATTGTACATGACTCCGCCGCTGCACCGCCGTTTGATCATCCTCGGCTCGGGGCCGGCCGGCTACAGCGCCGCGGTGTACGCGGCACGCGCCAATCGGGCGCCGATGCTGATCAGCGGCCTCGAGCAGGGTGGTCAGCTCATGACCACGACCGACGTGGATAACTGGCCTGGCGATGTCGAAGGTCTGCAGGGGCCGGCGCTGATGCAACGCATGCGTGAGCACGCCGAGCGCTTCGCCACCGAGATCGTCGTCGATCGCATCGAGCAGGCGGATCTGTCGATGCGGCCGTTCGTGCTCACCGGCGGCACGACCCGCTATAGCTGCGATGCGCTGATCATCGCCACCGGCGCCTCGGCGCGTTATCTCGGCCTGCCCTCGGAGGAGAGATTTCGTGGCCGCGGCGTGTCCGCCTGCGCCACCTGCGATGGCTTTTTCTTCCGCGGCCATCGCGTCGCCGTGGTCGGCGGCGGCAACACCGCGGTGGAAGAAACGCTGTATCTGTCGAACCTCGCCGAGCATGTGACGCTGATCCATCGGCGCGATCGGCTGCGCGCGGAAAAAATCCTGCAGGACCGGCTCATGGAGCGCGCGCGCGCGGGCAAGGTGAGTCTGATCTGGCACCATCACATCGAGGAGATTCTCGGCGATGACTCCGGTGTCCACAGCGTGCGCCTCCGCTCCACCGTCAACGATAGCGCGCGTGACATCGCCGTGAGCGGCATCTTCATCGCCATCGGCCACACGCCCAACACTGAGCTGTTTCGCGGCCAGCTCGAGATGCGCGGGGGCTATCTGAGCATCCACGGCGGCAGTGATGGCAATGCCACGGCGACCAGCCTGCCAGGTGTGTTCGCGGCCGGCGATGTCGCCGACCACGTGTATCGTCAGGCGATCACTTCGGCCGGCTCGGGCTGCATGGCCGCGCTCGACGCCGACCGCTACCTCGAGCAGTTCGACGCCGGCGCCGCCTAAGGAGCCCGGTAGTCAGTGCAAAGCCGGCTACTCAATCGCGTCAGCGAGCTACCGGCTGATGAGTGGAACGCGCTGGCGGGCGAGTATCCGTTCCTGCGCCACGAATTTCTTGCGGCGATGGAGGACAGCGGCTGCGCCAGTGCGCGCAGCGGCTGGAGCCCGCGACATCTGGTGCTGATCGATCAGCGCGGATTGGCTGCGGCCGCGCCGCTGTACGAGAAGACCCACTCCTGGGGCGAGTTTGTGTTCGACTTCGCCTGGGCACGCGCGGCGGAACAGGGCGGCCTGGCCTACTACCCGAAGCTGGTGTGCGCCGTGCCGTTCACGCCGGCGACCGGCCCGCGGCTGCTGTGCCGTCCGGATCTTCCCGCGGCGCCGCTACGTATGGAACTGCTGCACGCGATGCGCGAGCGCCTCGAGGCCGCCCACCTGTCTTCGGTGCACGCGCTATTCCTCGACCAGCCGGCCCGTACAGCCTGCGAGCAGGACGGCTGGCTGCTGCGGCGCGACTGCCATTTCCAGTGGCACAACCGCGGCTATCGTGACTTCGATGATTTTCTCGACGGCTTCTCGGCCGACAAGCGCAAGAAGGCCCGGCGCGAACGCCGACGCGTGCTCGAGCAAGGCATCGAGTTTCGCACCCTGCGCGGCGATGAGCTCAGCGAAGCTTTGATCGAGCGCATCTACCGGTTGCACGAACTCAACTTCATCCGTCACGGCCACACACCCTACCTAAATCGCGCTTTCTTCAACCGCATCGCTCGCTCGCTCGGCTCCAGCTTTTTCGTCAAGCTCGCGATGCGCAACGGCGAGCCGGTGGCGGTGGCGGTGTTTTTCCGCTCCGCCGACACGCTCTATGGCCGCTATTGGGGTGCCGACGCCGACTACCACAGCCTGCATTTCGAAGCCTGTTATTACCAGGGCATCGACTACTGCATAGCGCACGGCCTCACCGACTTCGAGCCGGGCACGCAGGGCGAGCACAAGATCGCGCGCGGCTTCGAGCCGGCGCTGACCTGGTCGGCCCACTGGATCGCGGATCTGCCGCTGCGGCGCGCGATCGGCGCCTTTCTGGCGCGCGAGGGCCACGCGATCGACGCCTACGCCAGCGAGGCTGATACGCATGCGCCGTTCCGCAAAGGCGAGCCGAGCGCGCCGCCGCGATGATCACCTGGCTCTCGTCCGACGACCCGCCCGAACGCTTCCCGCCTCACGAAGCGGCGCTGCGCGACCCGCCCGGGCTGCTCGCCGCTGGCGGGGATCTCAAGCTCGAGCGACTGATCGCGGCCTACGAACGCGGAATCTTCCCCTGGTACTCGCCGGGTCAACCCGTACTGTGGTGGTCGCCCGATCCGCGCGAAGTGCTGCTGCCGCAGGAGTTCCATCGTTCCCGTCGCTTCAGGCGCAGCCTGCGCACGCGCGGCTTCGAGTGGCTCGAGGATTGCGACTTCGCGGCCGTGGTCGCGGCCTGCGCCGCGCCGCGCTCACGCAGCCCCGGCACCTGGATCACCCCCGAAATGTCGGCGGCCTATTGCGGCCTGCATCGGCGCGGTCTGGCTCACAGTTATGAAATCTGGCACGGGAATCGTCTCGTGGGCGGCGTCTACGGCGTGCGCCTCGGCCGCGTGTTTTTCGGCGAATCCATGTTCAGCCGCGAACGCGATGCTTCAAAGGCCGCACTCGCGGGTCTGGTCGAGCGCAGCGCAGCGCTTGGCATCGAGCTGATCGACTGTCAGCTGCCTTCCGCACATTTGCGCAGTCTCGGCAGCCGCGCTATGCCGCGGCGGCAGTTTTTGCGCTTTCTGGAGCCCGCTTAGAAGCCGCACGCGACTCGCATTGCATTGCCCCCGCCCTTTATGCGTAAATTCGCGCCCCTTAGGTTACGCAGCGCAGCATGCCCAAAGAAGACGCCATCCAAATGGAAGGTGAGGTCGTCGAGACCCTGCCCAACACCACCTTCCGCGTGAAGCTGAAGAACGGTCACCTTGTGACCGCGCATATCTCAGGCAAGATGCGCAAGAACTACATCCGCATCCTGACTGGCGATGCGGTCACGGTCGAAATGACACCTTACGATCTGTCGAAGGGCCGCATCGTTTACCGCGGCCGCTAGCGGCGCGCTAAGCGGTCACTTCCGTCTGCGCCGCCGGAACGTACTCCAGCTGCAGCGCGCTCTCATCGGCCGCCACCGACACCCGCACCTGGCCGCCGCCGACCAGCTTGCCGAACAGCAGCTCTTCGGCCAGCGGCCGCTTGATGTGCTCCTGAATCACCCGCGCCATCGGCCGCGCGCCCATCTTCGGGTCATATCCCTTCTGCGCAATCCAGCGCCGCGCCGCCTCTTCGATGTTGAGCACCACGCCCTTGGGCTCGAGCTGCGCCTCGACTTCGATCAACAGCTTGTCCACCACGCGCTCGATTGTCGCCTCATCGAGCGGCGCGAACTGGATGACCGCATCCAGGCGGTTCCGAAACTCCGGTGAGAACAGGCGCCGTATCGCTTCCATGCCGTCGGTGGTGTTGTCGGCGTGGGTGAAGCCGATCGACGGCCGGCTCATTTCCTGGGCTCCGGCGTTTGTAGTCATGACGATGATGACATGACGGAAATCGGCCTTGCGGCCGTTATTGTCGGTCAGCGTGCCATGATCCATCACCTGCAACAGCAGGTTGAATACGTCCGAATGCGCCTTCTCGACCTCATCGAGCAGCAGCACGCAGTGCGGGTGCTTCGTGATCGCCTCGGTAAGCAGACCGCCCTGGTCAAAGCCGACGTAGCCCGGCGGGGCGCCGATCAGGCGCGACACTGTGTGCCGCTCCATGTATTCGGACATGTCGAAACGGATGAATTCGATACCGAGCGCGATCGCCAGCTGCCGTGTGACCTCGGTCTTGCCGACGCCGGTCGGGCCGGCGAATAGCAGGCTGCCGACCGGCTTGCGCTGATCGCCAAGGCCGGAGCGCGCCATCTTGATCGCGGCCGCCAGGGTCTCGATGGCCTGATTCTGCCCGAAAATCACCAGCTTGAGATTGCGTTCGAGGTTCTTCAGCAGGTCACGGTCCGAGGCCGATACGTTCTTGGGCGGAATACGGGCCATGCGCGCCACCACATCCTCGATTTGCGAGACCTCGACGCGCGCCTCACGCTCGCCCACCGGTCGCAGGCGCAGCCGGGCGCCGGCTTCGTCCACCACGTCGATGGCCTTGTCGGGCAGATGCCGTTCATTGATGTGGCGATCAGCCAGCTCGGCCGCCGCTCGCAATGCCTCGTCGGCGTACTCGACGCCGTGGTGCTCCTCAAATTTCGGCTTCAGCCCCATGAGGATCTCCACCGTCTCGGCGACCGATGGCTCGGCCACATCGATCTTCTGAAAGCGCCGCGCCAGCGCGTGATCCTTCTCGAAGATGCCGCGATATTCCTGGTACGTGGTCGAGCCGATGCAGCGGATCTCGCCATTGGCCAGCACCGGCTTGATCAGGTTGGACGCGTCCATCACGCCGCCGGAAGCCGCGCCGGCGCCGATGACCGTGTGGATCTCGTCGATGAACAGAATCGCGCCCGGCTGCTTCTTGAGTTCGTTCACCACCGACTTCAGACGCTTTTCGAAATCACCGCGGTATTTGGTGCCCGCGATAAGCGCGCCCATGTCGAGCGCGTAGATGGTGCAGTCGGCGAGCACTTCGGGCACGCGCCCTTCGACGATCAGCCGCGCCAGGCCCTCGGCGATCGCCGTCTTGCCAACGCCGGCTTCGCCCACGTAGAGCGGATTGTTCTTGCGGCGGCGGCACAGGATCTCGATGGTACGCTCGATCTCGAGCTTGCGGCCGATCAGCGGATCGATGCGCCCTTCCTGGGCCTGCGCATTGAGATTGACCGCGTACTTCTCCAGCGCGCTGCCCGACTCGTTATCGCGCTCGCCCTCGACCCCGGCGTCGTCGCGCTCCTTATCGGCTTTCGACTCGCCGGTGCGCGACAGGCCGTGCGAGATGAAATTTACCACATCGAGCCGGGTGACCTGAGCGCGCGCCAGCAGGAATACCGCGTGGCTCTGCTTCTCGCTGAAGATCGCGACCAGCACATTGACGACGCCAACCTCCTTCTTGCCGCTCGATTGCACGTGAAAGACGGCCCGCTGCAGTACCCGCTGGAAGCCGAGCGTCGGCTGCACTTCGCGCTCCTCGCTCGGGGCAAGGCGCGGCGTATTGTTCTCCACGTGCTGCTTAAGGTCTGCGCTCAGGCGTTCGATGTCCGCGCCGCAGCCCTCGAGCACCTCGCGCACTTTGGGCGCGTCGAGGATCGCGAGCAGCAGGTGCTCGACCGTAAGGAATTCGTGGCGCGCGCCGCGCGCCTGGTGAAAGGCCTGGTTAAGGCAAAATTCGAGCTCGCTCGACAACACTGCTCCGTATCTCCCGCGGATGGATCAGGCCTCCTCGAGCGTACACAGCAACGGGTGCTGGTGTTCGCGCGAGTAACCGGTCACTTGTGACACTTTGGTCTCTGCGATTTCGTATGTAAAGACTCCACACACACCTTTGCCACGCGTATGCACCTCCAGCATCACCCTTGTAGCCGTCGGCCGATCCATGGCGAAGAACCGCTCAAGCACTTCGACGACGAATTCCATCGGCGTGTAGTCGTCATTGAGCAGTATGACGCGGTACAACGGCGGCTGCGCCGTCTCGGGCGGAGCCTCCTCGACAATTACACCATGCTCGGGGCGATTAGATGCTCTGTGCTCCGTCACGTGGAAGTCGCCCCGTCACAAAATCGCAGCGGATCTGCAGCGCGACTGTCACTGAAGTCTAATCCACTGTGGCGCATCGGTGTATCTCCAATGGGATCGCTTGCGATTGTCGGCATTGGGCGACGCACGGAACCAAAAGAAATTAGCCGAAACAAACACTTGAGAGCGTCAACGACTGCGCCGTATCATGTCATACCTAGGCGCCCCCGGGAGCTTGCAGTTGGCCAGCGCGATAACTTGGATCGATGAGCTCAAGTCTGTGCAGGGACTGACGCGGTTATTCGCTGACCGTGGGGCGCAGCTTATTGTCTTGCTGCTGCTCCTGGCCCTGGGGTTGGACGGCGCTGTGATCCTGACCCGTGCCCTGAGCCACGGCCCCGACCTGCCGCCGGCGGGCACCGGTCCCGCCCCCGCACTGGCCTCGCCGAGCGTCAACCCGACGCTGCAACTCGCGACCATCGTCAACGCCCATCTGTTTGGCGCCGGCGCTGCGGCCAGCGGCTCGGATGCTCCGGCCACCACCATGCCGCTGATCCTGGCGGGGGTCATCGCCGATCCGGACCCGGCCAAGGGCGTGGCCATCATCGGTGAGAATGCGGCGGCCGGAAAACTCTACGCGGTCGGCGCCGCGATTCCCGGCGGCGTGCACCTGCACGCGGTGTACAGTGATCGGGTGCTGCTCGAGCGCAACGGCGGTCTCGAGACGCTGATGCTGCCGCGTACGCCGGCGATCGGCAGGCTCGCCGGGCCGATAGCCGCCGCCGGGCCGCGCCAGGGTGCGTCGCAGAATACGAGCTTGCTTGCCGGCCTGGTGCGCGTACAACCGGTGTTCAATCAGGGCAAGCTCAGCGGGTATAGGATCTTCCCCGGGGGGGCTCACGGCACCAGCGCCTTTACTCAGCTGGGGCTCAAGGCCGGGGATCTGATTGAGGCGGTCAACGGCACCGCGCTCGATGATGCCGCGCGGGCGATGGAAGTGCTGCAGACTTTATCTTCGTCGGCCACGGCGACGGTCACCGTCTCGCGCAATGGGCAGCCCCAGGAGGTCAATCTTAATCTTGCCAACCTCAACATCGAGGCCGATTCGGGTGACAATGGCCCGGCCGGGCAGGGTGCCGATCAAGCGGCGGCCGCTGGCCCCGGAAGTCCAGGCAGTCGAGGCCGCCCCGCCGCCTATTCGAATCTGAGCACTGCGCCCGGCGGCCCACCCGGCGCTGCAGGCAATATGAACGCCGCTGCGCCCGGCGCCGATGCGGCGGCTGCGCCCACCGGCAGCAGCAGCGGCAACGCCAGCAGCGAGCGCGACCGCTAGAACTCGCGCCGTCTTTGAGCCGTCGAACGATTACAGGAACGACCACTGATGTCCCATAGACCACCGATCGTCCGGGCGCCGCGCAGGCGGCGCGATATCGCGATCGCGATCGTCGCGCTGAGCCTCAGCGCCCTGGCTCCCGGCGAGCAGCAGAGCCCGCAGCGCACCACTGCGGCCGGCGAGCAGCAGAACACGCAGCGCATTACCCCGAATTTCAAGGATGCCGACATCACGCAAATCATCGAAGCGGTCAGCATGGCGACCGGCAAGAACTTCATCATCGACCCGCGCGTGCGCGCGCAGGTGACGATGCTGTCGTCGACGCCGATGACGCCAGATCAGTTCTATCAGGCGTTCCTTGCGATCCTGCAGGTGCATGGCTTCGTCGCCGTGCCTGCCGGCGATGTCATCAAGATCATCCCCGATGCCAACATGCGGCAATATCCTTCGAACGACCTGCCGCGCACCGTGAGCTCAACCTCGGATGAACTGGTGACGCAGGTGCTTGCGGTCAAGAACGTCAGCGCCGCGCAGCTGGTGCCGGTGCTGCGGCCACTGATGCCACAGACTGCCCAGCTCTCTGCCTTGGCCGGCGCCAACATTCTGATCATCTCCGACCGCGCCAGTAACGTGAATCGCATGATGCGCATCATCGCGCGCATCGATGAGGTCGGGAATCCGGATGTCGATGTGATCACGCTGCACAGCGCCACCGCCGCCGACACGGCGAAGGTCCTCAACTCGTTGCTGGCCCAGACCGGAGAAACCGGCGGCACCTTCAAGATCGTCGCCGACGATCGCTCCAACAGCATCCTGCTGAGCGGCGATGACAACATGCGTGCGCGCGTCAGGTCTTTGGTTATGCACCTCGATACGCCGGTCGATACCGGCAGTGAAACCCAGGTGCGCTATCTGCGTTTCTCCGACGCCGAGGATCTGGCGACGCGGCTCAAGGAGCAGATGTCGGGCACCAGCAGCGGCACGACTTCGGCCATGGCCGCGCTGCTCAATCGCCAGCCGGCGCCGCAGCAACCGCAGCCGAACGCGCAGGGCAATACGACACCGTATTCCGCAGCCACGCCGAGCTCGCCGACCAGCGGCGGGCCAGCGACCCTCTCGCTCGCGGGCGGCACTGCCACCATCTGGGCCGATAAGGCCAACAACGCCCTGGTCATCACCGCCGGCCAGCGCAGCATGCGCGCGCTCAATGCAGTGATCGACAAGCTCGATATCCGCCGCCCTCAGGTCTACGTGGAGGCCATCATCGCCGAGGTGACGGTCGACAAGACCGCGGATCTTGGCGTGAACTGGGCCATCGACGGCTCCAACAGCAGCGTCGGCGTCGGCGGCTTTGTCTCACCGGTCGCCGGCAGCTCGATCGTCGATCTGGTGACGGCCGCCCTCGGCACCAGTACTTCGTCATCGACGACGACGGGTACTACCGCCACGACAGGCTCGGGACTGTCGGATGCCACGCTCAACGGTACCACCCTCGGCATCGGCCGGCTGAAGGCATCCGGGGTCAACTTTGCGATGATGCTGCGGGCGCTGCAGGGCGATTCGCGCACCAACATCCTTGGCACCCCGTCGGTGGTCACGCGCGACAATCAGGAGGCGAAGATGGAAGTGGCGCAGGAAGTGCCGTTCCTGACCGGCCAGTACTCCACTACCAACGGCACCGGCAGCGCCTTCCAGACCATTCAGCGCGAGGAGGTCGGCACGATCCTGACCGTGACGCCGACCATCAATGAGGGCGACACCGTGCTGCTCAAACTCCAGGTCGAGAGTTCGAGCCTGGCCGCTAGCTCCCAGGGCGCGGTGGACCTGATCACCAACAAGCGTGAGATCACCACCAGTGTGCTGATCAAAGACGGCGGTACCCTGGTGCTCGGGGGCCTGATCCAGGACAGCGTGACCAACGGCGAGCAGTCGGTGCCGCTGCTGGCCAGTATTCCACTGATCGGCGAGCTGTTTCGCACTCGCAATACGGAGAAGACCAAGACCAATTTCCTGATCTTTCTGCAGCCGCATATCCTGCGCAACGATGCCCAGGCCGGGGTCGAGACCGATGCCAAGTACGACTATATTCGCGACCAGCAGCGCATTCTCAATAAGGACCCCCGGGTGTTGCCGATGCAACCGTATGCACCCGCGGACCCGTTGCCGTCCATGGAAAACGGCCGCACCAAGGGCGGCATCCTCAGCCCGGACGAAACCGACGCCGATCGCCAGCGCTCGCAGAAGCCGACCGGCCACGGCGGCTCTGCTTCGGGCGATGGCGTCGCTGCGCCTATGCCCGCGACGCCGTATACCGGCGCCAGCACCTCGCCCGACGACGCCTCCGCCCCGCCCAGCGGCTCGCCTGCGGTGCCGCACGCCGACGGCGGCGGAGCGCCGCAGTGAGCGAGGTCGCTGAACGCGTCGCCACCGATAACCGGCTGCCATTTACCTTTGCCCGGCGCCACGGTGTGCTCGTGCGCAGCATCGAGGGGGGCGTAGCCGATTGCGTCTACCGCGCGCCCGCCTCGCCGGTGGCACTGGCGGAGGCCCGACGCTTTCTGCGTCTGCCGGTGAGACTCACGGTCGTGGACAGCGAGGCCTTTGACGAGCTGCTGCGCAAGACCTATGAAGGCGGCGGCGAGTCGATGCAGATCGGCCTCGAGGACACCACCGATCTGGGGCAGCTGGCGCAGGAACTTCCCGAGCAGGCCGATCTGCTCGAGAGCAACGACGATGCGCCGATCATCCGCCTGATCAACGCCGTGCTGACCCAGGCGATACGCGAGAACGCTTCCGATATCCATATCGAGCCGTTCGAGAATCGCCTGGTAGTGCGCTTTCGCGTCGACGGCATCCTGCGAGAAGTGCTGCAGTCCAAGCGCGGCGTCGCTCCGCTGGTGGTCTCGCGCATCAAAGTCATGTCCAAGCTCGACATCGCCGAGAAACGCCTGCCGCAGGATGGCCGCATCAGTCTGCGCATAGCGGGCCGTGCGGTCGACGTTCGCGTCTCGACCATTCCTTCGGGGCACGGCGAGCGCGTGGTACTGCGTCTGCTGGACAAGCAGGCGGGCCGGCTAGATCTCGACTCGTTGGGGATGGGGGAGCACACACAGCAGCTCATCGACGAATTGATCCACAAGCCGCACGGCATCCTGCTGGTCACGGGCCCGACCGGCTCGGGCAAGACCACGACGCTGTATGCCGCGCTCGAACGCCTCAACGACAACACGCGCAACATCATGACGGTCGAGGATCCGATCGAGTACTACATCGACGGCATCGGCCAGACGCAGGTCAACACCAAGGTCGAGATGACCTTCGCGCGCGGCCTGCGCGCAATTCTGCGCCAGGACCCCGATGTGGTGCTGGTCGGAGAGATCCGCGATCTGGAGACCGCGCAGATCGCCGTCCAGGCCAGCTTGACCGGACACCTGGTGCTCTCGACCCTGCACACCAACACCGCCGCCGGCGCGCTGACCCGTCTGCGCGACATGGGGATCGAACCCTTCCTGCTGTCCTCGAGCCTGATCGGCGTGCTCGCCCAGCGTCTGGTGCGCGTACTCAATGCCGACACACGTCAGGCCTTCCCCGCCGGCGAATACGAGCGGCGCCTGCTCGGTCTCGCCGCGGCCGACCTGTCCCCGACGCTGTATCGGCCGGGCCGCGATGCCGGCGGCGGTTACCGCGGCCGGACCGGCATTTACGAACTGATCCTGATCGACGATACCCTGCGCACCATGATTCACGACGGTGTCGGCGAGCATGAACTCGAACGCTACGCACGCAAGTTCACCCCCTCGATCCGCGATGACGGCCTGGCGCGCGTGCTCAAGGGCGAGACCACGATCGAAGAGGTCCTGCGCGTGACGCGCGAGGATTAGACTCAAGGCCCATGGGCGCATTCGAGTACACGGCGCTCGACACGGGCGGCCGATCGCGCAAGGGCGTCATCGAGGGCGACACCGCACGGCACGTACGCTCGCTGCTGCGCGAACGGCAGCTGCTGCCGGTCAGCGTCGAAGAGGTGGCGACGCGGGAATCGCGCCGGCAGCGCAGCAGCCGATTTGGTTTTGCACGCGGCGTATCGGCCGCCGATCTGTCGCTGATGACCCGACAACTCTCGACGCTGGTGCGTGCGGGCCTGCCGCTCGAAGAGGCGCTGCTTGCGGTCTCGCAACAGACGGAGAAACCGCGCGTGCAGAGCATCCTGCTCGGCGTGCGCGCCAAAGTGGTCGAAGGCCACACGCTCGCCACCGGCCTGAGCGATTTCCCGCGGGTGTTCCCGGAGATCTACCGCGCTACGGTCTCGGCCGGAGAGCAGTCGGGCCACCTCGACGCAGTATTGGAGCGGCTGGCCGAATACACCGAATCGCGCGAACAGATGCGCCAGAACGTCATGGGCGCCATGCTGTACCCGCTGGTGCTGACGATCATGTGCTTCACGATCGTCTCGATCCTGCTGACTTATGTCGTGCCCAAGGTAGTCGATGTATTCGAAGCCAATCATGCCAAGCTGCCGCTCGCCACACGCATACTGGTCGGCATCAGCGGCTTCTTGCGCCATTACGGCCTGTGGCTGCTGATTGCCATAGCCGCGGCCTGGTTCGTGTTCTGGCGCTCCCTCAAGTCGCGCGAGACGCGGCTGCGTGTACACCAGACGCTGCTGAACCTGCCGCTCGTGGGCCGGATTCTGCGCGGCGTCAATACCGCCCGCTTCACCCGCACGCTAAGCATCCTGACCGCCAGTGCCGTGCCGGTGCTCGATGCTCTGCGCATCTCCAGCGAAGTGATCACCAACCTGCCGATGCGCGATGCGGTGACGGAGGCGGCTGCGCGCGTGCGCGAGGGTGCCCCGATCGGCCGCTCCCTGGCCAGCAGCCGGCTATTTCCGCCGATGACGGTCCATCTGATCTCCAGCGGCGAGTCCAGCGGCCAGCTTCAGACCATGCTGGAGCGGGCCGCGACCAACCAGGAGCGCGAACTCGAGGGCCTGCTGGCGGCGTTGGTGGGCCTGCTGGGGCCGTTACTGATCGTCGGCATGGGCCTGTTCGTCATGGGCATCGTATTTGCGATGCTGTTACCAATTTTTGAAATGAATTCGTTGATCCGCTAATCCGGGCGTTGCATCGTTTTTTGAATCGCATTATTTTCGCGTCGAGGCTGACATAACGACAGGTCAACTTGTAGATCAGGGCCATGGGCGGAAATACCGATTCGGACGAATTCGAGGAAGATGACGCCGAAGAGATCGCGGGCGACGATGATCTCGACTTGGACCGCGCCATCAAGGACATGGAAATCGCCAAACGCCGCAGCGTCAAAGTCGGCGAGCCGGCATGGCGTCGGCTCGAGCAGCGGCTCGAACAGAAGCGCACTGCGCAACTGATCAGCGACTTCGAAGACTACGACATCGGCGACCCGGGCACGCGTGGCGGCCCTGCGGCGCAGGGCGCCGGCGCCAAGTCACGACGCTAGCTTGCCCTGGGCGGCGGCTGATCTCGCAGCGCCGGCCGGCGCCACCGACACGCCCCGCCGCAGCACGCCGACGACGACACCCTCGATCAGCATCGACTGCTGCGTCAGATCAACCCGAATCGGCTCGAATTCGGGGTTCTCCGGCAGCAACCAGACGACGCTGCCCTCTTGCTTATAGCGCTTCACGGTGACTTCATTTTCCAGCCGCGCGACGATGATCTGCCGATTGCGAACCTCGCTGGTGCGATGTACCGCCACCAGGTCACCATCGAAGATGCCGGCATCTTTCATGCTCATACCGACGACCTTGAGCAGATAATGCGGCCGTGGATGAAACACGGCCGGATCGACCTGCAGGTGCTCGAGGATGTTCTCTTCCGCGAGCATTGGCCGGCCGGCGGCGACTCGGCCCACCAGCGGCAATGCCAGTTGCTCGCGCATGGTGTCGCGCAGTTGAATGCCGCGCGACGCACCCGGCAGTAGCTGGATGACGCCCTTGCGCGCCAATGCGCGCAAATGCTCCTCGGCCGCATTGGGCGACCGAAATCCAAGCTCGGTCGCGATTTCAGCGCGCGTCGGCGGCATCCCGGTTTCGCTGAGGCTGCGCTGGATGAAACGCAACACGTTGGCCTGGCGGGGTGTGAGATCGGACATACTGTAATTATATACAGTAGTCTTGATCCCCCGCAACCCCACGGCGGCGAGTCGCTGGGGCACTCTCGTCGGCCGCGAAGCGAAAGTTCGACATGATCTGGACCGCGGTTCGACCCGTCGGCGGCGTGCCGCCCACCTATGCTCGGTGCATGGCGCGGGCGAGATCATCGAGTCGCGGTCGCCGCACCGTTAGCACCGGCCGCGTTGCCAGCTATCCGTGTTGTCAGCTATCCGCGTTGTCAGCTATCCGCATTGCCACCCGTTTGATCCCCAACAGCGGCGGCGCGACTGTCGTCACCGCGTGCAAGGCTGGAGCAGCGCCCTCAGCTTGGATATCGCACACAGCCTTTCCGGCCGCATCGGCGCCTGAAATCCGATGCGCGAGTCGCGCAGATCGATTGTGCACCGGCGGCATGCATTCATGCCGCATTCATTATTCGCCAGATATCCTAGTAAACTGTCGGTGTCCGCTGACAGACGGATTTCGAAGTTGCTATTGCATTCGCATGCCAAATTTGGTCAAGTTGTGGCCCGCAAAATCGTGCCGCCGCGCAAACGTTCGGTGCGATGCGGTTTATTTCAGTGCAAAAGGGGATTTAGGATGAATAATTCAATCGTTGTGAAGCTGGCCGCCGCCGCTCTGGTGGTTGCGCTCGCCGGCTGCACCGACCTCAAGCCGCTTCAAGCGCAGGTCGACGGCCTGAAGCAGCAAGTCGGCAAGCTGCAGACTGACGTGGACGCGGCAAAGGCGTCGGCCGACGCTGCTGCGCGCGCCGCAAGTGCTGCGCAGGCCTCTGCGAGTCAGGCCTCCACGGCTGCGAGCGGCGCGCAGAGCACGGCCAACCAAGCGCTGTCCGCGGCGCAGGCGGCGCAGGCTTCATGCGATGCGACCAACGAGAAGATCGATCGCATGTTCAAGAAGTCGGTTTCGAAGTAATTCGACCGGGCCTTGATAGAGAAAACGCCGCGCTTTGAGCGGCGTTTTTTATTGAGCGAATGGCGGGCAGATGCCACGCCGTGGGTCTGCCGGCAGGCTCGCCGTAGCTGCGCGCACCTGCCGCGCGCTCGCCGATCCGGCGCACGCCCCGCACCCGCTACATCATCGGGCGCTACCTCATGATCAGGCGCTACATCAATCAGGCGCTACATCAATAGCGCAGCAGTGCCGAACCCCAGGTGACACCGCCGCCCAAGGCCTCGAGCAGCAGCATATCCCCGCGTTTGATGCGTCCGTCGCGCACCCCGACATCCAGCGCGAGCGGCACCGAGGCAGTCGAGGTGTTGCCGTGTTCCTGCACCGTCACGATGACGCGCTCCATCGGCAAGCCGAGCTTTTTCGCCACCGCCTGGATGATGCGCATATTGGCCTGATGCGGCACCAGCCAGTCGATCGCAGATTTTTCGAGATTATTGGCCGCCAGCGTCTCGTCGACCACGCGGCCCAGCAGGGTCACGGCGAGCTTGAACACTTCGCTGCCCGCCATGCGGACAAAATCGCCCGGTAGCATCGCCCCGGGCGCCGCGCCGCGGGCCGGCCCGCCGGTGCAATACATCAGGTGTTTATAGCTGCCATCGGCGTGCAGATGCGTCGAGATGATCCCAGGATGTTCCGAGGCAGCCAGCACCACGGCGCCGGCGCCATCGCCAAACAGAATCGCGGTACCACGATCGTTTTGATCGACAATCCGTGACAGTACCTCGGACCCGACTACCAGCGCGCGGCGTGCGGAGCCAGTGCGCACGAACTTATCGGCGACAGCGAGCGCATAGATGAACCCGCTGCAGGCGGCTTCGAGGGCGAACGCCGGCCCGCCGCGGCAGCCGAGGCGGTCCTGTAACAGCACACCCGCGTTCGGAAATACCAGGTCCGGCGTGGTGGTACCGTAGGAAATCAGATCGATCTCGCCGGGCT
>JBEKRP010000011.1:0-66695 GCA_049518595.1 Steroidobacteraceae bacterium
GCCGGCCCGTGGCGCGCCGCCCTCACGGTACAATGACCTCATCGCGGTCGTGCTGGGAGTCGCACTGTACGCGTTGTTCATCCTCCGCCTACACGCGTTGATCATCGGCGTTCCCCTGCTCACCTCGCCACGATCGGTCCAGTGACATCGACGAGCACGTCAGTGCCTGCGTTGCGTCGGCTCGGCAGCGCCGGGCCGCTGGTATTCCCGCTGGCGCTGGGCTGCATGGGCATGTCCGGGATGTACGGTGCGTCGGATGATGCCGAGAGCATCGCCACCATTCAGGCAGCGCTGGACGCCGGCGTCGCCGTGTTCGATACCGGCGATTTTTACGGCAGCGGTCACAATGAGATGCTGATCGCCCGCGCGATCGCGGGCCGGCGCGACCGGGTGCTGCTGTCGGTCAAATTCGGTGCGCTGCGTACGCCGGACGGCGGCTGGGGCGGGTTCGACGCGCGACCGATGGCCATCAGGAATTTCGCCGCCTACAGCCTCAAGCGGCTCAAGGTCGAGCATCTCGATATTTACCGGCCGGCCCGCCTTGATCCGCAGGTGCCGATAGAAGAAGTCATCGGCGCGATGGCCGATCTGGTCAAGGCCGGCTACGTACGCTACATCGGTTTGTCGGAAGTCGGTGTGGCGACAATTCGCCGGGCTCATGCCGTACATCCGATCTGCGATCTGCAGATCGAATATTCGCTGCTCAGTCGAGGACCCGAGACCGGGATTTTTCCGCTGCTGCAGCAACTCGGCATCGGTATTACGGCCTATGGCGTGCTGTCGCGTGGACTGATCAGCGGTTCGCTCCCCAGCGAAGCGGGGGATCTTCGTGCGCATCTGCCACGCTTCAGCGGCGGGAATCTGCAGCGCAACCGTGCCCTGATGGCGCCGCTCGAACGACTCGCCGCCGAGAAAGGGCTGCCGGCCTCGCAGCTGGCGATCGCCTGGGTGCTGGCGCAATCGCCATCGATCGTAGCGGTGATCGGCGCACGCAAGCGTAGCCAGTTGGCGGAATCGTTGGCCGCGACGCAGATAGAGCTGAGCGCCGCCGATCTGCAGCGCATCGCCGCGGCGGTGCCGAGTTCGGCCGTGGCCGGCGACCGCTATGGGCGGGAGCAGATGCGCCTGCTCGATAGCGAGCGAGGCGGAAATGGCTGAAGGATTGCGCGGTTGCGGCGACGCCGCTCAGAGCAGAAACGGTATCAACGCTGCGGTGTGCTCGCGGTAGCGCCGATACTCGTCACCGAAGGTTTCGCTCATCCAGCACTCCTCGAGCCGCAGCTTGCGCCATAGTGCCGCAACCACGATCAGCACCGCGAGCACTGCGCGCCACTCACCGCGCACGATAGCGGTTCCAATGAAGCCGAGCAGCAGGCCGGTGTAGATGGGGTGGCGCACGAGCGCGTACGGACCGTGACGGATCAGCTCATGGCCTTCCTTCACGGTCACCGTCGCGCTCCAGTTACGCCCGATATAGACGCGTGCCCAGACGCTGAAGGCGAGTCCCAGCGCCAGCAGCAGTGTTCCCGCCCAATACCTGCCGTGGCTCGCCGGCAGGAAGCGCTCGAACAGCACTCCGCCGCCTGGAATGGACTGCACCCACAGCAGAATAGCGGCGATCAGCATCGGCACGATATGCGCGGCGCGCGATGCGGGCGTTTCGCGGCGCTGGGCCGGTTTGACCGCGGTCGCCGAAATACGCCAGTAAAGAAGCCAGGCGATCCACAGGCCCGGCACGAGATCTCTGTAGAGTATATTCACGCGCGCACCGGCAGATTCCGCGCAGGACTCGACCAGCCGCTGGTCGACGACAAGTGCGCCGCTGCTCAATAAGCGACGTAAGGGCCGGTCGCGCTGCCGGCTGTCTTTCCGTCGATGGCCGTGAACACCGATCTGCCGTAAAAGAACGTCAGCCCAAAGTCGAAATAGCTGCCCAGATTCGCGTTGGAGATCACGGGGCCAGCGATGCTATCGGTCGCGTAGAAACTACCGTTGAGATTGTTCAGACTTGTGATCTCGAACTGCACCCCGCTGCTGGAGCCGTTCTGGCCCTGGTTGGTGGCCGTGAGCATCTGTGTCGACGTGGGGCAGTAGAATTCGCTGGCGTTCGGATTGGAAGCCGTGTTCGCGCACACCGGGATTGAACTGTCCGCGAAGAGATAAATATTGGAACCGGAGTCGACGAAACCGGTGAGCGTCTGGCCCTTGTAAATCGTGGTGAAATTGGCGCTGCCGTCGAGCGTGAGCACCGTGGCGCTGCCGAGAGCATTGTTGCTCTGCGTTCCTATGCCGAAAATCAGCGTGCCGCTCGCCCCGACCTGCCCGGCCAGGGGAATGGTCGGCAGCTGCAGAATGACGCCGTTGTTGTCGACGGCGAACAGCGCCACTGGATTTCGCAATTGCGCCGTCAGAGTCACCGGCGTGAAGCTGCAGCTGTTGGTGCCGGCGTTGCAGCTGTAATAGATGTCGTTGTTGACCGTGCAGCCGCCGCTGGCGCTGGCGCATTCGGCGCATGACGCGCCGCAATCCTGATCGAAGGGGCCGACGCCGAGTACGCCATTGGCGGCGAATGCGACCACCGAATTCAGTGAAATGCCGTGGCCCTGGCTGGAGCAGCTGGCGGGCACCGTCGGCGCATAGGACCCATCGTCATCGATGATATAGACCGCCAGGGCGGGCGCGTGCTCGCCGCCAATGCTGACATCGGCCGTCGTCAGCGGCCCCCAGGTATAGCCGTCCACAAACGGCTGGCATTCGGCGATGGTGTTGCTGTTATTGCTGGGATCGGCAGTGTCGGTCAGCGTCAGACCGGCGGCTGCCAGAGCCGAGGCCATGATGTGCAGGCCATAGGAGCCCGTGTCGACCAGCACGTTATCGATGGTGGCGCAGGTGCTGGTACCCGGATTGCACAGCGTCACGTTGACGTAGGAGCTGTTGAAACTGCCACCCATGGCCGCAGCGGGCCCCGGTCCGACGGTGAGCGTGACGACATTCGCGCCGCTCGAGCTGCTACTCGAGCTGCTGCTGGAGCTGCTGCTGGAGCTGCTGGTACTGCCACTGCCGCCGCCGCCGCCACAGCCGGCGAGCACGCACAGGCCAAGCAATAGGGTCCAACGAAAACCGTGGCTCATGCGACGCCTCGCTATTGAATATCGGCGACGGCGACGCCGGCCGGTAACAGACTCGGGACATATGCCTTGCCAAGGAAACTGCGCATGCGTCCGGTCGACTCCACCACCAGATCGGCGCCCGCGAAGTTCAGCTGCCGATGCATCCCGGGTTGGGCGTTTGCTGCGGCCGCGCTCCGGTACTGCGAGTAATAACTGCCGAAAAGCTGCTGCAGGTTTGGCGGCAGTGGACCGTGCCACGTGACAGCGAACACCATGCCTTGGGGTGTCGCGTACTCGTGCACCACCGTGCCGGCGATCGTGGTGATTTCATGCAGGGTGTATTGCTGCATCGGGGTGCTGCGCAGTTCGGCATGGAGGACGTCGCGATCGGCGCTGACGGAGTCGGCATCGCCGCCCAGATGGGCCGCCGCCGGCGTCTGCAGCAACAGCGCGCCGAACAGGCTGAAAGCGCCCAGCGCGAGCGCAGTGCGCAGATTATAGGGTTTCACGTAGGGTTCGAGGCTCCCTTAAGTTCAAAGGCGCAAAGCTTGACAGAATCTCTCGGATTATCCTGAGACGGAACTCACTGTGCCAAAGTTCCTGTGCCAAAGTACCGTCGGGCCGCGGGCCCGCAATCGGCGATTTACTGCGTCATAATGCATCCCAACGCCGCTCAGGTGTTTGATTTCAGTCGCCTATCCTGATCACGGATTTGCCACGGGTGTGGCCGCCCTCGCTGTATTGCCAGGCTTTGAGCACGTCGGTCAGCTCGAATGTCTGGTCGATGTTGACCTTGAATCGACCCGCTCGCGACCAGTCGGCGATCTGTTTGAGCGCCAGGTGAAACGGCGTGCCGGTCAGGGTACGGCCGGAGCAGATTACGCCGCGTGCCGCACACTGCTCGCCCGCCGGTAGGCCGACAGACGAGAGCAGATATCCACCTCGCTTGACCACGGCGAGCGCGCGATAGGCGTTGTCGAGGTCCACCGTATTGATCGCGATGTCGATATTGCGCAGCTGATCCTCGAAATGTTGCGCGGTGTAGTCGAGCACTGTATCCGCACCCAGGGCTTTGAGGTAGTCGACGTTGCGCGCCGACGCCGTCGCGATCACATGCGCACCTCTGTTCTTCGCGATCTGCACGGCCGCCGAGCCGACGCCGCCGGCGCCGCCGAGCACCAGCACGCTCTGCCCGGAACGCACCTTGGCCAGATCGATCAGCATGTTCCAGGCCGCGAGGCTGGCGTGCGCAACGCCCGCGGCCTCGGCAAACGACAGGCTGTCTGGTTTGCGAGCGACGGTGTCCGCGGGCACGGCGACGTACTGCGCATAGGTTCCGCGAGCCTGCGACCAGACGATCACGGGATCGCCGATTTTGTAGCCGACGACGCCGCGCCCCAGAGCCGCAATCACGCCGGAGCCGTCGAAGCCCGGGATCGGCGAGGCACCGGCGTTGGGGGCGCCTGATCCGGCGCCAGCAGTTGGATCGTCTGCGGAGCCTCCCGCCGTCTTCCAATCGGCGGGATTAACGCCGGCGTAGCGAATTTTCACCAGCACCTGCCCAGGCCCGGCGACCGGTCGAACGACGTCTCGAACCTGGATTGTGCCGGCGCTGACCACCGCCGCTCGCATGGTGGCTTCGAAGGCCGAGACCTCACCGGCAGCCGATGCGGCCAGCAGCACCACGAGCGGCAACGGATGAATGCGCATGACTTTCACGGAAGTTGTTCGAAGCACGGCGCCAGCGCCACGGGCTACATCCTGCCACGCCGGTGCCGGGCATGCCGACACGCGCCATCGGGCCGTCGAGCGGCCTATTCAAAATATCATTAAGATGGCCGCCGTATGACTCGGCGCACCGCGCCGCCTGCTGCACGCTTAGCGCCGATGGCGCCATGGGCTATGCCGTGGGTACCTGTCAATTATTTCCGCATTGGACGGCCGCGGTCGGAGCAAACGATGCACTCTAGGCACATGGTCCTCGCGGCTTGCATGCTCGGCTGGATGGGCGTTTCGGCCGGCGCGCTCGACACTCAGAATGCGTCTACAGTGCAGGTCAAGGACGCCTGGGTTCGATGGCTGCCTGGCAACCTTCCCGCCGGCGGCTATGTCACGCTGGTCAACACGAGCGATCAACCGATGAGCCTGGTCGCGGCTTCGTGCCCAGACTACGGGGTGGTGTCGCTGCATCGCAGCCGCAATGTGGCGGGCACCAGTCAGATGATGCCCGTGGATAAGATCACTGTTAAGGCGCATTCCAGTCTCGAATTTGCGGCCGAGGGCTATCATCTGATGCTGGAACGACCCAGGAAGAAGCTGCAGCCTGGAGATCGCGTGTCGGTGACGCTGAGCTTCGTGGGCATTGCTGCTGTGACAGTAACGTTCGTACTTCGCCAACCCGATGCCGGTGCTGATATGCCGGACATGCAGGACATGCAGGACATGCCGGCCATGCGGCACTGACGCGCACGCGCAGTGCCCATGCCATCGCCGTGGTGCCGGTCGCGGAAACCTCGTTAGAATAAACGCCGATCTTTTCGATCTGGTCGTCAGGCGCTATTCCGCTCATCACTCGCCGTCGATGCCGGCAGCCGCGGCCGAAGTGGTGCGCGTGCTACGGCCCAGGGACACTCTCGTTGTCATCGATGTGGTCGCGCCTGAAGCGGCGCTCCTCGATACGGCTCTGCAGACTGTCGATCTGCTGCGCGATATGTCGCATGTTCGTAATTACTGCGCGTCCGAGTGGCGGTCGATGAAGATCGAATCGATTGCGTGCGCGGCACGACGGGCGTGGCTGCCTTTGACCATTGCTAGGGACCTTGTCGCGGGGAATGCGGGCGGGTAATGTGCAGCCCTCTTTATCGGGCGTAAATGTCGTCTTAGCTCAAGGAGCATCGCTATGAACCTGGGACTCGTTGCATGGTAATGACGCAGTCGCGCATGCTGCCGCTGGGCACGACCGCGCCGGACTTCTCGCTGCCTGACCCGGCCGGCAAAATCCACGGGCTAAAGGATTTCGCAGACTCGAGGGCACTGCTGGTCGCTTTTATCTGCAATCACTGCCCCTATGTGAAACACATACTCGACGGCCTGGCGCAGTTTGCGCGCGACTACATAGCGCAGGGCGTCTCAGTGGTGGCGATCAACTCCAACGATGCCAGCCGATATCCGGAAGACAGCCCGGCGAACATGGCGAAGCTTGCGGCGCAGAAGGGATTCAATTTTCCCTACCTGTATGATGCGTCGCAGGCGGTGGCGAAGGCCTATCAGGCCGCCTGCACGCCGGACCTGTATCTGTTCGACCAGGCGCGCCGACTGGTCTATCGCGGGCAGTTCGATGCCAGCCGGCCGGGCAACAAGCAGCCGGTGACCGGGGCGGATCTACGCGCCGCAGCCGACGCGGTGCTCGCGGGCCGGGCGATAAAAGAACAGATTCCGAGCGTCGGCTGCAATATCAAATGGAAAGCGGGCCAGGAACCCGTGTGGGCCTGAGCGCGGTCCCTACTCCGGGAGTCGCGCAGCAGGCCCGCGGCGCCGCCGACTACGGCGTGCCTCCTGTGGCGTCCGGCGCGCTCGGGGCGCTGGTGGCGCAATACTCCGCCGGCCAGGACGCGTAGACCAGATCAATATTGTCTTTGCGCACCAGCGCCAGGATGCGCTCCGCATCGAACTCGCTGACGATGAATTCCGTGACCACCGGCAATTCGCCGGCCAGCTCGAAGTAGTGCTGTTCGTGCAGGACGCCATGGCGACCATACCCGGCGACGGCGCGAAAGGCCGAGCCGCCGTGGACGCCGAGCTTGCGCGACTGCTCGAGCAGCCAATCGTAAAGTGGCATGCCGTGAAAACGGCGGCTCTCGTGCATGTACAGCCGCAGTACCGTTGCCTTCATGCGATTCCCCTGAAGCCAAGCAGCACCCGTACACAATATACGCCAACGATGGTCAGAAGCAGCGATCCGATCAGGTGCGCGCCAATGATGGCGGCCGACCACGGGAAATCACGGCGCAACAACAGTACCGTGGTCTCGGCCGAAAAGGTCGAGAAGGTCGTCAGTCCGCCGAGGAAGCCCGTGGTCGCTGCGAGCCGCAGCTCGGGCGGCACTGCCGCCGTGCGTGTGAAATATTCCATGCACAGCCCCATGATGAAACCCCCGAGCAGGTTTGCGGCCAGAGTGCCGAATGGTATGGTGGGGAACACCGGATTCAGCCAGGCGCCGAGACGCCAGCGGAGCAATGCGCCGAGTGCGGCGCCGATGCCGACCGCCAATCCCTGCCAGATCATGGGGCTACTCCGGATTCAAAGCCTTAGGAGCCAGACCGATGCTCAAGGATTTCGGTGTCGCTTGGCAAGTAGCATGACCCGCCTGCTGCTGATTCGGCACGGCCACGTCGAGGGCATCGACCCCGCGCGCTTCCGCGGCCGGGCCGACATACCGCTGACGCCGCTTGGCAGGCGGCAGGCAGAGGCGACGGCGCAGCGAATCGCCGCGCATTGGCGGGTCGGCGCCGTCTACAGCAGTCCGCTGCAGCGCTGTGTGGTTACCGCGGTCGCCATCGCGTCGGCCTGCGCCGTGTCCAGCGCGGTGCTCGAAGCGCTGAGCGATCTCGATTATGGCGACTGGCAGTGGAAGACTCACGCGCAGGTACGCTCTTCGGCACCGGAGTTATTCGAGCGCTGGCACGCCGCGCCGCAGCTGATGCGCTTTCCGGGCGGCGAATCGCTGCAGGACCTGGTGGCGCGGGTGGCCGGCGCGCTGTGTCATGTGCTCGCGCAGCATGGCGGCGACACGGTCGTGCTCGTCGGCCACGACAGCGTCAACCGCGCACTGCTGCTGCAGTTGCTGGATCAGCCGCTGTCGGCTTACTGGGTGCTGCAGCAACAGCCCTGTGGTATCAGCGAGGTGGTCGTCGACGGCACGCAAGTGCAGGTC
This sequence comes from Steroidobacteraceae bacterium, assembly GCA_049518595.1. Lineage (GTDB taxonomy): Bacteria > Pseudomonadota > Gammaproteobacteria > Steroidobacterales > Steroidobacteraceae > FEN-1191. The sequence continues at coordinate 8,044 of JBEKRP010000011.1, forward strand.
ATGCGAGTCAATGAGACGGCACACCTCGATCGGTTTGATTGAGCTGAGCGGCGTCCCAGCCGCCTCCGACCTGGGAGATCAGATCGACGCTCGACACCAGCCGCTGACTTTCAATGCTCAGCAGACTGATCTCGTCCACCAATCGGGTGGTCTGGGACGTGATCACGCTGGAATAGGCAACGATACCGGACTTGTACTGATTGAGGATCAGCTGCTCCGAGAGCCGCGCGTCCTTGACCGCGGATTCCTGCAGTTGTCCCTGCTGCTCGAGCACGCGCAGAGTCACCAGGTCGTCCTCGACTGCCTGGAACGCCGACAGCACGGTCTGGCGATAGGTCGCGACCGCCCCATCGTAATTGGCGCGGGCCTCGCGAGTCTGCGCCAACGTGGCGCCGCCGTTGAATACGTTCTCGGCCAGGGAGGGGCCGAACGACCACAGCGAATTGCCGGCCTTGAGCAGTCCCGGCAGAACGCTGGAGCTAAAGCCATAGGATCCGGTCAGTGTCAGGCTCGGAAACCAGGCGGCCTCGGCGACGCCAATCAGCGCGTTCGCGCTCGCCACCAAGCGCTCGGCCGCGGCGATGTCGGGCCGCCGCTCGAGCAGCGCGGAGGGAATGCCGGCCGGCACGACCGGCACCGTGGTGGTAAAGCTCCCCACGTCGACGGCGAGCTCCGAGGGCGGCTTGCCGATCAGTACCGCGATCGCATGCTCGAACTTGGCGCGCGTGAGTTGTACACCGACCGCCGACGCCTGCGTGCTCTCCAGCTGCGTCTCGGCCGCATAGACGTCGGCCAGCGTCGTGGTTCCGGCCTTGACCTGATTCTGGGTGATCGTCAGCGCGCCTTTGAAATCGTCGATCTCGGTCTGGTAGAGCCGCGTCTGCTCGTCGGCGGCGCGCAGCTGAAAATAGTCCTCCGCGAGCGTGATCTGCGCCGACAGGCGCGCGGCGGCGACATCGGCGGCGCTCGCCTGCGCCTTGGCGACATCCGATTCGACCAGACGCCTGATGCGTCCCCAGATGTCGATCGACCAGCTCGCCTGGGCCCCCGCGCTGTAGATGCTGCGCCGGCCGTTGCCGCCGGTTCCGGTCGTCACCGTTGTGCCGGAGGCCGTGGTAATGGCCTGATTGACCCCGCTGGCGCTGCCGCTGCGGGTATTGGCACCCGTGACCGTGACACTCGGGAACAGCGAACCGCGGTCCACTCCGATCGCTTCCACGGCGGCGCGATACGCGGCCTCGTCGGCCTTGAGCGTCTGGTTGGATACCTCGACCTGATGTTCCAGGCTATCGAGCAATGGGTCGTTATAAATCGACCACCAGGGCTTATCGCCCTGGATTTCCCCCGGCGTGGCGGGTTTCCAGCCCTGGTCTTCCTTGAAAGCGGGCTCGACCGGGGCCTCGGGGCGGCGGTAGTTGGGCCCGACCGCACACGCCGCCAGCGCCAGCACAGCGGCGAGCGCGGGCAGCGTGCGCGCTGCTCGCGATGCTGCCAAGGATTGCAACGAATTCATGAATGGCCTGTACTGCATCATGTGGGTTGTTGCTTCGGGGCGCCGCCGATCACCGTGCCTTTGCGGCGGGACGCCAGGCGGCGAAGCCACAGACGGAAACGATCCAGATAGATGTAGACCACGGGGGTCGTATAGAGCGTGAGCACCTGGCTGAAGATCAAACCGCCGACGATAGAGATGCCCAGGGGCTGGCGCAACTCCGCGCCGCTGCCGGTGGTCACGGCCAGCGGTATGGCACCGAGCAGCGCCGCGAACGTGGTCATCATGATGGGACGGAACCGCAGCAGACAGGCATCGTAGATGGCGGTGCGAGCATCGACATTGCGCTGACGCTCGGTCTCGAGCGCGACATCGATCATCATGATGGCGTTTTTCTTGACGATGCCGATCAACAGGATGACGCCGATCAGCGCGATCAGACTGAAATCGGCGCCAAACAGCAGCAGCGCCAGCACAGCGCCGACTCCCGCGGAGGGCAGGGTCGAGAGAATGGTGATCGGATGGACATAGCTTTCGTAGAGAATCCCGAGCACGATATAGACGGCGACGATCGCCGCGGCGATGAGCCACGGTTCATTCGCCAGCGACTGCTGGAATACCCGCGCCGTTCCCGCAAAGGCGCCATGCACCGAGATCGGTACGTGTATCTGCTGCATCGTTCGCTGGATCGCGCGGATGGCCGTGCTGAGCGATTCGCCTTCGGGCAGATTGAATGAAAAGGTCGTGGCGACGAACGGGCCCTGATGATTGATCGCAAGCGGCGTCCTGTTCGGTCCATAGTTGGCGAACGCCGCCAGTGGCACCGTGGTCTCGGCAGCTGTGGCAATCGAGGCGCCGGTCGAAGCGCCGCCGCGACCGCTATTGGTGAGCTGATTGAGCGCCAGATTCTGCACGGCGGCAACCGGAGCCTGCGACAGGTTGCTGGTGCTGCTGCAGGTCGAGCTCGCAATGCCGGTCGTCGCGGTGCTGCTGCTCGTGGTGCCGCTGGTCGTGGTGCCGGCACTTGCGACGGCAGCGCTCGAAGGCGTGGGGCTGATGCCGGTGGTCGGGCAGGAGCTCGCGCCGGTCGCGGCGGTGGCAGCGGTAACGGTGGTGGTAGCGCTACTGCTCGCGGTGCTGCCGCCCGCAGCGACGGTTGCAAAGTCCGATACCGCCCCCGCCGAGGATTGCGTACCACTGAGCGCGCCACCTGAGGTGCTCACCCAGACCTCCTTGAGCGTCTCCGGACTCTGCCAGAAGCTCGGAGCGACCTCCATCACGACGTGATACTGATTCATGTCATTGTAGATGGTCGATACCTGTCGCTGGCCGAAGGCGTCGTAGAGCGTGTTATCGATCTCGGATAGGTTGATGCCCAGACGCGCCGCCGTGCTGCGGTCGATATTGAGCGCGATATCCAGACCGTTGTCCTGGCGATCAGAGTTCACGTCCGCGATCTCCGGCACGGTTTTCAACGCCTCGGTGATCTTCGGCGTCCACAGAAACAGCTCGCTTAGATCGTCGCTCAGGATGGTGTACTGATATTGCGAATTACTCTGGCGCCCCCCGGCGCGGATATCCTGGATGGCCTGCAGGAACAAGCGCACACCGGTGATGTCGGCGAGCTTGACCCGCAGCCGGGCAATGACGCGGTCGCTCGTGACCTTGCGCACCGACAGTGGCTTCAGGCCGACGAATATGTTGGCGGTATTGGTAGCGCCGCCGCCCCCGCCAGGACCGCCGCCGCCCCCGCCGGTGAAGCCGACCACGTCCTGAACGGCCGGATCGGCCTGGACGATGGCCATGGCGCTGCGCAGCTTCTGCGCCATGGCCTGAAACGAGATGCTTTGATCGGCGCGCAGATTCCCGGTCAGCGTGCCCGTGTCCTGCTGCGGAAAGAATCCTTTGGGGATGATCGTGTACAGGTAGAAGTTCAGCGCCACGGTAGCAGCGAGCACGATCATCACGGTGCGCGGATGCTCCAGGGCAACGCCAAGCGTGCGGGCGTAGAAATTACGCATGGCATCGAAGCCGCGCTCCATTGCGCTCATGAACCGGCCCTGAGGATCCGTCTCCCGGCGCAGCACTTGGGCGCACATCATCGGTGTGGTCGTCAGGGATACGATCAGCGAGATAAGGATCGCGACCGCGAGCGTCAGCGCAAATTCACGAAAGGTGCGCCCGACAATCCCGCCCATCAGCAGTATGGGCAGAAAAACCGCAATCAGCGACAGACTCATCGCCAGCACGGTGAAGCCGACTTCCCTGGCTCCCTGCAGCGCGGCCTGGACGCGTGGCATGCCTTGCTCGATATGCCGCGATATGTTCTCCAGTACCACCACGGCGTCATCGACCACAAAGCCGGTCGCGACCGTGAGCGCCATCAACGACAGGTTGTCGAGGCTGAAGCCCAGCAGATACATGACGCCAAATGTGCCTATCAAGGACAGCGGAACGGCGACGCTCGGTACTAATGCCGCGCGGGCATTGCGCAGTGTGATAAATACCACGAGCACGACCAGCGCAATGGCGATCAACAGCGTGCGCTCAACGTCGCGCAGCGAGGCGCGGATGGTCTCGGTGCGGTCGTTGGTCTGAATGATACGGATGCTCGCGGGGATCGAGGCTTGCAGCTCCGGAATCAGCGCGCGGATGCGATCCACGACATCGATCACGTTCGCACCGGGCTGGCGGTGCAGCACCAGCAGTACCGCGGGCTTGCCATCGGCCAGCCCGAGGTTGCGGATGTTCTCTACCGCATCGCTGACCGTCGCGACGTCCTGTAGCCTGACGGCCGCGTTGTCCCGGTAGGCGACGATCAGCGACTGGTATTGGGCCGCGCGCGTGGCGGTGTCATTGACATAGATCTGATAGCGCTGTTCGCCGAAATCGACCGCGCCCTTGGGGCTGTTGGCATTGGCGGCCGACAGTGCCGCGCGCACGTCCTCGAGACCAATGCCGTATTTGAACAGGGTGCGCGGATTGAGCTCCACACGCACGGCCGGCAGCGAACTGCCACCGATGGTGACGTCGCCGACGCCCTGAACCTGTAGCAATTTCTGCTGCAGGATGGTCGAGGCCGAGTCGTAGATCTGCCCCGCGGTCAGCGTGTCCGAGGTCAACGCCAGGATCATGACCGGGGCGTCGGAAGGGTTGAGCTTGCGATAGCCCGGATTGCTGCGCAGCGAGCTCGGCAGATCGATGCGCGCCGCCTGGATCGCGGCTTCCACGTCGCGCGCCGCGCCGTCGATGTTGCGACTGAGGTCGAACTGCAGCACTACGCTCGAACTGCCGACGGCGCTCTGCGAAGTCATCTCGGTCACACCGGCGATGGTGCCCAGGTGCCGTTCGAGCGGAGTGGTCACGCTGGTCGCGACCGTCTCCGGGCTCGCGCCCGGCAGCGAGGCCGACACGACGATGGTTGGCAGATCGACGTTAGGCAACGGCGAGACCGGCAGCAGAAAAAAGGCCACGCCGCCGGCCAACGCCAGCCCAATCGTCAGCAACGTCGTGGCGACGGGTCGACGGACGAAGGGCGCAGCGATGCTCATGGCGCGCGCTCAGTCGACCTGCGGGGCAGGCTCGCCGTCCGGTTGCCGCGCGGTGTCGTCGGAGTGATCGGCGCGCACACGGCGCCGACGCACGGCGCCCGCGAGCCGGTCGAAGTACAGGTAGATCACCGGCGTCGTGAACAAAGTCAGCAGCTGACTCACGAGCAGCCCGCCGACGATCGATATGCCCAGCGGTGCGCGCAGTTCCGAGCCGGTGCCGGCGCCCAGCATCAGCGGCAGCGCGGCAAATAGGGCGGCGACCGTAGTCATGAGGATCGGGCGAAAGCGCAGCAGCGCAGCCTCATGGATCGCCTGTTGCGGCGATTTGCCGCCCTCGCGCTCGGCGGTGAGCGCAAAGTCGATCATCATGATCGCGTTCTTCTTGACGATGCCGATCAGCAGAATGATGCCGATGATCGATATGATGTTGAGATCGAGCCCGGCGATCATCAGTGCCAACAGGGCGCCGATGCCGGCGGAAGGCAGCGTCGATAGAATCGTCAGTGGATGGATGTAGCTCTCATAGAGCACTCCGAGCACGATATAGACGGTGACGATCGCGGCCAGGATCAGCAGCACCTCGTTGCGCAACGAGGACTGGAATGCCAGCGCCGCTCCTTCGAAGGTCGTCGTGATGCCCACCGGCAGCCCGATATCGCGCTCGGCGGCGCGGATCGCGTCCACGGCGTTTTCCAGCGAGGCCGTAGGTGCGACGTCGAACGAGAACATTGCTGACGGGAACTGGCCCAAGTGGTCGATTTCCAGCGGCGCGGCCTGTACCGAAATGCGCGCAATCGAGCCCAGCGGGACCTGGCCACCATTGGCGGACGTACCCGACGGTACGTAGATGTCGTTGAGCGACTCGATGGAGGTCTGCAGCTTCGGATCGCCTTCCATGATCACCCGGTATTCGTTCGATTGGGTGTAGATGGTCGAAATGATGCGTTGGCCAAAGGCGTCGTAGAGCGCATTATCGATCGTCGCCGCAGTCACGCCAAAGCGGGCCGCGGTATCGCGGTCGATATCGATCTGTACGGTCAGGCCGCTATCCACGAAGTTGGTCGAGACGTTGGCGAGTTCCGGGGCGCGGGCAAGGCGGTCGAGCAGCTTCGGCACCCAGGGCCGCAGGGTGGCGAAGTTGGCTGCCTCCAGGATGAATTGATAGGCCGCCCGACCCACGGTCGAGTCGATCGTGAGGTCCTGCACCGGTTGCAGATACAGCTTGATGCCGCTCACGCCGCGCGCCGCGTTGCTCAGGCGCGCCATGGTCGCCTGGATGTCGTCGCTGCGTTGGTTCTTCGGCTTAAGGTTGATCAGGTAACGGCCGTTGTTGAGCGTGGTATTGGTGCCGTCGATACCGACAAAAGACGATAGGCTGTCGACATCCGGATCACGCAGGATCACATCGGCCAGCTGCTGCTGGCGCTGGATCATGGCGGTGAAGGATATTGCCGGCGCCCCTTCGGTCGTGCCCTGGACGATGCCCGTGTCCTGCAGCGGGAAGAAGCCCTTGGGGATAAAGACGTAGAGGGCAACCGTCAGCACCACGGTGCCCACGGCAATCCACAATACCAGCGGCTGATGATCGAATACCCGCGTCAGCAGTCGGTCGTACTGCGCGATCAGTTGCTGAAAGGCGCGCTCGGCTCTGCGCGCGATCGCGCTTTGACGCCGCGCGCGGGTCTCTTCATGCGATCGCAGCATCTTGGCGCACAGCATCGGCACCAGCGTCAGGGAGACGACCGCCGAGATCAGGATCGCTATCGACAGCGTAATCGCGAATTCGCGAAACAGTCGTCCCACGACTTCGCGCATGAACAGCAGCGGGATCAGCACCGCGATCAGCGACACGGTCAGGGATACGATGGTAAAGCCGATTTCGCCCGAGCCCTTGAGCGCCGCGGCCAGAGGCTTCTCGCCCTTCTCGATGTAGCGCGAGATGTTCTCGATCATCACGATGGCATCGTCCACCACGAACCCGGCGGCGATCGTTAGGGCCATCAGCGACAGATTGTTGAGGCTGAAGCCGCACAGATACATCACCGCGAATGTACCGATCAGCGACAGCGGGACGGACAGACTCGGAATGATCGTGGCCGGCACGTTTCGCAGGAACAGAAAGATCACCAGCACCACCAGCGCCACCGCGAGCGCCAGCTCGAACTCGACGTCGTTGACCGAAGCGCGAATAGTGTTGGTGCGGTCGGACAGCACGGTGACGTCGATATTGGCGGGCATGGAGGCGCGGATTTCCGGCAACACCTTGCGGATCTGATTGACCACCGCAATCACATTGGCGCCCGGCTGACGCTGCACGTTGAGCAGAATTGCCGGGGTCGTATTCATCCAGCTGGCGAGCTTGTTGTTCTCCGCGCTCTGCGTCACCGTGGCGACGTCCGACAGGCGCACAGGGCTGTTGTTACGATAGGCGACGATGATGCTGCCGTATTGGTCGGCGCTCGCAATCTGATCGTTGGCGTCGATCGAATAGGATCGCGCGGTGCCGTCGAAACTGCCCTTGGGCGCATTCGAATTGGCGTTCGCGACCGTGGTGCGCAGATCGTCGACGTTCAGGCCGTAGGCGGCGAGCGCCTGCAGGTTGGCCTGAATGCGCACCGCCGGACGCTGCGCGCCGTTGATGCTGACCAGGCCGACGCCGGCGATCTGGGAGATTTTCTGCGCGATACGGGTATCGGCGAGGTCTTCGACTTGGGTGATCGGCATCGAGGTCGAGGACACGGCGAGCGTCAGGATCGGCGCGTCGGCGGGGTTGACCTTGGCGTAGATCGGTGGCGCCGGCAGACTCTGCGGCAGCAGATTAGCCGCGGCGTTGATCGCCGCCTGAACCTCCTGCTCGGCGATATCGATGTTGAGGTTCAAATCGAACTGCAGCGTGATCACCGACGCGCCGGCGGAACTGCGCGAAGACATTTCCTTGAGGCCCGGCATCTGGCCGAACTGGCGCTCCAACGGCGCGCTCACTGTCGAGGTCATGACCTCGGGGCTTGCCCCCGGCAGAAAGGTCTGCACCTGGATTGTCGGGTAGTCAACTTCCGGCAGTGCCGAGAGCGGCAGAAAGAAATATCCGATGCCGCCGACGATCAGGATCGCCGCCATCAGCAGCGAAGTCGCGACCGGTCTCAAGATGTAAGGGCGTGAAGGATTCATAGTTCAAAGCGAGCGCTCAAGGCGGCGGCGGGCCGCCTGGATTGCCGGGGTTCTGCTGGCGCTGCCGGTAGTGGCCGCCGCCGCTTGCGCCGCCGCTTGCGCCACCGCTTGCGCCACCGCTGCTGTAGTTGCCGGCGCCGGCGCCCTGGCGATGCATGTGCTGGCCGGTGTCAGGCGGTGCGTTGCCCGCGGCCGCTGCCGCTCCCGGCACCATCACGCGCGCGCCGTCCCGCAATTGATCGGCGCCGTCCACAACCACCCGTTCGCCGGCCTGCAGGCCTTTCGTGATCGAGATCAAGTCTCCGCTCGAGGGACCGGGCGTGACCGCGCGCATGCTCACGGTGCCGTCGGCCTTGACGACGTAGACGTAGCTGCCCGAGGAGCCTTGCTGCATGGCCGCGCCGGGCACGACGATCGCGTCGTGCAGGGTATCGAGCAGCAGCCGCACGTTGACGAATTGGTTGGGAAATAATTCGAACTTTGAATTGTCGAACATTGCCCGCAGCTTGAGCGTGCCGGTGGTGGTGTCGATCTCGTTATCAGCGTTCGAGAGCGTGCCGCTCGAGATTTTGTTGGTGAGGCTGCGGTCAAAGGCCTCGACCGCGAGCTTCTGGCCGCTTCGCAGGCGCTGCAGGACATTGCTGAGGCTGTCCTCCGGCACGGTGAACAGCACCGACATCGGCTGTAGCTGCGTCACAACGACGATCGCAGTTGTGTTCGCCTGCATCAGATTGCCGATGTCGACCTGCCGTAGTCCGACCAGACCTGGCACCGGTGAAGTAATGCGGCAATAGTCGAGGTTGAGCTGCGCGGCTTCGAGCGCGGCCCGGTCGGTCGCTACCGTGGCTTCTTCCTGGGCAACCGTGGCCACCTGCGTGGCGTAGGTCTGATCCGAAACCGAGTTCTGCGCCAGCAGAGTCTTGTAGCGGTCGAGATCGACCTTGGCGTTGGCGAGCGCTGCCTGGTCGCGTTTTAGCTGGCCGGCGGACTGATCGACAGCGGCCTGATAGGGTCGAGGATCGATCTGCACCAGCAAGTCGCCCCGCTTGACCATTTGCCCTTCAATGAAGGCAATCTTGACCAGCGGCCCGCTGATCTGCGGGTGAATGGTGACCGTGGCCAGCGGCGTCACCGTGCCGAGCGCATTGATCGTGATCGGGATATCGCCCTTCGTGACGCTGGCGACGCCGACGGTCAACGGGCCGTTCAGCCCGCTGCGTACGGTGGTGGCCGGGGTAGCGGCGCGATAGCGGGCCCCAATGACGATCAGCACCAGCAGTGCGATGCCGCCGATGATCCACCAGATCATTCTCGGACCGCGAGATCTGCGCTTACCGTCGGCGACGTCGCTCGGCGAAGGTTGTGGGCTCATGTGTAGTTCCGTCTCGACCCGTCAGGCGCGCTGGGCTCGTGCCCGCGGGTCCCTTGGATATCATCATCGCGCTGACCATCAGTGCGCGCGATAGTTAACTCGACACACTGTAAATCATTGATTGGTTAACAACATTTAATTTCATCGGTGATGCTTGAGGCCAGCGCGACGCGATCTGATCGCGAGCGCAGGCGCGCATGCCAGCGAGGTGCCCGCAGGATGCGCATGCGGGTGCCGGCCCGGGCTTGTCAGATCCCCGGGCCGGCCAGGAATTGGCCGGCGATAACCACTGCCCCCGCCGCGAACAGGCAGTAATAGCCGAACAGATGCCAGCGGCCATGCTCGAGCCAGCGCGACAGCCACTTGAGCGCTACCCAGCCGGCCGCGAAGCTCAATAGCATGCCCACCAGGCTCGGCCAGATCGGCCCCAGGGTGTCACCGATGATGGCCGCGGTGTGCTGAGCCTTGAGCAGTCGATGGCCTTCGCGCACGATCACCGCCGGCGTCAGGATGACCGCCAGAGCAAAGCTGAAATCCTCCAGCAGATCCTTGCGCAGACCGCAGAACAATCCGGTCGAGATGGTGGCCCCCGAGCGCGAGAAGCCTCTGAACGGCAGACACAATCCCTGCACCGCGCCGATCCAGATCGAATCGGTGAGCAGGATCGACGGTCGTTGGTTGGCTGCGGCGGGGCGCAGCCCGGACACAATGATCATGACGCCGACCGCCGCCAGAGCCGCGGCAATCAGCGTCGTGTTGCCAAACAGCTGTTCAACATCCGCTCCGGCCACACCGCCGAGGATGACGCGCTCGATCAGCAGCGTCAGCCCAAGACCGAGCAAGCCGGTGCATGCCGTCGCCACCGCAACGTTGGTCGCGAACGACCGGAATGCTCTCGCCGAGGAAAAAAAACGGCTGCGCCAGGTATTCCAGAAGTACGCGATGACGGCCAGCATGGTGCCGGTGTGAAGCATGACCAGCAGAAATGTCATCGCCGGTGTCGTCGGATCCAGTCCCATGAGCTTCTCGGCCATGATCACATGCGCCGAGCTTGACACCGGCAGTAGCTCGCAGAATCCCTGCACAATCGCCAGCACGAATACTTTAAGTAGCACCGGCACCGCGCACCCTCGCCATGGATGTCGGGCAACTATACCGTGCCCGCCGGTGTTGCTATAGGTCCTTCGGCCGGCCGAGGAACAGATCCGCGGTGCGGGCCGAGACCGTATCGGATGTGCCCGCCCGTCATCGTGGCGTTCAAGTGGACTCAATAGGGGTCGCACATATAGGGTACCCACCTATCCTATAGTCTGCTACGATGGGCCGATGTCGCACACCATCCGCGAAAAGCACAAGCTGCTGGCCCGGATACGCCGTATCCGCGGACAGGTGGAGGCCATCGAGCGTGCGCTGGAAGCAGAGGCCGGCTGCGAAACCGTGATGCACCTGATCGCCGGCGTGCGGGGGGCCACCTCGGGTCTGATGGCCGACGTGCTGGAGGATCACGTTCGCACCCATTTGGTGGATGCCGACCGCAAGCGAGGGGCATCGGGGACGGGTGCGGCGGATCAGTTGGTCGAGGTGGTACACGCCTACCTCAAGTAGGGGGCATCATCATGAGTGAATACGCCGCTGACGGTCTCATGCACGCGCATAGTCACGTCTTTCTGGCTGCCGACCATGAGCGCAGTGAACGCAGGACCTGGGCAGTCATCACATTGTGCGGCGTGATGATGGCAGCCGAGATCGTCGGCGGCCTCCTGTTCGGATCGATCGCGCTGGTGGCCGACGGTCTGCACATGAGCACCCATGCGGGTGCATTGCTGCTTGCGGCGCTGGCGTATAGCTACGCACGCGAGCATGCCAATGACGCCCGCTTCTGCTTTGGCACCGGCAAGCTTGGGGATCTGGCGGGGTTCACCAGCGCCATCATCTTGGCGATGATCGCCCTGCTCATAGGTTACGAGTCGATCGCGCGCCTGTGGCAACCCGTAGCCATTCATTTCGCCGAGGCGATACCGATCGCCTGTCTCGGACTCGCCGTGAACATCACCAGCGCCTGGCTTCTCAGCGGCAGTGGTGGCCACCACCATCCCCACGGACACGATGCTCAGGCGCACGATGCCGGCGCCGAAGAGCACACCATCGCAGCCGACGGCGGCGATTTATCTCTTATGGTCCACGAAGACGGCGTCCCGCCGCGCTTTCGGTTGCGTGCGAAAGACTCGGCACGGCTGCCGGCCAACAGCACGACCATCGAGACCATCCGGCCGCAGGGCGCGCATCGGCTGTTCGCGATGAGGCATCAGGGTGACTACCTGGAGTCGGTCGACGAGATTCCCGAGCCGCACGATTTCACCGCCATGGTTCGCATGGGCACGGGTGCGCAGTACTCCGTCGTGTTTGCGGAGCCGCACCACGGGCACGCCGGTGCCCACCGCGACAACAATATGCGCGCCGCGATCATTCACGTCGCGGCCGATGCGGCGGTATCCATGCTGGTGATCGTGGGCCTGGTTCTTGCGCGCTCGTTTGGCTGGCTGTGGATGGACCCGCTGGCGGGCATCGCCGGTGCATGCGTGATCGCCAGCTGGTCCTATGGCCTGGTGCGCGATACCGGAGCCATCCTGCTCGACATGAATCCCGACCCAAAGCTGGCGGAGAACCTACGCACGACCATCGAAGCCGAGGGCGATCGGCTGGCCGACTTGCACCTCTGGCGGGTCGGTCCGGGACATCTCGCGGCCATAATTTCCGTGGTGACCAGCCAACCGCGGCAGGCGAACTACTATCGTGAGCGATTGGCACGCTACAAGATTCTGTCCCATGTGACCGTAGAGATCATCCCTCACATCACAACGTAACGGCGGCCGATGGCCGGCCGCCCCGTTGACGTCAGCGAACCGGTCCTAGAGCGTTTTTGACAGGCCGAAAAACAAGCCGCGCCGCGCGCCGTATTGCGGCGCGAAGACGCCGATGCCGCTGCCGCTGCGGATCTGGTAGACCTTGTCGGTCAGATTGATCACGTCGAAGCGCGCGGTCAGAGCACCCGCGCGATCGAGGTGGAAGACGTGGCTCAGGCCGAGATTGACCTCCGCATAGCTCGGCGTGTGATCGCCATTCGGAATGTTGAAACCACTGGGGAGCACCAGTTCATCGCGCAAACCGGTGCCGAATATCATGTCGGCACTGAAGCGGGTGTCGTGCCACAGGTAGGAGACGCCACTCGATGCCGAGACCCGCTCCTCATGATCGAGATGAATGTAATTGTCAGTGATGTAGGCGAGCTGTTGCTGGGTAAAGTTGAACTGCGAGGACTCCACGGCCTTACCCTTGGCGCTCTGAAATGCGAGATTGGCGTACGCGGAGAAGGCGTCAATGGTGTAGTTGCCGGTGAGCTCCAGGCCCGCAATCTTGCCGAAGCGATAGTTGAACGGCGTCAGGATGATCGGAGCGCCGAACTGGCCTTCGTCGATCAGATGCTGCGATGACTCGTAGAAACTGTCGACGCCCAGCGTCAGGCTCTTGCCGAGCAGCTTCTGCTGCACACCAAAGTCGTAGTAGTCGGCGCGTTCGGCCAGCGGCGGGGTATCGGCGGTGACCGACCCCGGGGGTACGGCGGTGGTGCCGCTGAATTTCGTGAACGTTTCGCTCCCCACCAGTTCGAACGGCGGCGGCGTGAAATAACGCGAATAGCCGCCGTGCACCGTGGTGCCCGGCAGGGGTTCCCAGACCGCGTTGACGCGCGGGCTGAGCTGGCCGCCGCTCGAATAGGCATTGTAATGATCGGCACGCAGGCCATAGTTGATCGTGAGGTTCGAAAGCGCCTTCCACTCATCCTGCAGATACAGGCTCTCGATCCATTGCGTCTGCGAACCGTTGTCCGGGACGGCGGCCGGAACATCGCTGATCTGGGCGCCGCTGACGTCGATCGGCAGCACTTGCGAGGTGGTTTCGCTGACGGAGCTGTCGTGCTGGAGATAGAACCCGGCACGCAGTGTGTGCGTGCTGTTCAGATGGTAGGCGCTGTCGGTCTGCCATCCGAGCGCCGTATCCTTCTTGAAGGCGTTCTGGGCGATGCCGTTGTAGAGCAAATCGCCGGTCCAGTCCGGCTCGAAGTCCAAACTGGTATAGCGGGCAGTCACGGAGCTCTGCCAGTCGAGCGCGCCCTGCGCGTGCTGCCAGCTCACGATCGCGTACTGCGTGAGCTCGTGCTGATTCTCATTGAGACTGTCACTGAGGAATGCGCTCTGGCCGTTGACCTGCAGCACGCCATTGGGCCCCAGGCCGGTGACGCCACCGATGCCGCTTGGCTGCAGACCGCGCTGGTTCGGAATCTGGTATTGACCGTTGAATGCGCCGAGGATCAATGACAGGCGATTATCGGGATCGAGAATGTCCTCGAAATAGCCAAACGCGTGAATCTGGGTGGCGTGATCGTGCAGCGGATCGGAGCTGCCATCGGGGGATTCGATGCCCAGATCATTGCGCAGCATGTCGGCTGACACGAAATAGCTCAGATTGCCGGAGCTGCCGCCGTATTCCGCGCTCGGCTCGAAGGTCCCGTGGCTGCCGCCATAGACCGAGACCGATCCACCGGGTTGCAGTAAGCCGCTGCCGGTCGTCATGTCGATGACGCCGGCAGTGCGCAGACCGTACTCTGCCGGCAGCGCGCCGGTGATCAGACTCAGCGATGAGATCAGCCGCGGGCTCAACGATTGACCGAAGACACTGATACCTTCGGGCAGGATGATGCCGTTGAGGCGGTACTGCAGGTCGTTGTGATCACCGCGCACGTGGATCTGTCCGAATGAGTCCTGGACCACGTCCGGCGCCTGCAGCAGGACCTGATTCAGCAGCACGTTGCTGCCGCCGGGTGCTGCGGCAATCGCGGCGTCATCGATGATGTAAGTCGACGCCCCGGTCTGGGTCTCGATGCTGGCGCGCTTCTCATTGAGCAGCTCGGCGGTGACCACGATCGTCGGTAGCGTGACGTCCTCGGTCCCCGCCGTAGCATCGCCGCCGGCGCTACTGGCAGTGCCGGCGGTGTCGGCCGCATGCAGCAGCGGCGCGGCCAGCAGGCAGTTCACCGCCACGGCCAGCGCTATACGGGCATTCGGATATGACATTGATCTAATCCTGTGTAAGCCAAATGGGGCGCATACGGGCGAACCCGTATAGCGCAGGCGATTGCCGGAGCCCCGCCGCGACGGGCGGGCGGACAGGATCAGACTAGCGGTGGACCGCGGGCGTCGTAGAAGCCGGCGCGTGGCCGGCTTGGCTGGGCCGTAGTGAGCGGCGCGATGACAGTGCTGACTGCCAGCGTCGGACCGGTCTGCTGCGGCAGCTCGGGCGGTCCGGCCCAGCGGTCGGCATGCATGCACAGCAGGCACTGCAGATGCATCTCGGCGTGACGGGCACTCTCGTTCTTATGAAAATGCGCCGCTTGCGCCAGGCCGCCGCCGAACACCGCGAACACGGCAATCAGCGCTATGAGCCGGCGCAGGGGCCGGCGTCGTAGCCTGTTCAGTGCTCCAGTTATGTTCAAGCTCCGGGCCTGGATAGTCTCAAGCGGCGCTGAGTATAGCGCATTGCACCCGCTTCAGCGCTGAGCGCCGCCTAGCGCCGCCGCATCGCGCGCCAGCGACTCGATCGTCGCCCAGTCCGCGGCTTGCAGCGCCGCGGGCGGGGTAAACCAGGAGCCGCCGACGCACAGCACATTCGGCAATGCCAGGTAGTCGACGGCATTGGCGCGGGTGACGCCGCCGGTAGGACAGAAGACGTGATCGGGAAAGGGTCCGCCCAGGGCCTTGAGCATACCGATGCCGCCGGCTTGTTGTGCCGGGAACAGCTTGCAGGCGCTGAAGCCCGCCGCGCGTGGGCCACCGCTGCGGGCCGCCTGCATGCGGCCGAGGTAATCATGTCGGGTGTGCTGGCTGCGCGCCCCGATGCGCTCGGTCACCTCGGCGACGCCGGTGTGCAGCGGCGCGATGGGGAATTTAGGCTGGGTCACTGGTGCGGTACGCGCATCCGCTCTCCCCAGAATTTGGTACAGCCTAGGGTGGATGTGACCATATATTATATAAGGAGTGCGCTTGGCTTCTTCCAAGGACCGTTCTACGCCGGCGATGCAACTGCCGGACTTCGATCTGATGCTTTTCGGCGGCACCGGCGATCTGGCGATGCGCAAGTTGCTGCCGGCGCTGTTCCGCCGCTACCTCGCGGGGCAATTCCCCGCGCATGCACGAACCGTGGGCGTCGCGCGCAGCAGCATCGAACCCGATGATTACCGCGCACAGGTCGAGGAGAGCAGCAAGAAGTTTCTGCCCGCGGGTCTGGATACGATGCGCTGGACCGCCTTCACCCTTACCCTGGACTACGTCTGCCTCGACGCCACCAATTCAGCCGACTGCCAGAAGCTCGCCGTCACGCTGGTGAACAATCCGGCGCAGGTGCGGGTGTTTTTCCTGTCCACCGCGCCGGCGCTATTCCAGACCATCTGCCGCAATCCAGCCGCCGCGCAACTGGTGATGCCCGGAGCGCGCGTGGTACTCGAGAAGCCTCTGGGCCAGGACTGCGCCTCGGCCGAGAACATCAATCAGAACGTCGGTGCGATATTTCCGGAACCCCGGATCTACCGTATCGATCATTACCTGGGCAAGGAAGCGGTGCAGAACCTGCTGGCGCTGCGCTTCGGCAATAGCCTGTTCGAACCGCTGTGGCGCCGCGGCCGGATTCGTCATGTGCAGATCACCTTGGCCGAAGAACTCGGCGTCGAAGGGCGCGGCGCGTTCTATGACCAGACCGGCGCACTGCGCGACATGGTGCAGACCATCTGCTGCAGCTGCTGTGCAGCATGGCGATGGAACCGCCGGTATCGAATCACGCCGATGCGGTGCGCGACGAGAAGCTCAAGGTGCTGCGCGCGTTGAAACCGCTCGAGGGCGCCGCCGTCGATGCCAACGTCGTGCGCGGCCAGTACCGTGCCGGCGCGGTCCACGGCGTACCGGTCGTGGGTTATCTCGACGAGCCCGGTATTCCGCCCGGCAGCACCACCGAGATGTATGTTGCGATCAAAGCGCACATCGATACCTGGCGCTGGGCCGGGGTGCCGTTCTATCTGCACACCGGCAAGCGCCTGCGGGAGCAGATCGCCGATATCGTGATCAACTTCGAGGACGTGCCGCATTCGATTTTCGAGCGCGCGCCTTCCGCGACCGCGAACCGGCTGGTCATTTCCCTGCAGCCGCGCGCCTCGATCACGCTGACCCTTCTGGCGAAGAATCCCGGCGAGACCATGCGCTTGCGTCCGGTGGACTTGCGGCTCGATATGGCCGAGAGCGTCAAGATGCCACAGCTCGATGCCTATGAGCGATTGCTGACCGACGTCATCAAAGGCAATCTCACGCTGTTCATGCGCCGCGACGAGCTGGATGCGGCCTGGCGCTGGATCGATCCGCTGCGCGAGGCCTGGATGCAGTCGGACGAGCGCCCCAAGAGTTACACCGCCGGCAGCTGGGGCCCCGCGGCCGCCAGTTCGCTGATCGGACGGGATGGCTATGCCTGGCACGGCGAGATTTGACACGCGCGTGCGACGATTCCCCAACGCCGCCGCGCTGACTGAGGCACTGGCGGCGGACATCGCCGCATCGCTGGAAGATGGATTGCGAGCCGGCCGCAGCGCGAGCCTGGTGGTGGCGGGCGGCCGCTCGCCGGTGGCGCTGTTCGAGAAACTCTCGGGCATTGCGCTCGATTGGCGCCGCGTGTGGGTGACGCTGACCGATGAGCGCTGGATCGAGGCCACGGCCAGCGACAGCAATGAGCGCCTGGTCCGCGAGCACCTGCTGCGCAATGCGGCCGCGAAAGCCAATTTTGTCGGACTGAAATGTGGTGCGGCGGACCCGGCCGGCGGTGCTGCCTCGAGCTGGTCGGCGATCGCGCAGCTACCGCGGCCCTTCGACTATGTGCTGCTCGGAATGGGCGACGACGGCCACACCGCCTCGTTGTTTCCGGATTCGCCCGAGCTGGGCGTGGCGCTCGATCCGCTGCAGCCGCCCGGTTGTGTCGGCATGATTGCGCCGGTGCCGCCGCGCGCGCGCCTGAGTCTGAATCTCAGCGCGCTGCTCGACTCGCGGCGCATTGCGCTGCTGATCGTCGGCAGCAGCAAATGGGCCACCTATGAGCGCGCGGCCATGAGTGGTCCGGTGGCGGAAATGCCGGTGCGCGCGCTGCTGCGGCAACACCGCGTGCCGGTGGCGGTGTACTGGGCGCCCTAGGCGCGACCGAGATCGCGTGTACCGAGCACGCCGTAGCGCGAGCCGCGGGCGCTATACACCGGTGGCGCGGACGTGCCCCGAACCACCATCAGCAGCTGCTGTACGCGCGAGAGCCTGGCGGTGACGATGGCGCCATTGGTATCGTTGAGTCGCTGGCAGCGACGGGCAATCTTCAGATTGGCCAGCCACGCCGCGTCGAGCGCGCCGCCGGGGTCGCACCAACCGTACAGCTTGGTGAGTGCGCCGCGCCCCTGGCCGAAAGACAGCATGCGGCAGGTGTCCGCACGTTCCCCGTCGAGGCGCGTCAGCGCATCGATGCAGCGCTGCCGCGTCGAGCCGATGCGCGCTATCGCTTCGACGTCGTCGCGGCCGAGGATTGCAGTTTCGTCCTGCAGCAACCCTTCGAGCTCGGTGAGCAGGCGCGACTCCTCGTCGAGAATGCGGCTCAGATGTTGGCGGACGTCGGCACGTTGCAGCGTCATGTCGGCGGATTAATGAGCGGCAACCAGATCCTGCTCCATCTGCAGCAGTCGGTCGGCGACGCGGTCCGGGTTGATGGTGTACTGGCCACTGGCGATGGCGTGCTGCAGCGCCGCAATGCGCTCCGTATCGACCTCGGGCGAATCCTGTACCGCCTGCGCCAGAGCGAATAGCCGACGTGCCGAATCGGTGATATTCACGCTGTCGACGCTCGGCTGCGGCGCGCTGGTCGCCGTGCTGACCGCAGTGCTGGCGCGTATCTGCTCGATCGGACTGCCACTACTGCTGGCCCCGAGGGAACTACTATCCAGTCCTTTGATCCGGTCTGCCACTACAGTCTCCTGGAAGTCCTTGAAGTCGCTATCGGCCGACGCCCGTCAAACTTTAGTCGCTCAGGGGATTGTCATAATGGGACTTCGACGACATTGTCCGAGCGCACGATGCCCTCGACCACGCGCTGCGAGCTCAGATTCTGTACGCGAATGCGATCAGCGAGGCGCCCGTCAGACAGAGCGACGGCGCTCATGCGCACCTGGAAGCCGCCCGAGCCGGCGATCAGCGTGACCTGTTGGCCGCGATGGATCAGATTGCTCGGCGTCATGGCTTCAAGG
Organism: Steroidobacteraceae bacterium; assembly: GCA_049518595.1. Taxonomy (GTDB): domain Bacteria; phylum Pseudomonadota; class Gammaproteobacteria; order Steroidobacterales; family Steroidobacteraceae; genus FEN-1191. The sequence goes on from JBEKRP010000011.1 coordinate 26,994, forward strand.
CTCAAGGTTTCGCCACTGGCGATGGCTTGTCGCAGACGCTGACCGGCGAGCATCGCCGGCTTGGTCACATAGTCGGCGGTCAGACCGGGCAAATGCCGCGGCATCAGTTCGAAGTCGATGGGGCTGAGGTCGGCATCGCGCGATATCGCGTGCCTGGCTACCAGTACGGAAAATTCCGAGTCGATGCTCACGCTCAGATAGATCGTCCAATGTACCGTGCCCTCGCAGCGCACCGCGACCGTGGTATGCGCGCGCGCCTGTCCATCGCCGGCGATGGCCGCATTCAACGGCCGGTCGCATTCGGCCAATCGCAGGCGCGAATCGAGATTTTGCGCGCGCACTGTGACCTGGCCATCACCGTGCGGGATCGCGCGGCGCACGGCCTGCTCGGCCGCCGTCTGCAGCGATGGAATGTCGGCGATCGGGGCGCTCACAGCAGCACCGGCCGCTACCAGGCCGAGCAATATCAAACGCGGCCTGCGGGTGTGCATCGAATTCATAAATGACTCGTACATAGTCCTGGCAAAGCTAAGGAGCAATTGCCGTGCCACGCGGCGGCGTCGGATTTCTGACACTCAAGCGCCGGCGCAGGCGGTCGATAACGGCGACGTAGCCCCTGTCCATGCCGTGCGCGCGCGGCGCGGCCGGGCGTTGCCGATCAGCGGCAACATCTGGCCGCACCTACCATGCCCGATAGCTGCGTTCGCAGCCGTGGGCGGTATTGCATCACACATTTGGCTGTGATGAACGGCATCCGCGCACCGTGGCACAAGCCTTGCTCCTTCACGCCCGAGTGAGTTTTCGCACGAGGACCGCATGGCACTGAACTTGGACAGCTATCTGGGCGTACATGCGCAGGCGTTGACGCTGGAAGCACAGCGCACCGAGCTGTTGGCGGGCAATATGGCCAACGCCGACACGCCGAACTACAAGGCGCGCGATATCGATTTCAAGGCGGCGCTCGCCGCCGCCGCCGGCAGCCCCGGCAGCGGCACCCCTGGTGGCACACTTGCAGTCTCGGCCACCAATGCCGCTCACCTCGGCGCTCAAAGCGTCGACGGCGCGGATGCGGCGATCGGCGCCAATCTCAAGTACCGCGTGCCGATGGCGCCCTCGCTCGACGGCAACACCGTCGATTCGCAGCTCGAGCAGGCGGCCTTTGCCGAGAACGCAGTCCGATATCAAGCCACGCTCACCTTTCTCAATGCGCGTCTCAAGGAATTGATGACCGCGATCGTCGGCCAGTAAGGCCAGCGGAGAGCACATGTCCTCATTCAAAGTATTCGACATCGCCGGTTCGGGCATGAGCGCCGAGTCGGTCAGGCTCAATACGGTGGCCAGCAACCTGGCCAACGCCGACAGCGTCAGCGGCGATCCGACTCAGGTCTACCAGGCCAAGCACCCGGTATTTCAGACCGTGCAGGCGCTCGGCGCCGCGGCCAGCCAGAGCGCGGAACAAGCCAGTGCCAGCGTCAAGGTGCTCGGCATCGCGGCCAATCAGGCGGCGCCCGAGGCGCGCTACGACCCCAGTAATCCGCTGGCCAATTCCGAAGGCTATGTTTATAGCTCCAACGTCAACGTCGTCGAAGAGATGACCGACATGATTTCCGCGTCGCGTTCCTACCAGAACAACGTGGAAGTCATGAACACGGCCCGCAATCTGATGCTCGACACCCTCAAGCTCGGTCAGAGCTGAACGCATACCCACGGAGCACCTGCATGTCGATTCCCACAGTATCGAACAACAACGGCCAGACGAACTCGGCCAACGCCAGCAATAACGCGGCGGCCGCCGCCGCCGCGGCTTCGGTGTCGGCGCTGAGCGTCAACGACTTTCTGACACTGATGACCGCGCAGCTCAAGAATCAGGATCCGTCGCAACCGCTCGATCCTTCGACCTTCGTCACGCAGCTGGCGCAGTTCGGTACCGTGTCCGGCATCGATTCAATGCAGGCCTCGCTGTCGACGTTGAGCTCCACGTTGCTGTCGAACCAGGCCCTGTCCAGCGCCAACCTGGTCGGCCATTCGGTGCTGACCCAGGCGAGCTCGGCGCAGTACACCGCAGGTCAATCGCTGGCAGGCACGGTGCAGGCGCCGACCGGCGCCAGCAGCGTCGCGGTGAACATCAGCAACAGCAGCGGCACGTTGGTGCAGCAGATCAACCTCAGCGCCGGTTCGGGCATGACCTCATTTACCTGGGACGGCAGCACCCTGAGCGGCGCGCAGGCGCCCTCCGGAACTTACAGCGTGCAGGCGATCGCGAACGTCAACGGCAGCTCGGTGGCAGCGCCGACTTATCTGGCCGGTACCGTGTCGAGCGTCTCGCTCGCCTCCGGCGGCGGCGGCGTCACGGTCAATACGCCGCAGCTCGGCGCGATTTCGCTGGCGAATGTCCTACAGGTCGATTGATACCGATTTTCACACTGATATCTGAACAGGAGCCATTAACATGTCATTTGGCATCGCTTTGACTGGCATCGACGCCGCGCAGACGGATCTGAACGTCGTGTCCAATAACATCGCCAATGCGAATACCACGGGTTTCAAGCAGTCGGTGGCCGAGTTTTCCGGTCTCTATGCGAGTTCGCAGAACGGCGTTGCCGCCGACGCCGTCGGTAGCGGCGTGCAGGTGGCGGCGATCGCGCAGGACTTTTCGCAGGGCTCGGTGCAAACCACCGGCAATAACCTGAACCTCGCGATCAGCGGCCAGGGTTTTTTTACCGTCAGCAACGGCGGCGCGCTGTCGTATACGCGTGCCGGAGATTTCTCGACCAACGCCGATGGCTTCGTGGTCAATCCGCAGGGTCAGGTGCTGCAGGTCTACGCACCCACGGCCAACGGCGGCTTCAACACCAGCACGACGACCGGGCTGCAGATCGCGGCCGGCGACAGCGCCCCGGTGGCGACCCAGAACGTCAATCTAACGCTCGACCTGCCGGCCAATGCCGCCGTGCCGGTGGACCCGGTGTTCGCCCCGACTGACGTCAACAGCTACAATAATTCCACCACCGCGACGGTCTACGATTCGCTGGGCGCCGCGCATACCGCGACCGTCTATTTCGCTAAGACCGCCGCCGCGAACCAGTGGAATGCCTACCTTACCGTCGACGGTCAGACCGTGGGCGCGGCGCAGGCGCTGACCTTCTCCGCCAATGGCGCACTGACCACGCCGGCAAACGGGGCTATCGCCTTCGGTCCCTACGCGCCGACCACCGGCGCCGGCGCGCTGACCATGAACTTCAATCTCAGCAAGACCACCCAGTACGGCGATGCGTTCGCCGTGAGTTCGATCCAGCAGGATGGCTTCACCACCGGCACGCTCAGTGGCATCAACATCGATACCGCCGGCGTGGTCGAAGCCCAGTACACCAACGGCCAATCCGTTCAGCTGGGGCAGGTGGCGCTGGCCAGTTTCGCCAATCCGGACGGCCTGGCGCAGCTGGGCAATTCCGACTGGGGACAAACGGGGGCCTCCGGCCAGGCACTGAATGGGCAAGCGGGCACGGCTGGGTTGGGCCAGGTCGAATCCGGTTCTCTGGAGGAATCCAACGTCGATGTGACGGCGCAGCTGGTGGCCATGATCACGGCGCAGCGCGCCTTTCAGGCCAACGCGCAGATGATCTCGACGCAGAATCAGATCACGCAGACCGTGATCCAGATTCCGACTCAGGCCTGAGCTGAGCGCGGACGCTCATGGACCGTCTCGTTTATGTGGCTATGTCGGGCGCGAAGGAAACGCTGCGCGCCCAGACGGCCAACAGCTACAACCTGGCGAATGTCAGCACGGTCGGCTTTCGGGCCGATCTGTCGGCGTTGCAGTCGCAGCAGGTGCAGGGTGCCGGCCTGCCTTCGCGCGCCTATGCCACCGACGGCACCGTCGGTTGGGATGCCGGCAGCGGCACGGTCGAGCAGACCGGGCGCAACCTCGACGTGGCGGTACAAGGGCAAGGCTGGATCGCCGTGCAGAGTCCGGAGGGCAGCGAGGCCTACACGCGTGCCGGCGATCTGCGCGTGGATCCCAACGGCCAGCTGACCACCGCCGCGGGCTACCCGGTGCTCGGCGATTCAGGTCCGATTGCGGTGCCGCCGTATGCGTCGATCTCGGTCGGGCACGACGGCTCGATCGCCATCGTTCCACTCGGACAGACACCGCAGACCATCGCGGTGTGCGGACGCATCAAGCTGGTGAATCCTCCGAGTGACTCGCTCGAGCGCACCGATGGCGGATTGTTTCGACTGCAGAGCGGCGGCGATGCCCCGGCTGACGCCACGGTGCAGCTAGTGCCCGGCGCCCTGGAATCCAGCAACATCAACACGGCGGCGGCGATGACCAACATGATTGAGCTGGCGCGCAGCTACGACCTGCAGCTCAAGTCGATCAAGTCTGCCGAAGACAACGACGCGTCCTCAACCAAGCTGTTGCAGACCAGCAGCTAATCCCATGACAGGAAGTATGAAGCCATGAACAGCGCACTATGGGCGGCGAAGACGGGGCTCGATGCCCAGGAGAGCAAGATGGCGGTGGTTGCCAACAACCTCGCTAACGTCAACACCACCGGTTACAAAGAGTCCCGTGGGGTGTTTCAGGATCTCTATTACCAGAATGTGCGCCAGGTGGGCGGCTCGACCTCGCAGGATACGCTCGCGCCGACCGGCCTGAACCTCGGCACCGGCGTGCAGATGGTGGCCACGGAAAAACTCTACACCCAGGGCAGTGTCAACCAGACGGGCAACTCGCTCGATGTGGCGATCAACGGGCGCGGCTTTTTTCAGGTGCTGACGCCGGACGGCACTCTGGCTTACACGCGCGATGGCAGCTTCCAGACCAACGCCCAGGGTCAGGTGGTCACTGCCAGCGGCTACGTGCTGCAGCCGGCGATCACGATTCCACAGGGCGCGCAGTCGATCACGATCGGCAACGATGGCACCGTCAGCGTGCTGGTGGCGGGGCAGACCGCGCCGACCACCGTGGGCACGCTGCAGCTGGCGGATTTCGTCAACGAGGCGGGCCTGCAGCCGCTCGGCCAGAATCTGCTCGTGCCATCCGCCTCCAGCGGCACGGCACAGACCGCCAACCCCGGCTTGTCGGGCATGGGCACATTGCAGCAGGGCGCCACCGAGAGTTCCAACGTCGATGTGGTCTCGGAGATGGTGAGCATGATCGAGACCCAACGCGCCTACGAAATGGACAGCAAGGCGATCCAGACCACCGATCAGATGCTGCAGAACTTGAGCACCTCGCTGTGATCAACCGGCATTTCTCAATGCGGAGCGCCGGCCAACGGCCGCGCGCCTGCGTGGCGGCGGCGTTCGCGGGCGTGATCGGCATGGTGGCGGCCCTCGACGGCTGCTCCGCCGCGCATGCGCCGCCGGCGGATTTTGCCTCGACCCTGCCCGAGGAGATTCCCGAGGTCAGCGCCGGCAATGGCGCGATCTATCAGTTCGGACACGATCAGGCGCTGTTCGATAACGCGGTCGCGCGACGCGTCGGCGACATTCTGACGATTCAGCTGTTGGAGAATACCAACGCATCCAAGAGTGCCGTCACGACCACCAAGAAGAACACCACCACGACGCTACCGGGCGCAAATATTCTGGGCGGAACGCTGACGATTCACGGGCGCAACGTGCTGAGCGGCTCGTTGGCTGACAGCAGTCAATTCGATGGCGAGGGCACCAGTGCGCAGAGCAATCAGTTGACCGGCTTCATCTCGGTGACGGTGGCCAAGCGGCTGGCCAACGGCAACCTGCTGGTACGCGGCCAGAAATGGATCACGCTGAATCAAGGCCGGGAATACGTACGGATTGAAGGCATCGTACGTCCGGTGGATATCGGTCCGGACAACGTCGTGCCCTCGTACAACGTCGCCGATGCGAGCATTTCCTATGGCGGCCAGGGCACCCTGGCGGACTCGAATACCAAGTCCTGGCTCGCACGCTTCTTCGATTCGCCCTACATGCCGTTCTAGCCGTGGCGCCACTCATGCACAGATTTCGCTCTAGCTTCGTGATCGCCCTGTGTCTGCTGCCGGCGCTGGCGCCGGCCGAGCGGGTCAAGGATCTGGCGGTCGTCTCCGGCGTGCGCAGCAATCAGCTGGTCGGCTACGGACTGGTGGTCGGGCTCGATGGCACCGGCGACCAGACTACGCAGACGCCGTTCACGGTGCAGAGCATCGTCAACATGCTGGAGAAATTCGGCGTCACGATTCCGCCCAACGTCAGTCCGCAGCTCAAGAACGTCGCGGCGGTCACGGTGACCGCCCAACTGCCGCCATTCATCAAGGTCGGCCAGACCATCGACGTCACCGTCGGTTCCATCGGCAATGCCAGCAGCCTGCGGGGCGGCAATCTGCTGATGACGCCGATGCGCGGTGCCGACGGCGAGGTCTACGCCATGGCTCAGGGCAGCGTCGTGGTCAGCGGCTTCGGCGTCTCGGGCAAGGACGGCTCGCGCGTGAGCGTGAATGTTCCGAGCGGCGGCCGCGTGCCTAATGGTGCCACGGTCGAACACGAGGTCCGCAACGACTTCGGGACGCAATCGTTCGTGATGCTCAATCTGAACACCCCGGATTTCACCACCGCGACTCATCTGAGCGAGGGCATCAACAAGTTGCTCGGCGGCGATACCGCGGTCGCGATCGATCCGGTGTCGGTCAAGGTATCGGCGCCGGCCGACGCCAATCAACGCATCGCCTTTGTATCGGTGCTGCAGGAACTGGAAATCGAGCCGGGGGATGCACCGGCGCGGGTGATCATCAATTCGCGCACCGGTACGGTGGTCATCGGCTCACGCGTGCGCGTGACGCCGGCGGCGGTAGCCCACGGCTCACTGTCCGTGACGATCACCGAGCGCAAGGATGTCAGCCAGCCCAACGCCTTCAGCCAGGGCACGACACAGATCACTCCGCGTTCGGATATCTCGATCAACCAGCCCGAGGCGCGCATGTTCGTATTCAACGCCGGTGTGAGCCTCGATGAGATCGTGCGTGCCGTGAATGAGGTTGGTGCGGCCCCGGGCGATCTGGTGGCGATTCTCGAGGCATTGAAAGAAGCCGGCGCGCTGCGCGCGGAACTCGTCGTGATCTGATCGCATGAGCTCCGCGACCGTCTCACCGAGTTTCTATGCCGACTTCCAGGGACTGGACCGGCTGCGCGCCTCGGCAGCGCGGCAGGATCCGCAGGCGCTGCGCGAGGCGGCGCGCCAGTTCGAGGGTCTGTTCACCGCGATGATGCTGAAATCGATGCGCGAGGCCTCCCTCGGCGGCGGGCTCGGCGACAGCCAGGAAACCCAGACCTATCAGGAGATGTACGACCAGCAGCTTTCGTTGCAGATGGCACACGGCAAGGGTCTGGGGCTCGCCGAGATGCTGATGCAGCAGCTGACGCGTGCGAATGCCGCGCACAGCACGGCTGCGGCGCCGAGTTCCAGCGCCGGCGCCAATGCCGCGGCACCACCGGCGACGAGCGCTGCCGGTGGCGACAAGATCTCGAGTGCGCAGCGCGTGAACTTCGTACGTACGCTCGAGCCGCTGGCGCAAAGCGCCGGCAACAGCCTCGGCGTGGCACCGGATACCCTGATTGCGCAAGCGGCGCTGGAGACCGGATGGGGCCGCAATATGCCGGTCGATAGCAACGGGCGCATCAGCTCCAACCTGTTCGGGGTCAAGGCCGGCGATTCCTGGCGAGGCGCTGCGGTACAGGCTACGACCACCGAGTATGCTCAAGGCACGCCAAGCACTACCCGGGCGGCGTTTCGCAGCTACGGCGATGCAGCCCAGAGCGTCGGTGATTATGTCTCGTTGCTGCGCGCCAGTCCGCGCTACGCGAGCGCTCTGGGCGCCGGATCCGACGTCCAGGCCTTCGGCAGCGGGCTGCAGCGCGGCGGCTATGCCACCGACCCCGATTATGTGAACAAGCTGGTCGCGACCGTCGCGACACTGCGCCAGCTGCGCGCGGCGGCGCTCAAGTCGTGAGACGCGCTGCCGAAAACCGTGGACGGAGATTCGGCGTGAAGCGCACCGAGCCTGGTGTCGTGCAGGAGTCATCATGGCCGACATGCTGAATACGGCGGTATCCGGCCTCATGGCGTTCCAGCAGGAGCTCAATACCACCAGCAATAACATCGCCAACGCGAGCACGGCCGGCTATAGCCGCGAGACCACCGATCTGGTGAGCGTGCCGGGCCCGTATATCGGCGATCTCTCGATTGGCGACGGCGTGCAGGTCAGCAGTGTGCAGCGCGTCTATAACCAGACCGTCGCCTCGCAAGTGGTATCAGCCACCAGCGCCTACAACCAGCTCAACAGCCTCTCGACCCAGGCCGCCCAGGTCGATAATCTTCTGGGCAGCACGAGCAATGGCCTGTCCTCGCAGCTGCAGAGCCTGGCGAGCGCACTGCAGACCGTCGCCAACGTGCCGACGTCGTCGGCCTCGCGCCAGGCTTTCATCAGCCAGGCGCAGCAGCTGGTGAGCAATCTGCAGGGCGACGACAACAGTCTGCAGAATCTCAATCTACAGGCCAATACCCAGCTGACCAGCGATGCCAGCGAGGTCACATCGCTGGCGCAAAGCATCGCGACCCTGAACAAGCAGATCATGGCGGACACCTCGCAGAGCCAGCAGGCGCCTAACAGTCTGCTCGATCAGCGCAACCAGCTGATCAATCAGCTCGCCACCTATGCTACCGTCACCACGACGCAGCAGTCGGATGGTTCGGTCAATGTCTACCTCGGTTCCGGCCAGACATTGGTGACCGCCACTACCGCCGCCAGCCTGACGACGATCCCGAATTCCTACGACCCGTCCGAGGACGGTCTGGCGCTGACCACCGCCGCGGGTGCGATCGACGTGACCCAGCAGATCAGCGGCGGCACGCTCGGTGGCACATTGCAGTTTCGCAGCCAGATGCTCGATCCGGCACGCAACAGCCTGGGCCAGATCGCCGTGGTATTGACCAACGCCGTAAACGCGCAGAACCAGGCAGGACTGGATCAGTCCGGCAATCCCGGTCAAGCGGTATTTTCGATCGGCGGGGTAGGGGTACTGCCCAACAGCGGCAACACCGGTACCGGCGCGATCACCGCGACCGTCAGTGATGCCAACGCGATTACCACCGACAACTACATTCTGAAATACGACGGCGCCAACTGGACCCTGAGCGATGCGAGCTCGGGGGCTAGCGTGGCGATGACCGGCAATGGCAGCAACGCCAGCCCATTCATGGCCGACGGCCTGTCATTGGTGGTCGGTGCCGGCGCTCAGGCCGGCGACAGCTATCAGATCGAGCCTACGCGCGGCGCGGTGTCCGGCATGCAGGTGCTGCTGACCGATCCGGGCCAGCTCGCCGCCGCCGCTCCGCTGCTGACCTCGGCCAGCAGCGGCAATACCGGCAGTGGCAGCATCGACCAGGGATCTGTGCCCGACAGCGCCACCTGGGTGCGCGGCGACTACACCCTGAGTTTCACCAGCGCTACGACCTATCAGGTGACCAACGCTGCGGGTACCGTGGTCGGCAACGGAGCCTATACCTCCGGTAGTCCAATCACCTTCAACGGTATCCAGGTGATGGTCTCGGGCGCACCGGCGAGCGGCGACAGCTTTTCGATTGATGACAATGCCAACGGCAGCGGCGATAACCGCAACGCGACCGCGATGGCGGGCCTGCTCGACCAGAGCCTGATCGGCGGCACCACGTCGATCAACGCCGCGGTCAATCACCTGGTCACCAACATCGGCATCCAGACCAGTCAGGCGCAGACCGGCGCCACCGCACAGCAGGCGGTACTGACCGATGCCACCAATGCCCAGCAAAGTGTCTCGGGCGTCAATCTCGATGAAGAGGCCGCCAACCTGGTGCAGTACCAGCAGGCGTACCAGGCGGCAGCCGAGGTGATCAAGGTCGCCGCGAACCTGTTCCAGTCTGTCTTGACTGCAGTGCAGAGCTGAGCCATGCGCATCTCGACGTCGGAATTCACCGCGCAGGCGATCCTGGCGATCGACAATCAATCGAGCGCGCTGCAGAAAACGCAGAATGAGCTCTCGAGCGGATTGGCCGTACAGACCGCGGCCGACGATCCGGTCGCGGCAGCGCAGATCGTGCAGCTGTCGCAACAGCAAGCGCAGCTCACGCAATACGGCAGCAATCTGCAGTCGGCCCAGACCCGCCTGACGCTCGAGGAGAGTTCGCTGTCGACCGCGACCGCCAATCTGCAGAGCATTCGGGACCTCGCGGTGCAGGCCGGCGATCCCACACTCAACGACAGCAACCGCCAGCAGATCGCCACGCAGATCCAGACCCAGATTCAGTCACTGCTGGGCACCGCCAACACCCAGGATTCCAACGGCGAGTACCTGTTCTCCGGCTATGCCGCGCAGACCCAGCCGTTCGCGAGCGACAGCAGCGGCAACGTCAGCTATCAGGGTGATGCCGGCAATCGGCTGATTCAGATCAGCGCCAACCAAAGCGTGGCCGACAGCGATACCGGTGCCACCGCCTTCATGAACATAACGGCCGGCAACGGCACCTTTACCACCGCGGCCAATGCGGCCAATACTGGCAGCGGCATCATCGACACCGGCTCGGTGGTCGACAGCACGCAATGGGTGCCCGATAACTACACGCTGACGTTCACCAGTCCGGCCAACTATCAGATCACCGACAACACCACGGGGACGACCGTAGTCCCGAACGGAACCTATACCAGCGGCACCGCGATTCAGTTCGAAGGTGTGCAGGTGACCGTGACCGGCTCGCCCGCCGCCGGGGATTCGTTCAAGGTTGCGCGGAGCGGCAATCAGAGCATGTTCGCCACGCTCACGCAGCTGACGGCGGCGCTGTCCCAACCCGCGGACACCGCGGCCAGCAAGGCGCAGCTCGCGACCAGTCTGGGCAGTGCCCTGACCAATCTCGATCAGAGTATCAATCACCTCTCTACGGTATCGGCGAGCGTCGGCGCACGCATCAATCTGCTGACCGCGCAGGCCACGACCAACACCGCCACCAGCACCACCCTGACCACCCAGCAGTCCAGCCTGCAGGACGTCGACTACGCCGCGGCGACCGCCACCCTGAGCCAGCAGATGGTGGGTTTGCAGGCTGCCGAGCAGTCCTATGCAGCCATCGCGCAGTTATCGCTGTTTAAATATCTGACTCTTTAGAGTTGATCGCCAATAGCCATCCAGCATCCAGGAATTGATTGTGACCTGTTGCGCACTTTCAGCAATCTCGCGCTCCGACACTCAAGTTCGGCCGCTGGGCACCGATAACGGGCCTGAACAGGAAGCGACCGCGGGGTCGTCTGAGAGGCAACAGTGCGACGGACTGGTGTCCGGCGTCTGACATCAACATCAGGAGCAACAGGCAATGTCACTGGTCCTAAATACGAACATCGATTCACTTTTGGCGCAGAACAGTCTGAGCTCGTCAGGCACCCAGCTGGCGACTGCGTTGCAACAGCTGTCCTCGGGTTTGCGCATCAACACCGCCGCCGACAACGCCGCGGGTTACGCCATTACCCAGGGCATGACCTCACAGATCAACGGCCTGAACCAGGCTGCCAACAACGCCAGCGACGGCGTGTCGTTGACGCAGACGGCCTCGGGCGCGCTGTCCGAGATTACCAGCGATCTGCAGACCATGCGCGATCTCGCCGTGCAGTCACTGAACGCGACCAACAGCGCAGGAGACCGCGCGGATCTGAACACGCAGTTCCAGCAGCTCATGGCCGACGTCAACAGCGTCGCGACCAACACGCAGTTCAACGGCGTGAACCTGCTCGACGGCACGTTCCAGGGCGCCACCTTCCAGGTGGGCGCGAATGCCGGCCAGACGATCGCGGTATCGTCGGTCGCGAGCGCGAACAGCAATAAGATCGGCGGCCTCTATACTTCCGCAGGTACCGCTGCGGGTACTGGTGCCACAGCGGGCGACACCGGCACGCTTACGATCACGGATGGCAATGGAGTTAACCATACCACCGGCCTGATGACGTTCACCGGCGTTGCCGCGACCGATGCAGCAACCGTTGCCGCGGCGATTAACCAGCTGTCGGGCTCGGATGGCGGTCTGATTGCGACCGTAGGGGCTACCGGCATCGACCTGAGCAGCACCGCCAACACGGCAGCGGCCGTCGCTGTCGCCTATACGGCCGGCGCAGTCGATGTAGGCGCGGAAAGCCTTGCCACGCTTGGCGTCAACGCCGCCTACGATCTGACTGCAGCCACGGTGGCTGCCCCTACCAGTTATCTCGGCACCGCCTCTGTGACGACGGTCGATAACTCCAACAAAGTGTTGGTGCAGATCGACTCTGCGCTGCAACAGATGGCGACCTCGGGCGCGCAGCTCGGCGCGTACCAGAACCGCTTCCAGGCTGCGATCACCGGTCTGAACACCGATGCGACCAACCTGACCAGCGCCCGCAGCTCGATTCAGGACACGGACTACGCGCAGGCGACGTCCAATCTGTCGAAGGCGCAGATCCTGCAGCAGGCCAGCACCGCGATGGTGGCACAGGCCAACATGATTCCGCAGAACATCCTGTCGCTGCTGCAGAAGCTGCCGTAACGGAAGACGATGGATCGACAGTTCAGGGTACTTGAAAAGGACACGCAGGGTGGGCGCTAGAAGGCGCCCACCCTGCGTCGTTTCACGTCTGAAGGAATAGTTCACGATGACCACGAGCAGCATCAGCGGTACGAGCACGGCCGCACCGGTCGTCTCAATAGCGGGCAGCTCGAGCAGCCAGGCGGCCGGGGGCTCAGTCATCGACGTCAGCTCGCTGGTGTCGCAACTGGTGGCCGCGACGCGTGCACCTCAGGATGCGCAGATCTCGGCGCAGACGCAGGCGGTGAGCACGCAGATATCCGCCATCGGTACGCTCAAGAGTGCGCTGTCGACCTTCCAGTCATCGCTGGGGGTGCTGGACACGCCGAGCGCGTTCGACGCGCAGACCGCGAACAGCACCGATCAGACGGCGTTCACGGCGACGGCAAGCGCTGGCGCGGCCGGCGGTACATACAACGTGACGGTCGGTGCGTTGGCGCAGGCGCAGCAACTGCTGTCGAAGCCGTTCGTGGCGGGAGGCGCGGCGCCCGTCGGCACCGGCATCCTGTCGCTGACACTCGGGGGCACCAGCTTTAACGTCACCATCGATGCTACCGACAACACCCTGGCCGGCATCGCCGCGGCCATCGATGGGGCGGCCGGAAATCCAGGGATCGGGGCGACGGTGCTGCAGGGTACCGATGGTGCCCACCTGGTGCTGTCGTCATCGCTCACCGGCGCCGCCAATACCATTCAGGTCGCCGAAACCGACGGCGGCAACGGCCTGGCAGCCTTGACCTACGGCACCGGCAACGCTGCCAACTACACGCAGGAAGCAGCCGCGCAGGACGCAGCATTCAGCATCTCCGGTGTCGCCTACACCAGCCCCAGCAACACGGTGACCAATGCGCTGAGCGGTGTGACACTGAGTCTGTTGGCTACCACCGCCACCGGCAGCACCGCGACGCTGAGCGTAGCCAACGACACCGCCACGATCGAAACGAATATCAGCAGCTTCGTCACTGCCTATAATACGCTGGTGAGCGCAATCGGTCCGCTTGGCAGCTACGATGCGACCACCAACACCGCCGGACCGCTTTTGGGCAATGCGCTGCTCTCCGGCACCAACAATCAGATTCAGCAGGCGCTCTACAGTATCGTCGACACGGGCTCGTCGACCTACAACTCGCTGGCGAGCATCGGCATTACCACCAATGCCGACGGCACGCTCAGCCTCAACAACGCCACGTTGTCGAATGCGCTGTCGAGCAATTTCAGCGCCGTGAGCCAGCTGTTCAGCGGCAGCGGCGGCGTTGCCGCCACGCTCAATTCGCAGCTCACGGCTGCTCTGAACTCCACGGGAGCGATCGCTGCGACCAGCAGCACCCTGGTCAAGCAGGAAAATGCGCTGACCCAACAGGAAAATCAGCTCAATGACCAGATGACGGCTCTGACCGCGAGCCTGACGCAGCAATACTCGGCTTTGAATACGCTGCTGTCTTCGCTGCAGACCACGTCGGCTTATCTGTCGCAGCAGTTCGCCAGCCTGCCGACGGTGCAGGGCGTCCCTCAAGCCTGAGCGCCGGCCGGCGCGCGCCGCAGGCTCAAGTTGGAGCTGATTCGGCCGTTACATCAACCATCGAAGTTCGATGGAGTGCGGCGACGTGAGTGGCTATGTGCGAAATTCCAAGCTGGCGGCCTACCAGAGCGTTTCGGTGCACGGTGGTGTCGCGAACTCCGATCCGCACGGCCTGGTGCTGATGCTGATGGATGCGGCCGTGGAACGCATGACCACGGCGCGCGGCTGCATGGAGCGCGGCGACATCGTGCGCAAGGCGAAGCTACTGCATAGCTGCATCAGCCTCATCGCCGAGCTGCGCGGCTGCCTCGACATGGCTCGAGGCGGCGCGATAGCGCAGAACCTGAGCGATCTTTACGATTACATGATGCGCCAGCTGCTGCGCGCCAATGTCGACAACAACCCCGCCTTTATCTCCGAAGTGCTGAGCCTGCTGGCGGAGATTCGCAGCGCCTGGGTAGCCATCGGGCCCGAGGTGCGGCAAATGGCGCGGGTGGTGCCGCCGAGCGCGTAGAATACGACCGACGCGGCCCTGTGTCCGCGTCGGTGCGCCAAGGAGCCCATATGGAGGACGGCGTCGATACGGTTGTGCTCGACAACGAGCTCGCGTATCAGGACGTGCTGCCCGTGCAGTGGATGGCGCTGTGGGAGCCGCCGGATCGCTTCGAGTTGCTCGGCCTGGAGGAAGCCAATCTGTTGCTGCTTCAGGCTTGTATTGCGGTCGAGGAACATCCGGCCCGCGACAAGAACGAAGATCTGGGGCCGCTCGCCGGCGAGATCGCGCGGCTCGATTTCAAGCTCAACCTGGTGATGCAGCTGCTCGCCAAACTGGTGTCGAAGGATCGCATGCCGCCCGCGACCACCATCCTGTTCAACAGCCTCGGCGCATCCTGGACCTGTGTCGGGCAGACGCCCCCCGTCGGTGGGCATGGTTTGCTGCGCGTGCAGCTGCGCAGCTCACTGCCGCAGCCGCTCGAACTGCCGGCGCAGGTCACCTCTGTCGAGGGCAGCATGGCTAAAGTGAAATTCCCCAGCCTGTCGGAGGGCGTGGCCGAGCTGATTCAACGGCTCGCGTTCGTGCGCCACCGTCGGCACGTCGCCGATGTGCGCAAAGCGCGGGGATGAAACTCTCGTAATTAAGGAAAATGCGACGCTGTGCTCAGGGCCAGTGTGACCGATTTCCTCTTTTTTCCATAACCCAAAAATTAGTCTGTTCCTTCGACATCTGAGGGGACAAAAATTCCATGGCTGAAAGAGCCGCCCTGACAGGGGCATTCGTCACTGCCGATGCACGCCATCCGTATGAGATACCCGGGTCGAGCGCACCGATTCTGCCCACCGGGCACTCGGCGGTCATCCGCGACGTCAATCATCTGATTGGCCAGGTTGCCGCGTACGACAGCAACGTCCTGATCCTCGGCGAATCCGGTACCGGCAAAGAGGTGGTCGCGCGCGCGATTCACCAGTCCTCGCCGCGACGCCAGCGTACGTTCGTACCAATCAACTGCGGCGCCATTCCGGGGGAGCTGCTCGAGAGCGAGTTGTTCGGGCACGAGAAAGGCGCCTTCACCGGCGCACTGGCCGCCCGCAAGGGCCGGTTCGAGATCGCCGAAGGCGGTACGATCTTTCTCGATGAGATCGGCGATATGAATCCCACCATGCAGGTGAAGCTGCTGCGGGTACTGCAGGAGCGCGTCTTCGAACGCGTCGGCAGTTGCCTCTCGCAGCGCTGCGATGTGCGCATCGTCGCGGCGACCCATCACAATCTCGAAGAGTCCATCACCAAGGGCACGTTCCGCGCGGATCTGTTCTATCGGCTCAACGTGGTGCCGATCGAGATGCCGCCGTTGCGCGATCGCGGCGAGGATTTGCCGTTGCTGATCGCCGATCTCGTGCAGCGCACCGGCGCCGCGGGCCGGCCGCCGGTGCAGTTCGCGCGTGCGACGATCGATGCCCTGAAAGCCTACCGCTGGCCCGGCAACGTTCGTGAGCTCGGCAACCTGATCGAGCGCATGTCGATTCAGTGTGGTACGCGAGCGGTGACGATCGCCGATCTGCCGGAGCGCTACCGGCCGCTGGACTGGGGTCCGGCCGCCGCTGCCGCGCCCGCCGCCGAGGAATTGATCGCCTCAGCTCCCGCGTTGAGCGTGCTCGGACCGGCCCTCGAGGCGCTGTCGCGCGATGCATCGGGGAACCTGGGGAGATTGCCGGCCGCTGCCCCGCAGGCCGCGGTGGGCGATGGTGAGGCGGAAGATGACGAGCCGTCGCCGATGGATCCGCAGCTGGCCGATGCATTGCTCGATGAGATCCCCCATGATTTCGACCTGCGCAATTACCTCGAATCGCTCGAGCAGCGGCTGATCGTGCGGGCGATGCGGGTCGCCGACGGCACGGTGGCTCAGGCCGCCCGGCTGCTGGGTCTGCGGCGCACGACCCTGGTGGAGAAGCTGCGCAAGTATTCGCTTGCGGGCAGTGATACGGTGGCGTCGGAAACTTGACGTTGAGGCGGCGGCAAGCGCCCGTCATCGTGAGCCCCGTCACAGATTGAAGGCGGCACGTAAATTGCTCCTATCTTCGTCGACACGACGAAGTTGAAGAGGCAATGACAGTTTCAATGTACGTTCACGAGCCTGTGGCCTGCGCCGAAGTCTCCATGCGGCTGATGGAGCTGGCGCGTCGCGTCGCACGCAGCGAATGCACGGTGCTGATCGCGGGCGAATCGGGCACCGGTAAAGAAGTGCTGGCGCGCTACATGCACCGCCATTCCCTTCGGGCCGCCCAGCCGTTCGTCGCGGTCAACTGCGCCGCGATCCCGGACAGCATGCTCGAGGCAATTCTGTTCGGATGGGAGCGGGGAGCCTTCACCGGGGCGCAATCGGCTCATCCCGGCAAGTTCGAGCAAGCGCAAGGCGGCAGCCTGCTGCTGGATGAGATTTCCGAGATCCCGTTGTCGCTGCAAGCCAAGCTGCTGCGTGTACTGCAGGAGCGTGAGGTCGAGCGCCTGGGCGCAAGACAGACCATCGGACTGGACGTGCGTGTCATCGCCACGACCAACCGCCATCTTCGTACCGACGTCGCCGCGGGGCGTTTCCGCGAGGATCTGTATTACCGCTTGAACGTGTTTCCACTGACGCCGGTTCCGCTGCGCGCGCGGCGTGACGACGTGCTGCCGTTGGCGATGCGCCTGCTGGCCTCGCATTGCAAGCCCGGTGCCCGCATACCGGCGTTGCTGCCTGATGCGGCACAACTGCTGCTGACCTATGAATGGCCTGGAAACGTACGCGAGCTGGAAAACGTCATGCAGCGAGCGCTGGTGCTGTGCGAGGGCGACCTGATTCGCGCCGCTCATATCGCGTTCGAGCCCGCGGGCGCCGAGACTCGCGCCGCCGGCGCGGCCGCGTCGCATGGTGCAGCGACTGTAGACATGCCGCAAAACCAGCCCGCGTTGGTAGCCCCGGCCTGCCTGCCCGGCGGCGCGCTGGCAGATTCACTGGCGCTGGCCGAGCGCCAGATCATTCTCGAGGCATTGCGTGCGCATGCCAGCCGCGAACGAGCGGCCGAGCAACTCGGCATCAGCGCTCGCACCCTGCGCTACAAGCTCGCGCGACTGCGTGCTGCCGGAGTTGATTTGTCGAATGAGGTCCAGATGGCCGGGAGTATAGCGTGAGCAACGTCGCGATCGATCAGGTGCTGGCACAGATCCGTTCGATGTCGGTGCAAGCGGGGGCCGGCGTCAAGCCGGCCGCGCAAGCAGCGGCCAGCGCGTCCGGCGGCGCCGGCGCGGCTTCCGGGCCGGCCTTTGGCGATCTGCTTAAGCAGGGCATCGATTCGGTCAATCACAGTCAACAGAGCGCCAGCGCCCTGGCCGATGCCTGGGAGCGCGGCGTCTCGGGGGTCGACCTGGCGCGCGTGATGATCGAGAGCCAGAAGGCCTCGGTCTCCTTTCGCGCAATGACTGAGGTGCGCAACCGCCTGGTCAGCGTGTACCAGGACATCATGAACATGTCGATCTGATCGGCTGATGGGAACAGGTTATGGCGAATAATCAGACTGCGGCCTTCTCCGGCCGCGTCGGTCTCAATCTCCGGCCCTTGATGCTGCTGCTGGGCATCGCCGCAGCCGTAGCCGCCGGCGTCACGGTGGTGCTGTGGTGGCGGGGACCGAGCTGGAGCCTGTTGTACGGCAATCTGTCCGACGCTGATGCGAGCAGCGTCGTGCAGGCGCTGCAGACCGCCTCGATCGAGTACAGGCTCGACAACGCCAGCGGCGCGATCATGGTGCCGGCGGAACGGGTGCACGACGCACGCCTGAAACTTGCGGGACAGGGACTGCCGCAGGGCAAGAACGCGAGCGTCGATCTGATGAGCAAGGATCCGGGCTTCGGCGTCAGCCAGTTCATGGAGAACGCCCGCTACCAGTACGCCCTCGAGGGCGAGCTGGCGCGCACGATTTCATCGCTGCAGGCGGTGGAGGCGGCGCGCATTCACCTGGCGTTGCCGCAGCAGTCAGCGTTCGTACGCGATCGGCGTCCGGCCAGCGCGTCAGTGCTGCTGCAGCTGCGTCCCGGAAACCGGCTGCAGTCCGAACAAGTCTCGGCGATTGTGCACCTGGTGGCATCGAGCATCCCGGAGCTCGACTCGGATAATGTGACCGTGGTCGACCAGCAGGGTCGGCTGCTGTCGTCGCCGAGGAATTCCGAGGCGGCGATCACCGCCGAACAGTTCGAGGCCGCGCATCGCGTCGAAGACACCTACATCGAGCACATTGAGCAGCTGATTGCGCCGCTGGTGGGCGATGGCCGGGTGCATGCACAGGTCACGGTGGATCTGGACGCGGGCGCGACCGAGGAGGCGCGTGAGCAGTACCGGCCCGAGAGCGCCATCGTGCGCAGCGAGCAGAGCGCGGAAGAGGTCTCGCGCTCGGGTAGCGCCGCGTCCGGCGGCATTCCAGGCGCGTTGACCAACCAGCCGCCCGCCGGCGGAGTGGCCACCGCGCTCGACAACACCAAGCCGGCCGGCACGGCCGCGGGCGCCGCCGCCGCCAAAGGCGTCGCCGCCAAAGGCGCCGCTGCCAACGGTAACGCCGCCGCCATCGCGGCCGCAGCGTCAACGCCGGAGAACACATCCAGGCAGAACACGCGCAATTACGAGATCGATCGTACCGTCAGCTACTCGCGGCAGCCAGCCGGCCGCGTCAAGCGAGTGACGGTAGCGGTACTGGTGGACAACATTCGCCAGGTCGGGGCCGACGGCAAAGCCGTCGAAAGGCCGTTGACCAAAGCGGAGATGGATGACATCACGCGCCTGGTCAAGGACGCGGTCGGTTTCGACGAAGCCCGCGGCGATAGCGTCAACGTCGTCAATCAGCCGTTCCTGCCGCAGCTCACCGAGACGCTCAAACCGGAAGTGATTCCGCTATGGCAGCGGCCCTGGGTACGCGACGTGGCGCGCCTGATTCTGGGTGCGCTGGTGCTGGCGGCGCTCGCGCTCGGAGTATTGCGGCCGCTGATCAAGAATCTCTCCAGTCACGTGATGTCGGCCGCGGCGCCGGAGCTGCTGCCGGCCGGCGGCCGCGCTCAGGACGAACGACCGATGGCGTCGGCGGCGCCTGGACAGCCGCTCGCCTATGAGCAGCAGCTGGTGCAGGCGCGCGGTCTGGTCACACAGGATGCCAAACGCGTGGCGCAGGTCGTGAAGACCTGGGTAGGCGAGCAATGAGTGAAGGCCAGCTGTCGCGCTCGGGGGTTGACCGGGCCGCTATTCTGCTGCTCGCCCTGGGCGAGCAGGACGCCGCGCAGGTGCTGCGGCATCTCGGGGCGAAGGACGTGCAGCGCGTAGGCGCCGCCATGGCGCAGCTGTCTGCCGTGTCGCGCGAAGAGGTGTCGACCGTGCTGTCGACGTTTTCCACCACTGTCGAACAGCAGACCTCATTCGGTGTCGGCACTGATGAATATATCCGCAAGGTGCTGAACGAGGCGCTGGGCGCCGACAAGGCGGGCGGAGTCATCGACCGCATTCTGCGTGGCCGTAGCAGCCGCGGACTGGAAGCCCTCAAGTGGATGGAGGCGAAAGCTGTGGGCGAGATGCTGCGTTACGAGCATCCGCAGATCATCTCGATCGTGCTGTCCTACCTCGACTCGGATCAGGCGGCAGAGGTATTGACACACCTGCCGGAAGGCATGCGCGCCGACATTCTCATGCGCATTGCGACCCTCGACGGTGTGCATCCGACGGCACTGAACGAGCTCGACGAGGTGCTCGAGAAACAGTTCTCCGGCGCCGGCCCTGGCAAGACTGCCGGCGGCTTCGGTGGACCGAAGGCGGCGGCGGAGATTCTCAATCTGATCGGCACCGCACAGGAAGGCACGATCATGGCCCAGATCGCCAAGGTGGACGAACCGTTGAGCCAGAAGCTGCAGGATCTGATGTTCGTGTTCGAGAATCTGAACGAGGTCGATGATCGCGGCATGCAGGAGCTGCTGCGCGAAGTGCCGGGAGACAAGCTGATCACTGCGCTCAAGGCAGCGGACGAGACGCTCAAGCAGAAATTCTTCAAGAATATGTCGGAACGCGCCGGACAGATGATGAAGGATGACCTCGAAGCCAAGGGTCCGGTGCGACTCTCGGAGGTCGAGGCGGCGCAAAAGGAAATTCTGATGACGGCGAAGCGCATGGCCGACGAAGGCCGTCTGTCGCTGGGCGGCAAAGGCGGAGAGCAATATGTCTGATGTCGCGGGCGCTGCGGTGTGGGAGTTGCCGCCGATCGATGGACCGGTGGTCGCGCGCCGCCGCCGCGGCGCCGACCTCGACGTCATCGAGCGCGAGGCCTGGGACAAGGGCTATGCCGAAGGGCGCGAGGCCGGCCTGGCGGCCGTGCTGCAGGAGCAGCAGTCGGCGCTGGCGGAGAGCGATCGCCGGGTGCAACACCTCGGCTCGATCCTCGAATTCATGGCCAAGCCGCTCGCCGAAGTGGACGATCAGGTGCAGCGGCAGCTGGCCATGCTCGCGGGCGCGATCGCGCGTCAGATCGTACGCCGCGAGCTCAAGATACATCCAGACGACATCATCGCGGTGATTCGCGACACAGTGTCGCTGCTGCCGGTCACAGCGCGCGACGTGCGCGTGCATCTCAATCCGGAAGACGCGAAACTGGTGCGCTCGCGGCTGGCTGAAGTCACCAGCGAGCGCGCCTGGAGCATCACCGAAGACCCGATTCTGCCGCGCGGCGGCTGCCGCGTGACCAGTGAGAGCTCGACCATCGACGCGCAGCTCGAACAGCGTCTCGGTGCCGCGATTGCCGCCGTGCTCGGCGACGAGCGCAGCGCCGCCGCGGGTGAGGCAACGCGATGAATGCGATGTACGCGCCGGCGGCCAGGCGCTGGACGCGCGCCCTGGCGCGCTACCAGGAACGCCTGAGCGACGTGCCGCCGCCGGTGGTGGCGGGTTGTCTGACGCGCATGGTCGGACTGACGCTCGAGGCATCCGGTTGTCAGGCTGCGGTGGGTGATCGCTGCGAGATCGTCAGCGCCGACGATTCGCGTATCGAAGCCGAGGTGGTCGGTTTTGCCGGCGAGCGGCTCTATCTGATGCCGACCGGCGACATTCACGGGCTCAAACCCAATGCACGGGTGGTGCCGCGCACGCACGCCGGCACCGTGCGAGTCGGACCGAAGCTGCTCGGCCGCATCGTCGACGGCGCCTGCAGGCCGCTGGACGGTCAGGGTCCGATCGAAGCCGAGGCCAGCGTGCGGCTCACCGGCGCTCCGATCAATCCACTGCTGCGGCAGCCGATCACGCAGCCGCTCGATGTCGGCATCCGGGCGATCAACGGCTTGCTGACGATTGGCCGCGGCCAGCGTGTCGGCTTGTTCTCCGGCAGCGGAGTCGGCAAGAGCGTGCTGCTCGGCATGATGGCGCGCTACACGGCGGCCGATGTCATCGTCGTCGGGTTGATTGGTGAGCGCGGACGGGAAGTGAAGGAATTCATCGAACGTATTCTCGGCCGCGAGGGTCTGGCGCGCTCGGTCGTCGTCGCGACCCCGGCCGACTACCCGCCACTGATGCGGCTGCACGGCGCCTGGCTGGCCACGGCGATTGCGGAGTACTTTCGCGACCGCGGCCGGAACGTATTGCTGATCATGGATTCGTTGACGCGCTTCGCGCAGGCGCAGCGCGAGATCGCGCTGGCGATCGGCGAGGCACCGGCGACCAAAGGCTACCCACCCTCGGTATTTGCGCGCCTGCCGCAACTGGTGGAACGCGCCGGCAATGGAATCGCCGGTGAAGGTTCGATTACCGCCTTCTACACCGTGCTGGCGGAAGGCGACGACCCGAACGACCCGATCGTCGACGCCGCACGTGCGGTGCTCGATGGCCACATCGTGCTGGCTCGACGGATCGCCGATGGCGGGCGTTATCCGGCCATCGATGTCGAAGCATCAGTCAGTCGTGTCATGCACGACATCATGCCTGAGCCGCAACTCGAGCTGGCACGCCGCTTTCGGCAGATAACGGCACTGTATGAGCACAACCGCGATCTGATCATCATCGGGGCCTACCAGCGCGGCAGCGATCCGCGTATCGATGGGGCAATCGCGCGTTGGCCGCAGATCGAGAGCTATCTGCGCCAGGATATGCGCGAGCGCGTGAGCCTCGCCGACAGCACAGCCCAACTGGCGGCGACGATGGCGGAGACGTCCGAAGCCCCCAGACCCAAATGAGGACGTAAGTGAAGCGATCGAAACGGTTGGAGCCGGTGGGCGCACTGGCGGACGAGGTCGAGCGTGGGTGCGCGGCCGAGGTGGCCAGCGTACAAGGTCGTCTGGCGGATGCGGAGCGTCGCTGCGTCGAGCTGAAGCGCTATCTGCGCGAATATCAAGACATGTTCCGGCGGCGCGCAGCTGCCAGCATGGGTGTCACCGGCATGCGCGACTACCAGACTTTCATCGCCCGACTGGGCGAGGCGGTGCGGCAGCAGGACGGCGTGATCGCGCAGCTGCAAGCCGACTGCGAATGCGCCCGCGCCCGCTGGCTCGAGGCGGCAGCGCGCAAAAGCGCGGTGCGCAGAGTCATTGCCAACGTGCGCTCCGAGGACCAGAAGCTCGAGGAGCGCCGCAGCCAGAAAGAATCGGACGAGCATGCCCAGCGACTGGGCGGAGCACGGTGATGTCGGGCAAAGTGTCGACAGCGTCGTCCGCCAGCGCCGGCGCGAGCATCGCCGGCGGCAACCCCGCTCCGGCAGCAGGCACAGTTGCGGCCGCAGGCAATGCGGGCTCGGATGGTGTCAGCGCGGCGCCTGCCTCGCGCAGCTCATCCAGCTCCGGCTCAAACCCCGGCTGGAGCCCCGCATCCAGTTCCCGTTTTTCCTCGGCGATGGCCGAGGCCGTGCATTCGGGTGACCAAGCAGCAGACGCACACATCCGGGACAGCAGCCAGGCCGACGCGGATGGCGCGGCCGACGCCAGTCACAGCATCAACACCGGCACTGGCGAGCGCCCCGGCAGCACAACTGCGGCCGTCGTGACTGGCGGTGCGAGCCCGGCCGTCACCGCCGGCGGGCCGGACATCAGCGCGAATGCATCGTCGGAGCTGAGCCCGACCGTGGCGAACTCGATAACCTCCGCAGGCGCTCAGGCGGGCAGAGCGGGCGGCGGCAGGGCTGCCGCCAAGACCAGCGGCGGCGGGCGTACGGCCGGGATCTACAATGCGTCGATGGTGCCGACAGACCCGGTGGCGCTGGCGATGCTGCTTGCCGCCAGCGGCATGCAATTGGGCAGCTACGCAGGCGCGAGCACCGCAACCGACGGCGCCAGCGGCGCGCCGGCGAATGCAGGCGATGACAGCGAACCGGCTATGGCCGTGGCCGGCGCCGCAGCGAAATTCAGCGCGGGCTTGCCCGCGGCCGACTCTGCGCCCGCGGCCGAGTCTGCGGCCGTGGTCGGCGCCGCCAACACTTCGGCGGTCTTCGCGTCATCACAGCAAGCGCGCGATGCGCCGCCGCCGGCGCTCGATGCGGCGAACTCATCTACTGCTCGTGGCGCCGGATTCCCCGACGAGTCCGCACCACTACAGGCCAAAAGCGTGAATCCCGATACCCCGACCGCGCAACCGTCGATCATGACGGACTCCACGGGTCTGCCCGAGCTGGTGCACAGCTTTGCCAACAGCGCCACGCAAACTCCGGCGGTCGAAGCCACGATTTCCGTACCGCTCGCCAATGGCGGCTGGCCGCAAGCGGTGGCCGCGCAGGTGCATTGGTTCGTCAACAACGACGTGCAGAGCGCGACCCTGCGACTCTCCCCCGAACATCTGGGTCCGGTCGAGGTGCGCATTGATGTACGCGAGTCGCAGGTCAACGTAAGCTTCAGTGCGGCGCACGCCGAGACGCGTGTCGCGCTCGAGCAGACCGTGCCACGCCTGCGGGAGATCTTCGCCAGCAGTGGTCTGACCCTGGGCCAGGCCAATGTGCAGCAGGATCCGCGACCGGGTTCCCAAGCCAGCGCGATTCCGCTTCGCGCAGCTTTCGCCCATGCGCAAACTGTCGAACCGGTCGCAGTCACGGCCGTCCATCCGCTCGGATTGGTCGATGAGTACGCCTGAATGTGCACTGCGGCAGCGACAGATTTCCGTCGTTATCAGCAAAGTCGCGCTGGCACAACGCTTGCTCTGGTGAAGAGCACCCTGAACTGATCGTCAGCAACGCAGCGAGCACCACCGAACATGGCTTCCGAACCCGCCAAGAAAGAACCTGCACCGAAGGTGCAGCCGATCACACCCAAGAAACCGGGCTAGCTGCTCTGGATCGTCATCGCCGTGATCCTGGGCGGCGGCGGCGCGGGCGCCTGGTTTGCCTTCAAGCCCAGTGCCCAGCCCGAGGGCGCGGCCGCGACCAACAAACCGGCGGCACCGCATGCGGCACCGATCTACTACAAGTTTGATCCGGCATTCGTGGTCAATTTTGGCGGCGAAGGCAGCGCGCGCTACCTGCAAGTTACGGTCGAGGCGATGTCGCGCGACGTGGCGGTCATGGAGAGTCTGAAGAATTTCGAACCGGCCGTGCGCAACGACCTCGTGATGCTGTTCTCCGGCCAGGATAATGCCACGCTGATGACGGTGGATGGCAAGGAGAAGCTGCGCGCAGCGACGCTCGCGATCATCCGCAAGGTCCTCGACAGCGAAGGCGGCAATGGCAAGCTCATCGAAGCGGTGTATTTCACCAGCTTCGTCATCCAATGAGTGTGGGCGCCGAAATTCTCAATCAGGATGAAATCGACGCCCTGCTCAAGGGCGTCGACGACGGCGCGGTGCCGACCACACCGCCGCCGGAGAATCCCGCCGAGGTACGATCGTACGATATTGCGACGCAGGTGCGACTGGTCCGCGGCCGCATGCCGACGCTCGAGATGATCAATGATCGCTTCGCCCGGCAGTTCCGCATCGGGCTCTTTAATATGATCCGCCGCACCCCGCAGATCAGCGTCGCGCCGGTACGAGTGCAGAAGTTCAGTGAATACGCGCAGAACTTGCACGTGCCCTCGAGCCTGAATCTGATCCGGCTCAACCCGCTGCGTGGCACGGCACTGCTGGTGCTCGATGCCACACTGGTATTTGCCATCGTCGACAGCTTCTTCGGCGGCAACGGCCGCCACGCCAAAATCGAAGGCCGCGAATTTACGATGACCGAGGGCCGCATCATCCAGATGGTGCTGCGTCAGGCCTTTGCCTATCTCACGGAAGCGTGGAACATCGTTGCCGACGTCAGCCTCGAGTATCTGAACTCCGAGATCAATCCGCACTTTGCCAATATTGTCAGTCCATCCGAGATCGTGGTCGTAACCTCATTCAAGGTCGAGCTCGAAGGCGGCGGCGGCGAGCTGCATGTGACCATGCCGTACGCGATGATCGAGCCGATACGCGACCAGCTCGATTCCGGCGTGCAGAGCGATCGCATGGATCGCGACGGCAGCTGGACCCATGCGCTGCGCGAGGACATCGAGGAGGCCGAGGTCGACATTGTGCCGGTGCTGGGCCGAAGCTCGCTGTCGGTCGGGCGGCTGGTGGACCTCAAGCCCGGCGACGTCATTCCCTGCGATTTCGACGGTAACGTGACGCTGTACGCGGAAGGTGTCCCGGTGCTGCGCGGCAGCTACGGCGCCTCGCGCGGACAGCAGGCCGTCAAGGTCACACAGAGAATTTCGCGGCACAAACCGCCGGTGTTAAGTAATGTCGTGATAGGTGGAAAGTTATGAGTACCGTGACAGCGAATGCGACCGAACCGCAGCCGGCGCCACTGGGCAATCTGAAGCCCGATGCGCCGGAAGCCGGCGCAAACCGTGAACTGAACCTCGATGTGGTGCTGGATATACCGGTCACACTGTCGATGGAGGTTGGACGCAGCCGAGTCAGCATCCGCAATCTGCTGCAGCTCAACCAAGGCTCTGTGGTCGAGCTCGACCGGACGACCGGCGAGCCCCTGGACGTCTATGTCAATGGCACGCTGATTGCCCATGGCGAGGTGGTCGTGGTCAACGACAAGTTTGGCATCCGTCTGACCGACGTCATCAGCCCGGCCGAACGAATTCGTCAATTGAAGTAGCCGGCCTCAAGAATAGCGGTCGCGTGCCGATACTACAGGCGGTAGTAGATTTTCGGAGAAGCCCATCGTGTCAGCGACGAGCAGATCGCGGCCTGCGGAGTCCGAATCCAGCGGATCGCCGTTCCAGTTTCTGAGCGATCTGGCCAGGGAACTGTCCGCGGGCCGGGTCGATTTGCCCTCGTTTCCGGATGCTGTCGCGCGCGTACAGCATGTGCTGAGCGATGACAGCATCACCAGCGAGCGCATTGCGCGCGTCGTCAGTTCCGACGCCGGCCTGGCGGCGCGCATTCTGACCATGGCCAATTCAACGCTGCTACACCGCGGCGGCTCGCGCGTCACCGATTTGAAGATTGCGATCACCCGCATCGGTCACGACAGCATCCGCGCCGCGGCGCTGGCGTACGCGACGGCGCAAGTGCGCCACGCCGCCGAGCTGGCGCATATCCGCAGGGATCTCGAGGGATTGTGGCGGGAGGGCGTGCGTGTAGCCGCCCTGGCGCACGCCATGGCCAAGGAGTCACGACTCATGCGCCCCGATGAGGCGCTGCTGGCCGGCCTGCTGCACAACATCGGCAAGGTTTACATCATCGCGCGCACACCCAAGGACGCAAGCAACGTCCACGTAGATGACGCCGTATTGCGCGATTGGCACCCGGGTATCGGCCAGGCGTTGATTGAGAACTGGAAGCTGCCGGAAGAGATTGCGGTGGCCGTGGGCGGCCAGCTCGAGATCGAGCGCTGCCACGGTGGACCGGCGGACCTGCAGGACTTGTTGATCGTCACGGTGAATCTGGCGGCGCAGATGGCAAACAACGCCGCCGATGATGCGGCGCTGGTCAAGATGCCGGCGGCGGCGGCGATGGGACTGACCGACTCCGCTTTCGTGCGCATCATGCTGGAGTCGCAGACCGAAATGGAGACGCTGCAGGCCGCGCTCGGCTAGGAGCTGCGCCTCAGCCTGGCGGCCAGGCCGCGGGCCGCTCCGGAAACCGTCCGTCCACCATATTGCGGCGAGCGCGAGCGCTCGTCGCCCATCAAGGCGTCGAAGCTGGGCCCGGCTGCCGCCGCTCGTTCGAGCCAGCGCGCCTGCGCATCGAGGCGCGCTACCGCCGATAGCTTGTCGTCATTTCCGAGCCTGGCGCGGGCTACCGCCTGCTTGAGCACGCGTATCGTCTGATCGTAAACCTTGAGCGGTACCGGGAACGGATGCCCATCCTTGCCGCCGTGCGCCATGGAGAATCGCGCCGGGTCGGAGAAGCGCGACGGCGCCCCATGGATCACTTCAGCCACCAGCGCCAGCGAAGCCACGGTGCGCGCTCCGACGCCCGATGTCAGCAGCAATTCGCTGAAATCCTTCGGTCCCCGCTCGGCCGCGGCGCCGAGCGCGGCGTGCAGGCGCCTGAGCACCACATCCGATGCCCGCAGGTCGTGATGTGCCGGCAGCTGCAGGTGAGGCAGCAGCCCCGCGGGCTCGATCTGCGGATCGAGATGCGGAAACAGGCTGAGTGCCGCATCGCCTGATGCGCGCAGGCGCCGCAATATCGCCACGGTGCGATCCGGTCCGCCGAGCACGAGCTCGAGGCTCGCAGCTCGGTTGCGTGCCGCCCGCGCATCCGCGAGATTGACGATGACGCCCTGATTGCGACCCTCGATCGCGGCATGCGGTGAGTCGAGAAAGTTGTCGAGACGCTCCGACAGCCAGTGATAACGTCGAGCTTCGCGCCGGCGCTCATTCATACCCTGTTGCACCACGCACCAGCGGCCTGCCGAGGTCGCGATAAACGCGTGCAGATACAGATCAAAGCCATCCTGGACGGCCGCGCCATCGATTTTTGCCACCAGCCGGCTGGCGCGCGTCAAGGCCGCGGCGTCGAGCCCGGTCTCATCGCCGAGCCGGGCGAGCTGCGCGGGAGTCTCGCGGCCCCGTAGACCTTTGCCGCCGCAGACGTATACCCCGAGCTCGTGACGGATCGGCGCCAGCCCCCGCTGCAGCGCGCCGACAACGCTGGTGGTAATGCCCGAGGAGTGCCAGTCCATGCCCATGACAGCACCAAAGGATTGAAACCAGAACGGATGGGCGAGCCGGCGCAACAGCTCGTCGCGGCCGTAGTGATGAACGATCGCCTCGGTCATGACACGACCAAGCGCCGCCATGCGCGCGGCGAGCCACGACGGCACGTGGCCGCCATGCAGCGGCAGATCGGCGCTCCCGGTGCGTCTAGTCACGGCGACATTGTGCACTCTTGTGCGGCAGGCGTGCACGCGCGCCATGGCTGGGCCTTTCCTGGGCAGCGGATTCCGAGCCAAGTCGGCAAGAAAAGTTCCGTCACCGAATAGACCGGTCATTCGAAGCCGTCATTGAATTGCCCGAAAGCGGTCGCTCAATCCCCTGGTACCCGGAATGTTTCGCAATCCTTGACATCATGTAAGTTACAGCTTACCGTAAGTCATGTCTTACGGAACAGCATTGCAATGCTTGAGCGACCCCACACGCCGTCGGGTGTTTGAGCGACTGCGCAGCGGGCCTAAGTCGGTGGGCGTACTAGCCAAGGGATTGCCGGTGAGTCGCCCCGCTGTGTCGCAGCATCTCAAAATACTGAAGGACGCCGGGCTTGTGGAAGATCGATCCGAAGGCGCGCGCAGAGTCTATTACATCGATCCGGCCGGGCTCGGGGAGCTGCGGCGTTGGCTCGACGGATTCTGGGACGGCGCGCTTGAAGCGTTCAAAGACGAAGCAGAAAGGCCTAAGACGCCACCGCTGAGGAAGAAACCATGAATCCAACTGTCAACATCGCGCCGGTACGTAAATCCGTAGTCGTGCAGGCGACTCCGCAACGGGCTTTTGAAGTATTCACGGCGCGCATTGATTGCTGGTGGCCGAAATCGCATGGCATCGGTGCCACGCCGATCCGGGAATCGTTCATCGAGCCGTTTGTCGGCGGACGCTGGTACACCAAATGCGAGGACGGCAGCGAGGTGATCGTGGGGCACGTGCGCGTTTGGCAACCGGGTGCGCACTTCGTCGTGACCTGGGAGATCAGCGCCGCGTGGAAACCGGATGCGCGGGTCGCGCTCGCCTCGGAGGTTGCGGTGCGATTTATTGCCGAAACCGACGGCCGCACCCGAGTCGAACTCGAGCATCGGAATTTCGAACGCATGGGTGCGGCCGAAGGCGAAACCATGCGCAAAGATGTCGACGGCGGCTGGCCGACGTTGCTCGGTCTTTTTGTGACTGAAGCGTCGAAAGAAAGTAAATCATTGTGAGCGACTTTATGAACGCGCGCCCGAGTGTGGTTGCGACGACCTGGAGTGTGTCGCGGCGATAACCTGCCCTTCAGCTGAGGAAGCATTCCATGCAGAAGCATAAGATTGTCAGCAATGACGAATGGCTGGTCGCGCGCAAGGCGCATCTCGCCAAGGAAAAGGAGTTCACCCGGCTGCGCGACCGGCTCAGTGAGGAACGGCGTGCGCTGCCATGGGTGAAAGTCGAGAAGCAATATGTCTTCGATGGCCTAAACGGAAAGGTAACCCTGGCGCAGCTGTTCGGAGGGTCCAGCCAGCTCATGGTGTATCACTTCATGTTTGGGCCAGATTGGGAGGCCGGTTGCCCAAGTTGCTCGTTCTGGGCGGACAATTTCAACGGCATCACGGTTCATCTGAAGCATCGTGATATACAGTTGGTCGCAATTTCCAGAGCGCCGGTGGAGAAATTGGAAGCCTACAGGAAGCGCCTCGGCTGGCAATTCGAATGGGTGTCGTCGTTCGCCAACGATTTCAATCACGACTTTGGAGTTTCATTCACACCCGAGGAAATGCAGCAACGTGACTTTATCTACAATTTCCACAAGCGAGGCTTTCCGAGCGAGGAAGCGCCCGGGATCAGCGTCTTTTACCAGGATGAGGGGGGCGACGTGTTTCGTACCTATTCGTGTTACGCACGCGGGCTCGACATGTTGAACGGCGCTTATCACTACATGGATCTAGCTCCGAAGGGCCGTGATGAAGCGGGGTTGCCACGACCCATGGCCTGGCTCCGTCGCCACGATCAATACGAAACCTGAAGAGCCTGTTCGGGCGACAGATGCGAATTGAGCCATTCCGAATTGCCGTTGATCCAGCGGACATTGAGGAATTACGACGGCGACCGCGCGCGACGCGATAGCCGTCGGTTGTCCGCGGCGCAGGCTGGACGCTCGGCATGGACGATACATTTCTACTCGCCGGTGGGCCTGGCCGCGTGGATCGTCGATAAATTCCGTTCGTGGAGCGATTGTGATGGCGACATTGAGCGCCGGTTTACTCGCGATGAGTTACTGACATGTGTATCCCTTTTATTGGTACACGTAATCGATGCCTTCCGCCGTCAGGCTGTATTGGGAAAACCGCCGGCGGCCGCATTACTTCAAGCGCGGTGAGCGGGTTCGCGTTCCGGTAGGCGTGGCACATTTCCCGGACGCCCTGGCCGATGACCCGCGCAAGCTCGCACGGCCGCTGCGTTACGCATGAGCGATACGATATTGTGACAGTGCGAAAGAAAGCCCCGAACGGTCTGTGACCGTCGGGGCTGAATGTCGTGTTACGTATCTGGCCTTGATCCGCGCTCGCGCGGACGAGGCGGCTTCAGCTCATAGGCGCCACGCCGGTGAAGTAGATCACCACGTAGCCCTTGAGCGTGCCGTCGGACTGCGCAATGCCGTAGACCTTGACCGGCGTGCCGGCGGTCAGGGCATTGGTGAAGGTCGTCAGGCCGCTCGAGGTCGTGATATCCACGGAACTCACCGTCACGATATTGCCGACACGATCGACCTGGTAGACCAGGGTCGCCGAGCCGCTGGTGTCGTTGAAATCCACGGTGACCGGCTGCGTGCCATTGGCCACCGCAATGCTAAAGGCATTGCCGGCGATGCCGGTTGCGACCAGCGCCAGCGGCAGCGGCACCGGTGCCAGTACCGTCCACGGTGCGCTCCAACCCGTCGGGTTCGCCGGATCGGCCCAGCTGGCCGCGCTCAGGCCAACCACAGCGACCGGCTGCGCGCTGCCGCCGAAGCTGACCATGCCACTGGTGGCAGCGATGAAGTCGGTCACCGCCATGCTGCCGTCGGTCAACAATGTCGGAAAGGCGAAGTTCCAGTACTTGAACCCCATGATCGGGTTGCCATTGGAGTCGTCACCGTTCGCGCTGCTCGGAGAGATATAGTCAAGCGTGACGACGTAGTCATCGGACACATGCGGGTAGTCGCGCGTGTAGGTGAATCCGGTCGCATTCGCCATTGAGATGGCGCCGGAGTAGGCGGCCGTCTCGATGTCGATGCTCTGCGCCACCAGCGGTGTGGCGAGCGGATCGACCACACTGGCGTGCACCTTGAAGCCGCGCACCAGATCGCCGGCGTCCAGGAACGCCGTGCCGGTGCCGATCGGCGTCGCATCGGCGACCGCGGACCAGGGCTGGCGGAAATAGAACTGCGTATTGGCGTCGATCTGCAGCAGTACCGGGACACCCGATTCATTCGCGACCGTGATGGTCTGATTGGTGGTGTTGGCGTGCAACACGTGACCCTCCGGGCTCAACCAGACATCGTTGAAGGTGTTGCTGGCCCAGATCCGGGTCGCTACCAGCGTGCCATTCTGTTGGTATCGGGCCGCAATTCGCACGTACTTGCCAGCCAGGTTGGTCTCGCTGGAGAAACTGGTGATAGTCGTGCTGGTCTTGGCGTCGACATCATAGAAGAGCGTGCCGTTGGTGGCATCCACGAGGATTGTCAGCTGCTGCGTGCTTGCCACCGCCGTCTCCGGCGATGCCACCGGCAGCAATGGGTAGTCCTTGGTGATCGTGATCGAGGAGCCGTCGCTCGCCACTGTCATCACGTTGCCATACATGTGACGCAGCACCAGCCGCGTAATATCGGCGATCGGATGGCGGCGCACCGGGCCGTTGAAATTGATCGCCCACAGCGTGGTGCCGGCACCGGGCGGCTGGTGGCCAACGATGAAGGCCGGATGCGACAGATCGAATTCCAGGTCGAGTGCGGCGTTCGGCGTGCCGCTCGAGTTGACGACCAGCGGTGAATCGAAGTTGACGTCGATTGGCACCGTGAGATTGGAGCCACTTCCAATCGTGTGCTGGATCTGGATAGCGGCGGATGGGATGCTCGATCCCGCCACACCCGCGAAGCCGGCCTCCGGGTCCGCCGCCACGGTGAGTAATACGTCGCCGGGATTGCCGCCGACGGTGACCACCGCTCCTGTATACGTGCCCACCGGCACGGAGACGTTACCCAAAATCTCACCGAGATTATCGAGTTGCTCGAGATTCAGGTACGGCGCATCCGAACTTGCCGTGAATACCGTCACATTGTCGCCGCCGCCCTGCGGCACCAGGGCAATGCTCAGCACTTGGACGCCTACCAGCGCCCAGTCATCGGATGAGGCATCGCTCACGATGAGCGGCACGCTGGCCGACTGGATCATGGCGCCGGAACTGCCCATCGACGATAAATCGGAGCCGCCGCCGCCGCAGGCAGCGACCGCTGCCGCCAAGGCGGTGCACGCGGCGTAGCGAAGCATCGTGAGTCTCATAAGCTTGCCTCCAGTGAATATTCCATAACGTTCTCAAGCTCGCCGCAGCCTCGGGACTGCGAGTCGTGGGGAGCACAGCGGTCGAAATGCGATTCGGTTGACGCCGATGCACTGGCGCGCGAAAGACAGGCTCGATCTGTCGGACTTCGGCGACAGCCATCGCGCGGCAGTTCACGCGGTCGCGGCACAGCGCCAAATATCCGGCATCGACCACCGCTGTGATCCGGATCACATCGGGCGGATCGCCGCAAATCAAATCCGTAGAACAACTTAGCCGCATCTCGTGCTCGGTGGCATGCGCGTTGCTCCTCATCGCGCGTATCGTCAAATTGTACGGAGCCGCTTTCATTTGAACGCCACTGCTCGCAGCTGCGCCGCGCGCCGTGCCCGCTTGTCGCTGGGATTGCTGACGGCGATCGGCGGGGCGAGCCGCATGCTGTATGCCGCCTCGGCAACCCCATTCGCAGCCCCGGTGCAACAGTCGGCGCCGAGTCCCGCCGGCGGGCTGCTGCGCGTGACCGTGGCACTGTTGGTAGTACTTGCCGCGGTGCTTGCGGCCGCGTGGCTGGCGCGGCGCATGCGTGCCTTCAGCGGCGGCGGCGGCAATTCGAGCCTTGAGCTGCTGGCGCAATTGCCGCTCGGTACGCGCGAGCGCGCGGTGCTGGTCCGAGTCGGCGACTGTCAGCTACTGCTCGGCGTGGCGCCGGGCAATGTGCGCATGCTGCATGTGCTCGAGCAGCCGCCATCGCCGATGCATGCCACGTCAACGCCGCAGCTTGGCGAGGCGCCTGCGAGCGGGACCGCCGCCCGGCCGACTTTCAAGTCCCTGCTGCTGAAGAGCCTGGGCAAATGAACATCGAGCCGCCGGTGCATCGCCTGCGTCCGAAACCCCGATTGGCGCTCACAGTAGTGCTGGCGCTGCTGCCGCTGGTACTGCCATTGATGGCGCAAGCCGCGACGGCTGCGACGGCCGCGACGGCCGCGACGCCGGGCATACCTGCATTCGCGGTCCAGAACAGCGGCGGGGGCCAGACCTATACACTGACGATCCAGCTGCTGGCGCTGATGACGGCGATCACGCTGCTGCCGGCGGCGTTGCTGATGATGACCGCATTCACGCGCATCATCATTGTGTTGTCGATCCTGCGCCAGGCTATCGGCGCCGGACAGTCGCCGCCGAACCAGGTATTGATCGGTCTGGCGCTGTTTCTCACCCTGTTCATCATGTCGCCGGTGATCGACAAAGTCCGCACCGATGCCGTCATGCCGTACATGGCGGGCACCATCGATACCACCACGGCGCTTGAGCGCGGCGTCGGGCCGCTCAAGATTTTCATGCTCGAGCAGACACGCGAAAGCGATATCGCGGCCTTTGTGCGTATGTCCGGCGGCAAGGGATTTTCCAGTCCGCAGGAGGTACCGCTGACGATACTGGCGCCCGCATTCGTCACCAGCGAGCTGAAAACCTCTTTCCAGATTGGCTTTCTGCTGTTCATTCCGTTCGTGATCATCGACCTGGTGGTCGCGAGCGTGCTGATGTCCATGGGCATGATGATGCTGTCGCCGGTGCTCATCTCGCTGCCATTCAAGCTCATGCTGTTCGTGCTGGTGGACGGCTGGACGCTGGTCATGGGCTCGCTGGCTTCAAGCTTCTACCACTGAGCCGAAGCCCCCCGGCGCCGACCACTGCAAAGAGATCACCGCATGACACCCGAAACCGTAATGACAATCGCGCAGCGCGCGCTCGAGATGACCGTCCTGCTGGCGGCACCGCTGCTGCTGGTCGCACTGGTGATTGGTCTTCTGGTCGGAATATTTCAGGCCGCGACGCAGATCAACGAAATGACGCTGTCCTTCATTCCGAAGCTGATCGGCATGGCCGCGGCAATGATGATCGCCGGCCCGTGGATGCTCAAGCAACTGGTGAGCTACACGCGCATGCTCATCGAGAGCATTCCGTCGTTGATCGGCTGAGCCCTTAGCCGGCGCTTCAACCCAAGGTGGCGGCGACGGGACCATGCCGGTCTATACCTACTCACAGATCGAGAGCTGGATCGGGGTCGCCTTCTGGCCGTTCCTGCGCATCGGCGCCTGCCTCATGGTCGCACCACTGTTCGGGGCCAGCTATGTGCCGCCGCGCGTGCGCATCGTGCTCGCCGGCGCGATCACCCTGGTCGCTCTGCCGCTGATTCCGAAGCTCGACGGCCCGACGCTGTTGTCAGGCGATGGTGTAATCACCACCGTGCAGCAGCTCGTCATCGGCGTGGCGATGGGATTTGCGCTGCAGCTCATGTTCGACGCGCTCAACCTGGGTGGTCAGCTGCTCGCCAATGGCATGGGTCTGGGCCTGGCCTTCAATATCGATCCGTTGCGCGGCGTCGAGAGCCCCGCACTCGGGCAACTGTACGTGATACTCGGGACCCTTACCTTCATCGCCCTTGATGGCCATGTCGCGCTGATTGAAACCCTGGTCGCAACTTTCCACGGCCTGCCGATCGGGCCGAGTGCGTTCTCGCCGCAGGTAATGCAATCGCTGGCGGATTGGGGTAACCAGATGTTCCTCGGCGCGGTGCGCATCGCACTGCCGGGGATGACGGCGCTGCTGGTGATCAATCTCGCCTTCGGCGTTACCAGCCGCGCTGCACCGAGCTTGAACCTGTTCGCCGTCGGTCTGCCGGTCACGCTGGTATTCGGACTGGTGGTGGTGTGGCTCGGACTGCCCAGCATGCAGACCGGTTTTCTGGAGCTGTTGAACTCGGCATTCGAGTTCCTGCGCGCGCTGGGCGGCGCCGCATAGGAGCACCGCCGTGGCCGGGAATGACCATCGCGATCGGACCGAGAGTCCGACTCAGAAGCGGCTCGATGAGGCGCGCGCCAAGGGCAAGGTACCGCGTTCGCGCGATCTGGGCGCCGCGGCGGTGGTGTTGACCGGCGGCCTGGGCCTGTACAGTCTGGGATCCGTCACCGGCAGTCGTCTGCTGTCGATCATGCGCGATGGACTGTCGTTCGGTCGCGGTGATGCGCTCGACAACGCCCGAATGCTGTTGCAGTTCGAGCACGCGGCGGTGCGGGGTCTGCTCGCCGCGGCACCGCTGTTGGGGCTGCTGCTCGCGGCCGCGGTGCTGGCACCGCTGGCCATCGGCGGCTGGACTTTCAGCAGCCAGGCCCTCGTTCCGGACTTTGGCCGACTCAATCCGGCGTCGGGTCTGGCGCGTGTGTTCTCGATTCGCGGCCTGATCGAGCTCGTCAAATCGCTGGCGCGCTTCATGGTCGTGGCGCTGGTGGCGACGGTGCTGTTGTGGAAGCAGTTCCATAGCTTCTCGGGTCTCGGCGCCGAGCCGACCCGGGCGGCGATCGGCCACGCGCTGTCGCTGGTCGGTACAGCGCTGATCGCGCTGGGCGGCGCGCTCGCCGCGATCGCCGTAGTCGATGTGCCGCTCGCCATCTGGCAGCACCACAAATCGCTGCGAATGAGTCGCGAAGAGATTCGAGAGGAGCACAAGGACACCGAGGGCAGTCCCGAGGTCAAGTCACGCGTGCGCCGGACGCAGCAGTTGATCGCACGCAAACGCATGATGCAGGAAGTGCCCAAGGCCGACGTCGTGATCACCAATCCGACGCACTACGCGGTGGCGCTCAGATACGACGACCAGCGCATGCGCGCGCCGGTGGTGGTGGCGAAGGGCCGGGATCTCATCGCCCTGCGCATCCGCGAGATCGCGGCCGAGCACAAGGTCGCCCTGGTCGAGGCGCCGCCGCTGGCGCGCGCGCTGCATGCCGGTTGCGAGCTCGGTGACGAAATTCCGGCGCGGCTGTATTCCGCGGTCGCAAAAATTCTCGTCTACGTCTATCAGTTGCGCACCGCACGCCGGCGCGGCGTACCGGCGCCCGCGCAGCCGCGCGTCGAGCTGCCGGAGGAGTGAGCGGCGGGCGATTTTTGTGACCCGCGTCGCATTAGTCGAGCCTTGCGCGCCGGGAATCTGTCGCTGCCGGCGGCACAAGAATTGCTCCATTGAGGAAACATGGCTGAAATTGCAATCAATGACACCGCCGCGGCAGCAGCTCCATGGACCGGATTGCTGAAGATGCTGCAGCGGGGTGTCGGTGCGCCGCTGCTGCTGCTGGCCGTCCTGGCGATGGTGGTGTTGCCGTTGCCGCCGGTGGCGCTCGACGTGCTGTTCACGTTCAACATCGCGCTGTCGGTGCTGGTGGTCATGGCGGTGGTCAATATCGCCCGGCCGCTCGATTTTGGCATCTTCCCGACGGTATTGCTGCTCGCGACCTTGCTGCGCCTGGCGCTCAACGTCGCCTCGACGCGCGTGGTGCTGCTGCACGGGCATGAAGGCACCGCTGCTGCGGGGCATGTTATCGAGGCGTTCGGCCAGTTCGTGGTCGGCGGCAACTACGCGGTCGGAATCGTCGTGTTCTCGATTCTCACGATCATCAACTTCGTGGTGGTCACCAAGGGCGCCGGCCGCATCTCCGAGGTCAGTGCGCGCTTTACCCTGGACTCGATGCCCGGCAAGCAGATGGCAATCGATGCCGATCTCAATGCTGGCCTCATCAATCAGGATGAAGCGCGGGTACGGCGAGCGGAAGTGCGCGCCGAAGCTGACTTCTACGGTTCAATGGACGGTGCCAGCAAATTCGTGCGCGGCGACGCGACCGCCGGCATTCTGATCCTGATCATCAATGTGGTGGGCGGTCTTGCCATCGGCACACTGAGCCATGGCCTCGGCTTCACCGAGGCCGCCCGGGTCTATACGCTGCTGACGATCGGCGATGGCCTGGTGGCGCAGATCCCGGCGCTGCTGCTGTCGACCGGCGTCGCCATCATCGTGACACGTATGTCGCGCGCCCAGGACCTGGGCGGCGAGTTGACCAAGCAGCTGTTCCGGCAGCCGCGTGGACTCGCGGTTGCCGGCAGTCTGCTCGGCGTCATGGGTCTGATACCCGGCATGCCTAACGTCGCGTTCCTGCTGTTCGGCGGCGCCTGCGGTGCCGGCGCCTGGTATCTGCAGCGCGGCGCCAAGCGTGCCGCGACCGCCGCCGCGGCCTCGCCAGCCGCGCGGCCAAGCGCTGCGGATGCGGAGCAGCGTGAGCTGTCCTGGGACGACGTGCAGCCGGTGGATCTGATCGGACTGGAAGTCGGTTTCCGGCTGGTGCCGATGGTGGACAAGGCCCAGGGTGGCGAGCTGCTGGCGCGCATCCGCGGTGTACGCCGCAAACTGTCGCAAGAGCTGGGATTCCTGGTGCAGTCGGTGCACATCCGCGACAACCTCGAGCTGGCACCGAATTCCTACCGTATCAGTCTGGCCGGGGTCGCCATCGCCGATGGCCTGGTCTATCCCGACCGCGAACTCGCCATCAATCCGGGCCGTGTGTACGGTAAGCCGCCGGGCATCGAGACCCGCGATCCGGCTTTCGGCATGGAAGCGGTCTGGATCGAGCCTGCCAAGCGCGAGCACGCCCAGACACTCGGCTACACCGTGGTGGACGCCAGCACTGTGGTCGCCACCCACCTGAGCAATGTGATCCAGACGCATGCGCACGAACTGCTCGGTCACGAAGAGGTGCAACAGTTGCTCAACGGTCTGGCCAAGACCGCGCCGCGGCTGGTTGAAGACTTGGTGCCGAAGACGCTGTCGCTCGGCGTCGTGGTGCGCGTGTTGCAAGGCCTGCTGGCCGAACGGGTTCCAATCCGCAATCTGCGCGCGATCGTCGAAGCGCTCGCCGAGCACGCCGCGCGCACCCAGGATCCGTCGGTGCTGCAAGCGCAGGTCAGGATCGCGCTGGGCCGGCAGATCGTGCAGGACATCGTCGGCAGCGGCGCCGAGCTGGCGGTGATCACGCTCGAACCTGAACTGGAACAGCTGCTGCAGGCCTCGCTTCAAGGTCAGAGCGGCAGCAATGCCGCGATCGAGCCGGGGCTGGCCGAGCGACTGCAGGCGCGGCTGGCTGAGTCCACGGTGCGGCAGGAGGCCGCGGGCGAGGCCACGGTGCTGATGGTTGCGCCGCAACTGCGAACCACACTGGCGCGCTTCACGCGCTCGACGGTGCCGGGCCTGCACGTGCTGGCCTGGAACGAAATTCCCGACAACCGGCGCGTTCGCCTGGTGGCGGCGGTCGGTCGTTAAGCAGGAGATGCAGCTCTGATGAAGATCAAACGATACGTGGCGGCCGATATGCGCAATGCGCTCAGGGCCATCCGCGAAGAACAGGGACCCGATGCGGTCATTCTGAGCAGCCGCGCGACTGCGCAAGGCGTTGAAGTCTGCGCCGCGGTCGATGTGGAGCTGGCGGCAGGGCAGGGCACGCTCGCCGAAACCGCGGAGCTCAAGCAGCTCGAGCGCACCGCACTGCAGGAGCTGGAACGCGAGGCCACCGAGGTGGCCGCGAGTGCATCGGCTGC